>PNOC01000014.1 GCA_013824615.1 Thermodesulfovibrio sp.
ATTCTTTTTTATACCGCTTCTGCATTTGCGGGATTAAATTTTTGGAAAACCGTTTCTTTCAGCAAAATTTCTCCTGATTCCCGTGATCAACGGGGTTTTGTTCTATACAATAGTTTTAATTATGGGGGTAACCGAGAAGCGATATAATTTGCCTGTTCTATTATTGCGAACAATAAATACACGGAAAGAGTATCCCTGATGATGCGATGACAGCACAGATTCCCCCCTCTTCTTTGGAATTTACTCCCCTGGCAAAACAGTTATTTTATACCTTGCTGCTCAGAACAGTGTCAAGAGAATAATACCTACTTCCGGTCGAATCCAACAGAATCCGATTTACAGAGAAAACGAGGCCCGCAGAAAGAATATTTTTAGTGGGGGATGAGGGGCTGCCCGGTTGGGGGGAACCAGGCAGCCCCTCGGGGGGAAACTATAAAGACTTTTAGACTGATTTTCTCAGGAAGGTCGGCAGATCCAGGGCCTCCTCATACTTGAAGCCGTCGCTGCCTTTCTGTACCGTCTCAAGATCAAAGTTCATATTCTTGGCCAGGACCCTCTCGGAGCCCTTGAAACTCAGCGGCTCCCTGACCGGTGTCCATTTCCGGATCTCCGGAAGCTGGACTTTCTCCTTCTTCTCCTCAAAGCCGGTCGCAATGACCGTCACCCGCACCTCGTCCTTAATATCAGGGTCGACCACCGCACCGAAGATTACATTGACGTCTTCGTGCGCAAGATCGTAGATCAGGGCGGTTGCGTCGTTGATCTCGTTGAGGGACATCTCTATCCCACCGGTAATATTCATCAGGATGCCCTTGGCGCCCTCGATCGAGGAGTCCTCAAGCAGCGGGTTTGATATCGCCTGTTTCGCTGCCTCGAATGCACCCCTCTCACCTCTGCCGACGCCGGAACCCATGACTGCGCGGCCCATATTCTCCATGATCGTCTTGACATCCGCAAAATCCACGTTGATAAGGCCGGGGACGAGGATAATATCAGAGATGCCCTGCACCGCCTGCCTGAGAACATCATTGGCAATCGAGAAGGACTTCAGCAGGGGAGTGCCTTTTTCCACGACCATGCTGATCTTGTCGTTCGGGATGACAATAATCGTATCCACGTGCTTCGAAAGCTCTTTCATGCCCTCTTCGGCGTTGATCAGGCGGCGTTTGCCTTCATAGAAAAAAGGTTTGGTCACCACCGCAACGGTCAGGATGCCGAGTTCTCTGGCAAGACTGGCGACCACAGGTGCTGCCCCTGTTCCGGTGCCGCCTCCCATACCGGCGGTTATGAAGACCATATCGCAGCCGTCCATAACCTCCATCAACGCCTCGCGGTCTTCATGGGCAGCCTGCCTGCCGATCTCAGGGTTCGAGCCTGCGCCGAGACCCCGCGTCAGCTCAGTGCCGATCTGAATCCTGACCGGCGCCAGCGAGGTCTCCAGCACCTGCAGGTCGGTATTCGCTGCAATGAACTCAACCCCCTGCAGTGTGGAGGCTATCATGTTGTTGACCGCATTGCCTCCTGCACCACCAACACCGATCACCTTGATCTTTGCCTTCTGCCCCCTTATTTCTTCGATTTCGAACATACCATACCCCCTTCTTTTTTGTAGTCTGGATTTATTGTTTCTGCATTTTTAAAAAGATCTTTTGCCCAATGGCGCATCCTGCCGAGGAGACTATTTGCACTTACCGGATGGATTATCCGGGGACGGTCAACAACCGAAGAACAGGCGACCAGGCCCACCCCGGTTGCATACTGCGGGTTTCTGAGCGCCGGGGCGACGGCATGCTCAGGGGTCCCGATGATTTCAGGCCTGCCTATCCTCACCGGCAACTGCAGCACCAGCTCTGCCATGCGGTCAAAACCGCGAAGCAGGGACGAGCCTCCGGTCAGGACCACCCCATACACCGCATGCTCATAGCCAAACCCGCGTTTCAGCTCTTCCCGTACGAGTTCGAGCATCTCCTCGCACCGCGGCCGGATAATACTCGCCAGGTCAGCGCAGCGCAGAGACCTGACCTGACCGCAGGCCTGTGTCATCTGGACCTCCGGTTCCTGGTCCGGGCCGATTTCCGTGGCTCCGGCCGTTTTTTTCAGCCGTTCCGCCTCTGCCATCTGTATCCGCAGGCCGACCGCAATATCATTCGTGATATGGTTGCCGCCAACCCCGAGCACCGCAGCATGCCTGAGGCTTCCCTCCCTGAAGAGGGCGATGTCTGTGGTGCCGCCTCCGATATCCACAAGCACCACGCCGGCCTCTTTTTCGTCCCTCGTGAGGGCTGCCCGTGCCGAGGCTAGCGGTTCAAAGACGAGGTCCACGACATCAAGGCCGGCCTTTTCACAGCATTTCAGAAGGTTCTGCACTGAGGAGACCGCACCGGTGATGATATGCACCTTCGCCTCAAGCCTCACACCCGACATGCCGACGGGATCGGTAATCCCCTCCTGCCCGTCCAGGATGAATTCCGTCGGGATGACGTGAAGCACCTCACGGTCGAGAGGAATATAGACCGCCCGGGCAGACTCAATCGCCCGGTCAACATCTGTGTGGCTGACCTCTTTGCCCCTGATGCCGACAGCTCCACAGCTCTCAAAACCCCTGACATGACTGCCTGATATCCCGACCGAAACCGATCTGACCCTGACGCCGCTGCAGGCCTCGGTCTCATCCAGGGCTGTCCTTATCGAAGCGACCGCATCGTCAATATTGATCACCATACCTTTTCTGAGCCCTGCAGACGGAGAGACTCCCATGCCCAGAAGATTGATCTCGGATCCCTGCACCTGCGCTGCGACCCCGCAGATCTTGGTAGTGCCGACATCAAGGCCCACAACGATATGCTGCCTCATCTGCGGACCACCTCATTCACCGGCTTTACCACCACTCTGTTGGCAAACCTCAGGTCTATATAATCTACGGGGATGCGCCGGCTCTTGATCTCCTCCTCAAGTTCCAGCAGTCTCACCAGTTTTTCATGATAGTCGCCGGTACCGACCTTCACCACCATGCCATCGAGGTTTACGGTCATCTCCTGCTGTTTATGCGCTATAACTTCTATTCTGTCCTTGCGGGAAATCAGGCCGGCGTCCTTGATCGCCCTTACCAGGATTATCGCCTCGCCGAAGACCTCTTTTTTCTCAAAGGGGTTTCCTACTATGACCGGGAGGAAGGGAATGGAGCTGTCTTTCAGTTCCTCAAGCAGTTTTCCCTTGTTGTCAACGATAAAATGTTTGCCGCCCATGTCCAGGAGGGCAAAGGGCTCAGCCTCTTTAATGAAAATATGCAGGGTTCCGGGCAATTCTTTTCTGACAGAAACCGACCGTATCCAGGGTGAGGTGTTCATGCTGTGAAAAACAGCACCGGAAGAAAGGGTCGCAAGATTCTCTTTTGCGCCCAGCCCGGTCAGCGCCCGAAGGTCCTCGTCAGTGAGATGCTGATTCCCTGAAAAACGTATCTGCTGGAGAGGAAAAGCAGTCCGGAGAACCGCATACCCCGCAGAAGCCAGGAGCAGGAGTGTCAGCAGGGGTACTGCAATCACGGCAAGCTGTTTCAGACGCACAACCCGCGCGGACAGATTGCCCTTGCTGACGACCTTGTTCTTCCTGAATTTCTTTATGCTCTTCAAACAGCGACCTCTTGCATAATCTTTTCTATCAACAGCGGAAAAGCCATTCCGGCAGCGGCTGCAATCTTCGGCAGAAGGCTCGTCTCGGTCATGCCCGGAATCGTATTGACCTCCAAAACAAAGAGTTTCTTCCGGTCATCGACGATAAGATCAACCCTGGTAGCCCCGGAACAGCCGAGCGCCCGGTGTGCAGCAAGGGCCGCCTCCTCCGCCTTTTTGTAGGTCCGGCTATCCACCACCGGGGGAATAACATACTCGGTCAGCCCCGCGGTGTATTTGGCCTCGTAACTGTAGAACTCAAGGGACGGCCGCACCTCGACCCCGCCGATAGGCCTGTCGTTCAGGATTGCGATCTGCACTTCCTTCCCCTTGATATACTGCTCGATGACAACCGCGCTGCCATAGGCAAAGGCCTTCTTCACTGCCTTGCCGGCAGCGTCCATGGTTTTGACAATCTCAACGCCGACGCTGGACCCCTCGGTCGCCGGCTTCACAACCCATGGGAGTTTAAAACCGGTGGCGACCCTGAAACCCTTTGCCCTGAACTCCTGCTGCCGGACAATGCGGCAGGCAGGGACCGGGATGCCGTGATAAAGGAATATCTTTTTTGAGGCCTCCTTGTCCATGGCCAGGGCTGAAGCAAGCACCCCCGAGCCGGTATAGGGGATGCCCATGATCTCAAGCATGCCCTGCAGAGCACCGTTCTCACCGTGCCCCCCATGCAGAGCAATGAAGGCCAGCCCGATCTTCTCTTTTTTCAGTACGGAAACAAGGTCCGGACCGGCATCGATGGCTTTAACTGCATAGCCGCGTGACGTAAGGGCACCGACCACTGCAGCACCGCTGCGCAGCGAGACCTCGCGTTCAGCCGACTGGCCGCCCATCAGGACCCCGATCTTTATTTTTTTCAGCATTTTTCTGTCCATAGTCTCGTCCTCCGTCAGACCCTGCCTGCTACCTGTATTTCAGGTTCGAGCATCACGCCGAACCTCGCATGGACCACCAGGGCAATCTTTTCCATCAGGGCCGTGTAATCCGCTGCGCTGCCCTCTCCCCTGTTCACAAAAAAGTTGGCATGGACCTGACTGACTTCGATATCGCCCAGCCTCATCCCCTTGCAGCCGGCCTCATCAATCAGCCTGCCTGCAGACTTTCCTTCGGGATTCTTAAACACACAACCGGCCGACCGCTCACCAATCGGCTGAGTCATCTTCTTCTCATTAAAGTATTGGTCGGTCCGTTCTCCTACCGGCCCTTTGTCGTCGCGCCTGAGTCTGAGATTTGCGCTCAGGACGATATCTGTTTTCTGTATATCAGAATGCCGGTAGCTGAACCCCAGGCCCCCGGCCTTGTATCGTTCGAGCCGTCCCTCGGCATCCATAATCGCCACCGAAACGAGCAGGTCCTTTATCTCGCAGCCGTAGGAACCGGCATTCCCGCAGATGGCTCCGCCCACCGTACCGGGTATCCCGGTCAGGCCTTCAATCCCTGCATAACCGGCGTCGCGGCAGAAGTTGACCAGCTTCTGAAGCGGCACGCCCGCCTCGACAAAAAGCTCTGCCGTACTGTTCCCTTCCTTCAGGACCTCAATCCGGTTAAAGGTATTAAGCGAGAGCACTGCCCCGTCTATGCCGCTGTCTCTGACCAGGAGATTACTTCCCCTGCCGAGCGTCATGAACGGCAGGCCTTTCTTCCGGAGTACCGAAATAAGGTTCCGCAGCGAAAGAGGATCATCCGGAGTCATAAACACGTCTGCCCTGCCGCCGATGCCGAGAGTGGTATGCTCTTTCATGGATATGCCGAAGCCGATATACCCCTGGTACCTGCCCTGCAGCGCCTCTTTCAATTCCTTCTCATTGATCAGCATGCAGCATCTCCACAAAGTGTTCGCCCATTTTCCAGACGTCACCTGCCCCGAGCGTCAAAACCAGATCACCTTCCCCCACCTGCGAAAGGAGATACTGCAGCGCCTCTTCCCTGTCGCTGAAGTAAGAGACATTGCTGTTCCCCTTGTCCCCCATCATCTGGTTAAGTGCCTTTGAGGTGACTCCCTCTATCGGCGGTTCGCCCGCAGGGTAGATATCCAGCAGCACGGTACGGTCAGCGGCATCAAACGAGGCGGCGAACTCATCCATCAGGTCTGCAGTCCTGGTATACCGGTGCGGCTGAAAAACCACAAAAAGCTGTGACCGGGCACCCAGGTACTTCATATTTTCGCGTGCAGCCATAATCGTGGCGCGCACCTCGGTCGGGTGATGACCGTAGTCGTCATAGACCCGGACACCCCTGCCCTCGCCTTTGAACTCGAAACGGCGGTGGATGCCGCTGAACCCCGCCAGCGCAGCATTGATCCGGGAGGCGTCCATCTTGAGCTCCAGAGCAACCCCGATGCAGGCCAGGGCATTCAGTACATTATGCATGCCCGGTGCAGGAAGGCTGAACCTGCCCTCATTCTTTCCGTGGTAGATCAGGTCAAAGCTGACCGCCATGAAGGACTTCTCGATATTTGCGGCATGGATATCGGCGTCCGGCGAAAAACCGTACGTTATATATCTCCGGTGGATATCCGGGATCAGTTCCCTGATATAGCTGTTTTCGATGCAGATGAAGGCCATCCCGTAAAAAGGCACCTTGTTTATGAAGGCACGGAAAGCGTCCTTCAGCCTCTCCATATCCTTGAAGAATTCCATATGTTCGCGGTCGATATTCGTCACCACGGCAATCGTGGGGGAGAGCTTCAGGAATGAGCCGTCGCTCTCATCGGCCTCGGCGACAAGGAAAGCTCCGCTGCCGAGCCTGGCATTGCTGCCTATGCCCTTCAGCTTCCCGCCGATGATAATCGTCGGATCAAGTCCGCCATAGCCGAGTACCGTCGATATCAGAGAGGTAGTCGTGGTCTTGCCATGTGCCCCGGCCACCAGGATGCCGTACTTCAGCCGTGCGAGTTCCGCCAGCATCTCTGCCCTCGGAATAACCGGGACCAGCTGTTTTTTTGCGGCTATCACCTCCGGGTTATCAGCACTGACCGCAGAGGAAATAACCACCACATGGGCGTTGCCGACATGCTCCTCCCGGTGTCCGATATGCACCTTCACTCCCATGCCGGAAAGCCGCCTTGTTGTATCGGACTCCTTCAGGTCTGAGCCGGTCACCTCATAACCAAGGTTGGCAAGCACCTCGGCGATGCCTGACATACCGATGCCGCCGATGCCGACAAAATGGATTATCCGGTATTTCTCAAACATCAGACCTCCAGAAATAATAACTCATGCGTTTCTCACCAGGCTCATTGCGATATCCACGATCTTCACACAGGCGTCCGGCCTGCCGAGCCCTTTGCTGGCGCTCTTCATCTCTGCCTGGAGCGGGCTGTTCTGATAGATTGCGCGGATCGCCGCAGCCAGGGTCTCCCCTTTCAGATCATCTTCGAGCATCACCATGGCGGCGCCCATCTCCCCCAGTTTCAGGGCATTGAACTCCTGGTGCCTGCCTGCAGCATAGGGATACGGGATAAGAATAGCCGGCTTGCCCAGCGCAGTCAGTTCTGCCAGCGTGGTGGCCCCGGCGCGGGATACCACGACGTCAGCTGCAGCATAGGCCTCTGCCATCTGATAGATGAAGGGTGCTACGGTGCCCTTCACCCCGGTCTTTCTGTAGGCATCGCGGATATTCTCAAAATCCCTGTCTCCGGTCTGATGCAGAAACTGCACCTGCTCTTTCAGGTCCGATAAGTGGTTCAGCGCATCCACCATAGTTCTGTTGATTGCCTGCGCCCCGGAGCTCCCTCCGAAGATAAAGACGGTAAAAAGGTCTTGCTTCAGCGAAAAGAGCCGGCAGGCTGCCTCACGGTCTCCCTTCAGGATCTTCGGCCGTATTGGATTGCCGGTCAGGAAGGTCTTGTTCATAGGAAATGAGGTCAGACTCTCATGATAGGTGACGCAGATCCGCTTGGCGATCCTGCCAAGAATTTTGTTCGTCAGCCCCGGGACCGAATTCTGCTCGTGTATCATCGTCGGGATTGACTTCAGGTCCGCCACCAGAACAATCGCTCCGGAGGCATACCCGCCGACGCCGATCACAATATCAGGACTGACGGTCTTCAGAATCTTCAGGGCATCAAAAAAAGAGAGGCAGAGTTCCCCCATACCCGTAACTTTTCCAACAAAGGATTTACCCACAATCCCCTGTGACCTCAGGTAGCGGATAGGATAGCCCTCACGGGGAATAATCTTGGCTTCAATACCATGTTCAGTGCCGACAAAGACGATCTCGGTATTACTGTCCCGTTTTTTGAATTCCTCGGCTATCGCCAGTCCGGGAAAGAGATGCCCGCCGGTGCCGCCGCCTGCAATGATCACCTTCACGCCTGCACCCCTTTGCCGCCGTAAATATTTCTCCGGGCGATCCGCCTGATTTTCGCCGTCCGGTTCTCGTGCTCGGGGACTGCTTCATCCCCCCGTGATATCCTCAGGAGAAAGCCGATGGCAGCCATATTGACGAGGAGGGCCGAACCGCCATAACTGAGAAAGGGAAGCGGCAGGCCTTTTGTCGGAACAAGCCCGGTCACCACCGCAAAATTAATCAGCGCCTGGAGGGATATCATCAGGGTCAGGCCGTAGGAAAGATAGCAGACAAACTTGTCCTGCGATCTGTTCGAGATCGAGATGCCGCGGGTGAAGAGAAAGACAAAGAGCGAGATCAGGACCGAGGCCCCGACCAGGCCGAGTTCTTCCCCGACCAGGCAGAAGATGAAGTCGGTGTGGGAAGCCGGGAGAAAGGCCAGTTTCTGCTTTGACTCCCCAAGCCCCAGGCCGGTAACCCCGCCGCTTCCCAGCGCAATAAAAGATTGCACCAGCTGAAAGCCGCTCCCCAGAGGTTCTTTCCACGGGTCGAGGAAAGAGGTTATCCTCCGGAGCCTGTAGGGCTCCATCACGAGTTTATAGACGATTGGAATTGCCAGCACCAGCACCGAGGCGATGTAGCGCATCCGCATCCCGGAGATGAAAAGCATGGCAAAAGTCAGAAAGGCCAGGCTCATGGTCGAACCGAAATCAGGCTGTTTCAGAAACACAACCTGGAAGGCGGCCATAACCAGAATTGGCTGTACAAAAGAGGAAAAACTGTCCGGGTTGTAGCTGGGCATCGAGAGATACCGGGCCAGGAATATGACCATCGAGAGTTTCACCAGTTCGGAAGGCTGAAAGGTTGTGGGCCACAGCCTGATCCAGCGGCGCGCCCCGCCTGCGGTCACCCCGATATGCGGAAGGAAGACCATCAGCAGGAGGATAAAGGAGCAGATCAGCAGGGGCACGGCAGCCCTCTTCAGAAACGCAGGATTGATCCGGTAGGTGAAGAAAAACACGAGGAACCCGAGGGCCATCGTGAACATATGCCTTTTGAAATAATAAAATTCGCTGATATTCCGCCGGGCCAGCACCGGGGTAATGACTGAAGTCGAGCTGTATATCATCAGCGCGCCAAAGGCGATCAGCAGCAGCATGGCAGCCAGCAGACCCCTGTCATAGGTCCGGATGGTATGGGACTTCAGGATATGTGCGCGCGCAGACATCAGGCTTTCAGCTCCAGGACCAGCTGTTTGAACTGTCTGCCCCGGTCCTCAAAGTCCCTGAACATATCGAAACTCGTGCAGGCAGGAGAGAGCAGGACAACATCTCCGGATTCTGCCAGGCGGCTGGCCCTGAGGACCGCATCTGCCAGGCTGGCGGCACTGATAAGCGGCACGGTATTGCCGAGGGCCTTGCCGATCTTCTCTGCCGCCTCGCCGATAAGGATGACGGACTTCACCTTCTGTTGTACTATTTCTCTGAGAACGGTAAAGTCGCCGGACTTGTCGCGGCCGCCGGCGATCAGGACAACCGGCTGACTAAAACCCTCAAGAGATTTCAGGACCGCATCCACGTTCGTCCCTTTCGAGTCATTGATATAACGGACACCGGCAAGCTCCCGAACAAATTCCAGGCGGTGTTCGAGGCCGGCAAAAGTTTTCAGCACGTCAATAACCGGTCCGGGAGCGCAGCCTGCAAGGAGAGCCATGGCTGAAGCAGCCATGGCATTCTCCAGGTTATGGACCCCGTGTAATGCAATATCTTCCACTGCTATCAGCGGGAGGGCAGTCCCGGTCTGCAGCGTTGTATATACCATGCCGTCCTTCGCATAAACTCCACTGACCTGTTTGCGTCTGCTGAAGAAAACCACCACAGGCCCATTGCCCTTTGACAGCTGGGGTTCAGAATCATGCAACCGCATGGTCTCGGGGTCATCGGCATTCAGGACCAGATAGTCCCCGGATGACTGGTTCAGGTATATTCTTGCCTTTGCCCGGCTGTAAGCCTCCGGCGACGTATACCGGTCCATATGGTCAGGCGTAATATTCAGTATTGCGCTGATATGAGGCCTGAAGGTGTCGATCGACTCCAGCTGGAAACTGGAGACTTCAACCACGACGGCATCAGGCATACCTGATCCGGACTGCAGGAGCTTCATCAATTCTTCGGACAGCGCGCTGCCGATATTGCCGCCAAGGACGGTGGTAATCCCGTGCCTGCGCAGCATCAGGTCTACGAGCGTCGTTGTTGTCGATTTCCCATTGCTCCCGGTGATAGCAATAAAGGGAAGCTTTTCCTGTCCTGCCGCTTGCCGCTTGCCGCTTGCCGCTTTCTGCAGCATCTGCCATGCAAGCTCGAGCTCCCCGATAACCGGCACTGCCTTTGCACGCGCAGCGGCAATCTGCCGTATCTCCGGAACACCCGGACTGAGCACCAGCATGTCCGTCGAGGAAAACAGCTCATCAGGATGTCCGCCGAGTGAGCGCTGCACCGCAGGGGACAGCTGCCCGACCGCCTCCTGTAATGCCGCCTCCGGCTTCATATCCGTGACCGTTACCCGGGCGCCCATTGCCGCAAGCAGGTTTGCAGCCCCCACCCCGCTGCGGGCAAGCCCGACAACTGTTACGCGTTTATCCTTTAAATCCATCTATTCCTTTTTGCGCCACCTGAGACCCCCGGAGAGTCTTCTTCAGACGTTTCTGTTTGACCTGATAACTGGCTGACTTTGCAGCCTTGTTCCCGCCCGCAAGGACTGTTTTCTTGCCCTTCACTCTGCTCTTCCCGGCGTACTGAGCAGACGATTTCAAGGTTTTGTTCTTCTTTGCCAGAACGGTCTTTCTGCCCTTTGCCTTGTTCCCCTTGCTGATCCTGATCTTTTCAGGCCTGCCGCCTTCCTCCTGCGTGTAGACAGCAGGGGAGACCCTCATCGCTTCGCTGTCCTGTCGGGCAAGATATACGACCGGTTCTTCTGTTTTGTTCATGACCCTGGCCCCGAAGGTCAGCAGTTCTTCCGACTCCTTCCAGAGCAGGTCTCTTGCCGGGGCTCCCAGCAAAGCCACAATGATCGTATCGTTAGCCCGCTCGCCGGCGCAGACAAAGCAGTGGCGGGCCTGCCGCGTATACCCGGTCTTGCCGCCGAGCAGTTCCTCGTCAGACCAGAGCAGTTTATTCGTATTCTTGATAAACATCGTCTTTCCCGCCTCGGTGGAGACCTCGGTAATCCTGGTGTTCAGTATCTCTTTCAGGACCGGGTACTTGATCGCCGCCCGCATGATCTTCGAAAGGTCATACGCCGTAATATACTGTCCCTTGCCGGGCAGGCCATTTGAATTGATGAACCGGGTATCATTCGCACCCAGGGCGATAGCCTTCCTGTTCATCAGGGTGACAAACTGCTCTTCTGTGCCGGCTACTGCCTCTGAAAGGGCAACCGTGGCATCATTAGCCGATTTCATCAGGGCTGCATAGAGCAGCGTCTCGACAGTCACCTTGTCACCCTCTTTAAGGCCGATCCGCATAGCAGGGGTCAGAGAAACTTTCTTGCTGATGGTCACCACATCGCTGAGCTTTGCGCGCTCCAGGACAACAAGCGCGGTCATCAGCTTGGTTGTGCTGGCCGGCAGCAGACGAAGGTCAGGATTTTTTGCATAGAGCAGTCTCCCGGTCTCGGCGTCCATCACCACCGCAGCCTTTGACTTTATATCACCGGCAAAGGCCGTGGCAGCCATTGCCAGCACGACGATGGCCGCCAGCAGGAGCGGTGCAATGCTCCTCAACCCGGGACGCTGCTGCAGACCGTCAGACTGTATATACCCTTTTTCCATAATCACCTCAGTTTCAGCGTTGCAAGGCTGAGCAAAGCCAGCATTATTCCGACGATCCAGAAACGGATGATCACCTTTGACTCGTGCCATCCCTTCAGTTCAAAATGATGGTGGATCGGGGCCATCCTGAATATCCGCTTCCCGGTAAATTTGAACGAAGCCACCTGAAAAACTACCGAGAGCGTCTCGATCACAAATATCCCTCCGACCACAGCCAGGACAATTTCGTGCTTGGTTATCACGGCAAGGGTCCCCAGAGCACCACCCAGTCCAAGTGAGCCAACGTCGCCCATGAAGATGTCGGCCGGGTATGCGTTATACCATAAAAATCCGAGCGCCCCCCCGAGCATCGCACCGCAGATGACTGTCAGTTCACCGGTCCCCTGGAGAAACAGCACCTGCAGGTAGGAGGCAAACTTCGCGTTGCCGGATATATAGACCAGTATCATGTTCGCAAAGAGCGCTATGCCGACCAGGCCGATGGCCAGGCCGTCAATGCCGTCGGTAAGGTTCACCGCATTTGACGACCCGACAATGACCAGCACGGAAAACGGTATGTAGAACCAGCCCAGATCGATCAGCCATTTTTTGAAAAAAGGAATACTCAGTATATCGTTATACGGATCTTTCGGATTGAAGTAGAGTATCGCGCCGATAATGGCCGCCACACAGATCTGGGCCCCGAATTTATACCAGGATCGCAGCCCCTTGGGGTTTTTCCTGATCACCTTGAGATAATCGTCGAGAAATCCTACCGCCCCGAAGGCAAGGAGTGAAAAGACCATGATCCAGACGTACATGTTCTCAAGATCACCCCAGAGGAGCACTGCCGCAAGAATCGAAATCATAATGATGAGGCCGCCCATGGTCGGCGTGCCTGACTTCTTGAGGTGTGTCTGCGGACCGTCATCCCGGATCTGCTGGGTCATGCTGATCCTCCTGAGGAAGGCAATCAGCGCCGGCCCTATTACCAGAGAGACCAGCATCGCCGTGATAATGGCAAGTGCAGTCCGGAAGGTTATATACCTGAAGACATTCAGCGGGGAATAAACATCATGGAGGCTGTAGAGCAGCTTATAGAGCATCGCCGCCTCCGGCAAAAGAAGTTTCAAGTTCTCCCAGTACCTGCTCCATCCGCATGCCGCGCGAGCCCTTCAGAAGGACTGTATCGCCCTCCCGGGCCAGGTCAGCGAGTATGGCACCGGCCTGAAAAGAGTCGTCAGCATTATAGCAGTCGCCTCTGAACGCTGCGGAGGCCTTCTGCATCTCCCTGCCGACACTGATAAGCATAGTAATATTCAGCTCGTTCAGCAGGGTCATAATCCCGCTATGCGCTGCTTCAGCATAGGCACCGAGTTCGAGCATATCGCCGAGGACCGCAATCGTCCTTTCACGCTTCAGCCTGAGCAGTTCCCTGATCGCCTCCTGCATGGATGAGGGGTTTGCGTTATAGACATCGCTGATGATCAGCATGCCGCCGAGTTTTCTGATCTCGAGCCGCATGGGGACACCGGTGAAGGCTTCAAGCCCCTTCCTGATCGAATCCGGAGGGGCTCCGGCAGCAGAGGAAATTGCAGCGGCAGCAAGGGCATTTGAAATATTAAACCTTCCCGAGAGCTGAAGCTGAACAGGGACCTCCGGCCCCCCCGGCAGACAGAGGAGAAAATCAGAACCTTTCTCATGAAGACGGATATCGCGGGCAGACACATCGGCCGGATTGTCGATGCCGTACGTAATGGTTCTGCCGGTATAGCCGGCAGCATCCTGCGCAAGCCCTGCCATAAGAAAAAGATCATCGGCGTTCACCGCAAAGGTCCTGACATATTCAAGGACCTCAAGATCTGTGGCCCTGATCGCCTCCAGGCTCCCGAAACCTTCAAGGTGGGCAGGTCCTACATTCGTCATCACCGCATAATCCGGCCTGGCAATGTCACAGAGCAGACGGATATCTCCGGAGGCGTTCGACCCCATCTCCAGCACCATGACTTCTTCGTCGCCCTGCATCCGGCTGAGGCAGAGAGGCAGGCCGATATGGTTGTTAAGATTAGCGGATGTTTTGAGGACCTTCTGTTGACCTGATTCAGTACTGAATATAGAGGCAACCAACTCCTTGGTCGTGGTCTTGCCGTTCGTACCGGTGACCGCAATTACCGGGACAGCGCGCTTCTGCCTCAGATATTCTGCAAGAGCCTGAAGCGCCTTAAGTGGATCATTGACCAGGACAAGGGTTTTCCCTGACGGCATCTCCTGCGGGGCGATGCTCACCAGAGCACCGGCACCGCGGATGAGTGCAGCAGCCAGATACTGGTGGCCGTCACTGCGGCTGCCCTGAAGCGCAACAAAGAGCTCGTTGTCCGCGATCGTCCGTGAATCGATCGAGACACCGGTATATGCCCCGGGGCCTTCGCAGAGAAGCGTTCCCCCTGTTGCTGCCAGTATGTCCTCAGTCTTCAAATATGCCATAATGCTGTTGCGTCTTCCCCCTCATTCCATAAGCACGAACTATGCCCTGTTCATACAATGCCGGATCGTCTCCTGCAGCACCTCCCTGTCGCTGAAGTTCTGTTTTTTCCCGCCCGTTTCCTGATATTCCTCATGCCCCTTGCCTGCAATCAGCAGAAGATCTTCTTTGCGTGTCTGCTGCACTGCCAGCAGTATCGCCTTTTTTCTGTCCGGCTCGACCAGGTAGTTCTTCCGGACCGCCCCGGCTTCAATATCTCTGATGATGGCCCCCGGATCTTCAGACCTCGGATTGTCAGAGGTGATGACCACCAGGTCGCTCAATCTCGTTGCTACCTCACCCATGCGGGGTCTTTTCCCCCTGTCCCGGTCGCCCCCGCAACCAAAGACGGTTATTACCCGGCCCTCAGTAAGAGCCCGCGCTGTCTGTATCGTCCGTTCAAGGGCATCCTCGGTATGCGCAAAATCAACCACCGCCAGAAACGGCTGGCCAACATCCACGCGTTCGAAACGGCCTTTGACATTGCCGGCAGAACTGATACCCATCAGTATCACTTCCATCGGCACCCCGACGGCAAGGCCGGCCCCGATTGCAGCCAGTATATTATAAACGTTATGGAGCCCTATCAGCGAGGATTCGGCAGGATAAATCCGGCCCTGTATACATACTGAAAACTTCAGCCCTGCAGGAGTATTGCGTATATCTTCAGCCCGTATATCAGCAGCAGCATCCAGACCGTAAGAGTATCCGCGGCGGCCTTCTTCCCAAAGCCTTCTGCCGTAAGCATCGTCATAGTTAATGACTGCCTGGCCGTCATCACTCAGGAGCCTGCTGAAAAGACCGGCCTTTGCCAGAAAATAGTCCTCCATGGTCTTATGAAAATCGAGGTGATCCTGCGTCAGGTTTGTAAAAACGACCGTCCTGAAGACGGTGGCTTCAACCCGCTGCTGAGCGAGGGCATGCGAGGAGACTTCGGCAACCGCGTGCGTGCAGCCCGCCGCGCGCATGCGCTGCAGCAGCTGCTGAAATTCAGGGGCCTCCGGGGTTGTATGGATTGAGGCATACGCCTCATGTCCGATCATATGCTGAATGGTCCCGATAAGGCCAACTGTTTTTCCCCACTGCTCAAGTATTGATTTGATCAGGCAGGTCGTTGTGGTCTTGCCGTTCGTCCCGGTAACCCCGATCAGATGAAGGCCCTGCGACGGCCGCGCATAAAAGTTGTTCGCTGCGATTGCCAGTGCCTTCCTGCTGTCAGCAACCCGTACAAACGCAGTGCCTGTTTTTTCTTGCCCCTTGCAGCTTACCCCTTGCCCCTGATACATTACTGCCACGGCACCTTTTTCTATTGCCTGGGGAATGAAATCATGGCCGTTGACATGGCCGCCCGGCAGGGCAACAAAAAGATCTCCCGGCTGTGTCGTCCGTGAGTCATAGGACAGGCCCTGTATATCCGGCCTCTCATCTCCCTCAAGCTCTATAATGTTCATGCTTTGCATAATCTCACCCAGTCTCATTTTGCGACCAGCAGCAGATTCTTCTCCCTGACGTCATCGCGCGGCACATTAAGATACGAGAGCGTCTGGTTGGCGATGTTTTTGAAGACCGGCGCGGCTACAACGCCGCCGTAAATAGCCCCCTTCGGCTCATAAACCACAACGATCATCGCCAGTTTGGGGTTGTCGGCAGGGACAAACCCGACGAACGAACTGATAAACCGGTCCTTGGAATACCTTTTTGTCCTGCGGTCTACCAGTTGTGCTGTCCCGGTCTTCCCTGCAACCGCATTGCCGTCAACCGCAGCCCCGGTGGCTGTGCCGCCCTCTTCGACGACTGTCTTGAGAATGTCCTTGAATATGGTTGCGGTCTTCTCTGAAAGGATCCTCTTTTTTTCAGGCTCTTTAAAAGAATAAACAGGCTGGCCCTCATGGGTTTTGATCTCCGACACCACATGCGGCTTCACCAGGAACCCGCCGTTTGCGATCACGGAGTATGCCCTGAGGACCTGCAGCGGGGTGACCGCAACCTCCTGGCCTATAGGTATGGCCCCGATTGAGGTCGCAGACCATTTTTCAGGTTTCTTGATCCAGCCGGACACCTCTCCCGGCAGGTCAATGCCCGTTTTTTCGCCATACCCGAAGAGCTTCGCATATTTATAAACGTTCTCCTTGCCGAGCTTCATGCCGATCATGATCGAGCCGACATTCGATGATTTCTGGATCACCTCTTTGAAGGTGAGCAGTCCGTGGCGGTGCGCATCATGGATCACCTTGCCGCCGACCTCAATAGTTCCCCTGCTGCAGTCAAAGGTGTTGTTGAGGTTGAAGACGCCCTCTTCCAGGGCCGCAGCCCCGACCACGATCTTGAAGGTCGAACCCGGTTCATAGATATCGGTGATCGGCCGGTTTCTGACATCGTCCCGGTTCGCCCGGCCGAGGTTGTTCAGGTCATAACTGGGGCGGTTCGCCAGGGCCAGGATCTCACCGGTAAACGGGTCCATGATGATCGCCGTGGCAGCCACCGGCCGCCATTTGGCCATGGCCTTTGCAAGTTCTTTCTCGGCAATATACTGGAGCCCCTCATCGATCGTCAACTGGATGTCATTGCCCCTGGCCTCCATCTCAACCCCGGAGGAAAGCACCTTGCCGCTTGCATCCCGGGAGAAGTAAACCTTGCCGCCGGAGGTCTTCAGATATTTGTCATAGAGCAGCTCCACCCCTTCAAGCGGCTGGTTGTCCATCCCGACATTGCCGATAATATGCGAGGCGAGTTCCCCCTTCGGGTAAAACCGCTTCGACTCGGTCACAAAGCCGAAACCGCGCGCGTCAGGGTCTTTCACCTTGCGGTCCATGCCGAGAACGTCCCGCACCTTCTGGACCTTTTCGGCCGGAAGTTTGCGGTTCACCCAGGTGAAGCGCTTCTCCGGCTGGAACTTGGCCTGAACCGCCCGTGCCTCCATACCCAGGGCTGATGACAGTTTCTGCACCTGTTCCTTGCCGAGCTCGACATCACGTGCGTCACAGTAGAGTGATTCGAGCTCCATATTCACGGCAAATTCCCGGCCCCTGCGGTCATAGATATTCCCGCGCATAACGTGAATATCCTCGGTCTTTCCCTGCTGCATCCTGGCCTTTCCCGAGAGGAGCTTGTGATTGAATATCATCAGGTCCGTCAGGCGGAAAAAGATCGCAATAAAGGCGAAGATAATCGTTGTATTGAGAATAACGGCACGTTTTCTGTTCAGCCCTGTATCCGGCCGCAGCTTCTGCCCCCCCGACTCTGCCTTATACTCCATATGTCAGCGCTTGTCCCCCATCCGGAGAGATGCCTTCTGAGGTTCGGCTGTCCTGTTCTTCTGGACCATCACCACCCTGGTTCTGTCCGGAGTAACGTACCCGTTTTCTATAGGGCCCGCTGCACTCACCAGGGCTTGGCGGGACGGCTCATTCAGCGAAGCGGTCACCTTCGAAACCGACATGAGGCTGGACCGCTCTGCCAGGAGTATCTTCATATCTTTGCGCGCCTCCATCGTCTTTTCTTCGAGGTCTCTCAGGCTGTACGTCATCGAGACGATGCTCGAGCGCAGCCATATGAGGGAGAACAGACCGCTCAGCACAAGCAGAACGCAGAGCGGTTTATAAAAAAGAGAAATGATATTGCCGTCAGCCTTGGTCCTCATCATAGCTTTTCTGCTCCTCTCAATTTAGCGCTTCGGGAGGAAGGGTTGGCCCTCACCTCTTCAAGGCCAGGGGTAACCGGCTTCTTCACAAGCGGGGTTAGCACCATATTTCTTGCATTGTCCCGGATAAAGTTCTTTACAATCCGATCTTCCAGCGAATGATAGGCGATGACACAGAACCGGCCGCCGCTTCTCAGGAGACCGAGGGCTTCCTGCAGAGCGGTATTCAGTTCTGCCATCTCCTGATTCACCTCGATCCGGAGGGCCTGAAAAGTACGCGTGGCCGGATGTGTCCTGCCGCTCCGGCCGATCGATCGTTCTACAAGGGCTGCAAGTTCATCGCAGGTGTCGATCGTCTTCCTGCTGCGGGCCTCGACGATCCACCGTACAATTCTGGCTGCCCGGTATTCTTCTCCATACTCCCTCAGGATCCGGACAAGTTCCTTGTCCGGATAGGTATTGACAACGTCCCAGGCAGAGATATCCTGCTCCTGGTCCATTCTCATATCAAGTTTCTCAGAGGCGGTAAAGCTGAAGCCGCGCTGCAGGTCCCGCAGCTGCATCATCGAAACACCGAGGTCCAGCAGAATCCCGTCAACCTCCTGAATGCCTTCGGCATGCAGCAGTTCTGCCATGCCGGAAAAACTGCCTTTACGGAGGATCAGGCGGTCGCTTTGAAGCCGCGCAGCTGTTCTTTTGAGTGCCTCATCATCCCGGTCGATGCCGACAACCATGCCCGTCTGTCCTGCCTTCTCCAGCAGCAGTTCAGCATGCCCCCCAAGGCCTACTGTTGCATCTACATATACCCCGCCCTCTTTTGGTGAGAGCAGTTCAACCACCTCCCTGAGAAGGACCGGAAGATGGATAATCGTCATAATGCTACAGCCCGAATTCCGTCAGTTTTGCTTCGAATGCTTTTCTGTCCACCCGTGAAGGATCTGTCACCAGGTCCCATTCTTTTCTGTCCCAGAGCTCAAGATGATCAATCTGGCCGACAATAGCGATATCTGCCTGCAGCCCGGCATCCTCACGGAGTGAGGCAGGGACAAGAACTCTGCCCTGCTTGTCGAGCTCGACCTCCTGGGCCGAGGCGATCACCTTTCTCTTGAAGAACTTGACCGCATCATCCATGCCCGGCAGCTGGCGGACTTTATCCTCAAGCTTCTGCCACTCTTCCTGCGGGTAAATATGCAGACAGGTGTCGAACGCTGCATTCGCAATGTAGAGTTTTGGGTTATAATTGGATGAAATGATCTCCCTGAATGAAGACGGAATAATCAGTCTCCCCTTGGGGTCGAGTGTGTAATAATATTTTCCAGAGAAAGCTGGCACGTCTCCTCCACTTTCTACCACAATTTACCACTTAAATATAAAGGAGATTCATTTTTGTGTCAAGTGAAAAATGGGATCTTTTTACTGGAGCCTGTATGTTGAGCATCAGAAGTTCTGAGGCACAAGATATAGCATACAAAAGGCCGGAGGCTCTATAGCCGGAAAAAGGGTGATTCAGGGAGGATTCAAGGACGGATTCGGGCACAGAAAAAGCTGCAATCGATATTATAAAAAAAGGGCGGGTCGAAATCGACCCGCCCTTTTCATTTCCCCGTCAGGGGATAGGGTTACTTCTTCTTTGCAGGCTTGGCAGCCGGAGCAGGAGCGGCGTCTTTCTTCGGCTCTTCCTTCTTCGTCTTCCAGTTGTTCAGGTCGTGGGCTATGCCGTGGCAGTCGCCGCACTTGTTGAACTTCGCCGTAATGCCGGCAGGATGCTTCTCGCCATGGCAGTCCTGGCACTTCGGAATCATCTTGTGCTTGGCCTGGTGGCAGAACGAGCAGGCAAAGTCTTTATGTTTTGCCTTGCTGGCAGTAAGGACATCAAAGGCCTGCTTATGGCAGCCTGAACACTGCTTGGACGGCACGTCTTCATAGGTGACAGGCTTTGGAGCATGCGCTTTATGGCACTTTTTGCAGTCTGCCATCACCATGTCCGGCGTGTGCGGCTTATGGCACTTCATGCACTCGGGCACGTTCGGGTGCTTGGTGCTGTGGCAGGTGGAGCAGAAGAGCATGGAATGCTTGGTCTTTATCTCCTTAAGCTCCTTTATCTGCTTGGTGTGACAGCTCACGCACGGATCCGTGACGTTTGCGCCGATCTTGATGTTCCGCGGTGTATGCGGGTTGGTATGACAGGACAGGCAATCCTTCAGCTCAAAATGAGGCTTGCCGGTATGACAGTTGCTGCATTTCGGGATGATGCTCTTGGCCGGAACCGACGGCGGATGTCCGACGTGACAGTCCTGACAGGAGACCTTCTTGTGTTTGCCGCCGCTGGCAGTTATGTCTGCCGGTGGTTTTGCGTGACACTTGATACAGTCATCGCTGCCGAGCGCCGGCTTTACTGCTGCCGGAGCAGCCTTGGCATCCTGGGGAGCAGCAAAAGCAACTGCAGCGCCAAATACCAGGACGAGAAGGATAAGACTGGCATGAAACAGAACCTTGAAACTTCCTCTCTTCATACAACCTCCTAGATTAGGGAATAGTGGTCTAAATATACGGGTTTGGTATTGGACAAGTTTATATCACGAACATGCCGGATATGTCAAGAGCCGCCAGCCCCCGCCTTTTCCCCGGCACTCCGGGCTGCTGCTGTTTCAAAGAGAGCAGTAGCTGCAGGCTGCTTCGGCAGGTTTAACCTCAAGGGTTTTTATTGACAGGGACAGGGCATACTGCAGAAATTCTATCCTGATACGGGACTGATACCACCGGTTATTCTCCTGAACAGGCTCTTCGTAATAAATATTCAACTGCTTTCCGTCATCCAGGAACACAATCTGCCTGAGAGGCAGGAAGCTCTTCTCGTCCACCCAGACCCTGCGGTTGCCATTGCGCAGCAGATACGTACCGGACTCCTCCGTGATGACGAAATCGCCCAGTTTCCACCAGAAAATACACTGGCGGAGCCCCTCGGTAAGAAGCAGTTTTTTGGTCGTCTCCAACCCGGGGCTGCCCCTGACCAGGCCATCCCGGGCAGTCAGCTCCATCGCCAGAAAGCCGAGCGTATATATCCGCAGATCCAGATCGCCGGAATCTGATATTGTCAGTGCCCCATCGCCCCTCATATCAGCCCCGGAAATCTCATCGCTGCGGCCGAGACTGATAGAGAATGTCGTCTCAATATCAGTGACCGCCCTCTTCTCTGCCAGCGCTGCATGTATATCCCCGCCCTGAAATACCGGCAGGGCCACCCGCTTCTGCGTGCAGGACGTAGTCATGAGCAGCAGAGGGAAGAGACTAATCCAGAACAGCCTTAAGACATTCCGAAACATCTTTCACTCCTATAATAGTAAGGTTATCGATCTTTTTTATCTTCTCGGCGCTGCCGGCGGGAATCACCGCCCTCCGGAAGCCGATCTTCGCAGCCTCTTTCAGCCGCGTCTCTGCCTGGGCCACGGCCCGGACCTCGCCTGAGAGCCCGATCTCGCCGAAGACGCAGGTCTGCGGATCAATCGGTTTTTCTCTCGCCGAGGAAGCTATCGTCGCGATGATCCCAAGGTCCACTGCCGGCTCGATGATCTTCAGCCCTCCGACCACATTGATAAAAATGTCCATCCCTCCCAGGAGGAGGCCGGCTCTTTTTTCGAGGATCGCCACAAGAAGGTTGGCACGATTAAAATCAACCCCGATGGCTGTTCTGCGGGGCATGCCGAAATTCGAGGTCGAGACGAGCGCCTGGATCTCGACCATAATCGGCCTCGTCCCCTCGATGCTGGCGACAACCGTTGTCCCTGAGACATTCTGCGGCCTCTCCGAGAGAAAAAGCTCCGAGGGATTTTCAATCTCGCGCAGCCCGGCGTCGGACATCTCGAAGATCCCGATCTCGTTCGTTGACCCGAAGCGGTTCTTGATCGTCCTTAAGATCCGGTAGGTATGCCCCCGGTCGCCCTCAAAATAGAGGACCGTGTCAACGATATGCTCCAGCACACGCGGCCCGGCAATCGAGCCGTCCTTGGTAACGTGCCCGATGATAAAGACCGGGATGTTCGAGCGCTTTGCAAAAAGCACAAGCCGTGCGGCAGACTCACGCACCTGACCGACAGAACCGGGAGCTGAAACAAGTTCCTGGGTATAGACCGTCTGAATCGAGTCGATCACCATCGCGGCAGGTGAGAGTTCTGCCGCTGCATCAAGGATTCCCTCAAGAGAGGTCTCGGGAAGGAGAATAATCCCCTCTGCCGAGGCCCCGAGCCGGTCTGCCCTCATCTTTATCTGCTCAGGCGACTCTTCGCCCGAGACATAGAGCAGTTTGCCTGCCTTACGCGACAGCCCGGCAAATATCTGCAGCAGCAGCGTGGATTTTCCAATGCCGGGGTCTCCCCCGACAAGGATGACAGACCCAGGGACAATCCCGCCGCCGAGTACCCGGTCAAACTCCTGCATCCCGGTGGGCGTCCGCTGCCCCGAACTGCCGCTGATCTCGCTGAGCGCAACAGGCAGACTTCTGCCCAGAGAAGCAGGCATGGATGCCAGACGGCCTCCGCCGGAAGTCTTTTCCTCGACAAAGCTGTTCCAACCTCCGCAGTCCGGGCATTTCCCGACCCATTTGGGACTGGCATAGCCGCAGGCCTGGCACTGATAGAAGGTTTTTATTTTAGATCCAGGCTTAGACATTAAACAGATGCATCCCCTTCCCCGTACTGAATGTTTTTTTCATCGCCTGCCTCATATAGATCTTGGCCTGCTGCGCAGCCGCAAGGGGTTTAACCCCCTTTGCCAGAAGTGCGGCAATCACCGCGGAAAACCTGCAGCCGGTACCGTGGAATTCCCCCGGTACCTTCCTGCCCTTCAGCAGCGTGTATTCACCGTTATAGAAAATATCTACTGCCGTGCCTTCAAGGTGTCCGCCCGTAACAATGACGCTCTCAGCGCCAAGTTCGTGCAGTATCACAGCCGCCCTTTTCATGTCCTCCAGGTCTTTTACTTCAATGCCGGCCAGCACAGAGGCCTCATGCATATTCGGAGTGACAACCGTGGCCACCGGAAGAAGCTTATTCCTGACCAAAGCCTCAGTACCCTTCTCAGCAAGCCGCCGGCCTGTTGACGACAACAGAACGGGATCCACAACAACATTCCCAAGCCGGTATTTCTTTATAATCTCCGACACAACAGCCACATTCGCCCTGCTCTGGAGCATACCGGTCTTCAGGGCATGGGGCTCCAGGTCCTCAAACAGTACCGTCAACTGCCGCCGTAAAAACGCAGATGCAACAGGCCTGACCGCCTTCACCCCCATGGAGTTCTGCGCGGTCAGCGCAGCCACCACGGAGAGTCCATAGACCTCAAACCCGCTGAAGACCTTGAGGTCTGCCTGAATCCCTGCCCCGCCTGAAGGATCAAACCCTGCAATCGTTAGCGCCATTCTCATTGGTGAATTATAGAATGGCGGGACGATTGTTAGCAAATGGCACCGCATAGCAGGTTTCCTGAATGGGAAAGAGTTTCTCTTAAAGGTAAACCATGAGGGTTAATAACCCTGCAAATAAGGTCTGATCAGGCTGGCATTAAATATGCATGTTGAATTTGGGTTGAAACAGCATTTCAGGCAAATGCTAATTAACTATTGACATAATTGACCTGAAAGTATTATATTTCAACACATTTTTGTAAATTTTGGTTTTTCTGGTAAGTTTAATTTTTAAATGAAAGGAGGTGTTTACTATATGAAGAAATTATTCGCATTGATGATCGCTATGATAATGGTGCTTTCTCTGGTTCTCGTTGTTGGTTGCGAGCAGAAGAAGGAGGCTCCTAAGGCTCCTGAGGCCCCCAAGGCTGAGGCTCCTAAGGCTCCTGAGGCTCCTGCTGCCGGCGCTCCTGCTGCTCCCGCTGCTCCTGCTGCTGGCGCACCTGCTGAGGCTCCTAAGGCTGACCCGCACAAGAAGTAATCAGAATAAACATTTTTTCACAAAAAAGGGCCCAGCAATGGGCCCTTTTTTTATCTGTTTTCTCGCTGTATTGCCGCGTATGCATCATCCCGCACCCTTGCCGCACAGCTTCCTTTGTTGATAATTTCTGTTTCGCATGTTAGTCTTTTCTGATGCATAAAATTCATTTTTTCAGTCAGGTATAGGAGTTGTAACAGCCATGAAGAAAAGAATATTTTTTGCCCTTGCAGGTCTTATTGTTGTCATTGCTGTGCTGGGTGGCGTCAAGGCTCTGCAGATCAGGGCGATGATCGCCCAGGGCAAGAAGTTTGTGCCGCCTCCCGAGACCATCACCACCTCTTTGGTAAAAGCAGACTCGTGGGAGACCACCCTGACCTCAGTCGGGACACTCAATGCTGTTCAGGGGGTAACTGTTGCTGCGGAACTGGCAGGCAAGGTGGTCAGGATAGAGTTTGAGCCTGGCACTGCGGTAAAGAAGGGGGATATCCTGCTGCGACAGGACACCTCCTCCGAAGAAGCTCAACTTCCGGGGGCCCTGAGCCAGGTAAACCTGTATCTCACCAATCTCGAAAGGGCAGACCAGTTATTTACAAAGGGCATTATCTCCAGGTCCGACCGTGATCTTGCAGTCGCAAACGCCGGGCAGGCAGAGGCGCAGGCAGCGAATATTCGGGCTACCATCGCAAAAAAGACGATTCGTGCACCTTTCAGCGGCCATCTTGGAATCCGCCAGGTAAACCTGGGCCAGATACTCCGGGAGGGGGACCCTATTGTTACCCTGCAGTCGCTCGACCCTGTATACGTTGACTTTACCCTGCCCCAGCAGCAGTTCCGGCAGGTGCGTTCCGGTCTCCCGATTCGGATAACGTCAGATGCCCTTCCGGGGGAACCGCTCTCAGGCCGGGTTACGACCATAAATCCAAAGGTGGAGACGGAAACGCGCAGCATCAGGGTCCAGGCAACGCTTGCCAACCGCGGAGAGAGGCTTCGTCCCGGCATGTTTGTTAACGTGGCCGTCGGACTGCCTGCACGTCAACAGATATTGGCCGTCCCTGCCACGGCTGTCCTCTATGCGCCATACAGCGACTCTGTATTTATCGTCGAGGAGAGCAAGGACGCCAAAGGCGGAAAAATACTGCGTCAGCAGTTCGTGCGCCTTGGGGAGAAACGCGGTGACTTTGTGGCCGTCAGCACCGGGCTCAAAGAAGGTGAGACGATAGTTACCACCGGTGTTTTCAAGCTGCGCAACGGCCAGTCAGTGGTTGTCGACAATAAGCTCGCCCCTGATTTTCAGCAGGCACCCAGGCCTGACAACAACTGACCAATGCCCTGTCAATGAAAATAACTGACCTTTTTATCCGCCGTCCGGTACTTGCCCTGGTAGTGAACCTGCTTATTATCATTGCCGGCCTGCAGGCGATCCGCACCCTTAATGTCCGCCAGTATCCGCGCAGTGAAAACTCGGCCGTCACCGTCACCACGGTCTATATCGGCGCCAGTGCCAACCTGGTTCGCGGGTTCGTCACCACGCCTCTGGAGCGGGCTATTGCAGCGGCAGACGGCATCGAGTATATGGAGTCTCAGAGTAGTCTCGGCCTGTCCACGATCAAGGTGCGACTCAAGCTCAACTACGAACCGACCAAGGCCCTGGCTGAAATCAGCTCCAAGGTAGACCAGGTGCGCCGGGACCTGCCGCCTGAAGCCGAGGTGCCGATTATCAATATTGAGTCTGCAGACAGCCAGTTCGCCTCAGCCTATCTCAGTTTCACCTCGGATATGCTTAAGCAGAATGAAATAACCGAATATCTGGTGCGTATTGTACAGCCGCGCCTGTCGGCCATCGAAGGGGTGCAGCGGGCAGACATCCTCGGTGCCCGTACGTTTGCCATGCGTATCTGGCTCAAGCCGGAATTGATGGCCTCACTCAACATCAGCCCGGCCCAGGTGCGCCAGGCTTTGGCGGCCAACAACTTCCTTTCAGCCCTGGGGCAGAGCAAGGGGGCGTTCATTCAGGTCAACATGACCGCCAACACTAATCTCAGCACCGTCGAGGAGTTTAAGAATCTTGCGATACGCGAACAGGGCGGCAGCATTGTGCGCCTTGGGGAGATCGCCGATGTGCTTCTGGGGGCTGAGGATTATGATGCTGAGGTACGTTTTTCCGGCCAGACCGCCGTCTTTATGGGGATATGGCCTCTCCCCAATGCCAACTCTCTGGATGTTATCAAAAAGGTGCGGGCCGAGATGGATGCCATCCAGCGCGACCTGCCGAGCGGTATGCAGTCCCGCATTGCCTATGATGCCACCAACTACATCACCAACGCTATCCGCGAAGTGCTCAAGACCCTCGGCGACACGCTTCTGATTGTCATTGTCGTCATATTTCTTTTTCTGGGTTCCTTCCGCTCGGTCTTCATCCCGGTCGTGGCGATTCCGGTCTCCCTGATCGGAGCCGTCTTCCTGATGCAGTCCTTCGGCTTCACCGTCAATCTGCTCACCCTGCTGGCTGTTGTCCTCTCTGTCGGTCTTGTTGTCGACGACGCCATCGTGGTGGTCGAGAACGTGGAGCGCCACCTGGGCCTGGGCAGATCACCCACAGAGGCCGCCCTCATCGGCGCCCGCGAACTGGTCGGGCCTGTCATCGCCATGACCATCACCCTGGCAGCGGTCTATCTTCCGATAGGCCTGCAGGGCGGACTGACCGGTTCACTCTTCCGGGAATTCGCCTTCACCCTGGCCGGGGCCGTCACCATCTCGGGTGTTGTGGCCCTGACCCTGTCACCGCTCATGTCCGCACGGCTGCTCAAGCCGGGAATCAGCGAGCACGGCCTGGCCGGCCGCATCTCCCGGGACTTCAAGCGGCTCAAAGGGGCCTACGGCAGCCTGCTTGATGCGACCCTAAAGGCGCGGCCCGCGGTCTACACCGTCTGGATCGTGATATCACTGCTGACTGTGCCGATGTTCATCATGTCTGCCCGGGAACTGGCCCCCACCGAAGATCAGGGAGTAATCTTCGGCATTATGGACGCATCGGCCAATTCAACCCTCGACCAGAACAGCCGGTATGCGGCTGCAGTGAACGAAGCCTTCAAGAGCCCTCCTGAAACCGACTTCACCTTCCAGATCACCTTCCCCAGTTCAGGCTTTGGGGGCATGGTCCTTAAGCCGTGGGACGAGCGCAAGAGAAACGTCTTTCAGATCCTGCCGGAGATGCAGCAGAAACTGCAGGCGATCCCCGGCATACAGATCTTCCCGGTAACACCTCCGGCCCTCCCCGGCGGCGGACAGTTCCCGGTGGAGTTTATACTGGCCTCAACTGCCGAGACAAGCCAGATCCTCGACTTCGCACGCCAACTGCAGATGAAGGCTATGAAAAGCGGCATGTTCGCCTTTCCGCCGCTGATCGATGTAAAGATCGATCAGCCGCAGTCGGAATTTATCATCGACCGGGACAAGGTTGCCTCCCTGGGCCTCAACCTGGCTCAGATTGGCGCTGACCTAGGAGGCATGGTGGGAGGCGGCTTTGTCAACCGTTTCGATATTGCAGGACGCAGCTATAAGGTAATACCGCAGATACAGAGGATAGGCAGGCTTAACCCTGAACAGCTCCGGGACATCCATGTCACCGGCCCCAACGGCACCCTGATCCCTCTGAGCAGTATTGCAACGCTCAAGGATTCGGTGGTGCCCCGTTCACTCAACCGTTTTCAGCAGCTCAATGCGGTAAAGATCAGCGGCGTTGCAGTCCGGCCTTTGGACGAGGCCCTGAGGTTTCTGGAGGACGAGGCTGGCAAGATCCTGCCAAAGGGATATGTCCTTGACTATACGGGAGAGTCCCGGCAGCTGCGCACCGAGGGGAGTAAATTCCTGGGCGCCTTCGCACTTGCGGTCATCCTGATATTCCTGGTGCTGGCGGCCCAGTTCAACAGCTTCCGGGACCCCTTTGTCATCCTTGCAGGTTCAGTACCGCTGGCCATATTCGGAGCACTGCTCTTCACCTTTCTGAAGATACCCGATCCGAACACCCCCTTCTGGACCAGGGGCTGGACAACGACGCTGAATATTTATTCCCAGGTTGGCCTGGTGACCCTGGTGGGTCTGGTATCAAAAAACGGCATCCTGATAGTACAGTTCGCCAACCAGCTGCAGCTACAGGGCCATACAAAGCTGGAGGCAGTACGCGAGGCCTCCATGACGCGCCTGCGGCCGATCCTGATGACCACGGCTGCCACCATCGCCGGACATTTCCCGCTGACCCTGGTCACCGGCGCCGGGGCCGCTGCCCGAAACTCGATCGGCCTCGTGCTGGTCGGAGGCATGTTCGTCGGCACCCTCTTCACCCTCTTTGTCGTCCCCTCGATCTATATGCTCATCGCCCGCGACCACAGCAAAGACCGTGAAAGCAATGCTGCAGCCCTGGCTACAGAAGCCCAGGTCTCTTAAAATCACGACAACAGGTCAGCAGCCGGGTTATTAAGCCCTATATCCCGCCTTCATCCAGCACACTCCGTATCTTCTTCAGCAGGTCCATTGGTGCTATCGGTTTATTGATGATGACAACGCCGCTGCCGATTGCCGTCTTATCCCTGATAATATCAGGGGAGTATCCGCTTGCAAAAATAACCTTGATATCAGGCCGCAGCTGCCTGATATGGTCATAGACTTCCTTGCCGCTCTTCTTCGGCATAATAAGATCTGAAAAAAGAAGTTGAACCCGGTCTTTGTTTTCGATAAATTTACTGACGGCGTCGTCACCATCAACAGCAATAATAACGGTATAGCCGAATTCCTTGAGTACCGACTCGGTCAGATTTCTTACGGATTCGTTGTCCTCGGCAAGCAGGATTGTTTCGGTTCCTCCCACCGGGTTTACCGCGGCAGCAGGCGTTTTCTCCCCGCCTTCGCGAGAGGCTATAAGGGGCAGATAAATTTTAAAGGTTGTGCCTATGCCGGGTTCACTATAGACAGTGATATGCCCCTCATGCTGTTTAATAATGCCGTAAACAACGGCAAGCCCAAGCCCCGTGCCTTTGCCTACTTCTTTCGTCGTATAGAAGGGCTCGAATATGTGCTCGCTTGTTTCTCTGCGCATCCCCTTGCCGGTATCGGAGACCGTTATCATGGCATAGGCGCCGGGCTTGGCAATGCCCTGGAACGTATCATCAAGCATAATTTGCTCTGTCTCAACCGTTAAGGCCCCGCCCGTTATCATGGCGTCGCGGGCATTGGCTGCAAGATTCATCAAGACCTGCTCAATCTGGTGCAGATCAGCAAGGATAGTCAGTTTGTCCCCGGAGAGAGTCAGCTTACAGGCGATATCCTCTCCTATCACCCGCATGACAAAATTCTCCACCTTCATGATAAGCTGGTTCAGGTCAACAGGTTTTCTGTCAATGGCCTGTTTTCTGCTGAAAAGAAGAAGGTCCTTCGTAAGATGCGCTGCCCTGTCTGAAGCCTCAAGCATCTGTTCAATGTTCCGCCGGTGGGGATCGTCAGCAGCCATCTTCATCAGGGTCAAATGGCCATAGCCCATAATGGCACTCAATATATTATTGAAATCATGAGCCACACCGCCGGCAAGGGTGCCGATTGATTCCATTCTCTGTGCCTGGCGAAGCTGGTCTTCGAGCTTCCGGTGTTCAGTGATGTCCCTTATAATGCCCCGTATTACTGCTATGGTGCCCAGTTCATCCCGGATCGCTGCAGCATTGACCGAAACATGCACTTGTTGGCCGTCACGGCAGAGCAGGGTTGTTTCAAAGTCTATGACAAAGCCATTTTTTTCAAGAAGCTTGAGATAAAGGATCCGGTCATCGGGATGCATGTAAATGTCGCTGATGGTTACGCTCACGAGGTCCTCTTTCGAAGAATATCCCAGGCGCGATACGAATGCCGGATTCACATCGATAAACCTGCCATCGTACGTCGAGATAAAGATCATATCCCGCGACTCCTCAAAAAGACTGCGATATTTTTTTTCACTGTCTTTGAGCGCCTCTTCGGCCACTCTGCGTTCGGTGACATCCCGGTCCAGCCCGCGGTAGCCCCTGAGCGTTCCGTCTTTGGCCAGCAGCGGCGAGCCGTTCGTGGACACCCAGATAATCCTGCCATTCTTTGTCTGGACGGCATTGACCAGGTTATCAGTTTCCACGCTGCTCCTGATGATGGCAAACGCAGCACGCTTAAACTCCTCACGTCCTTTCTCGGGATGGATATCGTAAAAATGCATTTTGCCGATCAGCTCCTCGGGACGGTATCCAAAAACCGATTCTGCCACCGGACTTACGTACGTGTACAGCCCCGACGCGTCGATCTCCCAAGTTACCGTAAGGCTCTGCTCGGCAAGCTGATTGAAGCGCTGCACACTGTCCTGCAGATCTTCCTCAATACGGTATCTTCTCAGTCTGCCGGCAAGCAGGTTTCCCAGAAGTGCGGTGCATACCGGGTAGATGATGATGACAGGAAGGGCCAGGGTGCTGATAGTTTTTCGAATGACTTCCTGCGGCAGCAGGAACATACAGACTATCATAGCGGTATGCACGACGGTACCAAACAGATACAATTCGGAAAGCGCTACCTCCCTCGACGCGCGGAAGCGGTAGTATCTCCAGGCCAGGCCGATTACGCCGGACGAGATAATAGTGGCAACACCCATGAGGGCGCCACCGCCGCCAAGATTGAGACGGTAAGCGCCTGCAATTGCCATGGCCAGGATTGCGGGTATTGTACCGAAAAAGAGGCCGGTCAGACCAAGGAGGATGGTGCGGGTATCAAAAATAATACCGGATTCCCATCTGGCTGGTGTAGCCATAAGGACAATGGCTATCACGCCGATGATAAGTCCGGAGACTGCCTGGTTCAGGGCTGGAAGAGCTACTCTTTTCCCACGGTAAAAAATATCGTAGATCATACCGAGGGAGAGCAGCAGAGCGGCATTATTGATAAGGCTGATGAAAATAGTATCGTTCATAGCAGCGCCTGAATGCCGTTATAATAATACATCAGAGAATCCCTCATATGCGACGTTCCCGGGCACTCTGCCATCACAGTTTAATAACAAACAACAGCTCTCTGTCGCCAAGAAGAAACCTGGACCTCCGGACCTTGACCACGACGCTCTCACCCTTCTTTTTATCCAGGAGATGGATCTTTACATCACTGACGTCTTCCACCGAAACCCCGTCGAGGGAGAGCACCACATCACCTTTTTTGAGCCCGGCCTTTTCAGAGATGCTCTCTTTGGGAAAATCGATAACAACCAGCCTCTTCTCCTCCTCCTTGAACTGGACCATCAGGCGCGGGGACTCACGATAGGCGACCGGTTCAGAAAACAGGATAAAGTCGGCGATCTGCTCGCCCGGTTCGTCGCTGTTCAGGATTATGGAGTAGTCAAAACCGTTAAGCCGAAAGGCCCGCCGCGGAATGCCGGAACCGAACGCCATGTGTCCGCCGCCTGCAAGGACCACCATCTGGTAGGCCGGGTTTTTCTGCAGAAACGCATCAAGGGTATGCGCCATCGACTCATCCCAGAGAACCTGGGACTGATAAAAGAAATCGAAATTTCTTTCAGCATTATGCATATGCCGCAGAAAGGTCTCTTTCAGCCGCTGACGGTAGGCATCGTCCGTAAAGTCCATGTCAGCAGGCAGCTCCCCAAGCTCATCCTTTGTTAAAGCAAGCATACCAGCCTTCGAGACCTTTGAAACAAGCTCTTTCCTGATATTCAGCGCCACAACCGGAATCTTGTATTCACGCGCATAGAGCAGAATTTCACGATAGAGATTATAGTCAAAGCTCCAGCGTTTAAAGTATTCGGATTTTTTCAGGAACTCCTTTTCTCCTATCTCCCCGGCAATATACGCATCAAGGACCTTCTGAAATGGCAGCTGGAACATTTCCATGCCGATCGCGATTTTTCCGTTCTTCCTATGCAGGCCCCGGATAAGCTCGAACTGGGCACGGTGGTGGTCAAAGCGGTCATGAACCTCTCCTGCATAGACGATCTTCTTGCTGCCGACTTTCCCGATTATCCCCTGCAGGTCAACCAGGCGGGTGATCTCAACAGCAGGCACAGCAGCAGCCAGTTCTGCCCTGAGTCCTTCCTGCTTCGGGGTGATCTCCTTTACGGTATTCCTGCCGTTTTTAAAGGCAACCGTGCTGTACTTGCCATAATGCAGGATACGGGGGAAATACCTCGCGATATCCTCAGGCGTGTTATAGTCCATGCAGGCGATGACGCTTTCTTCTGAGTAGGGATTTTCCCTGACCACCACTGAAAAATCTCCCTCTGCCTTCCTGAGCTTTCCGAAGATCCTGGCAGCGAGGGGGCTGTCCGAACCGAGTATAAGTAAAGACGCCTGTTTCATATCGTCATGCGTTATTTCCTGCTCATACCTGATAACGAATCCCTCTTTTTTCAGAAGATCGATTATCCCGGCAAAATCTTTCTCCCTGCCCGCCGGAACCACAGCGATTTTCTTGGTATTATTAATCAGCCGCGCCAGCACTACAGGATACTCCCCGGCGGAGAACTTTCTGAAGAGATCGAACTGTCCGTCGATTACGAGCTCGACAGGAGCTCCGTCAACCTCGAGCTCGATATGCTCAACCTCTTTTTCGACATTGATAAACTTCTGCAGGGTCCCTTCCCGGCTGCGGATAACTACCGGAAGCCGGAGACTGTATGCCTTCCCTTTCTGGCTGAGATCGAACGAGACCACGGCCTTTGCTCCCCGGTACGACATCACGACATTCTGCAGCTCGAGTTCCGGCATCCCTTTCCCATCAATCCACTGCGTAAAGAACCAGCCCAGTTTCTTTTGCGCTGCCGCCTCAAAAGCCGCCTGTATGTCAAGCCACGAAGCAGTCTTAAAAAGATTGTCTGCAGCAAAGCGTCTCAGGGCAGTCCGGAATGCTTCTTCCCCGACAAGTTCTCTCAGCATATGAAAGACCATGCCTGCCTTGCTGTAGCCTACAGCGGCTGACGCCCGGTCAGTCCTGCCTGAAAAAACCGCGAGAGAAAAATCCTTTTCAGGGGTCACGGCACTCTGATAGGCGGTCAGCATCTGCCGCCGGTACGCAGCACCGCCGCCTTTCAGGTCCTCGTAGAGGTGGTCCGCCAGATAGGTAGCCAGGCCCTCGGTCCAGTTGCCCCTGCTATAGTCGGCATAGACACCGTTGCCGAACCATTGGTGAAGGATTTCGTGGCCGAGAGAGGTCTCTGCTATAAAGGGAAGCCTGACGATATCCTGCCCCAGCAGTGTAAAGGTCGGCATGGAATAGCCGGTAGGCAGGATGTTCTCGACTATTGAAAAGCGTCGATACGGATACTTGCCCAGAAGCCCTTCATACAGATCGAGATACTTCTTTGTATATTCACTATAGTTCCTTGCCAGGCCTGCATCCTCCGGCAGAAAATAGGAGTAGATATCGATATTATTGTATGTCTCCCTGGAGACAACATACCTGGCAGCAGCAAGGTGTATCCCCATGACCGGGTGGCTGTGCTGAAAAGCAAACTCTCTCAGTCCGCCTGGGGTATCCCTGGCCACAATCTCGTCCGCCTCTGCTATGCCTTCAAACCCCAGGGGCAGCGTTGCAGTTAAAGCAAAAACAGCCGGCCCGTTGACAGAGGGATACCAGTTGCCGGTCAGGACAATACCTTCCGGCCCGATCAGGTTGCCTGAAACCACACCGGCATTGTGCGACGTATCGGTCTGCGGCGGACTGACAGCAGCCACAGAATATTCGACACGGATCGTGTTTCCGGCATGAAACGAACCGAGAGGAATCTCCTGGTTAACGGTATTGATCGCAAGGGGAAGTCCGTTCAGGGTCACAGACTTGACCGTCAGTCCGGCCAGGCCGATGACCACATTCTTCCGGTCGGAAACCGTTATCGTGGAAATCCCGATCAGTGTATGCTGCTCAAGATCAAAACTGACCTTCAGGTTATGATGCGGAGGGGTCATCTCAGCAGACAACGCCGCCGGAAATATAATAAGAACGAGAAGTGCCCCGACAACAAATTCATATAATCTATGCATGGCATGTTTTCTCCTGTGCGCAAGGGATATCTTTAATTGTACTGCAAAAGGGTGTATGCACGCATCGCAATAAGTCCAGATCTTGACTAAGCCCGGCACCATGCCCATAATAAAAACCTGGATCGATATATCATGAGAAATACTCCAGTGACTAAGAAAATCAGCCTGATGATCATCATCCACAGCCTGCAGGGTGGCGGAGCCGAGCGGGTCCTCGTCAATCTTCTGAAGGGGCTCGGCAGAACAGAGTTTTCGATCACCCTGGTTCTTTACGAAAATATCTGCTCCTTCCCCATGCCGGAAAATATTCAGCTGAAGGTCCTCGGTATCCCTGCCGGGAGAAACCTGTTCAGCCTTGGAGTCGGCTTTTTGAGAAAAATTTTAGCCCTGGCCGGACTCGTCCGGAAGCAAAAGCCGGATATTATATTCAGCCTCCTAAGCAGCACCAACGCTGCGGCAATCCTTGCTTCGATGCTCTCAGGGACCAGAACGAAGGTCGTGGTCAGCGAACACACCTTCCCCTCGGTCAACCTTGCAAACGAGCGTTTTGGCAGCATCACCGCCAGGGTTATCGGCCTCCTCTATCCGCGGGCCAACAGGGTCATTGCGGTCTCACAGGGAATCAAGGACGATCTACAGAAAAGCTTTGGTATCAGAAAAGAAAAGATTCAGGTAATTTATAATCCCTTGGACCTTGACGAGATCAGGAGACTCGGGAGGGAAAGCGTCCGCCACCCCTGGTTCATTCCAACAGCCATGAAGGAGATGCCTGTAATCGTTTCTGCCGGACGCCTGACGAAGCAGAAGGGATATCCTGTTCTCCTGAGGGCGTTTGCCCTGGTAAGAAAGTCGGTTCCCTGCCGTCTGGTAATTCTCGGAGAAGGACCGGACAGGCCCATGCTCGAAAGGCTTATTTCTGAGCTGGACATTGAGAAAGATGTCTCCCTGGCCGGCTTTCAGGAGAACCCCTTTGCCTTCATGGAGAAAGCTGCTCTCTTTGCAATGTCATCTCTCTATGAAGGCTTCCTCCTAGTCCTCGCGGAAGCCATGACACTCGGCACCCCGGTCGTCTCGACCGACTGTCCGTCCGGTCCTGCTGAACTTATCAGTGAAGGCATAAACGGGCTTCTCGTTCCGATTGAGAATGAAGATGCCCTGGCTAGGGCTATTCTGAGAGTGCTTTTAGACGAAAAACTGAGATCTGTTCTCGCAAACAACGGTAGAACGCGGGCAGAGGATTTTGCTGTCAACAGGATTGCAGACGAGTACAGCCGCGTATTCAGAGAAATGATTTCTTAGACGGCGAGGCATTTACCGGGACCGGTTATTCAGGCATGAGACTGCAGAGTGCAGACGGGAGAGATAAAGCCCCTGTTCCTTGCCGAGCGGCAGCATATTCGCAAGGGCTGACTGGATAGCAAGCTGTGTTAGATCAAAGCCCATCTGCCTGAGCCGCTGGTCCCCTGTCTGGTCGGCGGCTCTCAGAAACGTTGCGGTCAGCGTGGCCTTACCGGTATCCCAGAGAATCGCATCTGCCCCGCTGAAGTACTGCGAAACCCCGGTGAGCGTCCCGTTGATGCGGTCACCGGTCCAGGTAAATTCGACCTCGTTCGGCCACTGACCATAGGCTGATCCGTCACCGATAAGGGTCGGGCCAAAATCATTCAGAGTCCGGGCCCAGGAGACGAGCAGACTGCCCGGGGTGATTGCCGGGATCCCGATAGCAGCATTATCTGTGTCAAGCTGGAGTTGGTACAGGTTGTTCATGTCATACAGGGTCCCCAGCCATAGCTGTGTTGCCGGGTAAGTTCCGGGGCCCGTGACCGCCCTGTCCAGCCAGAAGCCGTAGTCTGTCCCCTGCTGCCTGGCCAGAACATAATTCTGCGTCACAGCACGTGCAAGCCCAGAGCGATAGTCATCGAGGTAGCCTGCCTCATCGCCGGCCAAGCCAATGAATCTGAAGGCCGATAGCCACTGAGAGGCGACCCGGCCGGTAAGACCGGCCCACTCATTTGTGGGCGGCTCGCCTGCTGCGCAGGCGGCCGCAGGCCGATCGACACACAGATAGTCCCGCATGGAAGATGCCCCGCGCTTCACCATATCGACCACAGTTTTATCTCCGGTCAACCAGTAGTAGAGAAAGAGATTCTCAAAATAGGCATGACTGCTGTTGAAATCAGAACGATAGCCCCCATATCCGGCTGGCGACTGACCACAATAAAAATAGAGATCGCCCGGGGCGCATTGATAAATCTGCGTATGCAGCATCCGCAAAGCTGCCGGGACCGCAAGCTCATCGAGCCAGTCAGTCTCCCCGGTCCTCATCGCCCGGACTGCCCCGGTCTTCGTTGTATTGTGATAGTCGGTCCAGGTGGAGCACCAGTAGGCATCGTCCCATGCCTCGCCGGGGGTTGGGTCGCTCTCGCCGCAATCACCAACTTCTCCCGATCCCCAGGAGTACCCCCAGTACCGGGGATAGAGACCGAAGGTCATGATACCGGAAATCCCCTCCTCTTCAATCTTCTGTCCGGTCGTATCGAGCACCGTGCTCACCAGGGTATCATAAGCTGCAAGGTCAGGGGAAAGGGTCCCGACAGGAAACTCCTCAACTGCCTGAGAATCCAGAAAGGTCCTGGCGTGGGGCCATGCGCGCAGAGCGTGGTTGAGAGGCGCCCAGATTATCCGGCCCAGATTATCTTTAGAGAGGGAAACATCGGGCGGCAGTACACTGACCGCAAACGTCGCATACAGGCCCTGCCGCTGTCCTATCCAGGCCTTGTCCCCGAGCAGGTCTATTGCAAGGTTGCCATCAGGGAGGAGCCTGAGGGCCTGCGGTTCATACCGGTGCATGTGATCGATAGCCATTGCGATCGAACCATTCGGGCTGCTCATTACGAAAAGGCCCCAGTCGGCCTTTGTCCCGGTATCTCCCGGGGTTCCCGGAACGCTAATATCAAAAGAGAGGAAATCGGTCCTCGAAGTCCTGAGACTTTGACGGACCCAGGCCTCCTGGCCAGATACAACCCCTGACTGGAGAACCTCAGAGCTGAAACCGCCCAGGGCAGTGACAGTTAAAGGACCCTGCATATCCGGTAAGAGCGTATTCCGTATGCGGGACATAAGCAGCCCGTTCGGCACTAGAGAAGAACCGTCTCCAGGGTCGCAGGTCAGATAGCTGCAGAGGGCTCCCTCCCATGCCGCTGCCTGACGCACGATTGCAGTCGGTGACCCGGCAGTAAACACATATCGCCGGAAGGATGCCAGCTTCCCTCCACCCACCTCCGGCATAGTATACTCACCCTTCACCGTTACTATTGCTGCCAGAGGACCTGTATGCTCAACCTCGACAGAACGGATGACCGTGTGGTCACTGTTGGACCCGTTCACCACAGCAGTCATTGCTCCCCCGTTGACGAGCCGGGTATCGTCCTGCAGCCGGATTTCGTCAAAGAGGAGATCAGGACTCCCGCCGAGTTTGAACGTGGCCGCCCCCGTGTTAACCGTTATCTGGCTGCCTGCCTGCTGCAGGGTCAACGCCACCTCCGGCTGAGGATTTGAGCCTGCAGAACCATCAGTGACAAGCCGGTAAAAAGTCCGGCCATTCGCCTGCACCGTGGCAGGAAAGGTGACCAGAAGCCACTGAATCGGTGCCGTGATATCAGTTCTGCCGGCATTGCGGCGGGCCAGCACCTCAAACTCAGCCGGGATTGTCGCCCCTGAAACATCAGTGATAGCAAGGGTGCCGACATCATATATGAGCATACTCAGGGGGATAGGAATGCCGCTGCGTACCACCTCACTGCTCCGGGAAATGCCCTGTGTCTCTTTCACTCTGAGCGTCACTGACGTTGGGATGTTGCTGCCACTGATCAACAGGCCCGAGACAGTAACCGGCCCCCCTGAAACCGTGAGTGTGCCATGCAGGACTGAACCGCTTTCACCGGCAGACTCGTACCCGCTCTTCAGCGTTACAGCCGCCTGCAGATCAAGGAACAGATCCTCCGAATGTTCGGCGTTCCGGATCGAAAGAGTGTCCCCGTCTGCTGCTTCTGCATAGGCCGAAGTAATATCCGGGTAGTCATACGTTGTGCCGGGTGAAAGCCTTTGTACGAGGGGAAACGTTGTAAGCGCTTCAGCTGATTTTGCAGAATAAACAACAAAGAAACTCCAGAGCAGCAGATACAGGAACAGCTGAAATTGAAAAACCTGCCGGCATCTGCTGGGGCGAGTTCGCCCTGTATTCCCTGACATCCACTGCATCAAGAACCACCTCACATCCTCTCTGACGCCTTAAGCTCAGCTTATCAGCAGGCTGCAATTATGTCAATGGCCTGTGGCAAATGGAGGGAATTTCACTACGTCAGAATTTTCATGATATGCCGGGCAAGGGTTTCATCAATTTCACTATGCCGCGGCATAGGCTGTTTCTTGCCGGTTTTGGGGTTCCAGTAAAGATCATGTCGGCTGCCATGCCTCAGAAGAAGACAGCCGGCAGTGGTAAGTTTGCTGATGAGGTCCTTTCTTTTCACACCGAAAAAATAAGTTCTTTCACTTTATGCTTTTCAGGCACGTCATCCATGGTCATAAGCTTATACGCATCCTTCATATTCTCCTCAAGTTCTTCCAGTGTTGTCCCCTGCGTCATAATCTCGGGATGTTCAACAAGCTTGCCCACCCAAAATTTCTTGCTCTTCCAGTAGATCATCTTTAATTTTGCTTCCATATTTTCACCTCAAAATCAAAATAAAGGCTTTGTGTTATATTTTAGCACTAATCCCGAAAACTGGAGAACTCAAGGAGCATACAGTCCTTTTTCCCATTGACACGAATCAACGCTTTCGTTATATTTCAGGCAGGGGAACTTGAATCACACTTTTGATTTTGGGGGAGGGACGGGGATGAGTTACACCAGCATCAAAGACTGGCCTGAGGACGAAAGGCCGCGGGAGCGGCTGCTGAAGCACGGACACGAGCATATGTCCGACGCGCACCTTATCGCAATCATACTGAGGACCGGGGGCAATGGCCGGAGCGCTGTGGATATCGGGATGGAACTGCTGAAGCATTTCGGCAGCCTGAAGAAGATAGAGCAGGCCTCCACGTCTGAAATCTGCTCCATCAAGGGGCTTGGCAAGGCAAAGACCGCACAACTCCGGGCCGCTCTTGAACTCGGCAAACGGGTCTATAAGGAAGCCATACCGAGAGGGCCGCTCTTTTCTAACGGCAAAGATGTATTCGACTATTTCCATCCCCGCCTGTCCGCCATAAAAAAGGAGGTCTTCTTCTGTGCCCTGCTCGACGTGAAAAATCGGCTGATACAGGATACCAGGGTCTCCGAAGGCACCCTGACCTCCTCGCTCATCCATCCACGCGAGGCCTTTCTCCAGGCGATCCGGGAGTCTGCTGCCTCGGTAATCTTTGTCCATAATCATCCCAGCGGGGACCCAACCCCGAGCCGTGATGATATCCTGATTACGGAGAGGCTTGAAGCCGCAGGGGAGATGATCGGGATAAAGGTCCTGGACCACATTATTATCGGGGACGGACAGTACGCCAGCCTGCTCGAAAAAGGGCATTTAAAGACCAGATAAAGTATAATATATTTCCAAAAAATATCATGAGGTGAAAGCGCGATGAAGGTACTGGTCATTGGCGGTGGCGGCAGGGAGCATGCAATAGTCTGGAAACTTTCCCAAAGCAAGCATGTCGATAAAATATACTGCTGTCCGGGCAACGCCGGGATTGCCGAGATCGCCGAATGTATTGACGTCAGACAGGACGACTTTCAGGCGCTGCTCGACTTTGTAAAATATGAGTGGGTTGACATGACGATCGTCGGTCCGGAGGACCCCCTCTCCAAGGGGATTGTCGACCTTTTCGAAAAAGAAGGCCGCAGGATACTCGGACCGACCAAGGCAGCAGCACAGCTCGAATCGAGCAAGGTATTTTCAAAAGACCTGATGCGCTCCCACGGCATACCGACCGCCGACTACAAGGTCTTCACCTCCTATCTCCACGCAGAAGAGTATGTGAAGATGAAGGGCGCCCCGATCGTCATCAAGGCGGACGGGCTTGCGGCAGGCAAGGGAGTTTTCATTGCCTCGACCGTGGCCGAAGCCATGGACGCGCTCAAAATCATCATGAAGGACAGGGCCTTTGGTGAGGCCGGCGACCGCGTTCTGGTCGAGGACTGCCTGCAGGGGGAGGAGGCCTCTTTCATGGCCTTTACTGACGGGAAGTCGATCGTCCCCATGGTAAGCTCACAGGACCACAAACGGATATTCGATGACGATAAAGGCCTGAACACCGGCGGCATGGGGGCCTACAGTCCCGCCCCGGTCGTCACCCCTGAACTTGAAAAAATTGTTATGGAGAAGGTGATGAAACCGACGATACGGGCGCTTAAGGCTGAAGGGATAACCTACAAGGGAATTCTGTATGCAGGGCTGATGATCGACAGCAACGGGACACCGAATGTACTGGAGTTCAACTGCCGCCTCGGCGACCCGGAGACGCAGCCTGTCCTGTCCCGGCTCGACACCGATCTCATGGATATTGCCATGGCTATAGCAGATGAAAAGCTGGCTGATATCGAGGTCGCGTGGAAGTCCGACCCGGCAGTCTGCATTGTCATCTCCTCCGGAGGCTATCCGGGCACGTACCGCAAAGGAGACGCCATTACCGGCATAGCCGAGGCCAACGCACTTGAAGGGGTCCATGTCTTTCATGCCGGGACTTCTTTCCGGGAAGACGAGGTTGTCACTTCAGGAGGCCGGGTCCTCGGCGTCACTGCAATAGGCAGCGATATAGCGGAAGCACGGAACAGGGCCTATGAGGCGGCCGAAAAAATTCATTTCGAAGGCATGCATTACCGGAAAGACATCGCCAGCAGGGCACTCAACCGGCAGACGACGTAGTCATATTTTTACAAACACCATTCAAATGATCCAGCAAGGAGAATATTTCAGATGAAGCCCAAGGTATTTATTCTGATGGGGAGTGATTCAGACCTCCCGGTGATGGAAGAAGCGGGCAAGGTACTGGAGGGGTTCGGCATCCCCTACGTCATGACCATAGCCTCGGCACACCGCACACCTGAGCGGACGCAGAAACTGGTAAAGGATGCTGAAAAATCCGGCGTCGACGTATTCATCGCCGGCGCGGGTATGGCGGCCCATCTCCCTGGGGTTATTGCCTCTTTTACCACGCTGCCGGTGATTGGCGTTCCTCTGGATGCCTCCTCCCTAAACGGCATGGATGCTCTGCTGAGCATTGTCCAGATGCCCCCGGGAATCCCGGTTGCAACCGTTTCAATCGGAAAGGCCGGGGCAAAGAATGCAGGCGTACTCGCTGCCCAGATCATTGCGGTCAGGGACAAAGGCATTGCGAAAAAACTCGTGGCGCACCGGGCCAGGATGTATGAAGAAGTCGAAGAGAAGGCCGGGAAGCTCGAGAAGCAGAAGATTCGGAAAAAGACCTGATGCGCACAGCCCTGGAATGCTTCCCCTGCTTCCTCAGGCAGACGGTAATCGCCCTGAAGCAGCAGACCGACGACCCGCAGGTCCAGGAAGAGATCATCAAGGCGGTCACCCCCCTGATCCAGCAGGCGGATACGAGCAGACCGCCTGCCTACACAACCACCTTCATCCACCGCCTTATCAGGGAGAAACTGCAGCATGACCCGTTTCTGAGGATCAAACAGGAGTATAACGGGATCGCCCTGGGCCTGTATCCTTCCCTGAAGCAAACCGTCAGAAACAGTGCTAATCCCCTGAAGACAGCGGCCAGGCTCGCCATTGCCGGCAATGTGATAGACTTCGGGGTCTTTACGTCCGTTGATATTGAGGGGTCGATCAGCCGGGCACTGGAGACATCCATAGCAGTCGATGACTATCAATCTTTCGCCGAGGCAGTGGCCGGGGCCTCCGAGATACTTTATCTCCTCGACAATGCCGGGGAGATTGTCTTTGACCGGCTATTGATCGAGGAACTGACTGCCAGGGGAAAGACAATCAGGGCGGTTGTAAAAGGCTCTCCGGTCTTGAATGATGTGACCATGGAGGATGCACTGCAGACAGGGTTAACAGATATCTGCACGGTCATTGATAACGGCTGCGACGGTATCGGAACAATACTGGAATGGACCTCCCCGGGGTTCCGGGACGTATATGAGCAGGCGGAGTTCATCATCAGCAAAGGGCAGGGAAATTTTGAAACGCTCTTTGGCGACCGCAAAAAAACGCATTTCCTCTTCCAGGCAAAATGCGAGGTTGTTGCACGGGAACTGGACTTGCCGTTCGGTTCTATGCTGCTGAAAAGCTCCTGATATACGGCGGGGTCGCACGCGAGAACGCCGCCCGTGGCATATAGCGGCGGACCAGGTCGCTGCTAGCGGTATCCTCCCCTGGATTCCCTCTTCTCCTGGGGCTTTGCCTCATTCACAACAATTGCCCTCTCCATGAACTGCTTTCCGTTGAACATCGAAACCGCCTTCTGCGCTTCCTCTGATGAAGACATCTCGACAAACCCGAACCCTCTCAACCGGCCGGTGGCAGCATCTTTGATGAGCTTTGCAGAAACCACCTGCCCTGCTTCTGAAAAGAGCTTTGTCATGTCTTCCTCGGTTGCCTTGAATGAAATATTCCCCACATAAAGCCTGGTACTCATCATGCCTCCCTGTAAAATGAGATTTCTGTATGCCCGGAAGCTTTACAGAATAGCCTAAATATACTAATATCTTGTTACTCTGTCAAGGGAATAAAATGGCATAACCGCGATGATGACAATCCAGTCCGACAACGCAGATTTCTGTAAAATACTCAGCGAGGCCTCAAGGGTCCTCGCTGCGGGGGGTATTGCCTGTTTTCCGACCGAAACCTTCTATGGCCTGGGAGTCAAGTATGACCATCGCCCGGCGCATGAAAAACTCTTCGGGCTGAAGCAGCGCCCGCAGGACAAGCCGCTGCCGCTTATCATCGGAGCCATAGATATGCTGGACTGCCTTGTCGCCCGTGTAAGTGCTGTTGAAGAACTGCTTATGCGGTCGTTCTGGCCGGGCCCGTTAACGCTCCTGCTGCCTGCCCGGCAGGACCTCCCCGACTTTATTACTTCCGGCCGGCCCGGACGTGTTGCCGTCAGAATTCCCGGGGCCTCTGTTGCCCTGGAACTGGCAAAATCGCTCGATTATCCAATAACCGCAACCAGCGCGAATATCTCCGGAATGCCGGCAGCAGACAATCCGGGAGATGTCGCGCGGTATTTTGGCGAGCGGGTGGATCTTGTTATCGACGGAGGAAAGACACCCGGTGGGCGCTCCTCGACAATTGTCGAAGTCTTGGGGGAACATGTCAGGGTGATACGTCAGGGAGTAATCAGCGAAGATGAATTAGCAAAGGTTCTCCGTGCAGCAGGCTATGACCGGTAACAGGCATCAGCCTGCACCGTAACCTCCCGGAGCGCTGTTTCAATCCTGTTCCTGAAGTGTTCGAATTCTTCCCCCTCCTGGTAGTAAAGCGGCTCACCAAAGACATAGACTATCCGCGAAAAGGGCCAGGGAATGCGGAACCGGTCCCAGGTGCCGAGTATTTTAAGCCGGGAACCCGAATATGCAGCAGGAATCACCGGGGCTCCGGTAAGGCGGGCCAGTTGGGCTATCCCCGGCTTGACCTCCTCTGCGGGGCCGCGCGGACCATCCGGGGTTATGGCCACATCCCGCTCCCGCCGGATAAGGGTCACCAGTTCATGAAGGGCTTCCTTCCCTCCTTTTGACGAAGATCCCCTGACCAGAAAGAAACCGAACTGCTGCATGACCCGGCCGATCAACTCCCCGTCTCCATGTCTGCTTACCAGTGCATGCACTTCCCTGCCCCGGTAAGCAAAACCGGCCATCAGGATCATCCCATGCCAGAAGGCAAGTATGACCCCCTTGTTCTGCTGATGAAACGATATCGGGATATCTATCCCCCTGAAGGTCACCCGCATGGTGGCATAAAGGACTCTCAGCCCCAGATAGATGACTCGCGACAGAAAGGCTGACGACAGACTTTTTTTAAGCCTCTTGAAAAGCTTTTTCAGCAGCTTGTTCATCAGGAAAGGCTGACTACAGTCGTCCTGTTTTTTCGTATCCCTCTACATAGAGCTTCAAGGCCCGGGTGACAACCCAGTCCGGAGTAACGTCATTATCTACCGAAATTGCCAGCACCCTGTCAATAAGCACCTTTTCGATCGACGCCCCGGAGAGCTGCGGCGAATGAAGCTGATGAAGTGGGGCCTGCTGTTGCTGAGACGGCTGCCGAGAACAGGCACCGGATTCAATGTCAGACGAGGCATCCCCCGCACGCTTCGAATGCTCGTGCTTGAGCAGGTCCATCAGTCCCTTGACATCCCCATTTCTCACTGCCTGCAGCACCTCATCCGGTGCCGGCGCTTCCGGAGTAGCAGAGGCTTGCTCTGCTGACGCCCCGGGGATTGACTGGTTCATTGATTGATTCATTGGCTGACTCTGGGACTGACTCTGGGACTGACTCTGGGACTGATTTGGGCCCGCGGCCGGGGGCGGTTCTGTCCGCGGCGGCATCATACCGGTCATGCCCATCATCATCGTTGCCAGTTTCCTGGCATGCTCACTGTCCGGCAAGGCCTTCTCCAAAAACTGATCTATCTTTCCCGCTGCCGCGGCCATCGCCATCTGGTCGGCCATAAGTGGTCCTTCACCGCGCTCTTCTTCCCGAAACCTGGCTCCCGCTGAGGGCGGTGTGGGCAACGACTTGTTTTTTCTGGACATATGGTAAACCTCCTGTGATTTATTTCATAATACCATAACAGCGTGTACTATTATTGACACACTATATCATATACGCTAATATGTAGGGTACGAAAATGGCTGATAAAGCAACAATAATGAAAGAGGCCCAGAAGTATGTTCTGAAGGGCCAGATCGACAAAGCAATCGCCGAATGGGACAAGCTTATCCGCGAAGCTCCGGACGGCAATACCTTTAATATTATCGGGGACCTCTACCTGCGGAAGGGCGACAAAAAAGGAGCAGCGGAATACCTGCACAAGTCAGCCAATTTTTTCAGGCACGAAGGGTTTTCCCTGAAAGCCCTTGCACTCTATAAAAAAGTCCTTAATATCAACCCGACTGATACCGATGCCCTGAATGCTCTCGGCCAGTTGAGTGAGGAAAAAGGGCTCGTTACCGACTCGATAAAATACTATCTTGCAACAGCAGAATGTCTTTCTAAAGAAGGCCGGAAGGACGAGTTGCTCGAAATCTACCAGAAGATCCTTGCACTGTCACCTTCCAATGTCCTCCTCAGGATAAAGGTTGCCGAGATTTTCCTGAAGGAGGGGCTTGTTTCCGATGCCGCAGGTCAATATATAGCGATTGCACAAACATATGCAGAGAAAGACGATTCACAGAAGGCACTGGAGTTTTACCAGAAGGCCCTGGAGATACAGCCATCAAGCAAACCGGCCGTACTCGGCATCTGTTTTCTGCTTGAGAAAGCCGGTGATCTGGCAGATGCCATAGCCCAAATGAAGGCCGCGGCCTCACTCTTCCCGGAGGACGTGAATATTGTGCTCAAATATGCGGAGCTTTCTCTTGCGGCAGGCCAGGGAGCTGACTCAGAAGGACCACTGCTTCATCTCAGGACCGTTGACCCCGGCAATATTACGGTTAGAAAATTTCTCGGTGAAATCTACCTGAAGGCGGGGCAGCCTGAAAAAGCCTGGGAAGAGTATATGCCGGTGATCGATGATATGGTAGCTGAGGAAAAATATGATACTGCCATCCACCTCCTTGAACTCTTCAGGGAGGTTGCTCCTGTTGAGGCCGCGAGGCGACTGGTCAGCCTGTTTACTCAGACAAGAGACGATGATCGTCTGGCTGCCGAACTGGTCGGCCTCGGTGAGCTGTATCAGGAAAAGGGGCTTACGGAAGAGGCAATAAACTGCTTCAGAGAAGCGGCTGAAGTAAAGCCGTATGACGAAGAAATACAGCGCCTGCTGCGCGCATCGGAGCCCGTAAAGGAACCGGTCACTGAAGCAGTCACTGAAACCGTCACTGAACCAGCCAGGGAAACGCCCCAGGGAAAAGACACTATCGCCATCGTAACGGGCGCTGAAAAATCTGCTGACGAGATTTTTGTAGAGACGGATATATTTTCCCGCTACGGTCTGGTGCACGAAGCGGTTAAGCTGCTCGAAAGCCTCAAGCTGAGAGAACCACAGAATATTGATGTCCATATACGGCTGAAGGCACTGTATGCAGAAACAGCAGAGAAGGAGTTGGCTGTAACTGAATGTCTTATCCTGCATGAGTTATACAAGAGAAAGGGTGAGCCTGAAAACGCAGACAAGGAACTCAGAGATGCGGTTGAGATTGCACCGACAGACCCGAGGCTGGCCGGCAGAGTTGAACCGCCGCCGGTGTTTGAACCGACCTCATACAGCTCCACCGTACCGGAGCCGGATATCTCTCAACCGGCAGAGGAAATTGAGGATTATGAAGATGCGCTGGCTGAGGCCGACTTCTATATCCGTCAGGGGCTTATGCAGGAGGCTTCCAAAATCCTTGAAAAGATGCACAATCTGTTCCCCGAGAACGTTGATATCACCGAGAGACTCGAGAGCATTGGTCAGATTGCCGAACCCTTTGACTCAGGGACCATCACTGCCGGACACGACTCTTACGAATCGCAAACGGACTTTGCTACAGAACAGCCGAAGGCGGAGGAAACGGACCTTCCTGAATTTGAGCTTGAGCCCACTGGCTTTGCCTCAGACTTTGATGAGCCTGCTCCGCAGCCCCCTGCTGCTGATTATTCTGATGTATACAGGCCAGAGGCCCCCGACACTGCTGCTATACCTTCTATTGAAGATTCCGGACCTGAATCCGGACCCGGCCCTGCGTTGGAAACTGATTTTGAAAATACTGAACCTGACACAGCCGCTGCAGAAACAGAACTGCCCCCGACTGTAGAAACTGCGGCATCAGATGCTGACGTACAGCAGGACTTCTCCGCATTTCATGAGGAGCAGGCAGCGGTCGCAATGGAAACTGCCTTAGAGGAGCCGGGAATTTCAATCCCGCCCTTGGTCAAGGCCCCCGAAAAGAAGCCATCAGAACCCCCTGCAAAAGATGAGTACGAGGACCTTATGCTGACCGAGCAGGACCTTGACGAAGCACAGGTAATGCCGGATCTGGCACTGGACAACGACGTTCTCGAAATCTTCCAGGAGTTCAAAAAAGGGCTTGAGAAAGAGCTTGGCGATGAGGATTCTGAAACACATTATAATCTGGGAATAGCCTATAAGGAAATGGGGCTTATCGATGATGCCATCAAGGAGTTCCAGTCTTCAAGAAATGACCCGAAGCGTTATATCCAGTCTTCGACCATGCTTGGAGTCTGTTATATGGAAAAGAGCCTTTATACACTCGCCATAGATGTGCTGAAAAAGATAACGCTCGAGGTGACTGAAAAAGACGAATCCTACTGGCCGGTTCGGTTTGAACTGGCTGAGGCCTATGAAAAAAACAATAATCTCAGGGAAGCCCTTGACCTCTACACGGCAGTATACGGCTGGAATGCAAAATTCCGGGGTGTTTCCGAGAAAGTGAGCCAGGTGAGTGCCCAGCTTGGCTCTGCAAAAAATGAAAATCCACGCGGCGGAACGGACGCAGGAAGCAGTGCAGAAAAACCAAAACTAAAAAAGGACAGGGTTTCCTACCTCTAGCCCTCCTGTATTAAAAAGTTTTTTCTGGTATTATAGGTGACGGGGTAGTTTAGCGCTAACACAACGGAGCAGATCATGGATTATCTGGAATATTACAAACTCAGCGAGCATCCTTTTTCTAATGTCGTGGACAGCAGATTCTACTATAATAGCCCCCAGCAGTCTGAGGCTATCATAAAACTGAAGTACGCTGTCGACACCATGAAAGGGCTTGCTGTAGTCATCGGCAATATCGGAGCCGGCAAAACAACTCTGGCGCGGCGACTGCTTGAAGAACTGGACGAAGAGCATTATGAAGCGGCACTACTGGTGATCATCCACTCATCGGTAAGTTCTGAGTGGCTGTTCAAGAAATTTGCAATGCAGCTCGGCGTAAAACATATCAGCGAGAACAAGCTTGAACTGCTGGGCGAAATATACAAACGGCTCAATGAGATCAGTGAAGAGGGAAAAAGGGCCGTTGTCCTGATGGACGAGGTTCAGATGCTGAACTCCAAAGAGATTATGGAAGAGTTCAGGGGACTTCTGAACATGGAGAGTTCTGAAGGCAAGATGGTCAATTTCATTTTTTTCGGCCTGCCGGAACTCGATCAGGTCCTGTCTCTCGACGAACCGCTGAAGCAGCGGGTTGCCTCCAGGATAAGACTTACCGCATATTCAGAAGAGAATACGGGCGAATATATTCGCCATCGCCTGCAGGTTGCCGGCTGCAGCAGTAACCAGATCTTCACAGACCAGGCCATACGGATGATCTTCCGGTACTCAAACGGGATTCCCCGCCTGATAAACACCATCTGCGACAATGCCCTGCTTGAAGGGTTTCTCAACAAGCGGGAGGTGATTGACGAAACGATTATCAGGAACGTGGCAATAGATCTGGGCCTGGATACGCAGGGGAGCTGATGCCTTTCCTCCCGGCTAAAGCGCTTTTTCGTAGATGCGGTATTTCTTGTAGAGCCTGCCGCCCATGGTTTCAATAGTCCGCTGGACCGGAAGGTTGTCCTCAAGTATCCAGGAGAACTCTACCCGCTGGTAGTTCCCTTTTTTTATCGGCTTAAACCCTTCCCTGAAAAGCAGCGCCTCGACCCCTTTATTGCGAAACTCCTTTTTCACACCCAGGAGCATCACCCGCAGATCTTTGATCTGCCGTGAGTAGTACAGCGCCTTTGCCAGACCGACAGGCCCCATGCGTCCTTTCATGTGCTTCAGCACGAGATTAACATCAGGGACCATACCCATAAAGCCGACAGGTTTTCCGTCTTCCTCTGCAATCAGCGTCATCTCGGGGATGATCACCTGCTTTAACCGGGTCGCGGCGTAGGCAAGTTCCTCTTCGGTCATAGGAACAAACCCCCAGTTCTTCTCCCAGGCTGAGTGGTAGACATCCCTGAAGATCATCATATCGGCAAGGTACTGCTTCATATTGATGGGCCTGACGGTTATCCCTCTTTTCTCGACAATGGCAGCAACTCTCAGGACCTTCTCCGGAAGTTTATCCCGCACATCGTATATATAGGCATACAGGTCCTTCACCTTTGTCAGTCCTGCTTTTTCAGTGAGTTCGTTATAATAGGGCGGATTGTACGGCATCATGATCATGGGGCGCTCATGAAAACCCTCAACCAGCATGCCGCACTCGTCATTGGTAGAAAAGCTCATCGGGCCCCGCATCACCGTAATACCGGCTACTCTGAGATCCCCGGCAGCCCTTTCAAAAAGCGCTGCAGCCACAGCCGTATCATTGCTGCAGTCGAAAAAGCCGAAGAACCCGGTCTTCTCATGGTGCAGTCTGTTATGCGTCCTGTCGATTATGGAGGCGATTCTGCCTGCAGGCCTGCCATCTTTCATTGCGATAAAGTATTTCGCCTCGGCATGCTCAAAAAAGGGATTCTTTCTGGAGAAATGAAGCTGCATCTCACGGTTCAGCTGGGGAACAAAAAAAGGATCTGACTTATGGAGGATACAAGGAAGTTTTATAAAATCATTGAGGTTCCCGGCTGCCTCAATGACCGAAATCATCAGATGATGCCGAGGGCCTTCCCGACCTTATCAAAGGCGACCAGCACCCTGTCGAGCTGCTCGTCAGTGTGCGTAGCCATATAGCTCGTCCTGATCAGCGCCTTTCCGGTAGCCACCGCAGGGCTGACGGCAACGTTGACGAAAACTCCCTCCTGCTGCAGCATCATTGCCATGGTAAAGGCTTTGAGGTCATCCCCGACGAGGATCGGAATAATCGGCGTTTCAGACGGCCCGGTCTCATAGCCGATCGCTCTGAAGCCATCCTGCATTTTTCGGGTGATTACCCAGAGTCTCTCCAGGCGGTCAGGCTCGTTGTCAATAATATCAAGGGCTGCATCAACCGCGGCAATTGAGGCCGGAGGCGGACTTGCGCTGAAAATGAGCGCACGCGCAAAATGCTTGATAAAATGGATGACCGGTTCTTCGCCGGCAATGAACCCGCCGATAGAGGCGAGAGACTTGCTGTAGGTACCCATGACAAGGTCAACCTCTTTTTCGAGTCCAAAGTGTTCCGCCGTACCTCTGCCGGACTTTCCCAGCACCCCGATGCCATGGGCATCATCAACCATAATCCGAGCCTGATATTTCTGCGCCAGGGTAACGATCTCGGGAAGATTAGCAATATCTCCCTCCATGCTGAAGACGCCATCGACCACAATCAGTTTCTTGCGGGACTTGTGTTCTTTCAGAATCCGCTCCAGGTCTGTCATGTCATTATGCCTGAACTTGACCACATCTGCATATGACAACCGGCAGCCGTCGATTATGCTTGCATGGTCCATTTTGTCGATGATCAGGATATCATCTTTTCCTGCGAGGGCAGAAATGACGCCGAGGTTCACCTGGAACCCGGTAGAAAAAACAAGAGCAGCTTCTTTCCGGATAAAGCTGGCCAGCTTCTCTTCAAGCCGGACATGACTATCGAGCGTCCCGTTAAGGAAACGCGATCCCGCACACCCGGAACCATATTTTTTTATAGCGTTAATCGCGGCTTCCTTGACCTGAGGATGGTTAGTCAGGCCCAGGTAGTTATTCGAGCCGACCATAATCATTTTCTTGCCGTCAATAACAACCTCCGGGTCCTGGGCGCTCTGGATAACGCGGAAGTAAGGATACAGGTTGGCCTGGATCAGCTCTTTTGCCTTGGTAAATCGGTGACACTTATCAAAAAGGTCTACCGCTTTATCTAAAGCCATTGATGAGTCCTGTACCAGTCTGCCGTCCATTGTATTCCTTCCCTCAGCATAGTTTTTGACCGGACCCCGAGTTCACGTTCTGCTCTTCCTGAATCGCACGTCCAGTTCGTATAACTGAAGTCAATAATTCTGTCACGGTTAATTATACCTTTTTTGTCAATTTTTTGGCCTATAAATCCGATGACCGGCAAAAGCGAGCGGGGAATGCTTATTTTGAGGGCGCGCTTGCCTACAGAACCGCCAATCACACGGGCTATATCCTCGTTAGTATAAACCATATGGTCCGATAAAAAAAATGTTTTGCCGGCTGCAGCATCATGTTCAGCTGCTGATATAATGCCTGCAGCAAGATCTGCGGCATAGAGCATGGAGTAGGAACTCTTTCCCCAGCTGGGAAAGATGCCCTTGCTGATCATCCGAAACATCATCAGGAAATCGGTGTCGCGCGGTCCATAAACAGCCGGGGGTCTGAGGATAGTAAAGGGCATCCGGTCACCAAAAGCATGCACCGCCTCCTCAGCCTTCAGCTTGCTCTTTCCATAAGCGGAAACCGGTCTCGGCAAGGTGGTCTCATCAACAGGGGCCCCGTCAAAACTTGGCCCGGCTGCAGCAAGACTGCTGAGCAGGATAAAACGTCTCAGGCCTGGATTCTCCTTTTCTGCCAACTGCAGCAGGCTCAGCGTACCGCCGTAATTTACCGTAAAAAAATCTGCTTCGCGGACAGCCTTTGTCAGTCCGGCCAGATGAAAAATATAATCATAACCGTACAGTCTCCCGGCGCAGGCATTGATATTCCCAAGGTCGGCATAAAGGTACTTCACGTCAAGGTGTGATATCCAGCGCAGATTGGACGACGTCCGGACAAGACAGGTGACCTGATACCCCCTCTGGAGAAGGGCCTCGGTGAGGTGGCTCCCGATGAAACCGGCAGCCCCGGTGACCAGTGCCTTCATTACGGTCAGTGCCCCTCAGTCACTTTGAAGCTAAACAGCTTTCGAGTGCCTGATTGAGTTCATCGAGTTTGAAGGGTTTCCTTAAAATGCAGATGCCGCTTCGGGTGAACTCAGTCTCCAGATCAGTGGTTATGTACGCTGAGCAGACAATGACCTGCATCCGGTACGAAAGGGTGTCCAACTGACTGATCAGATCTGTTCCGCCGCCTTCGGGCATCCGCAGGTCAACAAAAAGAAGGTCGAACCGGTCGGCCCGAAGCCGTTCCATCGCCTCACCAATGCCCGAAGCAGTGGTAACCTCATGGCCGCCCTTTTTCAGCGCCCGGTCCAGAAACCACCGGACCAACTGTTCGTCATCAACAACAAGTATTTTCATCCAGCAACCCCGAAAGGCATCATATCCTGATTATAAGAAAAAATGCAGGTCCAGCTCAAGGCTTCTCCGTCAATGCGAACTTCTGCATCCGATACCTCAGTGCGTCACGGGTCAGCGTCAGCAGTTTTGCCGCCTTGGTCTGGTTCCACTTCGTCACCTCCAGCGCCTGTCTGATCAGCTCTTTTTCCACCTGTTCGATGTCAATGCCGCCTGGTGGTATGCTGATAGATGCCCCGGCAAGATTCAGCGCCTTTGTATCAAAGGAAAGCAGTTCGAGAGGCAGGTGCTCCGGGAGAATATATTCGTGATTCTCCAGAATCATGGCCCGTTCAATGACATTCTTAAGTTCACGGATATTTCCGGGCCAGGGATATTCAAGAAATGCCGTCTCTGTTTCGGGAGAGAGTTTCTTGACATGCTTTTTGAACTCCCGGTTGAACTCCTCGATGAAATGTGCTCCCAGCAGCAGGATATCGCCCTGCCGCTCCCTGAGTGGCGGCAACACCACAGGAATGACCTTCAGGCGGTAATAGAGGTCTTCTCTGAAGTTGCCTTTTTTCACCTCTTCGCTGAGGACCTTGTTCGTTGCGGCGATAATCCTGAGGTCGACGCTTATGTCCTTGATGCCTCCGATCCTCTTGAAGGTCTTGTTCTCGATGACCTTCAGCAGTTTTGCCTGGGTGCTCAGCTTAATATCAGCAATTTCATCAAGGAAAACCGTACCGCCTTCCGAAAGTTCAAACAGACCCTTTTTCATCTGCTTTGCATCGGTAAAGGCCCCCTTTTCATGGCCGAAAAGCTCACTCTCGATCAGGGACTCGGGCAGGGCCGTACAGTTAATGTCCATGAACGGCCTTTCAGCCCTGCTGCTTTCATAGTGTACAACCTTGGCAATAAGGTCCTTACCAGTCCCGCTTTCCCCCTGCAGCAGAATCGTGGTGGCATCACTCTTCGCAACCTTCCGGGTGAGATCGAAGATTTTGAGCATCTCGGAAGATCTGCCGATAATATTGCCGAAGCCGTATTTCCTTGAGAGTTCTGACCTGAACTGAGATACTTCTTTCCTGAGGGAGACCGTCTCCAGCGCCTTGGAAATAAGTATCTTGATCTTGTCCATATTGAAGGGCTTTTCGACAAAGTCGTAAGCCCCGGTCTTTATTGTTCTGACTGCTGTCTGTATATCCCCGAACGCGGTGACCATGATAATAATGGCATCCTTGTTCTCTTTCTTTATATTCTCAAGAATCGTTATCCCGGAAACATCCGGCAGGTGAACGTCCAGCAGAACTATATCCGGCTGTTCTTCTATATAGAGATCAAACCCCTCCATGCCCCGCTCAGCCGTAACAACCGTAAATCCTTCTTTTGACAGATTTTGCTGGAGTGACCAGCGCAGCAGTTTCTCATCGTCTATGACCAGTATCTTGCCTTTTTCCATGCTTACCTTGTACTCGGAAGAATTATGCGATAACGTGTTCCACTGCCGGGTGAGCTCTCGACCGCAATCCTGCCTCGGTGCCCTTCTATAATATTTCTGGTAATTGCCAGTCCAAGTCCGCTTCCGGAGTGCTTCGTTGAAAAAAACGGCTTGAAAATATCCTTCAGGTTGTCTTGGGGTATTCCGGGCCCGGTGTCCGACACCGAAATTTCCACCTCATGCTGTTCAGGGCCGTCATGCACATCAAATCCAAGCCGTCCGCCGTACGGCATCGACTGGAGGCTATGGAGTGCGATATTGCCAACCGCCCTTTCCAGCTGCTCAGGGTCAACCATTATCGAAAGGTCCCCGGTAGAACGCATCTCTATGCGGACCTTCTGCTCATCAGCCCTCGGGGCCACCCGGGCCATCACCTTTTCGATAATAGCATTTATATCTACAGGAATCAAATGCATATCAGGCGGGCGGGCAAAAAGCAGCAGGTCTTTGACCGCCCTGTCAAGCCTGTCAATTTCATCGAGGATCTCGCGCGTTATATCTTTACGGGGACTGTCCTCGGGAAAGTCTTCCGCAAGGACCTGAAGGGCGCCGCTGATGCCTGCCAGGGGATTTTTTATATCATGGGCCACACTCGCAGCCAGCTCCCCAAGAGATGCCATTTTGTCAATATAGACGTCCCGGTCTGCCCGGCACTTGTCAATTTCAGCCCCCTTGCGGTCTATATCTGCCATGATCGCATTGAGGCTTGAGGCAAGCAGTCCCATCTCTTCGCTGCGGTTCGTCGGAAGCTGTTCCCTCAGGCCTCCGCCGGCAACCCTTTCCAGCGATCCGATAAGTTCGTCTATCGGTTTTTTTACCAGGTAACTGCTCAGCAGCCAGATTGACCCGATAAGCAGGAAGAGTGTAAGCAGGGCAGTCCTGGCTATGCCGCTTGCGGCAGCCGTAATATCATCATCCGTTGCTTTGCTGGCAAACTCGACATCGAGCATCCCGCGGATATGGGCAACGCCGCCATGACACCGCTGGCAGGTCCGGTCGTTCCGTATCAGGACGATCTTCGAGAAGATCTTCTTCCCCTTGCCCGCGTCGGTCCAGAATATGGACAGATCGTTGCGGGCCCGGTAAACTGACATGTCCTTGTGCTGAAACCTTTGTCCTATCTCTCCGGGTACTGTTGAATTCAGAATCATCCCGTCTTCAGTAAATATCCGGATAGCGATGATATCTTCCGCAATCAGATTTTCGAGAAACTTCTGGAATTCGCGGCCCCTCCCTTCCAGCATCAGGGATTTCAGCCCGTTATTGATGATCTCATTGAGGAGTTCGATTTTCCCCCGGCGGTTGTCCCTGATCTGCTCCTGGCTGATCCTGAAATTCTGCCACGAAAAAAAAGCTATGGTGAGCAACGCTACTGCAGAAAAGCAGAGTATAAACTTCTTATTCAGTCCCATGCCTGCCCATTGTCAACTAGGGTACCAGCAGTGCAGACCGCCGCACCTCTCCCGAAGAAAGGCACGGCGGCCGACGTTTTCTACTCAGAGCCGTAGCTGTGCAGGCCTGACAGCAGCAGGTTAACGCCCAGATAGGTGAAAATAACCGCAACAAAACCAATGACCGCCACCATCGCAACCTTTTTCCCCTTCCATCCCCTCATCAGGCGGCTGTGCAGATAGAAGGCATAGAAGAACCAGGTGATCAGAGACCAGGTCTCCTTCGGGTCCCAGGTCCAGTATTTACCCCATGCCTGGTCTGCCCAGATCGCCCCGAATATAAGCCCCCCGAGCGTAAAGATGGGGAAACCCATCGCGATGCTTTTATACGTTATTTCATCAAGTATCTCTGCGGAAATATCAAAACTGTTGATGATCTTTTTCAGGCCGCCGGCGAATCTCCAGACCGCAAACGTAAAAGCTGCTGCCACGGCAAAACTCATTGCCGACACTCCGAAGGAACTGCTCCTGAAAGAGGCCCTGAAGAGATAGCTTTTGATAAGGTCTTCCTGCCCCTTGATCGAGAGTTTAAATGTGAGATAGTCAAACCCCATTGCAGCCAGGACGATCACAAAGACGCTCACCATGACGGTCCAGAATATGTAAGCGGGATCTTTCCGGTCATCCGTGGCAGTGATAAGATACATGAGACCGGTGCTGAATGAGACGGCAAACATGGCATACGCAATAAAGCTCATCATGACATGCGCCAGGAGCCAGTTGCTCTGAAGCGCCGGCACCAGGGGCTGAATATTTTTTGACATGCCCGATATGTCGATAAAGGCCAGCACCAGGCCGGCAATCGGGGTAATAAAAGCCCCGAAGGATTTTGTTCTGTATTTAAACTCTATGACGAGATAGGACAGAATCAGACACCAGACAAAAAATATGAGAGACTCATAGAGGTTGGTCAGCGGCACCCCCCGAAGTATCCCCATATTACCTATTTCTGCAAATTCCTTCCACCTCAGCAGCAACGCCATGGTCTGAAACGCAAAGCCGCCCATGGTGACGGCTGTCGCCGCGCTCCCCACCGGCTTATTCTTAAATGCAAGATGCCCTATGTATAAAATCATTGCCAGAAAATAGGCGATCGTCGACCATCCGAAAAATACTGAACTGTTCATCTATTTATTACCCCCTTTTGGACCGGCAGAAAGTATTGCAACAAGCTTGTCGACCTTATGCTCGAAGGAAGCCCGGTTTCTGTGCGCAGAGGCACCGACGATTATTTTTGACCCGCCTTTGTCTTCAGAAACAGAGACCCAGATTCTCCTGTGGCTCATGAAAAAGGACATAAAAAGACCCACAGCCATGATGATACACCCGAGGTAAACAATGCCCACGCCAGGATCTTTCCTGACCTGCATACCGGTATATTCAATCCCCCAGTAATCAAGGAACTCAACCCTGTCGCCGCTGGGAAGGTTCCACGTCTGCGGGTATCTCTTCAGTATCCAGCCTGTGGTAGTCTGGCCGGTGCCTGAAAACTCAATAAACACAGCAGGGTTTTTCAGATGTTCATCATACGTGAAAGGTTTTCCGGCCTGATCAAGAGAGAGGGCAGGACTGAAGTCTGCTATACGTCCCTGGACCGCCGTGCCAGGAATGGTGAACGTATCGCCGACCTTTGCCTGAATATCCTGAGACTGCCCGGCAGCTGATTTGACCCTCAGGATGATAATTCCCCTGTCCTGGCCGTTCGGGACAAGTCCAAAACTAGACTGATAAAAAGTGATTCCTTCAAAGGTGAGAGGATCATTGACAACAATCGTCTGCTCCTTCACCTTCTTGCCGTTTTTGTAGACCGAAAGCCAGCTCTTGTAGGCCTTCGGCATATCACTGTCATTATAATAGGCAACCTCAAAGTTGTCGCAACGGAGGTCAAAGCCCAGCGGAATTTCCTTGCCCCGGTCTTTATAGGCCACAGAACTCGTCTCACCCTCAGGCAGGTTCAGAAATGCATTGAACCCGAAGAAGAGACCGATTATGGCTCCTGCCAGTATGACCAGGATGCTCAGATGCGTTATGTAGACCCCGAGTCTCGAATAGTTACCCGTTTCCGCATACAGCTGTGTCCCGGCGGCCTCTTCGGCTGCAGCCTCTTTCGGCTTGAACCCTATCTCACGCAGCGCGGCCTGTACCAGCTCTTTGGCCTGGGCCGGTTTCCCCTTAAGGGCGATGGACCGTTTTATCGAGGTTTTTTCTATAAGATCTGCAGACATGGGCCGAATCGGCTCCCGCACCAGCTTCCAGACGCGCGGCAACCTGTCAAGCGAGCATATAATAAGGTTCGCGGCAAAAAGCAGAAGCAGGGACACGAACCACCAGGCGTGGTACATGTCACTAAAGCCGAGCCGTTCAAGCACCCCGTATACGCTGTGGGCAGTATCGTGGCTTACGTGAAACATCTTCACCAGGATCTTGATATTCTTTTCCGGTTCAGCATTCTGTTCAAGGATAGTGCCGACGATTGAAGTCAGAGCAATGAACGAGAAGATAACAACGGCCAGCTTGACCGATGCAAAAAGGTCCCAGATCCTGTCAGTCAGGTTCTTGGGGGTTGGGACAGGTTTCTTGTCATTTTCCATGCAATAAGCTCCTCAGATATGATGTTTCTATAATAGACTATCTTTTTCGAACAAAACAAGACTGACAGCCGTCCTTCGGCAACCCGGCTCAGGACTTCGGAGTGCCCGCTATCTTCGGTCTGTCACGCCTGGAATTGACAATGCAGAGAAATCCAAACGGTTCTTCAAGCGGATTAGAAAGTCTGTGTACGCTGCCCGGGGCTATATAGGCCGTGTCCATAAACTTCAGCTTTCTTCTTCTTTTCCCGGAAAGCATCAGACCTTCGCCCCTGACGCATATCACCACATGTTCATGCCGGTGCTGCTCAAGACTGCTCCTGCCGCCGGGGGCTATCTCGAAATACCTGACATGAAACCGCGTAGTTTCGCCATGAGCCCCGATCAGGACCCGCCGTATGACATCCGACCATTCAGTCCCGGCTGTTTTATATGGCTGGTCTGTGACGCCCGTCCAGGAAAAATTGCCTTTATGCCGATAGAAGGCATCTTTGTTGACTCCAGCAGCAGCGGGATTTTCCTCCGAGGGTATCTCGCAAAAAGAGGTCGGTTTCTTTTTTTTCATGGCATGGAGCTCCTGGTTATATTCTTTGGCATTCCCTGTATCACTCAAACACAATCAATGACTTCAATGAATCCCCGGCAGCGGCAGTGAGCCTGAAGGCCTCAGCTGTCTGTTCTATCGGGAAGCGGTGCGTCACCACGTGCTCTGCCCTGACAATCCCTTTTTTGACAAGTCCAAAGGCCTCTGCAGTATCACCCGGTCCGCAGGAATAGCTGGTGACCAGGTTGATATCCCTGAAATAGAGGTAATTCGGGTCAAGCAGGAGGTTTTCTCCAGGCTGCGCAGGAGTAAATAATAAGACAGTTCCTCCCGGCCGAACACACTGGATTCCCTGCAGCATGGCAACAGCACTGTTGGGCCCCACAATAACGAGTTCAGCCATATCGCCCTGCGTGATTCGGCTGAGTCCATCGTAAAGGGTCTCTGTTGACACATCGATAAGCTCATCTGCCCCGAGTTTCCCGGCCCAGTCGAGACGGAACCTGACCCTGTCGGCGCAGATGATTCTGCCTGCGCCATAGGCCCTGGAGATGAGGAGATTCAACATTCCCATGACTCCCAGTCCCATGATAAGGACCGTATCTCCACCTCGCAGCCCTGCCCTGCTCAGTCCCTTGACAACACAGGCAGCCGGCTCAATCAGGGTGGCATCCTCAAAGCTGATGGCAGCTTCAAGCCTGAGTGTATCATTCTGCAGATTGACTTCAGGCACGCGGATATATTCCGATACTCCGCCGGGAAAGATCAGGGAGGACTTCCAGGTGCTGCACTGAACATAATCACCACGGAGGCAGAATCTGCAGATACGGCAGGGAGCGTGATGGTGCATAAATACCCTGTCGCCTTTTTGAAATGAAGTAACCCCTTTGCCAACCTGGACAACCTCGCCGGCAGGTTCATGGCCGAGGACCAGCGGCGCTTTTCTTTCTATGTACCACGGCATGACATCTCCTGAACATATGCCGCAGGCCTTTGTCCGGACGAGCGCCTCCCCCGGCCCGGCCTCGGGCGCCGGCATCTCCTCGACGCGAATATCGTGGTAACTATACAGCCGGGCTACCTTCATAAGCATATAATTGTAGCATGAGGAGGCCATAGCTCTGCCTGCCTCAGAATCACGTCAGGCACCGGCTTGAATATATCTTCGCCAGACATGCCCTATTGACATTCAGCGGCCTTCTGTTTACCCTTTAAGAGATGAAGATCTATTCAGCAAACAATGCAGTTCTGACGAAACTTCTGAACAGGAACAGGAAGGACTGGGCAAATGCCTATGACGTGGATCTCACTATGCTGCTGGGCGAGATACTCACCTGGGCGAATAAACTGGTGCCCTCGGAATCAGGGTCGATACTCCTTGACGACCCGGCCCTGAAATGGGGCATGAGAAAAGAGGACAGGCTTTATTTTGCTGCCTGCTTCGGGAAAGGTTCCTCAACCCTGGTCAACACCTCAATTTCCTCCAGATCCGGAATTGCAGGGGATACGTACACCAGCGGTGAGCCGCATATCAGCAGGAATGCTGTAAACGATAAAAAATACTATCCGGTAATCGCGGAAAGAATGCATTACAGGACGAGGTCAATTATCTGTGCCCCTATTGTCATCGAAGGCTCAACGATAGGGGTCATTGAACTGATTAACCGGACGGCCGCTGAAAGTTATTCGGATATGGACCTGGCGCTGCTGAAGATCTTCGCAGGCTATACGGCAACACTCATCCTGAACGCCCTGATTGCACAGAGCTTCGAAGAACTTTCCCGAAGGGACAACCTGACCGGGCTGTATAACGACCGGCATTTCTTCCGCATGCTTGAACACGAAATCGAAAAAGCAGCCCGACTGAAAGAGCCGCTCTCACTCATATTTTTTGACCTTGACCACTTCAAGCAGGTAAACGACACCCACGGCCACCTTGCCGGCAGCACGGTCCTGAAAGAGGTCGGCGACATCCTCCGCGAAATATTCCACGGCACGCGGGCCGTTTCAGCTCGTTATGGAGGAGATGAATACTCGGTCATCCTGCCGGGGATAGGGCGGAACGAGGCCGCACAGTATGCCGAACATGTGCGGTCCAACATAGTCAATAAGACCTTTCTGAAGAAAAAAGTTCCTGGAATCAATCTGCCTCTGAACATCAGGGGTCTTATCACCTGCAGCATCGGGGTGGCTTCCTTCCCCGAGCACCTTAAACAGACAAAAGACAGCCGGGTGATGGCAGACGGCCTTATCAGAATCGCTGACAAGGCGATGTACCTTGCAAAAGAACGCGGAAAAAACAGAATTGTTGTTGCATCCCGTTCCCGGGGCAATAAATAAAGCCGAATCAGAATAAACCCTTGACCTGACTGACTGATTTAGGGTATTTTTTCTGATGGATGCGAGCTCTAAACTGGCTATTGTCATAGGTCTTTTTTCCCTGACAACCATGATCAACCTGCTCTTCGGTTTTCTCAGAAACAGGACGCGGAAGTATTCAATCAACTGGTTCCTCTGCATCCATGCCCCGATACCGTTTATTTTTCTGGCACGAATCTTCTCCCATCTTGGCCTTGACTTTATACCCCTTTTTGTCCTGGCGGCGCTGGCAGGCCAGATCCTCGGCGGAAAGATCGAGTTCTAGGCCTATGCTTACCGCCATACTTTCAAAACCGGGCTCGATAGAACTGAGAAATGTTATCCTGCCGGAACCTTCTGCCGGGGAAATTCTTGTCCAGGTAAAGGCGGCACTCACCTGCGGTACTGATCTGAAGGCCTTTGTCCGGGGCCATGCACTCATCCCTATGCCCGGACCGTTCGGTCACGAATTTTCCGGTATTGTGGTGGACAAGGGAAAAGGCGTCGTAAAATTCAAAATCGGCGATCCGGTCATGGCGGTCCACAGTGCACCGTGTCTTGGGTGCAGCTACTGCAAAAAAGGACTGTTCAACCTCTGCGAGAATATCATGGCTACCAAGGTCCTCGGTGCGTTTTCAGAGTATGTTCTCCTGCCGGGCCATGTTGTTACCCAGAACGTCTTCCGTAAACCTGAAGAACTCAGTTTCAAGGAAGCCGCCTTTCTTGAGCCGCTCGCCTGCGTTCTCCATGGGATGGAAAACCTTGCTATTAAAAAGGGTGATACCGTCTTCATTATCGGTGCCGGCCCGATCGGCCTGCTGCACCTCCTGCTGGCCCGGTCCAAAGGGGCCCGTGTCATGATCACCGGCCTCGAAAAGGAACGGTTAAAGACTGCAAAAAAAATCGGGGCGGAATGCATCTGCGACCCGGCAAGCGCTGCGGCTGCGGCAAAGAATTTCTCCGGCGGCGCCGGGGTTGACTTTGTCTTCGAATGCACCGGGCAGCCGGCTATATGGGAGGTATCAGTCGATTATGTCAGGAGGGGCGGTACGGTGGTTCTCTTCGGCGGTTGCCGCGCCGACACAACCGTCACCTTTAATGCAGCACGCCTGCACTACGATGAAATCATCCTGAAGGGGACATTCCATTTCACGCCGGAGGATGTGAAAAAAGCACAACTTCTCCTGAGGGACAAAAAAATAAATGTCCAGCCCCTGATCAGCGGCACCGTCAGACTGAAGGAGATTCAGCAGGCCTTCATGAAACTGGTCAGCGGTGAAGGAATAAAATACGCAATCGTCCCGTAGCAAAAAACAGTGTTTACGAATGATGAATAACTTTCACCCTGCCTATCTCCCCACTCTGAAGCCTGACCTTAATGCCATGTGTATGGGCAGGTGATTTCGTCAGGATATCGCGCACAACCCCTTCGGTAAGCTTCCCGCTCTGCTGATCCTTCTTGAGAACAACCGAGACCTGCAGTCCCGGCTTTATATCAGCACGTCTTGTGCCATCCATATACCAGCCTCCGTTTACCGTTATTTTGCTATACCGGCAGCGAATTTGTAAAATAGGTGCAACCGCTGCTGGCGGCTTATATTCATCAATGCACTACATTACAGGAGGGAGCATCATGCTTCTGGATTTCATAATCAATAAAGATTCGATTTCAATACCGATCGCTGATCCGTTCCGGGCTGATCTCGACGCCGTCCTGGGTCAGATTAACGGGTTTGCATCTTCAAAAGGAACTGACCTCTCCGGGCTGGACATCCGGGGACTGATTCCGCGGATGATCAAGGGAATTGCCGGATGTGAGAATGGCTGTCCCTCTAATGCCAAAGAACTGGTTTCACGGGGAGTAAAAAACTTCGAACTGAAGTATATTGAAGGTGGAATTCTTTCGGCCCAGGCAACAGCCGGAGCGGAGAACCAGATATTTCTGAAAATGTTTCCGGACTTTTAGATCACCCTGAGGAGAGCGGCCGGACCAGGGAAAGAAGTTCAGCGTAAACGCAGTCAGCGGTAGTCTCTGCCGTAACCGCAAGCCGGGTGACCGCGCTGCCCTCAGTCCTGTAATGATCGATCAACGGTTCTGTCCGCTCCTTGAATATCCGTAGTTTCTTTTCGATCAGCCGCTGATCATCGTCATCTCTTTCTGCCCGGTCTCCCCCGATATTTCCCCGGATCCTCTCATGGACTGCTTCTGCCGAACATTCAAGAACCATGACCATCCCGACCGTGACTATCCGGTCCATGTCCCTCGCCTGTTCCAGATGACGGGGAAGGCCGTTCAGAACGATCAGGTCCCCCTCCACATACTGCCTGCTCTTCAGGAAGGCAGCGATGATCTTCTCGGCAATCGGGAAATGTTCCTTTTCAAGCAGCAGGCCCTTTTCGAGCAGGTCCCGGATAAAGAGATGTTCAGAATACGTGAATTCCGCAGGGGGGTTCTCCTCAGCCGCAATCGTTCTGAGCTGATGCCCGAAGTCGAAGTGATGGCATCTCTTCCCCGCCAGCCCGTGCTGCTGCATATGCTCACCCAGCGGTGACTTGCCGGCCCCGGTAGGACCTATCAATAAAATTGCATCAAGGGACATCAACACTTAATCTTCAGTATTGCAAAAAACGTATGACGTCGAGGCGGGCAGGAATACCGAAAAAATTCTGTCTGCAACACCTTCAAGCCGCTTCATGCAGCCTGCCAGCCCTTCTCTGGCAATATATAGCACAGGCAGCCTTCGTTTACGTGATATATAATCCAATCCTGTTGCATTGCAGAATTTTCTGAGGTGTTTCTGACTGCCTCGATACAACCATAAAAAATCACCTGAGCGCATCCTGCATAATCTCCCGGTTTATTTTTTCTTCAGCGCCCTTTCGACCGTCCGGATCGCGCAGAATTCACCGCACATGCTGCAGACCTCTGTCTCTGTCGGCGGCACCTCCGCCCTCCACTCCCTTACCTTGTCAGGGTTCAGGCTTAAACCTATCTGTCCGTTCCAGTCAAGCGCCTTCCTGCACTTTGCCATAGCAATATCCCTGTCCATAGATCCCTTGATGCCTTTGGCAATATCGGCCGCATGGGCAGCGAGCTTCGAAACGATGACGCCTTCCTTCACATCCTCTATGGTCGGCAGGCGGATATGCTCCGATGGCGTCACATAGCAGAGGAAGTCAGCACCGGCAGCGGCAGCGATCGCCCCGCCGATGGCAGCGCTGATATGGTCGTAACCCATCCCGATATCCGTGACGAGCGGACCAAGGACATAGAACGGCGCTCCCTTGCAGATCTCTTTTTGAAGCCGAACATTGAGCTCAACCTGATTCAGCGGCACATGGCCCGGGCCCTCGATGATCACCTGGACATTGTTTGCCACAGCAACATCCCGGAGTTCGCCGAGTGTCAGGAGTTCCTCGATCTGGGTGCGGTCGGTCGCATCGGCAAGACATCCCGGACGCATGCCGTCGCCGAGACTCAGGGTCATGTCGTATTTCTTTGCAATCTCGAGCAGCCGGTCAAACTGGACATACAGCGGATTGTCCTGTTCGTTGTAGACCATCCATTCAAGAAGGAACGAACCTCCCCTGCTGACGATATCAAGTATCCGGCCCTGCTGCTTCAGTCTCTCGACGGCCCTCATCGTCAACCCCGAATGGACAGTCACGAAATCAACACCTGACGCAGCATGCTCCTCAATTACGGCAAAAAGGTCATCAGCCGTCATCTTCGAGATCGAACCGTGTTTTGCTGCAGCCTGGACTGCTGCCTGGTAGATCGGCACGGTCCCGACAGCAACAGGAGATTTTTTCAGCATCATCTCCCGCAGTTCCCTGATCGGACCGCCGGTCGAAAGGTCCATCACGGCATCGGCACCGTATTTCACCAGGACCTCAAGCTTCTCCATCTCCTCATCAATCGAGATACGGTCTTTCGATGTCCCGATATTCGCATTGACCTTTGTCCTCATATTCCGTCCGATACCTATCGGGGTGATCTTATGATTGTTGTTGATCGGAATCGTGCTGTAACCTGCAGCAATATCCTGTGAAAGCTGCTCCGGAAGGATCCCTTCAGAGGCAGCCACGGTTTTTACTTCATCGGTGATAATCCCTTTTTTTGCCAGTTCAATTCTTGTCATGATATGGTCCTCACGTAGTTTTCTGTAGTCGATTGTATATCGTCCGAGGCGAGGATCCCTGAAATAAGCGCTATCCCGTAAGCCCCTGCTGCCATTACGTCCCTGATTGTTTTCTGTTTAATTCCGCCAATCGCAAACACCGGAAGTGCTATCCTGCCTGCCGCCTTTTTCAGCATATCCGGCCCCAGCGGCTCACCATACTGTTTTTTTGACGGAGTTTCGAAGACCGGGCCAAAGGTAATAAAATCAGCCCCGGCCTTTTCAGCGGCCAAAGCCTCTTCCACACTGTGCGTTGACCTGCCGATAAGCATCCGCTCCCCGGCAACCTTCCGTGCCGCCTCAGCAGGAATACTGCTGCAGCCCAGGTGCACCCCGTCGGCCTCAACCGCCATCGCAATATCCACGCGGTCATTGATAAAAAGCCGCGCCTTATATTTTCCCGTCAGCTCACGCAGCCTGTATGCCATGGCAAGAAGTCCTCTTGTTTCCATCTCTTTTTCTCTGAGCTGGACAGCATCAATGCCGCCCCTTAAAGCCTGTTCAATACCACGAAACATCATATCGTCGTCAGAAAACAGTTTCCTGTCTGTAATCAGGTAAAGCCTGAAATCTATGCATCTGCCTTTTTCCTCGTGTCCCTTGCCGCTTGCCGCTTGTCCCTTCACTATATTACAGCATGCCTTCAAACGGACTGCTGGCGGTTGCATAGAGCTTTTTGCCGATTCTTCCGGCTTTATAAGCCATTCTTCCGGCGAGTACTCCATGCTTCATGGCCATGGCCATCATGATGGGGTCTTTGGCCCCGGCTATGGCCGTGTTCAACAGTACAGCGTCACAGCCAAGCTCCATGGCGATCGCGACGTCCGAGGCAGTCCCTACCCCTGCATCGACAATGATCGGCACGGTTGCCTGTTCAAGTATGATCTTCAGGTTATAGGGGTTGCGGATGCCCAATCCGGAACCGATTGGTGCAGCGAGCGGCATGACCGCCGCCGCACCGGCATCGACGAGCCTCTTTGCCATGACCGGGTCATCGGTGGTGTACGGCAGGACAATGAACCCTTCCTTGGCAAGGATTTCGGTCGCCTCCAGCAGGCCTATATTATCAGGGAAAAGAGTCTTCTCGTCCCCGATCACTTCAAGCTTAATGAGATCAGAAATACCGGCCTCACGCGCCAGCCGTGAATATCTCAGGGCGTCAGCAACGTTATAGCAGCCGGCGGTATTCGGAAGGATCTTATACTTCTTCGGATCGATGAAGTCCAGCAGGTTTTCCGATTTTCTGTCGGTGATATTCGTCCTGCGGACCGCGACAGTCACCACGTCGGCGCCCGAGGCCTCGATCGCCCTCCGGGTCTCGTCAAAGTCCTTATATTTCCCGGTCCCGACCCAGAGCCGCGACTTGAACTCAATTCCCCTGATGATAAATGTATCTTCCATAATAATCTCCTTTATCCGCCTCCGACGAAGTTGACGATCTCTACAACGTCCCCGTCCTTCAGTTGGAAGGCCTCATGCTCCGCCCTCTTGATCACCGACAGGTTCACCTCGACCGCAACCCGCCCCTGGACGATATTCAGTTCAGCAAGCAGTTCACTGACTGTCTGCGCCTTTATATTTTCAACTGTCTCACCGTTTATCGTCAGTTTCATACAATAAAAAAGCCGTATCCCTGACGGAATACGGCTGATCTGTCCCTGTCTCCCTGTTCCCTACGCCGGAATGGTCCGTATCAGGTTCAAGGGGTCTCTCTCGTCAAGCGAGAAACTCTCAGGCTAACCGCCTCCCCCAAGGGTAAAATTAAGTATAGTGGAGCCTGAGATTTATTGTCAAATCAGTGGATGATTGAAACGTAACGTGGCATGTAAGATGAGAAGAAACTAGGTCAGGGATTTCAGACGATCAAGGTCTTTGATGACAATTTTCCCTGCTTTTGAGCCGATCAGTCCGGCCTTGGTCAGCTTGCTCATGGTCCTGATCGAGGTCTCGACCGTGGTGCCGACCATCTCGGCGATGTCCTGCTTGGTCAGTTTCATGGTGATCATGACACCATCGGCCGTCTTCTCTCCTGCCTTGTCCGACAGCTTTATCAAAAGAGACGCTATTCTCGATTCAACCTTCTCAAGGGCGATGCTCTTGAGCGTCTCATGCGACCCCTTGATCCGGTCGCCGATATTAACCGCCATGCAGTACATAAGGTTCGGAAAGCGGTCCATGATGCTCAGAATATGCTTCCGGGAGAGTTTGACAACCTCGGTATCCTCCATGGCAACCGCATTGGCAGGATAGGGAAAGCCCCTGACCACCGCAATACCCCCGAAGAAATCGATCGGCTGGACTATCTCAAGGATAAGCTCCTTGCCTTCCTGTGAAAGCTTCGTGATCTTGACCTTGCCCTTTGTAACGATATAGAACCATTCAGAGGGATCTCCCTCGGCAAAGATTGTTTCTTTCTTTTTATACTGCGCCGGTAAGACGTATGGGGCAACCTCTTTGGCGTCTGCCGGGGTAAGGGTATTAAAGATAGGGACCTGCCTGATGTCGAACATAAAATTAGCTTAATGCGTACTGCAGTAAAATGCAATACAGGAGCATCCTAAAAATATAATTATAAGCTTATCTATCTTTTCACTTGACAAGTTGCCTGAATTTTGGTTTTATATAATTGTTAAGCGCCTCGTTACCTCCCCTAAGCTGCAGCCCACGGGCTGCAGCACTTTTTTTCTAAATCTCGACAAGGCTATAGCTTCTTTCCCCCAGTCCAAGACGTTCTGCCTCCTCCACCTGTATCGCATAAGGCTTATTGTGGAGTTTCATAAGGATATCCTCTTCTGGCTTGATCTGTTTATCGCTCGCCATGGAATCCGGAAGCGGAGGGGACTTCAGCAGCATATCGATAGATGCCTGCTCAATAGAGACCGGATCATCAGAGACCAGGATGCCTCCATCCTGCATGACCGGCACATCTGCCATGGGCATGCAGTCACATTCAGGCTGTATCTCGGTAAGAAAATTAATATAGAGGATCTTCCCCTTCTCAAACGTCCCGATAACCGCCTTGGCGGCCTCAGCCAGGGACTGCATAAATCTCTCGTCATCTCCCGGGAGTTTCAGCGATTCATTCTGGCATACCCGTTCGCACCGGCCGCAGCGCCAGCAGATGTTGCCGTCCCATTCAAGCTTCTCATCTTTAAAACTGATCGCGTCGAGAGGGCAAATGTCCTTGCACTGCAGGCAGAGTTCGCATTTGTCCTTGTCCCAGACGAGTTCTCCCTCACCAATCGTGTGCATGGCACCCCGGCCGCATTTCCAGCCGCAGGTGCGGTGCGAGGAACTGACGCCTCCCATGGCCAGATTCTTTATGGCACCGGCATATCCGGCATTGATATGGCCCTTCACATGAGAACAGACGATCATGGCCGGGACATCATGGATAAGAGAGGCCACAGCAACCTGGCCGAGTATGTCTCCGGCTTTGACCATAATATTGTCCTTGCCGTAGAGACCGTCGGCAATCACCACCGGCGCTCCGACAGACAAATGGTTCAACCCGTTCTGGTTGGCAACTTCAAGATAGTCCAGCCCCTTAATCCTGACCGTATCCGTAACGAACGGTTTTGCACCGATGCGTTTCAGGGCCTCAACCACTTTTCTCAAAAAAACCGGCCTGACTGTCCGGTGTGCACCCTCAGACCCGAAGTGGGTTTTGATTGCCACCCACTCATCAGGGCTGAAATAGTTCAGCAGACCGGCCTCTTTCAGGAGCTGCTCGAGCTTCCCGGGCATACTGTCTTCATACCGCCATTTCTTTGCGCGCGCTGATGCAAAAAATACCGTTGACATGTCTTTATGAACCCCTTTCCACTGTTTGGTTGATACTGTCCCTTAAAGATCAGCGGACAGCATATTTTCTATTATATCCGTTATCTCGTGCCATTCTTCTTTTTTATTCCGGCAGGCAAATTCGACCGCAGTATCCGTAGCCGGCAGATACCCGAAGAGGTCAGCGGTCTGAGCTGGCAGCGGTTGACAAACTCCGGCGCCGTACCGTACATTAAAATGTAAGTGGGCGCTAACATGACAGACGTAAACATTCAGCCGGAGATCATCCCTGCGGATTCTGTAACCCGCGTCATACGCCCGTAATAACGTTCAGCAGTCAAGGAGAAAAAATGTCGTTTAAATCCCGCGTTACCTCAACAGTATTGTTGCTGTTCTGCCTGCTCCCCTTAGCTGCCTGTGCGAAAAAGAAGCCCGAGCCTCCCAAAAAACCGCCGATACCCGTCACGGTTGGAACTGCCACGGTCAAATCCGTTCCGGTCCATGTCAAAGCCATAGGAACGGTTGAGCCTTACGCAACCGTTGCCATAAAAGCTCAGGTGGGCGGCCTGCTTTCAAAAGTCCACTTCAGGGAGGGACAGGATGTCAGGAAGGGCGATCTGCTCTTCACTATCGATCCCAGGCCCTATGAGGCCCAGATCAGGCAGTATGAGGCAGTCCTTGCAAAAAACAGGGCGTTACTGGACAATGCCCGTGAAGAAGCCCGCCGCTACGGTGATCTGGCAAAAAAAGGCTATGTAGCCCGGGACCAGTATGAGCAGTTCAGGACCAACGAACTGGCTCTGGAGGCCACGGTAAATGCGGACAAGGCAGTGCTTGAGAACGCCAGGCTTCAGCTGGGCTACTGCTCCATACCGGCGCCTGTCTCCGGCAGGACCGGCAGTCTTATTGTGAACGAGGGGAACCTCATCAAGGCAAACGCGGACACCGCCATGGTGGTAATCAATCAGGTCCAGCCCGTCTATGTGGCCTTTTCGGTCCCCGAAAGAAATCTGTCTGAGATCAGAAGCCGTATGCGGTCCGGCAGTCTCAGCGTAGCGGTAAATCTCTCGACAGGAGACGTCCATGCAGAGACCGGAAAACTGACCTTTATCGAGAACACGGTTGATCCTGCCACCGGGACCATAAAACTCAAAGGAGCCTTTGCAAACAGGGAAAATAAGCTCTGGCCGGGGCAGTATGTTAACACCACCCTCACGCTGGCGGAACTCGCCAATACGGTTGTTGTTCCGACCCAGGCGGTCCAGACCGGACAGCAGGGACAATATGTCTTTGTTGTCAAACAGGACACGGTTGAACTCCGGCAAGTCACCACGGGTCCTTCATTCGAAGGCGAAACGGTGATTGAAAAGGGTGTCATTGCCGGTGAGCAGGTCATCACGGACGGCCAGATGCGCCTTGTGCCCGGGGCGAAGATTGAGATCCTTATTGCAGGGAAACCGGGAGCGGTACCAACGCCAAACCCTGCTCCGGCTGCCGGGGAAAAGAAGTAATGAATCTCTCAGAACTCTTTATAAAGCGACCGATCATGACCAGCCTGGTCATGTTATCGGTCATGATTTTTGGAGTATTCGCTTACCGGATACTTCCCGTAAATGATCTTCCGAACATAGATTTTCCGAGCATCCAGGTGACCGCAAACCTGCCGGGGGCCAGCCCCGAGACCATGGCAAGCGCGGTGGCAACTCCGTTGGAGCGTCAATTCTCGACCATTGCAGGTCTTGACTCCATGAACTCGACGAACGGACAGGGGGTCTCGATCATCACCCTCAAGTTTGTGCTGGAGCGGAATATCGATGCAGCAGCCCAGGACGTTCAGGCCATGATCGCAAAGGCCGCCCGTCAGTTGCCGCAGGACATGCCCAGTCCGCCTTCCTACCAGAAGGTGAATCCTGCAGACCAGCCGGTCCTCTATCTCGCTCTCAGTTCGCCGACGCTGCCCCTTTCAGATATTAATGAGTATGCCGACACGATTATTGCTCCGCGCATTTCAATGATCAGCGGCGTTGCCCAGGTGCAGGTCTTCGGCTCCCAGAAATATGCCGTAAGGGTGCAGCTCGACCCCCACGCCATGGCAAACCGGAAGATAGGTATTGATGAGGTTTCGTCGGCTCTCGGCAAATGGAACGTGAACCTTCCCACAGGCGGGCTGCAGGGCAGGCAGCAGGCCTTCACGATCCAGGCAACCGGCCAGCTTTATAATGCAGAAGCTTACAGGCCGCTGATCGTCTCCTACCGCGGCGGGTC
>PNOC01000015.1 GCA_013824615.1 Thermodesulfovibrio sp.
GACCATAGCCGACAGCGTAGAAAATGACAAGATTGCCGCCTGGTACAACGCGGCCGGGAAATCGCACCGGGCCATCGTCCTGGCGATACAGCGTCAGCCGGGGACAAACACGATCGAAGTCGTAGACAGCATCAAACGTCAGATTCCGGCTTTTCGCAGTCAGCTCCCCCAGTCCGTGGATCTGAATACCCTGTTTGACCGGACCGTATCGATCCGCGATTCAGTCGAGGATGTGAAGTTCACCCTGGTGCTGACCATCGGCCTGGTCATCCTGGTTATCTTTCTCTTCCTGCGAAACCTTTCGGCCACGGTCATCCCGAGTCTGGCACTGCCTCTGTCGATCATAGGCACCTTTGCAGCCATGTACGGCCTCGGTTTTTCGGTCAATAACATCACGCTCATGGCCCTCACCCTGTCTGTCGGCTTTGTTGTGGACGACGCAATTGTCATGCTCGAAAATATCGTCCGCCATATGGAGCACGGTGAAAAACCTATGGAAGCCGCCCTGAAGGGCTCTCGTGAGATCGGCTTTACCATTATTTCGATGACCATCTCCCTGGTCGCGGTCTTCATCCCCGTGCTCTTCATGGCCGGCATGCTCGGCCGCATGCTCCACGAGTTTGCGGTAACCATCACCGTAGCAATACTCATATCAGGGGTTGTTTCGCTGACGCTCACCCCGATGCTCTGCAGCCGGTTTCTCAAACCGCAGGCAGAGCAGAAACACGGACGACTTTATAACCTCATGGAGAGCTTTTTTGCCGGCATGCTCCATATCTACGAGATCTCGCTCAAAAAGGTTCTCAACTTCCGCCGCACGACGATTGTCGTGACACTGGTCATGACCGTACTGACCGGCTGGCTCTTCACCAAAATACCTACGGGGCTGCTTCCGTCTGACGATATCGGCTCTATCTTCTGCTTCACCGAGGGAGCACAGGGTATATCCTTCGAAGATATGAAGCAGCACCAGCAGCAGCTTGCCGCGATCGTCATGCAGGACCCCAATGTAGAGGCCTTCATGTCCTCGGTCGGCGCAAGCGGTACCCGGGTCGGTTCGAACAGCGGGTTCATGTTCCTTAAGCTCAAGCCGCGGCATGAGCGCAAGCTGAATGCAGACCAGATCATCCAGCAACTCAGACCCAAGGTCATGTCAGTCCCCGGCATCATGATGTTCATGCAGAATCCCCCTCCCATCCGCCTGGAGACAACACTCTCCAAAGCCCAGTACCAGTTTGTGCTTCAGAGCCCTGATACCGATGAGCTTTACAAACAGGCCGCAGACTTTGAAACAAAGCTCCGGGCTTTCCCCATGCTTCAGGACGTTACCAGCGACCTTCAGATGAAGAACCCGCAGGTAAACCTGGATATCGACCGGGACCGCGCCGCCTCCCTGGGCATTACAGCCCAGCAGATCGAGGACGCTCTTTACTCAGCCTACGGTGACCGGCAGGTCTCCACGATTTATTCGCCCACAAACCAGTACAGAGTCATCATGACTCTCAAGCCCGAATATCAGATGGACCCGGCGGCGCTCGGGATGCTTTATGTCCGCGCAAACACGGGACAGCTGATACCGCTTTCTTCGCTGGCTACCCTTACAAAGGGGCTGGGGCCTCTTTCAGTAAATCACCAGGGGCAGATTACAGCAGTGACGGTCTCCTTCAACCTCAAGCCGGGCATTCCGCTGGGCAACGCTGTCAGCGCGATCGAAAAAGAGGCCAGAAGCCTTCCCTCGGCAATAACCACCGGGTTTCAGGGCACTGCACAGGTCTACCAGGCCTCCACCAAAGGACTGGCTCTCCTCCTGATTCTGGCCATTGTCGTCATTTATATTGTCCTTGGCATACTCTATGAAAGCTATATCCATCCCCTCACCATCCTCTCTGGTCTACCCTCTGCCGGCTTCGGGGCCCTCATTACCCTGATGATCTTCGGCAAGGACCTGAATCTTTATGCCTTTGTCGGAATCATCATGCTGGTCGGCATTGTAAAGAAAAACGCCATCATGATGATCGACTTTGCTCTGGAAGCCCAGCGCAGAGAGGGCAAATCACCGATGGATGCCATATATGAAGGTGCTGTTGTTCGTTTCAGACCCATCATGATGACCTCTATGGCCGCCCTCATGGGAACCCTGCCGATAGCTGTTGGATTCGGGGCTGGTGCAGAATCACGGCGGGCCCTCGGCCTTGCGGTCGTGGGGGGACTTCTGGTATCCCAACTCCTGACACTATTTATTACACCCGTAGTTTATTATTATATGGACAGGCTCCAGGGTCTCGCATTAAAGCTGAAAACAGGCGGCCAGATGCAGACGAAGAGTGACGAGAGTGTTAAGATATAACCGCGACGTAGTGGAAAAGTCCCGAACCTGTCATCCTCGGGCTTGACCCGGGGATTCAGGTTTATTAATAATCAATGAGAAAGTGCTCTTAAATTGAGGAGGATGCAAATGAATAAAACTGCGATATGGGTATTGCTCGCTGCGCTGCTTATCCCTTGCGGGGCAGGAGCAGATGAAATTATAAAAAAAGGGGAATTGCTGACCCTTGAAAGGGCAGTAGCCATAGCTTCGGCGCGGCACCCCAATATCACCGCAGCCCGCAGTTCTGTTGATGCAGCTCAGAGCAGGGTCGGACAGGCAAGGGCAGGATATTATCCGCAGATCGATCTAACCGCCGGCTACAGCAGGATCAAGCAGTCCACGTCTTCCAACACGCAAATCGTTGATCCGGACCTGACCACCGGCTCGGCACGCAGTTCCTTCGACCAGTACTCAGGCAGCCTTGCGCTGCGGCAGACCCTTTTTGATTTCGGCAAAACAAAGGCACAGGTCGATATTCAGGGGTTTAATCTTGAGGCATCGCGGGACGATCTCAGCGGGATCACTGACTTCGTTGTCTTCAATGTCAAACAGTCATACTTCTCCGTCCTGAAGGCAAAAAGAACCCGGGACGTTGCCGAAGAGACGGTCAGCCAGTTTGTCAAACATCTTGACCAGGCAAAGGGGTTCTTCGAGGTAGGCACCAAACCGAAGTTCGATGTGACCAAGGCGGAGGTGGACCTGAGCAATGCCAGGCTGAATCTCATCAAGGCTGAGAATTCGCGGCGCGTGGCTCTCGCCTCCCTGAACAATGCGCTCGGCCTGCCGGAGGCCCCTGAATACCTCATTGAAGACAACCTGTCATTTCAGAAATATACCATCACCTATGAGGACGCACTCGAAAAAGCCTATAAAAACAGGCCGGACCTGACCGCGCTTCTTTCCAGAAAAGCGGCTGCGGAAAAGGCGGTCATTCTTGCGGAAAAGGGTTATTATCCGTTTCTGACGGGCACCGCAGCGTATACCCGCAGCGGTGAGAGTTTCCCTCTCAATAACGGCTGGAATGTCGGTGCCGCTGTTTCCTTTCCGATTTTTAGCGGCTTTCTGACTAAAAACCAGGTCGAAGAAGCAAAGGCGAACCTTAATACGATCAGGGCGAATGAGGAAACCCTGAGACAGAACATCCTGCTTGAGGTAAAACAGGCATATCTTGGACTTGCCGAGGCTGAAGAGCGGATAGCGAACGCCGAACTGACCGTCCGGCAGGCAACCGAAAATCTGGAGATCGCAAACGGCAGGTATGCTGCCGGCGTCGGCAATCCAATTGAGGTGGCTGATGCAGAGGTGTCCCTGAGTAATGCGAAGACCGAACATATCGGGGCACTGTATGACTACCGCGTCAGCCGCGCCAGCATCGAAAAGGCAACCGGACAGAGATAACGGATAAGGCAACATAGCTATGGAACTCGGCAATATTTTTGAACGTTTCAACAACCAGAAAACATTGCAGGCAGTCACGCTCTGCCTTGGACTGATCCTGGGCCTGGCGGTATTGTTTCTGGTGCGGGACATCGTATCAATCTCTGTAACTCCTAAGGAAAAAACTGCGAAGACACCTGCCAAACCGGCCGGGGACACAAAACGCAGCCTGTCGGACTATGCCCCTGTGCTTGCCAGCAACCCCTTTGGTTTTCCAGGCGGTGAGTTGCAATTGCTGTCAGCCGCAGCCGGGCCGTCAGTCTCCCGGACCGACCTCACGCTTATTGGCACGGTAGCAGGAAGAAGAGATGTCAGTTATGCAATCCTTGCCGACAAGTCCGGACAGCAGGATGTATTCAGGATAGGAGCCCAGGTCTTCGGGCTGGGCAAGCTTGCAAAAGTTGAAATGACGAGGGTCTTCATAGGGAGTAAGGGCAGCGAGATTGAAGTCAAACTCAAGGACATTACAGACATCCGGGAGATAAAACAGGCAGATGTCCCCACCGCAGCCTCCTTCGGCCGGAGGGTGGGAGATTCAACCTACCAGATCGACCAGCAGCGGGTGCAGCAGGCGATAGAAAAACCTGACCAGATCATGACCGATGCCAGGTTTGTCCCCCATATCGTCGAGGGAAAACAGCAGGGCTTTATACTCCGGGAAGTAAAACCGGGAGGGATATACAGTAGTCTTGGTCTGCAGAACGGGGACATACTTCTGAGAATAAATGAGTTCTCCATATCCAACCCCGAAACAGCTTTGCAGGCTTTTACCGCTCTGAGGGGCATCGACCGGGCCCAGCTCGATGTAATCCGCAACAGTGCAAAAATGACCATGACGTACCAGATACGATAAAGCAACCAGACTCAGACGTGCCAGATCTGAAAATATTATTGACCTGATGCACTATACTTAATATACTAACAACATGAAAAATATGAACTTTCTCCCCAAAATGTATAGAGGTTTCGTGGTTGGCATGCTGCTTCTGATCGCAGTTGCCGGAATGCTTTCTCTGCCGCAGCCGGTTGCTGCGGATTCGAAGGTTTCACCTGAAAACAAAAAATCCAATAAGGTCACCTTTAATTTTGTGGACGTTGACCTTCCGGCGGTTGCAAAATTCATCAGCGAGATAACCGGCAGGAATTTTATTTTTGATGAGCGGGTGAAGGGCAAGATAACGATCATTGCCCCTTCAAAACTTTCTGCTGACGACGCATACAATCTGTTCACTGCCGTACTTGAAGTCAAAGGGTTTACCGTTGTGCCCGCAGGGGTTGACGCTTTCAAGATCATCCCCTCGATCGAGGCGAAACAGCGCGGTCTGGAGATCTCGACAGAGGGATCGCTCACCAATGAGGGCTATATCGCCCGCCTCATCTCGCCGAAATATATATCTGCTGACGACGCCATGAAGTTCTTTCAGCCGCTCATTTCAAAAGACGGGCATATCGCAGTATTCGGTCCGGGGAACCTCCTGCTGGTTATCGACGCCGGCCTGAATATCGAGAAAATCCTTTCCCTCATTGAGCTCATAGACAAACCCTCTCTCACAGACATGCCAGAGGTTATCCTCCTGAAATATTCAAGTTCTGATTCTGTCACAAAGATCCTGAACGACGGGCTCGGAAGATTAAAAGTGCGGGGAACCCCTGGCCAGCAGATCGGGGTTGACACAGCACTGGCTGTCAGCGATCAGCGGCTGAATGCAGTCATCCTCTTTGGCGAGCGCACCGGGAGGGAGGCGATGAAGACGCTGATCAGGCTGATTGACGCGCCATCTCCAGAGGCCCAGGGAAGGATCAATGTATATTTTCTCGAAAATGCGGACGCGACTGAACTGGCAAAGGTGCTTGAGGGAATGATCAGGGGTATGCAGACCGCACGCCAGGGGGTACCCGGAGTCGCAGCGGCTGCGGGATCTCCTTTTGAGGCAGCAGGCGGCATAACCATAACACCTGATAAGGCAACGAACTCGATTATCGTGGCCGCCTCTCCTGCCGACTTCCAGAACCTCGCCCAGATACTGAAGCAGCTTGACAAGAGAAGGAAGCAGGTTTATGTCGAGGCGATGATCATTGAGGCAACGATCGATAAATTGCTTGATATCGGGGCAAAGTGGAGGGCCACGGCAAAGCATAATGGCGATCCGGTACTCATCGGCGGAGTTGGCCAGATAGACTCTTCAGCGCTTCAGTCTGTGATATCAGGGCTTGCCGGTTTCACACTGGGCGGCATGGGGAGCTTCATGAATATCCCACTGACATCGGTTGTCAATGGCCAGCCTACCACATCTAATCTCAATGTACCAGGGTTTGCTGCCCTTTTCAGCCTCAGTGAATTCAAGGATTCTATTAATGTACTTTCGACCCCGCAGATTTTGACCTCGGACAACAAAGAGGCTGAGATCGTGGTGGGAGAGAACGTCCCCTTCATAGGGAAGAGAGAGCGCGACATCACAACGTCCAGTACAGTCCTCAGTTCGGTCGAAAGGAAGGATGTCGGCATAACCCTGAGGATCACCCCACAGATTACAGAGGGTGATTATATCAAGCTCGATATCTTTCAGGAGATCTCCTCCCTTAAAGAGGATTCTGAAAATATCCTGACCTCCATCGGACCGACCACGACAAAGCGTTCCACGAAGACCTCGGTAGTCGTCAAAGACAACAATACTGTTGTCATCGGCGGTCTTATGCAGGAAAAAGACAATGTGAATGTAACGAAGATTCCTGTGCTGGGCGACATCCCTGTTCTGGGATACCTGTTCAAGCAAAAATCCGTTGGCAAGACAAAGACAAACCTTCTTGTCTTCCTCACCCCCCATATTATCAAGGAGGCCTCAAGCCTCGCAACAATAACCGCCAGCAAGCAGCGGGAATTTGCTGTCAGTCAGAATCGCTATATTAATGGGGTATTGCTGGTAACCTTCAAACACTGGGTCCCGGAAGATAAAGCACTGATGCTTATAGAATCAAAAGGCGCGTTGATAACAGCCAAAACCGGCCATCATCAGTCTTTCAGGATTAAACTCAGAGAAAAACAGCCGGTAGAAGAGGCCCTTGCGGAGTTCAGGGCGATTCCTGAAATAGAATCTGCAGAGCCTGTTTACGACACTGACCTGAAGTAATCTCCGATGGAGACCCTCGATACAATAACAGACGAAGATGTTGAACACGCCCTGATAAAAGATATCCCCCTCGCCTTTGCTAAAGGCAACCTGATCATGCCGCTGAAAAGGAAAGACGGATATCTCAGGGCAGCGGTTGCCGATGATAAAGGAGTACTTGCCCTGCGTGAACTGTCTGCACATTTTGGCCTGAAGCCCGCCGCAGTGCATACCTCCCCGGGAGTCGTCATCGACGCGGTCAACCGTTTCTATGGCCAGGTCGGCTCGGCTGAAGAAGTGATGGACAATATTACCGGCGAGGACCTGACCTCGGTGGCAACGGAATTCGAAAAACCGAAGGACATCCTCGAACTGACGGAAGAAGCCCCGATCATCAGACTGCTGAATGCGATACTGCAGCAGGCGGTGAAGGAGCGGGCAAGTGATATCCATATCGAGCCGTATGAAAAAGAACTGGACATCCGGATGCGTGTCGATGGGATGCTGCACCGCGTCCTGACCCCCCCGAAGATCATCCAGGATGCCCTGATCAGCAGGATCAAGATCATGTCGAACCTCGACATTGCTGAAAAAAGACTGCCCCAGGACGGCCGCATACGGCTGCTGATCGGCGGAAGGGATGTGGATATAAGGGTTTCTATTCTGCCGACCTCGCACGGCGAACGGGCAGTGCTGAGACTGCTCGACAGGAAGCAGGGCCTGATCGGTCTTTGGGAGGTCGGGCTCGACAAAGAAGACGAAGTCCTCATGGAACAGCTGCTGAAAAGGACCAGCGGCATCATCCTTGTCACCGGGCCGACCGGAAGCGGCAAGACAACGACCCTGTATGCTGCGCTCAACAGGGTGCATACCGAAGAAAAAAACATCATCACGGTCGAGGACCCGGTCGAGTACCAGCTGAAAGGGATTGGGCAGATACATGTCAATCCGAAGATAGGCCTCACCTTTGCCTCAGGCCTCCGGTCGATACTGCGCCAGGACCCCGACATCATCATGGTCGGGGAAATACGTGATGTAGAGACAGCTGAGATTGCGATCCAGGCCTCCCTGACCGGGCACCTGGTCCTGAGCACACTCCACACGAATGACGCGCCCTCGGCCATTATCAGGCTGATCGATATGGGAGTTGAACCTTTTTTGGTTGCTTCCTCCCTGGTAGGAGTCCTGGCCCAGAGGCTTGTCAGGGTCATCTGCCCTGACTGCAGACAGGCGTATGAACCCTCGGAAATTGAGCGCTCGTATTTTGACAGTACGGTCCTCTCAAAAAAGACCAGTCCTCTTTTACTCTATAGAGGTGCAGGCTGCGACAAATGCGGGGGCAAGGGATATCTGGGCCGTACCGGCATCTATGAACTCCTCCAGGTCGATGATGCAACCCGGCTTTTGATCACCGAACGCCCTGATGCCCAGAAGCTCAAAAGCGCTGCTATAGCCAGAGGCATGCAGACGCTGCGGTCTGACGGCTTTGAAAAGGTGCTGCTGGGGATTACCACGATCGAGGAAGTCCTCAGGGTCACGCAAAAAGATGTTGTCGAATCCTGATAACGCCTTCGGCAATGAATCAGGACAACTGCTGAATGCCGCTTTTTAACTATACAGGGTATAAGCCTGACGGCTCGGGGACAACCGGCGTCATTGAGGCCGACGGAATTCAGGATGCAGCCTCCGGCGTAAGGGCCCTCGGCATCTATCCGAAGGATATCAGACCGCATACAGACAAAAGGGAATGGAAGCTTCGCAAGAACGAAGCCGCACTGCTCCCGGTCATGACCCGCCAACTCTCGACCCTGCTTTCCGCCGGGGTCCCGCTTCTGGAGGCCCTTAAGTCTCTCTCGGATGAAAGTACCGGCTTCTGGAAGACCATGCTCATCAATATCCGTGAGAATGTCTCTGGCGGCGCCAGCCTGTCGCGTGCTTTGGAGGCTGAAAAAAAAATCTTTCCTGATTTTTACATCAATATGGTGGCGGCCGGCGAGCAGAGCGGCAGAATAAGCATTGTACTGGAGAATCTGTCTGCCTTTCTCGAAAAGCAGGAGGCCATGAGATCGAAGATCCGCACAGCCCTGATCTACCCGCTATTTATGACTGCGGTAGGCTTTGTGGTACTCTCTTTCCTTTTCACCTTTGTGCTCCCGAAAATCGTCAGGATCTTTGAAAACACCAAAAGCGCCCTGCCGCTGATTACCAGGGTACTGATTGTAATAAGTACCGTCTTCGTCAACTATTGGTGGCTGCTCCTGGCACTGGCTGTTGCCCTCTACTACGGCTTCAGAAAGTACCGGAAAACCCACCAGGGAACCCTGGACAGCTTGAAGCTGAAACTTCCGGGCAACCTTCTTCAGAGTCTCTACTATGGCCGCTTCGCGCGGACAACAGGGTTTCTCCTTGACGGCGGTCTCCCCCTGCTGCGGGCTTTGGAGCTGTCGGCGAAATCGCTTGGGAACAGCATGCTGCAGCACAGGATCATCGATGCGGCCAAAATGGTTGCCGAAGGGTCGCGGCTTTCGACCGCCCTGGCGGGGTTCCCCTCGGTGCTGGTGCAGTTGATAGCAACAGGCGAAAAAAGCGGCACGCTCGCAGAGGTGTTAAGCAGGGCAGCGGACAGTTATGAAGCTGAGTTCGAAAGAAGGGTCCAGAAGGCGCTTTCCCTGCTTGAACCGATGATGATCCTGCTGATGGGGGTCATCGTGGGAGCTATAGTTCTGGCGGTCCTTCTGCCGATGTTCCAGCTCAACCAGCTGATAAAATAGACAGCCGGAAAAGCCGGAAAGACTCTGCAATGAGATGATATTTACGCAATTATTAGGTATATACTAAGAAGAATAAAGGACTGATATGCATCTATTGAAAAACTTTCTTTTTCTGCTTGTTTCGCTTTTTCTCCTGACGCCCGGGGGCTTCTCTGGCGCAGAGGTCGACCAATCCTCCATCAATCAGGACATCAATGCGCTTTTCGGCAGGAACATGCTCTACCGCCAGGGGGAGACAGCACCTCAAACTATCTATAAATCCGGCACCCCCATCGCACTCTCTGCAAAGATGTACCCTGAATATCTGACCCCGGAGAACAGATTTATTCTGCGGCGGCCGGTGGACAGCAATGACACGGACTTCTACGGGACAGGTGTTATCGTGCTGACATATGACACCCCCGGCGGTCATATCAGGATACACTATACTGAAGACAACAGGCAGGGCGACGCTGTCTCGGGCTACGACGGCAATCCGGCAACCATCCCCCGTTTTGTTATCGATACCGGCGTGGCGTTTGAGAACTCATACAGTCATATCCTGGGGTTGGGATACGCGGACCTGCCGGGAGACGGCACCCGGGGAGGCGACAACCGGCTCGACGTCTATCTCCTCCATCTGCCCGGCAGTTATGGCTACACCTCATTCGAACAGACACCCTCAGATGCGTACATAGTCTTCGACAGCACCTTCACCGACAAGCCGGCCAATCTTGACCCGGCAGGAAGACAGGCCGGAGATATCAAGGTAACAGCAGCCCATGAGCTCTTTCATGCCTTCCACTTCCAGTTGTCGACCGACATCACCAAAAATGGCTGGTGGATGGAGGCTTCATCCACCTGGATGGAGGACGAGATATACCCTGAAGTCAAAGACTACCTCAACTATGTCGGATCGAGATACGACGACGCCAACGATAATGGGAAATGGGACACAGGAGAGACCTATTACACTATCTTAGGTACAAAGGCAGGCACCACCGGCAGGGCTGATAAATGGTTCGACAGGCCTGGTTCTCCGCTGGATACCTACAACGGCAGTTATGAGTACGGAAGTATCATATGGGTCAAGTATCTCTCCGAAACCCGTGGCATCGACATTATAAAGAATATCTGGAACCGCACTGGAAATGGCAGTGCGGCCATCAGTGCCATCTCTGCGCAACTTATCTCGCTGAACAGTTCGCTCAACGTGGAACTGAAAAGCTTCAGGCAGAAGGTCCTGTTGCGGGAGTTCGCGGACAGGGAGTACTATCCTCCGGCGAAACAGGAGGCAAGCTTCAGCACCCTCCCCCAGACGATAACAGGGAGCCTGAGCCACCTTGCCGCGCGCTACTATGACTTCAAACCGGACACTGCGGCCAAGCCGCTGACCTTTAAATTTACCAACATGAACTCAGGCACCCTGACAGCCCTGTTGCTTCTGAAAAAAAATGATGGCAGCTTTGACCGGCTGGACATTCTGCCCGACAGCGCGGCCGCTGTCAAATCAGTCGGCGACTTCGGCTCGGGCGGAACATACCGCAGGGCAACGCTCATAATCATGAATAACGACCCTGCGTCAGAGAACCAACCCATATCCATTGAGGTGACGAACGAAGAGCAGGTTCCCGCACCGCCCGCTAACAGCGGCGGGGGTGGCGGTGGCGGCTGCTTCATCGCAACAGCCGCCTATGGCAGTCCCCTGGCCCCTGAAGTTGATACACTCAGGAGATTCAGAGACGCATATCTGCTCACCAATCCTGCAGGCAGGGCCTTCGTCAGCATCTATTACCGGCTGTCGCCAAATGCCGCGGCCTTCATCAGCAGGCACGAAGGATTGAGGACTGCAACACGTCTGTCACTCTACCCGGTAGTGTACGGCATACAGCACCCGTATGCTGTTTTATCGGTAATATTTATCTTCGGGACTCCTGCTTTTGTTACAATTATAAAGAGAAGAAAAAGAAGAAGCTGAATATTCTTATCAGCAACATTATCAGCATCACACCGGGAGGTAGTATGTCAGAACATCATAAGAAGAATGCAGGCTTTACGCTGCTTGAGATCATTGTTGTTGTCTTTATTCTGAGCCTTCTTGCCGCAATCGTAGCCCCGAAGATCATCGGCAGAACAGATGACGCCAAGATCGATGCGGCCAAGGTCCAGATCAGGAATATCGAGACCGCCTTAAAGCTCTTCAAAATGGACAGCGGCTTCTACCCTGATACACAGCAGGGGCTTGAATCCCTGACGGTAAAACCGGAAACCGGAAGGGTCCCCGCCAAATACCGTGAGGGCGGCTATCTTGAGCAGAAAAAAATTCCGCTCGACCCCTGGGGAAGTCCTTATATCTATGTATCACCGGGTATCCATGGCGACTATGACCTCATCAGCCTCGGGTCAGATGGCAAGGAGGGCGGCAGCGGAAAGGATGCTGATATCACCAACTGGGACATGCAGTAGAAGAAGCCGGATGTGGAGCCGGAACTTTGGGTTCACCCTTCTTGAGATAATCCTCGTTGTTTTTATCATCTCATTGTTCACGGCTTTCGCGCTGCCCTCGTTTTCAAATCTCGGCTCCGGAGGCCTGAAGAACGACGCAAAGAAATTCGCCTCGCTTCTCAGGTACCTGAACGACAGTTCGATCTATACCAAGAAAGACTTTCAGCTCAATTTTAATTTCAGCGACAAAACAGTATCGTGGAACGGCCCTGAGGGTGAAAAATCCCGGGAACTGGGAGCAATAACCTCAGTGACCCTCCCGTCAAAAGGCATTGTGCGCGAAGGACAGATAATTGTCTTTTTCGGCCCCTTGGGGATCAGCGAAAATATAGAAATTACTTTGAGCAAGGGAGAACATGAGGCAAAGATCAGCATGAACTCTCTGAGCGGTCGGGTGAAGATAACAGACAATGAGTAACGGCTTCGTAAAAAGTCCGCAGGCGGCGTTGCGCTTAATAACTCGTCACGGCGACCTACCAGATAAAGGCTTCACGCTTCTGGAGATCATGATCGCACTGGCCATTGTCGGCGGGCTCCTCGTCACGCTGATATACACGCTGAATTATAATCTCGGTATTGCGGAAAGACATGAGTTCGTCACGATCGCTTCCATGCTCGCAAAAAACAGACTTCTGGAGCTTGAGACCACCCCGGTAAACGCAGAGGGGGATTTCCCTGAACCTCATGCCGGGTATCACTTCACGGCAGAGGTGAAGAAGTATTCCTTTGCCGGAATATCGCAGTTGTCAGTGACCGTCAGGCAGGACAAGCAGGAAATCCGCTTTTCAAGGCTCGTCGAGGCAAAGAAATGAGCGGACTTTTGTTGAAAAATATTCCAAAAAACAAAGGGTTTACTCTCCTGGAGGTACTGCTGTCGCTGCTGCTGCTCACCATCGTGTTAGGCGCCATATACAGCACCTTTTTTCTTGCCCAGAAGGCCGTTACCGGCATTGACGATTCTCTGCTGAAGCTTCAGGAAGGCAGGTCGTTACTCGATACTCTCAGCAGGGAGATCGACGCAGCTGTATACTTACAGAGCAAGAGCAAATCACTATTCAAAATAGAGGATCGGGATATCTACGGCAAGCAGACCTCGCGCCTCACCTTCACCACGCTTTCCCCGCAGAGGCCCGGATTGTCACGCGTCACCTATCATATAGAAGAACACGATAAAATCCTGGTTCTCTATAAAAAAATGGACAACCCGTATAGAGAGAGTCCCGAGTCCAGGGCAACGGATTCAACAGCAGGCGGGACAGTCCCGAACCAGTCTGAGAATCTGCCCAAGGAGCTGCCCACGGAGCTGATAGAGGGGCTGGAATCTTTCACTGTCGAGGTCAAAGAGGGCACGAACTGGGTAAAGACATGGGACACGGCAGAAACGAAAAAAATGCCGCTCGAAATACGCGTCACCCTCGTCTTCAAGACTAAGGACAGGCCGGTGACCCTCTACGAAATAATTAAGCCGAAGATAGGCAATGCGATATGAGTCTGTGGAGTGAAAAGCGAGACAACAGCACGTGCGCTCATTCTCGGCCCGATAAAAACGGGCCTGCGAGGCACCGGCGCAACACGCCGCTGAATCCGCTTACATGCCATTGCCTCGCTTTTCATAATCTATCTGATTGTTTTATATCCACAGGAGACGGGCAAACGGAAAACCCGAGGAACAATCACGGGATGGCGCTTGTGCTGACGCTGATGGTTGTCACGCTCGTCACGGCAATGGTGGTCGAGTTTGCTTATGGCGTCTATGTCAGCACCAGCGCGCTCCACAACTGGCAGACCTCTCAGCAGCTCTCGCTTGCCGCACGTTCGGCAACCCAGTTGGGCAGCCGGCTTATTGTCGAAAAAAAGGCCCTCGAACCGAACTACACCTACCCGGGTGTTTTTGAAACCTCGCAGAAGATCCCGTTCGAGGAGCTTGAAGGAACAATCTCGATCCGCATAGAAGACGAAGCTGCGCGGTTTAATATTAATACCCTTGTATATGCCACCGGTGCGGTTGACAGGAATTATGCCTACCCTGCATTTATAAGGCTGTTGAAAGCACTCGAACTGAAGCCTGATATTGCAGACAGGATCGTTGACTGGATCGATCCTGACAACATACCAAACCTACAGGGTGCAGAGGATGAGGCGAAAAATGGGTATCTCGACAGCATGGACGAGCTTTTGACTATACCAGGCATCGATAAAGAGACATTTGAGCGCCTGCAGCCGTATGTTACAATATACGGGAGCAACGTCATAAATATTAACACTGCCGGTGTTCCGGTCCTCAGGTCGCTTCCGGGGGATATAGACAAGAGTATGGCAGAAAATATTGTGCATTACAGAGAGCTGACGCCATTACAAATTCCAACAGATATATTAAAAGTTGCGGGGTTTAAAACTGTGGGTAATACGATGCTGGGAAGATTTAACGTTTACAGTAATACCTTCCGTATCATAGCGACCGCTACGTCCGGAGACATAAAAAGGATCATCGAAAGCGTCGTAGCCATTTCGGGAACATCGAGAAGCGTCCTGTACTGGAGGGAATACTAGGAGCATGAGACAGGCTGTTTTATTTGATCTGAGGCAGGACTCACTCTCGATCTACACGCTTGACCGTGATCAGAAGGCAGTTCTCAACAAAGAGACGATCGCGATATCCGGCCCTATATCTGTCAATATATCTTTTCCTGCTGAAGTCAGTACATCGCTGCAGGAGACCACTGAATGCTACCTGAGCCTTCCGCTGAGCCTTCTGAACTTCAGGATCATCGAAATGCCGTTCTCTGATATTAAAAAGGTGCGGGAACTTCTGCCCTTTGAACTTGAAGGCCTTATCATGTCCGGCGTCTCTTCAGTGATCTTTGACGCCTTTGTTCTGGGTGAGCAGGACGGCAAGCACCGGATATTCGTGGCGTATGTCGCTAAAGATTTACTCAGGGATATCCTGGGACAGCTGAAAAAATATAATGCAGACCCCAGGCTTACCTTCTCTCTTGAACTGGCAGATCTGTTGCAGAAGAGCAAGGGCGGGGAGATAACCGGACTGATGCAGGAGCCCCCGACTCTGACCGAAGCAACGCTTATCGAAACAGCCCTCAGGGAAATGTCCCATCCTTCCTTTAATTTCAGGAGGGATGAGTTTGCCTATACCGTGGATGACCGCAAACAGAAGAAAATGCTGCGGGTAGCCGCAATCCTGCTGGTCCTTATTGTTGCAGTCTTCCTTGTTGATATGTCGGTAGTTGCCCTGTCGGTAAGGAGTGAAAACCGGTCTCTCAGGGACGGACTCCGCAAGACCTATCAAGAGGTTTTCCCCGGCGATAAAAAAATCTCGGATGAAGTTTACCAGATGAGGGCCCACCTCAAAGAACTGAAAGAAAAGGAGACCTCTTTCATCGGCTCGTCCCCGCTTCTGGTCATGCTCGACCTGTCAAAGGTTGTCAAACCGGGGATAGCCTTCAGTGAGATGACTGTCGACAGCAACCTGATCGTGATGAAGGGGGAGTGCCCTTCGCTGGGCGACGCGCAGAAGATCAAGTCAGATCTGGACCCCTTTTTCCTTGATGTGAATATCTCCGAGACAAAGCCGTCTGCTCAGGGCAAGACCCAGTTTACGATGACCGCAAAAGGAAGAAAATCGTGAATATCAGAGCCGACAAGCGAATCCTCCTGCTGGCAGGTACCGTTGCGGTCATCTGCCTCTGCCTGGTCATGGCCGGAGTGGTGCGGTCCCTGAAAACAGAAAACAGCATGCTGAAGGCCAAGAAAAAAGAACTTGCCCTGTTGAAGGACGAGACCCTGTCCCTAAAAGGTAAGGTTGATGCATCCGAAGCGCGCAAGTCGCTCGCAAAAGTCGAAGGGGTTGTGCAGGCAATCGACGAAATCGTCAAATCGCTCGGTGTTGCCCAGAAGGTAAAGTCAGTGAAATCGCTTGGCGTACGGGACAGACAGTATGCGGTTGAAGAAGAAGCCGAGGTCCAGTTCGAAAAGCTGAGTATGAACGAGATGGTGAATATATTTTTCAGGATCGAGAATGCCCCGATGGTCCTGGCCATCAAAAAGACCACGCTCAAGACGTCCTTCGACAGTCCGTCTCTTCTGAATATCTCCTGCATTATCAGCCTGGTGAAGTCAAAAGCCGAATCCCAATACAAAGCGCAAGTCATACCACAGGCCGCACCACAAGTCGGAGCGCAGACTGTACCTCAGGCTGCACCAAAGGCCGAAGCTCAAGTCGAAGTTCAAGTCGGATTGGGGGCCAGATCCAGGTCAGGATCCAGGACTGCACCAAAACAGTCCGGCTCAGGAAACAGACGCAGCGCCAAGTCCATAGAGGATTAATACTCTCATGGTGGCATAGTGAAATATATCCTCACAGCTTTTGCGGTCCTTTTCCTTCTCGTCATCGGCACCTGGATAATCGCCATCCCCGAGACAACCATCCTGACTCTGATCGGGAACGCACTCAGCGACAGCAGGGTGCAGGTTGAATGTGACGGGTTCAGAAAAAGTCTTTTCTTCGGGTTTAATGCAGAGAAGATCTCTGTCAAGAAAAGTGAGCGGCTCCTGATTGCCGTTGACAGCTTCTCCGGGCAGATAGATTTTTTTTCACTCATAAAACTGAAGCCAATGTTTAACTTTTCCGGAAATATAGGAAGCGGCAGACTGCAGGGCAGCGCAGAGCTTCTCAGAAAAAGCCGCGAGGTCTCGGTGAGCATAACTGAAGTGGATATTGCAGCGATCCCTTTTTTTGAACTCGCCGGCTTACGGGGCGGCGGTCGTATATCCGGGAATATGGTTTTGCAGAATAACAGGGGTGAGATAAGGTTCGATCTCAAGGAAATGAAAATCCCCAGCGGCACCTTTGGGAACATCGCGGTCCCTCTGCATTTTTTCGAGAGCGCGCAGGGGGCCATGGAGATAAGCGGCAGCAAGGCAAAGGTCAACTCTTTTACGATGGAGGGGCCTGGTGTCTACGCCCGCATCAGAGGTGACATCACGGACAGCAGGCTGGCCCTGACCCTGGAGATGATGCCCGAGAAAACCTTTGCCGACAGGAACCCGCTTCTGCTGCTATTGGAGAAGTACAAGGTGTCGCCGGGCATGTACCTCATCCCGCTGACGAACCGTCTGGATTTTTGATTGTCCTGATGTTTACAATTACGCAAACGATGACATAAAATATGGTTCAGTCTATGCAAAATCAACCATCATGAGTATGCGCTACCTTACAGAAATCTCCAAAGCACCATGGACAGTTCTGCAGAATCTCTACCTCTACCGGAACATACTGAACCAGATGGTGCTGCGCGAGGTCAAGGGGAGATTTGCCGGGTCTGTCGGCGGACTGTTCTGGCACTTTGTTCATCCGATTCTCATGGTCCTCATTTACCTGATCGTATTCGTATATATCTTCAAGCTGCGTGTAGGTTCGGGAGGGGGTACCGGAGCCTCGGCCGTCTACCTCATGGCGGGAATATTTCCGTGGATCATTCTGGCTGACGGCTTATCCCGCGGGGCCTCCGCCCTGATCGAAAATGCAAATTTGATTCAGAAGACCTACTTCCCGACCGAGATACTGATAGCCAAGGTAGTCCTCGCACCCTTTATAAATTTCGGCCTGGCCCTCTTTCTGCTTACGGCATTCAGAATCTTCACCGATGGGCTCTGGGGAATTTTGCTTATTCTGCCCTTTATACTGCTTCTGCAGGTATTCTTTACGATCGGCCTCGCCTTTATCTGCTCGGCCTTCTCGGTCTTTTTCAGGGATATCCTTCAGGTCGTGCAGATCATTGTCAGTATCTGGGTGTATGCAACCCCTATCTTTTATGAGATATCCATGCTGCCTGCGTGGGCTGCAGACCTCATGTATCTCAATCCCCTCTTTCCCTTTATTTCAGTATACCATTCACTCTTCATCAAGGGTACGCTTGCCCACTGGCATATGCCCGGGCTGGCTTTTCTATGGACGGTCTGCATCTATGTCCTTGGGGCCTTCATATTTACAAAACTCAAGGCTGAGTTCGCTGACTGGTTATGATTGCAATAGACGTCAGGGATGTCAGGAAGATCTACCGGATATATAAGGCCCCTGCAGACCGGCTGAAGGAGATCGTCCTGAGACGATCTTTTCATTCGGAATTTGTGGCGCTGGACACCATGTCCTTTTCGGTTCCACAGGGGTCTACTTTTGGCATTATAGGAGAAAACGGCGCCGGGAAAAGCACCCTGATGAAGCTGCTGGCGAAGACGTTAAAGCCGACTTCCGGCAGCGTTACCATGGTCGGCAGGGTAGCGGCTCTGCTCGAACTCGGTGCAGGCTTCAACCCGGAACTTACCGGAGACGAGAATATTTACCTGAACGCATATCTTATGGGCCTTACCAAGGATGAGATTGATGAACGGAAACAGCAGATAATCGATTTTTCAGAACTCGGAGACTCTATCTTCCGACCGGTCAAGACCTACTCCTCCGGCATGTATGTGCGGCTGGCCTTCTCCATAGCCACGAGTGTAAACCCGGACATACTTATCATTGATGAGGCACTTTCGGTCGGAGATCAGCATTTTCAGAAAAAGTGCATCGACCGCATGATCCGCTTCAAAGATGCAGGCAAGACGATCGTCTTCTGCTCACACAGTCTCTATCACGTGCAGGAGCTCTGTCAGACCACGCTCTGGATAGACCAGGGCAAGACCAGGATGATAGGCAAAACAGGGGCAGTAACCACACATTATCAGAATTTTGTACGGGCCAAGGATGAAATCAAGATCGACAAGGCCGAAGCAAAAACAGACTCGCCGATCATGATAAAGAAAATGACTGTTGTGGACAGCCGCGGGCAGGAGATCACAACGATCACTGAATTCCAGGACATCTTCATCAATCTGGAAGTAAGTGCCCTGGAGCCTACCAAAGGTCATCTGGCCTTTGCCCTGATGCGTAATGATCAGGAGACCTGCTATGCCACGGGTACGCATTTCGATGGCTACCAGCCGATAACCTTTCGTGACGGCATGCATATGCGCATCGGACTCCCCCATTTCTGCCTCCTCAACGGCCTGTACTTCTTCAGCGTGGCGCTTGCAGACGATACCGGTCTCCATCCTTATCACGTGGCAAGTTCTCCTCACATCTCCGTCCTGAACCAGAAACGGGAGCTGGGAATATTTCATATGGAGCACACATGGGAAATATAGAGGACCGGGTTCCCAATTTTTTCGGCAAGATATATCCCACTTATGATCAGAACCTGCTTATCGAAACTCTGGGTATTGCTGAATCGGACAAGGTTCTTGACATAGGGGGCGGACACAACCCCTTCCTGCGCGCTGACTACATAGTTGACAGTGACATCCTCGACAATTCCCACCGGGGTGGGAATGCCATCCCTGAAGACCGCCGGCAGAAATACCTCCAGGCTGATATCCACGATCTTCCCTTCGCGGATAAGTCGATCGACTTTATTTACTGCTCTCATGTGCTGGAACATGTGCAGGACCCTGCAAAAGCATGCCAGGAGCTCATACGTGTCGGGAAGCGGGGGTTTATCGAGACACCGCGCAAATGGACCGAATTCGTTGCCGGATATCCGTCACATCAATGGCTGGTGGATCTGATAGACGGCACTCTCGTCTTCGAGCGCAAGCAGTTCGTTGAATCGCCCTATCTCAATGTGCTTATCCATAACGTCTGGAAAAACGCCCGGCTCAGGGATAACGCCTTGAAGCACTTTCTTAATGTCTCCTGTGTGCAACTGCATTGGACTGGGTCTTTCTCCTTCAGGGTTATGGAATCCCCGGAAAACAGGTTTGATTATACAGACCCGGCCCATGCCGCCCTTGCCCACTTTTTCTTTGCAAAAAATATATTTCTCCTTGATGCCCCGCTTGAGCACGGAATCTTTCATGCAAAAAAGGCTGTTTCGCTGGAGCCTGACAACGGGAGGTTTTTAATATTGCTTGCGGGATATGCACTTGCCCTCGGAGATGCCGGACTATGGAGGGACACCAATAAAATTCTCTACGCCGGGAATATTCTGCACCCTGCTGACCGATTGCTGATCCTTGCCGGATTTACACAACCCGTAATGAAAAAGCTTCGTGCTGCGATCGAAAAAAATGGTTAAAAAAGAAGCTGAGCCCGGCATTATCCAGCCTCCCAAGACTTTTTTCCTTGAGCTTACCAACCACTGCAACCTGAGGTGCTCAATGTGCAATTTTCACAGTCCCCAGGTGATCCGACGGCGGGAAAAGGGCTTCATGGATACCGCCTCGGCCCTCAGGCTTCTTGACGAAATCTCAACGTTCACGACTGAAAAGCCCTGGATAGCACTGCATGGAGCAGGAGAACCTCTGCTGCATAAGGACATTGTGTCTATTTTGGCGCATGGGGCGTCGTATGATTTCAACATAGGATTTCTGACAAACGCTGTTCTCCTTGACCGTGCTTTATCAGAAAGGATCCTTGACGCCGGAATCAGCTGGATCGGATTCAGCATTGACGGGACTGACAAAACAAAGTTTGAAAAATACCGGTGTGGTGCGGATTATGATCAGGTAGTGCGCAATGCTCTGCAGTTCATCGACCTGGCACAAAAAAGGGATCGGCCTGTCAGGATCATGGTCAATATGACTATGCAGGACGAGATGAAAGAGGATGTCACTGCCTTTGTCCGGTTCTGGTCTGAACGCGTCAGGGAGGTCTGTGTATCCCCCTTCAGACCCATCGGGACAAGAGACAATGTTCTGGCGCGGACAGCAGGAACGCTCGAGAGAGTTCCCTGCTATATGCTCTCCACCATGATGGTAGTCTTCTGGAGCGGAGATGTCGGGTTATGCTGCGAGGATTGGTTCAATGATGGCCAGATGGGAAATGCCTTCACAGAAGGGCTGTCACAGATCTGGACCGGAGAAAAATTCTCGCGCTATCGCGCTCTGGACAGATTAAAAAAACATGCTGAAATTCCGCTCTGCGCTGATTGCAACTCCTGGTATAATGCTGTCCCGCAGACATATTTTGATGACGCACTCAATGCCACGGTGACAAAAACTGCCTGGCAGTATTCTTATGTCAGAAAAGAATAATTTCGTCATAAGGGCTTATCAGCCCGGTGATGAAGATGGAATCAATGATATGTTCAATGAGGTCTTTACTCAGCAGAGGGACCTCCGTGCATGGCAGTGGGAGTTTGCAGGCAGCCCCTACGGACCCGGGGTTATAAGCGTCGGCATATCTGAAGAGGGAAGACCTGCTTCTCACTTCAGCGGATACCCGGCGATACTCTGCTGCACAGGAACTGAAGCTGGTGGACTTCAGGAGTTCCGAACTCTTCAGTGCGCCGACAAAATGACCCGGCAGCAGTTTAGGAAATCCGGCCTTATGAGTGGCACTTATGAACATTTCAGACAGCAGGTTGCAGAGAAGCAGATCCCTTTTTCATATGCCTTTGCCGCTGCCGCGAGTTTCAGGCTCGGCAACAGACTCGGCTATGCCGATATCGGCCCGGTCCATTACCGGAAGCTGGTTATTTCTCAATTCAGTTTAAGATTCACCGACACTCTGGCGGGCGCAGTCCGGGGCCTGAGCATCCATGAAGTTTCCTCAATCGACCGGGAGTGGTCATCATTTTTTGACAAGGCCGCCCGTGGCTATGAATGTCTTATCAAGAAAGACGAAGCCTATTTCCGCTGGCGATATCTTGTCCGTCCGAACCGCAGGTATTTTATTCTCGCCGCAAAAGAATGGGGAAAACTCATAGGATGGGCTGTATTTTTCAGAGAGGGAGACAAGCTTATCTGGGGTGATGCACTGTACTGTGAAGGTAAGAGCTCAGCGGTGATGAAAACCCTCAAACACCTGCTAGGCCACCCCTATGCGGCCGGTGCGGCCTATATTGAATGCTGGTTTCCCCCCAGACCCGATTGGTGGCATGCAACCCTTCGCAGAACCGGATTTTCTGAAGAAGCGGAACCAAATGGCCTGCATCTTGTTGCGCCGACATGGCATGATAAAGACTTCCCTGAACTGCTGAAACAGAAATTTTATTACACGGTCGGAGACAGTGATTTATTCTAGCCGCTCAAGCGGACTGCGGATATAAAACTCCAAATATCTCAGGTATCGAGTTTCAGCAGCGGCCCATATCCCGGAACGCTGCAGTTTTCGCAGAGGGTCAGCCCGCTGCGGCCTTTCCCCTCAAGGCTGTTGCGTATTTCTTCAAGCCTTGTGTTGCGCAAAAAGATATCGACTGCCGAGGCATTCCTGACATTTCCGAAGACAACATCATAATAAAAATCACAGCAGCAGAGATACACGTCCCCGTCCGGATTTATTACCATCTGCCGGGAGGGCAGACAGCACCCCTCCGAGGTCTTCGTGGTCTGGTTTACGATGTCTGAAGTTACGGAACCTCCCCGGTTATGGAAAGACCGCTGCTTGTCAAAATCATAAAACGTGGTCAGGCTGACCCTGCTGTCGCCAAAATATCTTGCCATTTCAAGAAACTCTCCCATGCGTTCCTCCGAGTGAGCCGATATAAAGAGCTTCCTGAGACCCGCATCGAAAAGGTTACCCAATATCCCCATTTCAAGCAGATCTCCGTTGGTGAACAGGTAACTTTCTGCCTCAGGCAGCACAATACTGATACGTCTTATGAAGGAGACTATCCTCTTGTCCATCAAAGGCTCATTATTAACAAAGGGGGAGATAAGTCCGGAATATTGTATCGCCTTCAGGTCAAGGAGTATCTTCTCGAAAACGTCCTCCTCCATGACCTTTCTTTCCCAGGCCCTTTCAAGGCCGAACTTACAGTAGGAACATTTTCGGGTACAGGTATTTACTGTCTCTATATTGACTTCTTCTATAGCGGCAAGTGGCATTCGTACACCCCGGGTTGATATTCATCCCGGTCCAGGACCGGCGTCATTGAGAACTTCACATCATTCCTTTTGCATAAAACCAGCCGAGCCATGATTCGGGCGAAGACCGTATGACCTCTTCGAGGCCTGCCGCCCACTTCTGCAGGTCTATCGCACCAGCCTCGGTCGGGAGGGCGGGAAAAGAGAGGCGGTACGGGTCCGCAATACCCTGCACCCTTGAAAAAACGGAAGCAGCAGGCACCTGTGCCTCTTCTGCAATCCAGCGACACCCCGAAGGCAGCCAGAACTCCTTTCCCAAAAGCGTGATTCTTTCACCCTTTCCGCGGTGGCCAGGCAGATCTATGACCATCAGGAGAGAATATCCCTGCTTCAGCAGTTCGACGCTTTTCCTCACGGTATTGCCTTCATTGGTAAATATGACCGGTATGCGCCGGGACAGTTCAAGGAAGCTGTCTATACCTGTCAGCATATGGTCATCAGCACCGGCTGCCCTTGGATCTGACATCATAAAGGCGATCTTGCTCCCAAGTGTCTGCAGCGCCCAGGGGATCAGAAAATAGTAAGCGGAATGCGCGGTGAGAAGCAGCATCGGCCCCCTGTCCCGCAGCATGCTGTCCAGGAAGGAAATATCCTCCATGCTGATGATTTCCGGCAGATAGTCCAGTTTTCGCCTGGCGAGCCAGAGGTGCTCGAGCAAAACCCTGGTTTCGATAAGATGGAACCTCCTGATCACCTCCTCTGCATCTCTGCGCTGAAGGTTAAGCAGGTCTACAAGAGCTTCCACCGCATCATCCGACGTGGAGTCTGGAAACCGGAATGAAGGCCCATTGAGGCCCTTGCCAAGCCTTCCGGTATGCCGGATTGCGGCATATGCGGCCTCGGGCCGCAGAAGGCTTATCAGAGGCGTCAAAAATTCGGCGTTGAACCGCAGCCCATACTTATTCAAAAAAACCTCCAAGGCTTATCAGTGTCAGCAATTGTTCCGGTCGTGCAGTAATGAACTCCTCAAGGCGCAAGGCATAAACCTGCAGAATATCTTCAGCAGAAAGAAGACTGGGCATGTCTCTGTACTCAACCAGCCTCTTTAACTTGCCGTCTCTGATATCTATATAGGGGGAGGCTGTCATGATCGGCAGACCTCTTTGCATAAACATCTCGACAATCCTGTTTGGGAAGGCGGCCCTCCTGTTCAGAAAACCCACTTCCATTCTTTTCTCTGTGATGAATGACCTCGGAAGGTCCAGTGCCGCGTAAATGATAACTTTCTCTGATGAAGATATCGATTTCCTCAGTCTGCGGGCAAACTCCGGGGTATTCGTATAGAGATATTTTCCTCCTTTGAAGTGTCTTTCACTCAGGCCCATATTCATGTTGAAAATCCATCTGAATGGGGTCTCAATAGTTGCGGGGTCGACGCCATGAGCAATGGGTCGGACCCGGTAGCCCAACTCGGCAGTCGCAGTTATGACTTCATAGAAACTTCCCGTGTGGGAGTACAGCACCAGTACCGGCCCCTTGTCATAATTGGCCGATAGCGCCTCAAGACCGTCAAAGGCATTGAAATACCGTACTGTCTTTCGTCCGAGAAAAGGATAGATATAGGTATCTGACTCGCGAAAGGCACAAATCAGATTATAAGCAGTGGCCAGCTTGCCGGCGTCCTGCCCTTTCAGGAAAGGGTATGTTTCGCAGGCTTTTCTTACCTCTTTAAAATACATGACGGTTTTCGGGCCGTCAGGACATATCTTTGCAACATCTTCGAGTTTCTGAAAAGACCCTGTAGATGCTCTCAGGGAAAAAAGAGGGAGTTTCAGGAAATAATAAACAAGTTGTCTCCAGTATTCAGAAGCAGCCATCTGTAACCCCAGCGCTCACCAGGCCCCTTTTACTCAGACCGGATAAAGGACCTCAAACGCGCGTATATCTTCGCAATATTATGTGTAGCAAAGTCCTCACGGAATTTATTTGCGGTTTCAAGGACATACTGGGCCGGAAGATCAGGCGTGTCAAGGGATGGGGCACAAAAATCCCAGCGGTCATCCCGGGGGTGCTGAACGATATTATTGTCATAAGCGAGTTGAGCCAGTTCAGTGCCCGGAAGGGGTTGATAGATAAAAGGCAGGGCTGCGTCAGGCTGGATTTCCTCGTTCAGCGCGATGGTCTTCGCTACGGTTTCCTTTGTTTCGTAGGGCAGACCAAACATATTAAATGTCATGGTCATCAACCCGTACTTCTTCAAAAGTTTCATTCCTTTCACGATAGTGCTGTTCGACATATTTCTCTTGAGATACTTGACCCGGTACTCCTCATCGCCATTTTCAATGCCAAAGAGAAACAGTTTAAGGCCGCTTTCGGCAAGAGCAGCCACAGTCGGCTCGTCTATCAGATCAATTCTGCTCATGACGATATAAGGCAGCCCGATTTCACGGCTATACACAGGACAGAACTTCAGGACCCATTCCTTGCTCAGGGTAAAGGTCTCGTCCAGGAATTCATAATACTGCGGCTGGTAGGTCTGCGAAAGAGCCTTAAGATCGCTGATGACGCGTTCGGGACTGTAGCGTCGTACGAAGCGTGAAGGTCCTTTGTAAAAATCCAACAGAGCGCTGTTGCTGCAATAGGTGCATCTATAGGGACAACCCCTGCCGGAAATCACCGGAAGGGAAAAAATACCTCCGGGCTGCAGAACTCCCAGATGTTTCTGCTTAAGGTTTCCGTCAGCGTTAAATATAGCGAAGTCAATATAGGGATAATCCTCGAGCTTTTCAGCAAGCCACCTTTTCGAAAGGGCTTCCTTTGAAAGTTCCTGTCCCCGGAATATCATACCGTCAATAGAAGGATAAACGCCGGGGGAGGCAGCAGCGGCAAAGCGGGATAGTTCAAGCAGAGGTTGTTCACCCTCCCCAATACATACGGCATCCACCGCCGGGTGGGACATAACGTCCCCCGGGTCCAAAATAGCATGGTAGCCCCCCACAACAATCAGCCCATTGAAATCCTTTCTCAAAAGAGTAATCACTTCCCTGATCTTATGCCAATTAAAAGTCATTACTGAGAAGGCGGCGATGGAGGGCTGTTTTGTCAGGATCTCTGCAGCAATATCAGCAGGCTTGTCAGAATGGCCTGATTTTTCGATATACACAACAAGATCGGTGCCGATATTGTTCTGTTTTAAAAACGAAGATATACACCCGATACCAAAGTTTATTTCGTGGTCAAAGGTGTGAAAGCAAAATACTATTTTGGTATCCATAAACCTTCCTTGTGAGCAGGCATGTTTTCTGATATATATACAAATGGGGGGGGGTATTTCTCCCCCCCCACTAGTATATCACTGTGCTACGCTATTTTCTGGCAGGATTAATATCCATCACGCGTGAGCCGGGAGGCGGTCCGGTTTGCTTGTCAGGCTTTGGCGGTGCAGGGTCAGTAAATACGACCTTAGCAGCGGCCATGGCATTTTTGATTATCTCTTCTGTCTTGAGCTTCTTCATCTCCTCGAAGACCTTTTCCCGGGACTTTTCCTTGACCGCAGCAAAAAGTTCAACTCCAGCCACTTTTTTCTCTTCAACCAGAATTATGTGATATCCGAACTTGGACTCCACAATGTCGCTTATTTCTCCGGGCTTCATCGAGAATGCCTTCGCGTCGAACTGAGGGACCATCTTTCCCTTTGGAAAAAATCCAAGATCGCCGCCTTTGGACTTTGAACCAGTGTCGTCTGATACGGCAGCAGCAAGCTTGCCAAAATCCTCACCGGCCCTGACCCTGGCAAGAAGGCTCTCTGCCTTTGCCTTTGATGTTGCCCGTCCTACAATCATTTCCGCCTCTGACGAGCCCTTGTCAAACTTCACAAGTATATGCCTGGCCTTGACCATCTCAGGAACCTTAAAGAGCTCCTGATGGGCCTTATAGTACTGCTCGGCATCCTTGTCAGAAACGACTATCTTGGCCACCTCTGCCTTGATGTATTCCTGGGTCAGGATCTCATTCGTTATATTTTCGATCTGGGCCTTTATGGCCGCATTCTGATCAAGCTTATTCTGCCTGGCAATTTCGGAGATTACGCTCACCTGCACCAGTCTTTCAAGGACCGTCCTTTTGTTATGAGGGTTGTCGGCCAAAAATTTCTGACGCTCCGGAGGAAAAGCTTTTATCAGAGTCTCAAAGGTCGAACTGGTAATCTCCCTATTATTGAATTTTGCGAGAACCCTATCCTCTGCATGAATTGTGTTCCCCTGCAGAAAAAAAACCAGTACTGCCATCACCGCTATAATTCGAAAACTCATCAAATGCTACCTCTTTCTTTCAGTAATAGTGATCAGTAATTCCCTTGTGCAGCTTAACCGCTTTCTAGTGATTACTGGTATTTAAATAAAATGTGGCTGTTTTCGTTGCATGTTGATTTTTTATCGCAACATAGTATGTTTTAGCCTGTACCGGATTGACCGGCACGGATTCAGAAGTCTGAAGCGATAATAGCGCAAAGATAGGAACCGTGTTAATTGTTCTCTTATAAAGCCGGTTATAGTAATAGTTATTCTGGGCGTAAAGAACTGCAGCACTCAAGTTGGTGCCAATATCTGCAATCGAACCCTCCTGCACCAGGATATCGCAATCGGCCAGCTGATCGAGGGATGCAATCTCCACCTTCAACACTGCTGTGGCTCCTGTAATCGCGGGGGTTACGCTGTAGTATCTCAGCTCTCCCGGCCTGATAGTCTCGGTATACTGGATAGGCGTGCTGTTATTAACCAGACATTTTGGGTTTGCGGTGCTGGATCCACCATTTGAGGTACAGGCCGGAGCACTCACCGTGCCGGTCGGCTGAAGGTCAAAGTTTGCCATGACGCTTTTATTAGCATTCATGGTCAATGAGCAGGTCGAGGCACCCGTGCAATTACCTGACCAGCCCGAAAAGACGGAGCCGGCTGCGGCTGTTGCGGTGAGCAGGTTTGTTGCAGATGCTGAGTTGTAGGTCTCGGTGCAGTCTGAGCCGCAGTTTATGCCGGTCCCGGTGACGGTGCCGGAGCCGCTGCCGCCCTTGGCAACAGTCAGCACATTGCTGGTAGTACCTATAAGATTAAAGGTTGCTGTAGCTGTTGCGGACGTAGCCAGCGCGTTGAGACTCACCGTGCAGGTCGTTGTCTGCCCTGTACAGGCACCGCTCCAGCCGTTAAATATGGATGTTGCATCGGCAGCTGCCGTCAGAGTTACTGAAGTAGATGACCCATATGTCTCGGTACAGTCTGAGCCACAGGAAATTCCTGTCCCGGTTACTGTCCCTGTCCCGTTCCCACTCTTTGTAACGCTCAGAATGTATGATACTGCCGGGGTCGATGAAACCTGAATGTCATTGACAGCCCGGTCGCCCTGCAGGTTCGTAACGGAACCGACCGTTTTGGATGTGTTCGCAGTCAGATTTTGCAAGGTCACCGTATAATCGAGTCCTGCCTCCAGACCAGAAAACATGTAGTTCAGAAACCCGTTGGAAATGTCATTTGTGTTCGAGGTCAGCTCGCCTTTAACCGTGCCATTGGGGTTCTTGATAGTCAGCTTAACCGCATAACTCGAGGTTGCTGTCAGTCCGTTCATTGTACCGTAAATGCTGAAGGTCTCTGCGAAGTTTCCTTCAAAGGTGTCTCCGCCAGCCACTCCAAGGTTGATGTTGCGGGTAATGATATCGTTGACAATTATTGGAATAGTGACCGATAAAGCATGCGGTGCAAAGGTAAAGCCATCCATCAGGGGGAAAATTTCATATTTACCGTCAGGAAGATTATTAAACGAAAAGTTCCTGAACCGGTCTGCTACGGTGTATTTTGCGATACCCTTATACGCCCCCAGATCCTTCAGGTAAATTATTGTATTGGGGACATCGACGGTTCCAGTTATAGTTCCTGCATTGGTTGTTACCTGCGCTGCTTCCAGGCTAATGCTGCCATCAGGATTAAAGTAAAGTCCGCTGCCGCTCAACCGCCACGCAGAGCCATTAATATTGATATCGGTAGCCCCTGCTGTTGCAAGTGGGAGCAGCATAACACTCAGGACCAGAAACATCGTTACTTCCGACAGCAACCTCAGACCTCTTTTGCTATGAACCATCTTCATCATCACATGCCTCCATGTACGTCGTAAACATTACATACCCGGGAATGGGTCGTATAACCAATAGCCTGTCTCATACCACGCACTCAGCCTGAACATTCTCTTTAATTATAACATACAACCCCTTGATTATAATAATTAAGTTAAGTTAACCGTTCTATATCCCGTCTTTCACTTAATAAATGTAGCAAGATCTGTGACATGTGATGATTAATAATAGTTAATTCAATCGGGAATGGCGGTTCAGTTTATTGAGATTCTGCGGCAAGGGTCAGCGCCAATATCAATCCTCATCAATCCTCGTATTATGCAAACTGACATTTAATGTCAAGAGGATAAAAGAGCTGACTAATTTTGTCAAAAAAAAGGGAGGCTTTCGCCTCCCTTTTCCACAACAGAATAGACAGCTAAATTACTTTAGTTGATAGTATCTGCAGTAATATCGCTGGTGTACTGCATCGGTGTTGCTGCGTTCCAGGACTTGTAGTCAAAGAGCTGCAGGCCAAGTGAAGGCCAGCCTCTTGTGATCCAGGTGGTAACGCCATCGGTAGCAGAAATCTCGTGAAGATCGGTATAAGGAGTTGAAGCCTTATTGAGATCCATCTGCACCCAACCAATGCCATACTGCAGAGCAGTGTTGAAGGTGTCGTTCATAACTTCAGACGTAAGAATCTCGCTGGTTACGCCGCCGCTGATTCCCATAGGAATAACGTTAACTTCAAAAGGCATAACTCTGTCTGAACCCTGAGGGCAAGGTGAGAATGAGCACCTAGAAATCTCAGACTGCTCATCATCTGTCCAGGCCGTAAAGGTAACCCTGTCATCAGCAAAGATGCTGTTAGCACAAGTACGTGCTATCTGGTCAAGTCTCTTGGTGGGCAGTGTTACTACATACTCTGTGTCGAGATCTGCTCCGACCAGGTATGTTCCGAAAAGCATATTCTTCGTGAGAGCATACTGAACGCCATCCAGTCCGTCGCCGGAATCTGCAAGGGTCGGATTCTCTACTGCAGTTGAATACGTAATACCGGAATTAACAAAATCTGCAAGTGCTGTTGCATTGTAGCCGTATATAGCGGTATAAGCCGGTGTTCCTGCATCGATCAGCAGTGCATTACCGAAAAGAACGTTGCCCACATCACCCTTTAAACGCTCAGCATCCAAAGTGGATGTCCACTCACAGGTAGAAGGCTCAGCAGCCAACCTGTTTTCGCCGATTATCTCGAAATATCCTTCCAGTGTGTTGGAAGCGGTAATCTCGGGAACAATGTTACGATCGCCGAACTTGAAGTCAACGCAACCCCACTCTGCAAGGCTCTTGCTGCCGTCTGTCCCTTCAAAGATGAGGGTATCGTTGTCGCCGGAGCAGATCCTGGCGCCGCCGGTAACCGGGTTCTTCTCTACCCATGCAGAGAACATATCGTTCACGGAAAGGCAGATATCAAAGTCCAGAAGCTCAAGGCTGCTGTTAGGGCAGGATACGCCTGCAACATCTTCAGCCTCACGGAATCTGAGTCTTACTCTGTGGCCGTAGACGCTGTCAGTGTTCACTACGGTAAACCAGGTTGCATAACCGTCGCGAGCATTGAAGTAGTTGTAGATAAGTGTGTCACCAAGTCCACCCGGATTCACATAAACGTCTAATGCATCCGACAGACCCTGTGAAGTTGCACCTATTGTATTAAAAAAATCACTTACTACTGTTGCTGAGTTAGTCCCCGGAAGAGTCGGGCCATTGTTTGATCTCATTCCATCAATCTGGCCGGCAAATGCCGTCGCAAATCCAAGAACAAGGAACAAGGCCATTGTAAAACCTATTAAGCCTTTTTTTGTCATTTCTTTCCTCCTTTTAAATGTTTCTCTCTATGAGAGATCTTTTAATTCTCTTATCTTAAAATATTGCTTCACAAACTCTTATTGGTTGCTTCTACCACCTCCTCAATATTGAATTTTACCTCACATAAAACTTTGTTATGTACAAATTATCCTTTATTTTCCTGTTGCAGATATTACCAGATATCCGGTTTATTTTTCAATTTTATGCCTTTGGATAAGACTAGTGAATTTTCTACCAATTGGCATAAAACCCTCTCAGTCCCACCTCCTCCTCGTGTCCGCTTCATAAACTATTATCAGATCCGCCTGGTCCTTATAATTTTTTTGGCACATGATACCATATGCCGTCAATTTTAGTCCATTTTTCGATCATCTCATTTTCTCTGGACCGCATCTCAAGCCGCTGTGGCTTATTGGGAGCAGACAGACCTTCAATCTTTGTATCGAGCCAAACCGTAACCTTTGCAGAGTCACCATCCACATCGACCTTTTTAAGGTCTGCCTTGAGCCATTTAACATTAGCCTTGATACCCCGTATATAGTCAATCCTGCTGACCATCTTGCGATAAAGGGGATATTCAAAATCATAGCTTTTATCATACTCTTCCTTAATGTTATAGCTCCAGTACTCCTGCACCCGTCCTCTGATGACCTCCTCGTCAGTGACATTCCTGATAGCATCTTTTTTAACACATCCTACCAAAATTATCAAGCATAAAATAGTCGTTGTTATGCTCAGCAACCTGCTTAAAATCATTACCTTTTTCAATTAGATCAACTCCACGATATATATACTCTGCGTTAATGTTATGCAAAAAACAGGCCAGTGATATTCTTATCCTCATATATGGAATTAATGCCTGTTTCCATATATTTTTCAGGCTGTTACCTGCTTTTGCGCCAATCCCGATGTGTTCATCTTTATACAGAGAGTGTATTTTATTTACTACACTATTGATGCTTTCCTGGATGCATTCCGTAATGCATCCAGCCAAATTTACTTCCCCGGCTTTCCGGTACCGGACTTCTCACGGATAACCTCATTCCGCCTGATATCAATATCCTTGAGACCCTGAAGCCTCTTTATGTAGCCGGAGGTGACCTCTCGCGCGTCGACTTCGTGCCTGATGACATGCGGCGTCAGCAGGATAATCAGCTCGGTCCTGTCACTGGTATCTGTAGTGCTGCCAAAGAGATATCCCAGGACCGGTATCTTACTGAGCAGCGGCAACCCTGACCTGCCCTTGGTGATCTTCTCTTTTATAAGGCCGCCAATAACAATCGTCTGCCCGTCCAGTGCTACCAGGTTGGTTGTCGCCTCACGCTTGCTTATAACGATCTGGTCTGACCCGAACAGGGACTGTGTCGAAAAATCAGATACTTCCTGGGTAACCTCAAGGGCTATAAGCCCGCTGTCATTTACCTGTGGCTTGACCTTGAGGATCGTACCGGTATCTTTGTACTGGATCGTACTCGTAATAGAAGGCTGTATGCCGGACTGAGCAGTGGTTGTCGTGGTCGAGGTCGCAATCGGCACCTGGTCTCCGACCTGTATCCTCGCCTCGCGATTGTCTGACACCAGTATATGCGGTGAGGAGAGTATCTTCACCCTGTTCTGGCCGGCAAGTGACTGCAGCTTGAGCTTTATATTGCCTGCCGCATCAAGCGCGGTAAAGGTAAAATTGGGTGATGCGATAGGTGTCGTCAGATTGAAGGTGCCGTCAAGATTGACATCTTTTTTGAAAGGGTTGAGACCCTTCAGGGTAAGGTCATTCTCTATTGACCATTGCATGCCGAAATTCATCGTGTCATTGAGCGTCACTTCCGCGATAAGGGCCTCGATCATTACCTGCCGCGGTACAATGTCAATCTTCAGGAGCGTGTCATAGATGATCAGATAATCATCAGGAGTCGACAGCACAACGAGTGAATTCGTAATCTCGTCGGGGATGATCTTGGTACTCTCGGAGATCAGGATATCCCCCGCTGCATTCGGTTGAGCGGATATCACCTGGGGCTGTGTCGAAGGCTGTGCTGCCGGCTGGCCGGCCGGCTGTGCCGGAGAACCGGGCCGCTGCTGGGTTGCGGGTCTTGCTGCCTGTGCCGTAGGCCGTGCACCCAGGAAGATCTGCTGGAGTATCGCCGCAAGATCTTTGGCCTTGCTGTTCTGAACAGGGTAGACAAACACCTGCGGCGTGACCTGCTTAAGCTGTTCACTGTCAAAAATCTCCACCAGCTGAAGCAGTCTTTTCACATTGGCATCAGTATCAACAATGATAATATAGTTGCTTTTGGGAACATCGATGATGACGGCACTTTTCGAAAGAAAAGGAGTAAGAACTCTTGTCAGCTCACCAGACTGGCTGTACAGCACAGGGACTACCTGCACCAGAGCCTTCCCTGTAATCTTGACCTTATCCGCCTCCCGGCCGATAAACACCGGAGCAGGTTCCTTCGACAGGTCTGCAATCGGAATAATCCGGTATAGTCCGCCCTCCTCAACAATTCCAATGCCGTTCAGCCTGAGGATAACCTCCATGAGGGGCATCACGTCGTCCTTTGCAACCGGGGCCACCGACCGGAAATTCACGCGTCCTTTAATATTCGGGTCAACAATATAGTTGACCTTCAGCACGTCGCCGAATATTGTCTGGATTACAGAAAAGACATCGGCATCATCAAAGTTAAAGCTGACATCTCCGCCTTTTACTCCGGTCCTCCTTACTGCAGCAGCTTGAGGGCGGCCCGACACAGGCTGCAACTTTGGCGGCGTGACCGTTGTTGTAACAGCTGCCGGAACAAAAAAATTATCCGCAGGAGCCTTTGCTACCGGTGCAATGGCCGCGGGACCAGGCGTTGGCGTTGGAGTCTTTGAATACGTTGCCTCTGCGGTGGGAACAAAATAATTCACCGGCACCGACAGGGCAGCGTCCGGGGACAGCGCAGACTCTGACTGAAGGTTTGTGGCCGGTTGACTGTAGGGTTCAGCAACAGCCGGCGTTGTTGGCGCATCGGTTGTCGTCGGGGGTTGCGACGTCCGAGCTGCCGGACCTTGCGCAGCAGTGGCTGCCCTTCTTTTTTGTTTGGGTGACATATTTTCTGCACCCGGAATATTGAAAAATGCATTTGAGATGCTTGCATCGTGAAGGAACAGACTGAATATGCAGGCTAGCGCAATCAGCACCGCCGGATTTTTTTGCATGTAAAATACCTCAAATACTTATTTTATAAGCCTAAATTAAGATAATGTATTTAGGGTGTGATGTCAAGAAAAGCTGAAAGATACTGCAAAGCACAGTCAGGCCCATAAACATGAGATGCGCGTCTCACGAATACCCTTATGGGTTTCACATCTTTATGGGTGAAACCGCAGATGGAACCGGAATACGCATAGCACCCGTCGCCATGTCTTTAGAAAAATTCAGTGTTCCTCAAATATAGCCGCAATACTCAAGGTCACTCTTTATAATCATACGATACTCTTCAGGAAGAGACACCGACTCTGTTTTTGAAACATCAAGCCTGTCTTGCCGATATTCAGGCGGAATCAACAGATTATTAACACCTTGCAGCATCTTGTCTTCAAACGGAATTTCCAAAAAACTGCAGATATCAACTAACGTAGTCTGAGGATGAATCAATAAATCTTCAAATCTGATGCAAATATTATTAAAATGACGGGTCTTGAAAAATCGGTATATAGAAACGGAATACAGCCATCTTTCACATGCTGTCTGGTAAGTCATTCCGGTTCTCTGCACCTTTGAATTGACGCAAGTTCTGCCATCCCGCAGTATAAATATTACTTTTTTATCCCCTAAGTAGCTGTTAAAGAACTGGTCAGGAATATCTATTGTTGCTTGTGGGTTCTCCCTGTTATGGTCCTCCAGTCCAAACAGCTGTTCTGATGTAATTTTGTTACCCCATTTTACATCCGGATTTCTGCCGGCTTCGATTTCACATGCAGCGATAAAGGCCCGGACACGCTCATCGAATATACTTGTCTGTTGAGCATTAAGCTCTTTTCCCATCAGATATGCAACAGAAAACATTTCAAAGGCAACAGTCAACCTGCTGTGGTAATCAAGCAAACCGGCAAGGAGACTTGTCCCGCCGCGACCAGCTCCCAGGATTAGAAACTCAAAGTTGTTACCTGCCATAATTTCCCTTCTTCTTTCCTTATTGTTGTCTGATAGCGTCCATCCCGATTAAACTTGTCTCAATTGCGTTCAGACCGTTATATGAAAGTATAATCGTATTTCTTTGATAAAACAAAGGTCCGTAGCAGCGAGGCCCTGAAGATCAGAAGAAGCGGCTAAACAGATACCGGATTTTTCTATATTTCCTCTGCAGCCAGAGATTCAGAGAGGGGGGAATGAGGACAGCAATACTCAGGGACAATCTGCGCAAGGTCCTGTCGAAAGAGGAGGCGCGGGGCCGAAAATCATTAAACAGAAGCGCTTTTTTGAACGCAACCCGTTTCTGTCCCCCGGCACTCAGGAGGTAGATGTCATACAGTTCTGCCATCGCCGCAAGACGCTTCAGCAAAAGGCGGCTGTCATAGCCTCGTTCCTGCGAAAGCCTCTGCAGGTGGTCCCTGATAAACTGTATAATGGCCAGCTCTCTCCTAAGCTTATCAGGGGCAAGCAGATTCCCCCCCGACAGGTTACCGCCGTGCAGCCGGTAATATCCCAGGGATTTCGGTATCAGCGAGGCTTCCCGCATATAAAGAGGAAGAAGATAATGCAGGTGGATGTCTGCTGCTATCCTGAAATCTTCAGGCAGAGGCATCATGTTCTTCAGGCAGTCTTTTTTTATGGCCATGCCGGAGGTCGGAGAATACCAGGGAAGGTCCCCCCCCAGATAGGACTCGAGATAGCTGCCTTTGCCGGGCTCAGGGTATACGTACCTGTCGAGAAGCCGGCGGCTGTTGTCAACTACATCCATATAGTGGTAGACAAAGTCCATTGCAGGAGATCGCCCAAACTCCATCGCCACCTCCTGCAGCTTTGAAGGGCTCCAGTAATCGTCCGAATCGAGGAAGGCGATTACTTCTCCCCTTGCAGCCTCGACCCCGACATTAAAAGCAGACGCCTGCCCCCCGTTGGCTTTATATATATACGAAATTCTGTCCCCGTATTTCCTGACCCGCTCAGCAGTATCGTCAGTCGAACCGTCATCAACAACAATAATCTCAAACTGTTCAGGAGAAAAGCTCTGGAAAAGCACACTGTCAATCGCCTCTTCTATATAGACCCCATAGTTATAGGTATTGATAAGGACCGAAAAAAAGGGCTGAGGGACGGACGGCACTATGATGCAGCCCTGCCTGATCCCAGGAGTCCCCTGAAAAGGCCCATCTTCTGGGACAGATAACGACGGACCGTTTTTACATCTTTTTCGTCCCGTGGCGCAACCGTAGCCCTTACCAGGGCAATGCAGGCCGATGCTATCTGAAGAAAAGTAATAACCAGGCCCCGCGCAGTCCCGATATTTCGCTGATAAAAGACGAGCATGCTCCGGTCAAATACTTCCGACCTGCTGTCCAGAGGAGATGCAGATCCATAATGGATAACCCCGGCTGCAGGGTGATACCAGATCTGGTGCCCGAATTTCCTTGCGCGATAGCACCAGTCCTGTTCTTCAAAGTACATGAAATAGTCTTCCGAGAAATCACCGATTGACTCCAACGCTGCCTGGCGTATCAGCATACAACAGCCATGCAGAAAATCGACCTCAAGCGTCTGGTCTTCGTGCCAACAGAGCCGGGGGAACAGTCGGTGCAGAATATCATTACTGATAAACCTCTCAGTCCCTGAGAGGTAAAGCAGTGCCCCTGCAACCGTGGGAAAGCAGAAGCCCTTGTTCTGCAGCGTGCCGTCGGCATTGAATATCTTGGGGCCGACTGCAGCTGCACGCGGATGATCGTCCATAAATCTTAGCAGCGTTTCAAGCGAAGCCTGCTGCAAAAAAGCATCACTATTAAGCAGAAGAATATATTTGCCCCGCGCAACCCGTATGGCCTGATTGTTCGCCCGCGCAAACCCCAGATTCTCCGAATTTTTCAGGACCGTTATCCGTGCATCCTGCAAGGCTTCAACAGCCTCCGAACTGCCATCGGAAGAGGCATTGTCCACAATGATAATTTCGCAGCTCAGACCGCAACAATTCTCAAAAACAGCAGCAAGGCACTTCAGGAGCAGGTCCTTTGTGTTGAAGGATATGATGATGATCGAGAGGGTTATCATCTCAGTCAAGTGAGACATTGGCTTAAACCCCTTCCTCAACCAGGAAGTGGAGAAAGGAGAATGCGACTGCCACCTTACACTGAGCTCCCTTTTCTGGTTTTGGAAAGCACAATAATACATTCAATGCCATTCTCATGAATACACTCAAGCAGAAATTGATTATCCAGATAACTTCGGGCATCAGCAACGAAACCCTCGAGGCCTTTTCGGTCCCAAACATGGAAGTGAATTCGAAGGTCAGCTGTCTCCAATTTTTTTGCCCTGGTCATGATTTCCTCCTGCCTATGGTTGTTTTCTACAAATTCAATCCATTCGGCATAATGCATCAGACGGGAAACAGCAGGACTCTCCTTGTCATCGCGAACGAGATGCTCAAACGATGTAAGAGGCCGTGTCTTATCAAAAGTGTAATCCTTGTTGGGCACAGCATAGTAAATTATTCCGCCCGGCCTCAGTTTAGACAAATGCGTCCTGAGGGTTCCCAAGGGGTTTTGACAGTGTTCCAGAAAATGATTTGCAATGATAAAGTCAATAGATTCATCCTCAATGGCAGACAAATATTCCCCATCGTCAAGGATGTCTATTGGAACGCTTTTCAGTTCAGGGAACCTTAAATTGTTCTCTTCAGCAGATAATATATCAACATATCGCACTATGGTGTTTTCCTCAACCTGGAGAGGAGCATGATGAGCGCCAATCTCTATGCCATTTCCCCGAATGTATTTCCTGCTAAACTCATGTCTTGTCTTAATCCATTGGGGGGTATCCGACAACTCGGACACATTATTCTGTATAATATATGTATCGGCAGCAGTGCATTTCGTATATACCCTCACATTGCTGTCTAAAGGATATCCTTCTGCTATCTCGTCAATTTCAGCGTCGGCAACTCGCTGTATATCTTCGCCCCGAAATCCGGCTTTCTGGAAAATTTCAGGTGAAATGACCCAACGCTTCTTCGCATCCTCAATATAATAAACCCTGCCGCCATCAGTACCTTCTATCCCGGTAAGCAGCTTACCTTCAAATCTGCCCGGCCCCTTAGTCCGGATGAACGATTTGCAGCTATCAATAATATTTTTCCAGAGCGATGTTATTTTAATCTTCATTTCCACCAATAGTGCCCTCAGCACTCACCATGAGCATGCAGTCGCACGCCCATGCATGTCGTCGTTGCATTGCATAATCGTCCCAATATACTGCCCAAAGTTGAATCACAGACAAATTTCCGCTGGAGCTGCCGTCAACAGACACGCGAGAAAACAACCCGTTAATTGCCGTCCAAAGCATATGTTGGAATTCTTGATATTATCGATCTGAGTCTGTCGTGCATTGCAATCCTGTTTATATAGCCTGTGAACATAATTTTCACTATTATTTGAGTCCTTTCTTCATTCGGCTGGAGGGTTCCGAAGTCGATCACGGTGCCATGCCATTTCCACTCAGTATTATCGTAAGGAGACAGCGGAGTCGTTGTATCGATATTCGACAGCAAATTCTCGTATTTAAACCAGTCAGGCCTGCTCGGAGCATATCCGAACGGGTCAAGGCTATTGACTTGCCCCGGCGCAGAACTGGAAAACACCTCGCTCCAAAGCTTGTTCCAGGTTGCGTGATATCTGATTCCTGCGGATTCCGGGGGGGCATATGTTGCGGCAAACATGCCGCCATTTCTGTCATTATACATCCCGACCCAATTATTTTTATTAGCCCTGTTGGAATCATCAATGTACCATGCCCGGGAGAATTCATACTCACCGTCATCCCAATACTGATGAACATCTTTCTGGTTCGGCTCACCCTGCGTCATCCATGCCCCATCCTGAAAAACATAGATAAACCGGAGCGGTTGATCATGCCTGTTTCTGATTTTTATAGTCATGGGAACATAATTTTCGCTGTATGTCATATCATGCTGCACGGTAATGTCCGCAGGGGGAAGAATTCCGCTCCCCTTGTTGATACTGGACGTCAACGGATTATATCCATCGCCGGCATTGTACTGATGTCTTAAAAAAGCTTTCTGTCTCTCCTCGAGAAGACCGTGATGCACTGTCCAGTTCAGGCCGTATGCCCTCACCCAAGATGAAAAAGAATCATCGTAGGAAATAATCAGATCATCAGGAATACAGAAATAGTCGAACATATCATAGAAATTATAGGTAAAGAAATGTTCATAAAATCCCCCTTCCATAATTGCCCTGTCCCCAAAGGTCATGGAAATATCAGTTACATTGCTTCGATAGATTTTTCTGTCCCAATGATCGGGGGTCAGATCCAACCATGCAAAATACTCTATACCGTTTCCCGCTGAAACGGTAAATACCCTGAACGCAAGGTCCTGAGCCGTCGAACCGCTTTCTTGCCACAAGTGGCCGCCGGGATAAGGATCTCCAGAAGACACCCAGGCAGTGACCGAGTCATCCATTGATGATTCAGGAGATTCCAGTACTATGTAGTACTGGGTCCCCTTCGAGGACTTTACCGGCGTAAATTCAAATCTGTGCCAATTGTTATTATCCAACTGCGAAGCATTCACTCTCACCACAGCCAGGTCTGCGATTTCGGAATTCAGATCATCTTTCAGGTGAAAGATAATTTCTTTTGTATTGGCCCGACCATACGTCCCGAACATAACATCAACCATCTGTATCAGGCCGTTCATAACAAAACTCTGAATGACCTGATTGCCGGATATAATATTCCCCGCTGTCAAATTCATCTGAGGTTGATCAATGACACATTCAGCGGGAACAGTAATTCCCAGCGCTACATTCTCTATCGTAACGGCACCATTAACTATCGTAAGAGAGTCGATAGTTGTAGACTGGTTGTTGCTCGTAAAATTGCAATCGTAGCCACCCTTCAACGTGACCGGGATATCCCGACTGAGCAGCAGGCTCTCGGCAAGGTCCCTGGCACGGACTTCTATTATTTCATTTTCAAGCGCTTCATCATAGGCATTTTGAAAAACGGGAAAGTACACAGGAGTCGTTCTCATTATCATGACAGGCTGCGGTGAACATTCCGACACGCTAAGGCCGGCCCCGGCCGCCTGACTGCCCGAAGCCAATCCTCCGGATTTTGAAACAGGGAGAAAAACCGTGCCGGAATTGCCATTCAGAACGTTTTCCGTGTCCAAAACGGTTCCTTTACCCGCCATAACAGCTGCATCTGCAGAAAACGAAAAAGTGACAATCAGGAAACATAACACCGGGAATACAAGTCCCGGTTGCACACCCGTTGCAAAAATCCGGCAATCCCTGCCAAATCTGCTCATCGGAGCAATACTCCATCAAGGACCTGCAGCGCCCTGGCCAGGTCAGTCCTGAGCTTTCCAATCTCCTGAAGGATCTGATTCTGCGGGGCATCAGTTCCGGCAGCAACCGAATCAGCATCGACCCGGTAGACACAGATGATTTCGTTCGTCGTCCTTCTCCCCGGATCAGAGCTATAAGGGTCGGCCGCAGATTCAAAGCTGACCGTCCGCTTCCCGAAAGCAGCCGCAGCCATGATCACTTGCCTGAAAAGTGTCTCATTGAAGGCATGCCAGTGCAGATCGTTTTCAGGTGCTTTTGCGCATTCGTGAGTTTTTCGGGCTATCTCAAGTTTCTCCAGCTCTTTCGCAAAACCATCATCGATCCAGCCCATAACAAATGAGTAGATATGTTCCCTCGATTCAAAGCTGTCGTCGTTCCTCCTGAGCAGATAATCCAGCAGAAGGTGTGCGAAAGACGGAAAGAGCCTCCCCTTGTCGGGACAGCAATCCGCATCCGGAACGGAAAGGACAACGGTACCGCCATCCTTTACATAGCTATGCCACTCAAGCAGCGCTCCGATGGGATCTGAAAGGTGTTCCAGCACATGGTGAGCTATAAGAAAATCAGCCTTTTCAGGGAATCTTTCACGAAAGACATCCAGAGAATAGACCTTATTGATACCCGATATTTCTACCTTAAAAAGTTCAGCCAATTCCCTTTCGCTGCGCTTATCGTAGTATTCGCATTCCACCCCCGGGGGAAGAGGATGCGGGGAGACTCCAGCCCCAATCTCAATTCCCGTGCCGCGAAGATAAGGAGATGCTACATCATGCCGAATATTTGATGCTGCAGCAATAGGCTCGCCGGTTGGAACCGCATTGAGCGTTTCTGCACCCACGGTGCGAATCTGATTCCACTTAAAACCACATTTCTCGAACACGGACGGGGAAGTTATCCATCTTTTCTGGCCCTTTTCAATTAAATATACTTTCCCTTCGTTAGAACCATCTTTTCCTCTGACTAAGGCCCCTTCAAATATCCTGCAAGATGCTTTTTCCCTGGCAAGGTATTCTTGATACTGCAGGTATGATCTAGTCGGACCAAACACCTTAAACACAATATCTCTGTCCATTCTCTTTCCGTTAACCAGCAACTCGCCATCAGCAAAGCATTTAAGATCAGAGGCTTTCACCGTAACCGGGCTGCCGCTAACAGCGCGAAGTGATTCTATAATTATATAGAACCACCCTGTTGACGACTGCAGGGGTTTGAATTTAATTTCGCACCATTCGTTCCCCGCCAGGTCAGCACCCTTTATCTCCTCAAAAACAAGGTCAGCATCGGAGCAGAGGTCATCCTTCAGCCTGATGCTGACATCACCGGAAGTTTCCCGTCCAAACACTTCAAACATTATATCGATCTGACAAATTGCTCCCGTGGTAAAAAAAGACTGCACAACCTTCACCTGCCCCCGTATTTCATCGAGACAGGAGTGACAATTGTATTGGCAGATGATTGGACGGGGTCTCGTAAACGATTCATCGATAAAATCCAGCCCTGCTTCCGGGGCCGGGAGTTCCTTTTGAGGCAAGGGAGCCTCAGCAAGGAATACGGCTCCGAAGGTTGGTTCTCTGTATCCAAGGTCATCAACCTCGACTTGCTTGAGCACAAAATCCTTTTCTGTGAATGTTTCGTCCTCCGGCGTATTGTTGAAATCCGTCGAAATTGAGCTATCCTTAGCAATATGAGAAAAACAGCGCACATGTTTAAAATATTTCTTTAGCACATAATCCCATTGCGTGGGAGCCCAGATATTCAGGTGCTGAAAAATACCCATATTATTTTTTTTATCAGCATCAGACACGATTGAGGGCACAACGATAAACAGCTTACCCGTGGGTTTCAGCACCCTGCATAATCCATACAAGAAGGCCGGCACGTTTTCAATATGCTCCAGCACATTGGATGAAAAAACAAAATCAAAGTAATTGCTGTCAAATCCGGTGATATTCTCCAAATCCATCTGTTTGTAAGCAAGATTGTTCATTCTGAAAAAACGAGCGCTGAACGCTACTGCAGCAGGACTCAATTCTATGCCAATGACATTGCAATTTCCCTGACTGGAGAGATATGCAGTCCCATATCCGCTACCGGAGCCGGCATCGAGTATACTGGATCCATTTTCAATGAAGGGCAGAGACAGATAATAAAGAGAAAGATGGGCGTAAAAACAGTTATTCGGAAAAAGATGGGTTATCCTTTCGCCATATTCCATGATGTCTTTCGCTGTGTCCTTATTCTTGCGATATTCGGCAAGCAGTTTTTCTTTCCTGAAATCAACGAAAGCCGCCGGCCTTCTCCTTTTCATTCCATGCAAAGACAGGAGTTGTCCGAGGTAATGTATCGGTCTTGGCAGTTTCATTTTATATAGTATCTTTCTGAATATACGTATGTTTTGATCTGATTTTAGCATATATCCATTTCGAATGAACCACTTCATTTGTGACGAGCTTTTTACCTGGAGCCAGGAATAGTACCTTTTCCCGGTTTTCTCCTGTGCGGCAAAATGCTACCTCTTTGCTGACCCAGGAAAAGCCGTTGCAAACCAGTAGCACATGATAAACAGCGTCCATACCTGCAGATGGGCATCGTTTTCTTTTCTGTAATAGCTTTCAATAAATTTCCTTGCATATCTCAGATTAATTACTTCGGTCAGGGATGATGTATTCAGTGTTTCCAAAACGTCCATTACCAGAGGCTTGAATGTCTTCATCATCCCCTGAACCGGCACGGTAAAACCCATCTTGGGCCTTTTGATTATCACCTCCGGTATGCGGGATTTCAATGCAGTCTTCAGCAGCCATTTTTGAGTGCCCTCTGAGGCTATTTTATAATCCTGGGGCAGTGAGGCTGCAAACTCAAACAACTTCTTGTCAAGAAACGGAAAGCGGCCTTCGAGCGAATGGGCCATGAGAATTTTATCGGCTTTCATCATAAGGTTCTCGGGCACCCATGTTTTCATATCATAGGCCAACATACCGTTTAACAGAGGATAATCCTCAAAATATTTCTTGAACCTGGGTGTGTGGTCCGGCATAAAGCCATTGTTCAGGAAATCATTGGAATTTGGAAAATACCAACTTCGCCTCATGAATTCATCAAACCTCTTGCTGTAGGGCACCCCTGCCTCCACGAGATGCCTGTATTGCAGATAGCCCCCAAAAAGTTCGTCCCCACCTTCTCCTGACAGAACGACGGTAACATGTTTTTTTATCTCTCTCGCGAGAATATACAAAGGAAAACAGGCAGGATCTGCAATCGGTTCATCAAGCGCCCTGACGACGGAGTCAACACTATTCATCAATTCTTCCGGTGTCGTGATGATCTCAATATGTTCAAGACCATATTCCCTGGCAACTGCACGTGAAAATTCGAATTCGTTAATATCGGGGAACCCGATATTGAATGTCTTAAGATGTGCCCCGCAGGAATGGATCAGGCAGGCTATTGCGCTCGAATCAATGCCGCCGCTCAACAGAACACCTATGGGGACCTCACCCATGAGCTGAGATTTGACTGCGGAGAGCAGCAGGTCGGACAGTTCTTGCTGTACCTCTTTGAGTGCAGGGCGCGGATAGGGATCGGTATAGGAAACGTCCCAGTATCTGAACTGTGCCGATCTGCCGCGTTTAATCTCCAGATATGTGCCTGATTCCAATTTCCTGATCTTACCAAAAAAGGTGAACGGGGCCTGAACATACCTGAAGGTGAGATAATCCTGAATGCCGGCAGCATCCAGAGAAAGATCAACCCCCGGAAGACCGAGTATCCCTTTCAGTTCTGACGAAAAAATTATCTGCTCGGCATCCTCATAGACATACAGCGGCTTTATCCCAAAGCAGTCCCTGGCCAGGTAAATGACATCAGTCCGGTCATCCCATAAGCAGAAGGCAAACATACCATTGAGCTCTTTTAAAAAAGCAGTCCCATACTCCTCGTAGCCCCTCAATATCACTTCCGTATCAGTATTTGTATGAAACTGATAGCCCCTGTTCTTCAGATCATCCCGAAGTGCGGTATAGTTATATATCTCTCCGTTATAAACAAGTCCAATGCTCCTGTCTTCATTGTAGATAGGCTGATGGCCACCCGAAATATCAACAATCGAGAGCCTGCGATGGATGCATCCGTGATTTTTCCCTATATGTTCTCCGTGGTCGTCAGGACCTCGATGAATCAGCAGGGGGCCCAAGGCCGCAAGGCAGGCCTTTATCCTTGCCTGAGGCAACGCCTGCTTTCCGATAATGCCTGCTATTCCACACATACTACATATTCCGCGGAACACTTTCCGCACACCCTCTCCAAATGGTGGGGAGAAACATCACCACGCGCTATCCTCAAAACTATTGTCCTGCTTATTGGCATCATAGCACCTCTGCTATAGTATCATCCCATGCCTTAAGGTAGCGGTCGTTATTAAAAATATCCATCGCCGTTTTTCTTCCCTCCAGGCCTATTTTCCTGCATTGCTCCGGGTTCTTCAGAAGATACCGGAGATATTCCCTCAACTCATACGCATCGTTTGAATAAAAACCGTTCACCCCGTTCCTGATGAACATATCAACATCGTGATTGTTCATGCTCACCGTAACCAATCCGCACAGCATAGCCTCACCGCGCGAGCGGGGCATGGGCGAACGAAGCGTCGGATTAAAGTAAATGGAATATTGACGGATTTCATCCACATAATTCCTGAACTTGGCATATGCGTAAGCGTTCGAATTCTTTGCATACAGGACGTTGGGCTCCGGAACATGCAGCATTGTCGGAGCATACTCTCCGGGAAATTCGTCAAACACCTCTCTATATTGAAAATACCCGTTGTAGTGAGGACGATTAAGCATGGCTTTCTCAAGCATTGCAAGAATGCCTCTCTCGTACCGGGCGGGATAAAACTCAGCCGGATCAAAGCCGTGCCAGATAACTTTTGATTTTCTGAAATCCCACTCCCGCTGGGCCTGAAAAGAATTGGCAATCACCAGTACATCGCACATAAAATCTACCAGCTTCACCCTCTCTTTCTCGATCACCTGCATAAGATCAGGTTCCCGGTAGTGAATATTGTATTGCCCATGGAACTGAGGAGTCCCGTGACATACGGCAACCATCGGGAGCTTCACATTCTTGCGAAACCACTTGAGGGTCTCACCCCACCCCCACGCAGGAGCTATGATGCCATTCGTGTTTTCCGGTGCAAGAACATTTTCATCAAAATGGACTATCGCCAGATCGTAATCTTTAATCCGGACCTCACGAATATCCTGCATCTGAGCATTTGGCGGCAAAGGTCTCTTGTCATACTCCCAGTAGTCAGTAATGCCGGTGCCCGTCCCGGTCGCCAAGGTAAATTCGTGCGGCAATTTATAGAGTTCGTACTGGTGAGCACAGTGCCACCTATGGGTCAATATTTTGAGCCGCCGGTGCCTCCCGATATTAAATGGCGCTGGAATAAAGCGCTGGAAGAGATGATCAAGGTAGAGCCGGTCATCATTCTTCGCATGACCGAACTGGTCAACCCAATCACAGATTTTCTGATAGGTGTCAAGAGTCCACTGACGCGCTGCCAGCAAAAGCTCCGGATGCTTTTCATATAATTTCCTGAAGTTCCTGAGGGAACGGAGCGGCTTGGTCCTCTCATCTGCCGAAGAAGGATGAGAAATATGAACGCTGAATGCTTCAGAGGTGAATTTTATCCTCGCCCCCTGTTTATACAGACGATATCCCATTTCGACATCTTCCCAGCCGAAACCAGACCTCTCATCTTCCGAATAAGAAAAAGAATCATCAAAAAGGTCGCCGCTGATAACCTCTTTGCGTATGGAAATATTTCTGGTTATACAGTTAAGGAAGCTCCGATGATTTATGGGATCCTGCAGCCGGGAATCCTTCAGCATCCTTTCAGTATCTTTTTCATAGGCCTGTAAAACAGCAAGCGGATCCTGCCCATTGGTCTCAAGATTAAGAGGTCCGATAACAATATCACCGTCGCCATATGCGTGAGCTTCCGCATGGGCGTACAGAAAGTCTTCATTCACAATGCAGTCTGCATCGATGATTACAACAATGTCGCCCTCCGCATGCCTAATGCCTATATTGCGCGACCCGCAGTTCCCAATATTAGTTGGATTGTCGATTAGTTTAACGTCAAGGCGCTGCCCCGCTTCTGCAGAGCTGTTCAACGTTGTCATAAAGTCCCGGACGACCCTGACCGAGTTATCTCGCGTCCTATCGTTGACCAGTACGATTTCGCAGTTCCCGGGGTAGTTCTGAGCTGCCAGGGCCTTAAGAAAAAAAGCGATCTCCTTCTCCTTGTTATACAAAACGCTTACAATGCTGAACCGGGGAAGTTTGCCGGGAAGATATCTCTTTTTTTTCATTGAAGCAGTCGCTGTTCGATGGCGCGTGATAATTTCCTCATAGGTCCGCAAGACCTCAGGAATTACATTCTTGATAGAGAAACGACGAACGAACTGCTCCTGGGCCGTTTCCCCGATTTTTCTTCTGAGAGAAGGATTATCAATGAGCAGCGACAAGGCGTCGTACCATTCCTGTTTTGATGCTGCCAGGAATCCATCAACACCATCGGTTATACATGCCTTATACGAAGCGGCCGGTGAAGCAACCGTCGGGATTTTAACAAGTGCCGCCTCGAATATTTTAAGTTCGCTTTTTGAATCCGTAAAAGGATTGTTCAATTCCAGAGGAGCAATATTGATGTCCATTGCAGCTTTATACGTAATATAATCAAGGTGAGACATCAGGGACTTCACGACAACACGATCGCCAAATCCAGAAAACCTCTCCTCAAGGTCAAGCTCACCTACCAGATGGAACTCGACGGACGGGAAATCCGTCAGGATCTCGTATAAGGCATCCGCAACCTCTTCAAAGTCTTTATTGTGCGTGCGAGTACCACTAAAATAGCCTATTTTTACATTTTCTGAATATTCTTTGCTCCGCAAAAGCTGCTCCGAGAGATCGAGCTGTGCATTATTAATTGTATTCGCTATAACAAAGGCATCCTTCCCCAGCTCGGCTGCATAACGACTGATTGTTTCAGTGGAACAGGTTACTGCATCGCACTGTATCAAGGTCGCTTTCCATCGCGGGATTACCTCAATAAAATTCTTCCGTACACTTGCGGACATGCACTGAAGACCATCAAAATACTTCATACATTCAGGAATAAATATGAGATCATCAACGTCAAAAACAATGGGAATGTTTTTTTCTCTGATCTTTTCCATGATAGTACCAACTTTGTCCGAAAAGGGCACACGAAAAACGATCAACAGGTCGGAATCCATAACAGGCTCCAGACTGCCGATAGTTTCGTGAAAAACAACACATTCAATCCCCAGTTGCGTTAACTCCTCGATAAGGTTATAGACCCGGTATCGTTTAGACTGCTGGTCAAATGTTGTCGTCATGAAAGAAATTTTTCTTATTCTTGAGGGCTTCCCATCCCTGGCAGCATAATATTCAACAGCAGCCTCATTCAAGCCGGTTTCATCTGCCTGCGAAATCCCGACAAGACGTTTTTTGGCAGAAACCAACCTTGATATCAGAGATCGGACAGAGCGTCCCCGCTTACTGTACAGAGGCAGTATCTGATCATCGACAGCCCGCAAGAGTGTTTTAGCCATTTTCCAGGTTGCGCTGTCCTCTATTGTCTTTAGCCTCGCAATCTCCTGGTTTTTCTCCATTAATTGCGAATTCAGGATTGTTAGCTGTCCATTATATTTTTGAATTTCCTGGTTTATTTCAAAGACTTGAGCGTTCAACGTCTCAGCGTGCCTCTCTTTCATGGCAAGCCGGTAATTGAGACCGGATATCTTCTGATTGGCGTCCCATAGCGAATACACATCGTCTTCGAAGAAAGAAGCATATGCTGAGAAGCTCTCATAGAGAGCATCAACGCGTGCATATACTCTTGCATCAGGCCGGACACCCGATTGTGACAGCTCCAACAAGTGTCCATATAATTCGATAACGAAAGAGGGGGCATTAATTTTTTCAAGATCTTCTACTGTTGACATGCTATGACAAAGATCCGGACGCACAAATGTTTTGATCGCGTCATTGACCTCCCGGCCACAGTTTGGCCAAACAATATCCAATATTTCTGCGCATTTATCAAGTTCATATCCGCTGTCTGCAAAAAGCTTCTCATAGGAGATAAAGGCTGTCTTTACATTGCGAATCGAACGGAGGGCCTGAATATTATAATTAAACCAGATACCCAGACTTTTCTCGACAGAGAAGGCATTTCTCTTTTCAAGAGACCTCGCGACATCAAGAGGGTTCCTGATGACAAAAATACAGCAGACTTCGATATCCAGATCGGCAAGAACTTTCTCCCACAGCGGGAAAAGCAACATGGAGCGGGGATCTTTCCACGCCCACAAGGCATGGTTCTGAAAATTTCCGATGATCAGCTTTATGAGCTGCTCTTTCAGAAGTACTATCTCCGGCGATGCCTGCCAGTTATCCGGCAAAGGCAGGACTGTGTCCCAGCCTGTCTTGAATTTTCTCATGAGACTTTCGGTCAGTTCAAAAATGTCATTTCTTTCCCAGAAGCCTTCAGGGTTGATACCGGGCACCGGCGGCATGAGGATACTCTCCTCCCCCAGATAGGCGCCACAGAGATTTACCAGGCGTGTCACAGCAGACGTTCCGCTCCGGTGCATGCCCAGTATGCAAATGGCCTTTGATTTAGACATCGGTTGCCGTTTCACGGGCATTGACGGCTGTTATCTCAGGTCCTGTGCTATTCACAGAAAAATCAATGATGCCGGTTGCCACGAAGTTCTCTGCCCGCTGGACTCTAAACATGCATATATCGACAATTCTATGCAAAAACACCTCAGCACTGTCAATGACACCCATTACGCCGGAATTTAAAAAATAAACACCAGGAAGAAAAGAACACTTGAATCTGAATTGCAAACGCAACCTGGCTCCACGGTCGATGCTTGGGACTCCTTTATGGGGCTCGTGCGACGACATCCCGCCGAGTCCAAGACCGGTGGTTGTCTTAAAAAGGATTCCGAATCTAACCTTCTGAGCGGCCTCCTCGAAATGAACCTCAAAGGAATACAGGTACTCGTCGCCATGGACCAAAACATTTACAACGTCGCCGCCGTTTGTTGTAATTTGGGGACAACATATGGTCACCCCCCTTGACTCATAGGCAATAGTGCTTTGGGGGAGCAGCTTCGGGTCATAATAAGCCTGACCGTCCTGTCCGGACTGGACCGTTTCAGTCGCATTCTGAGGTGTTATGGACATGCCATTCCGGGAAATATCTCCACCGAGGGTATCTAATAACCCCCGGATTTTATCCTGCGGACCGTATATCAGTCTATGATAAAGAGACACAACGTGCTTTGGAGTCCCTCTCAGATGCATCTTCCCATGGTCAAATAACAGTGCAGTTTTGCATAACTCCACCACCATCGATGCTGAGTGAGATACAAACAAAATAGTTCGATTATCCTCCTGCATGCGATGGAGCCGGGAAAAACATTTCCGCTGAAACGCCTCGTCGCCAACTGCCAGCGCCTCATCAATAATAAGAATATCCGGATCCACGTGAATTGCCGAAGCAAAGGCAAGCCGGACATACATGCCGCTTGAATAGGTCTTCACCGGTTGATCAATAAAGCCGCCGATGTCCGCAAATTCAGCAATAGCGTCAAACCTCTCGGCCACCTCTTCGTTTGTCAACCCCAGCAAAGCCCCGTTCATATACACATTCTGTTTCCCGGTAAATTCGGGATTGAATCCAGACCCGAGTTCCAGCAAGGCTGATATTCGCCCGCGAACACTGACTGCACCCTCTGTTGGCTGCAATATTCCGCATATGATCTGCAGAAGTGTGGACTTTCCGCTTCCGTTTCTGCCAATAATCCCCACCGTTTCCCCTTTTGCAATCTCGAAGGAAATATCCTGCAGTGCCCAGAAATCGCGATGATATTTCTTGCGAAAAGGATTGAGAGCTTCTCTCAGGCGGTCCTTGGGAGTGTCATAAAGACGGTATTTCTTGCTAACGTTTTTTACGGAAATCGCTATTTCGGGAATTAATCGTGAATCCGCGGATGGAACTCCGGGACTGGAGGCCGGCGTCTGGGAATTAGTATTCATATGGATATATCACTTATGTATTAGTTCCTGGTGCCCGCTGTTCATAGGGTCTTACGATCCATGCGGCAGCTTTTCCACGGATGCACTTCTCTGCCGGCGCTTGAATCTCACTTATATATGTTACCTTACGGGAGGGAGTCAGTTCACTTCCCCTGCATCCAATTCCCCATGATCTTTCATGGTTATCGAGTCGCACATTCCCCTGTATCATAATGCATCTGCAAAATGGGGCCGGAGTCTTAGAAATATTATGGCGCCGAGAACGAATACAAAGCCTGTCACCCCCCAATAGTAGAGCATCATCTGCCAATGGTACCAAAAGGGAACAGCATAGAGAAAGGATTCACGATATCCCTGTACAATATAGAACATCGGATTCAGCTTTACGAATATTTGATATTTCTCGGGCATAATCGCAAGATCCCAGAATATCGGAGTACCCCAGAAGCCGATCTGCATGATCACCCCCACTATCTGGGCAGTGTCCCTCGCAAAAACATTGATTGAAGACGTAATCCACCCCACCCCCAGAGCAAGAATACTCATGGCAATAAAATAATAAAATGCCTGGAACCAATAGAAACTGAACGGCAGTCCCTGCAGGATAATCAGCAGAACGAGGAGCACAAGAAAAATAACATGAGTAACAAAAGAGCCCACCAGTTTTGTAACCGGAAGGATACTGAGAGGGAATACGATCTTCTTAACCAGATGGGGATTGCTGATGATAGAAGCCGTCGCACCATTCACGACCTCAACAAACGTGTTCCATATGCACATGCCGGCAGTTAACCACACGACAAAGGGAATATTTCCTCTCGGAACTGTCTTAAACCCAAAGCTGAAGACAAACCAGAGGATAAAGATCATGATCAGGGGATTTACAAAGGTCCAGAAAAAACCGAGCAGCGAACCTATATGCTGGCTCGAAATATCACGCTTGGCCATTTCGACTATCAACGACCTTCGATGATACACAATGGCAATAAATCCGAGGAATCCGTTAAACAACAGATGAATTTTACTGAGCATGTCGCGCCAGAACTCTGTCCACTGGAGAAGAATGCCACCGCCCGGGGATTAATATACCCAGGGAAGGTAATCTGCTCATGTCAGCAGAAACCCTTTGCCTTCGATAAACCTCATGATAGCTTTGACCGAGTCCTCCAATGACAGCTTTTCAGTGTCCACAATCAGCTCGGGGGACTCAGGTTCTTCATAGGGGGCTGAGATGCCGGTATAATTTTTTATGATGCCAGCCCTCGCCTTCTTGTACTGGCCTTTGGGGTCGCGTTTTTCACATTCCTCAAGACCGCATTTTACATAGATTTCAGCGAAATTGTCATTGCTGAATATCTTTCGAACGGCCGAGCGGTCCTCCCGAAATGGTGATATAAAGGCCGCCAGGACTACGAGACCTGCATCGACCATCAGCCTTGCAACTTCCGCAATGCGGCGCATATTCTCTTTTCTGTCCTCAGCACTGAAGCCGAGATTGGCATTCAGGCCATGCCGTACATTGTCGCCATCAAGGACGTATACCCTGATGCCTCTATCAAACAGTTCCTTTTCGACGGCATGGGCTATGGTTGACTTGCCTGAGGCAGAGAGGCCGGTAAACCAGAAAAGGCCGCTCTGATGAGCATTCCTGGCGTTCCTGTCGCTTCTTGTTACCTCACCCTGATGCCACACTACATGCGTATCCAACAAAATAACCTCTGGTTTTGCAGATTTTCAAAACAATGGCTATATTTTAACGTTAGCACAGTCAATTTACAAGAGCCGGAGACACCATGCAACGGGCATCCGCTGCGCATTTTATCCTTACTGTATCCGCGGAAGCCGGTCAGTCCGGTTTCTTCTTCAGCAGTCGATAATTCGAGGGAAGACCATCATACGTGACCTGTTGAAATTCCTTTTCAAAATACTCCCACAACAGCCGATGGGTGTTCTTGAAGCGCAGATCATCTCGACCATCGAGCGCAATATCACCAAGAATAACCCACCTTGTGTTTTGAGTCTTTAATGCATCGATCATCCCGCGTTGCAGTTCGTGCGGCTTCAAAAACAGGAAATAAGTCTCTTTGAGAGGGGCCTTTCTGTCCAGGAGCGCGTAAAACATCGGCCAGTGAGGGGCAATCAGAAGTTGCTCTCCCGGCTTTACAAGTTCTCTGTGTATCTTTTCGACTGTTGCAATCACCCCCGCGGCTTGGGGGTCCATCAATATCTTATCTCCGCGAACTTCATAAGCAATAAACTTATCGGGCTGCTGAGCAGCATAAAAGTAATAAGGGCTTATTAACCCAACGGAGAGCAATGACAGCATCGACAGAAGGATAGCAACTCCTGTTACTGCATAACGCTTGCGCTGCAGCAGCGGGAGAGCGAGGACACTCAACAGAAAAGGATGTATGCCCTGTGCAAGATGAGGGATGTCCGCCCGCGAAAAGGCCATATGCATATACGGAATCCCCACGAGAACGGAAACAACAAAAACAGCAGCATGTCTTAATTTCCGGGCATCCGCAGCAATCATATACATTAAAGCACCGGCAAAATAGACCGGCATTGCTAAAAAAAAGACTCCTGACATAGTCTGCCGTATTGCACTGACAAGACTTCCACGATTAAAATCTGCCAGCCAGGGCCAGGGAACCGGCAGCGGGATGTTGGTACCCCCCAGATTAAAGAGAAACATTATACTTTCCCAATAAGCTCGCGCGAAGCCAGGGACGAACATTATCATGAGAACGACCGGAAGGAAACCAAGGACCATACCGCAAACCCAGTACAATAATTTCTTCGGCAAATGGTCCTCTGCCAACTTAAACCGGAGGAAAACTATAATCGCCAGGAAAGCGGTAAAAGAATACAGACCATGGTTTTTGCCAAAAAAGGCCGCCAGGCCAACAAGAACGCCGCTGATGAAATACCGCCGCAGGGTAGGCTGTTCATACAACAGCACGGCCATGCATACAAGGATCATGGATATGCTGTGCTCAAATATCTTATGGCGGGGAAACATCCATAATAGCAGCGGCACCGCTCCCAGGAGCAGGAGCAGGCGTGACTTGATGACCCGCGACAACGCGAGCAAGCCGCAGGCCAGGCCGAGAAACTGAAATATGGCACCGGACATTCTGAATGAAAGAATGCCGTTGCCGAATACTTTCATCCACAATGCCGTCCAGAAATATCTGCCCGGATCATATGAATTGAAATCTCTGATCGGGATATCACCCAGCCCGGTTCGCAAGGCACCGTACCAAAGGAAGCCTTCGTCAGCCAAATTAATGCCGACATTACCCTGAAGGAGGAAGGTAAAACCAACCATGCAAAATGCAAGGAGAATTATTATCTGAAGTTCTCTGATATTCTGATCAGCTGACATGGTCAAGCCTCCCCTTGCAGTCACGACACGCTTACCGTTATTGCCCAATAATAACATGATGAGCGCCAAAAAATTTTACACACTGCTGTATTGTTCTTTTCTAAAGCGAGTTCGAGCAAGCAGCACTATATAAACCGCAGCTGCCAATAGAAACAATATTTGGGGAATAAAGGACCAATACACATAAGGACAGTATTCGATTGTAACCCAGTGAGCACCAGCAGGGACATTAACTCCCAGAAAAAAATCATTAACCAGGGCCGTCGTCGCAGGCCCCATATCCGTTTTTGCCTTCCATAAAGGGTGGTACTGTTGACTAATGAAAAGAGTAGTTGACCCGGGATAATCAGTAACTTGATACTTCTGATAGTCATCGGCCTTTTCAAGGCGCCGCGCTTCTAGCGACGGCTGTTCATAGACAGGGCCACGCAGGAAAACCCTGGCTTCATCAATTCCAGAGTTTACCGTCAGCTGCGCGAATAAAACAGGTTCCCGGACAGGTTTGTACATATGCAGTCCGCTTTGCTGGCCTATCAGCCGCAAGCCGGCATCCTGGATCGCTCCGGGGGAGAGGACAACGCCGATTCCGGAATAGCTGAAGGCTTCTTTCTCCGTCACGCGATCCCCCGCAATAAAACGCGAATGTCGTCCATACACCCGCGTTTCTCCGCCCAGACCTTTTATATACTGCTGATAGTTTCTGGAGGACAGAGAATTATATGTATGAATACTCTGCAAGCCGAGCAGGGACTCCATGTTAGGCGGAAGGAGGGGAGTCTGTCCTGCAAATGCATAGCGAGATCCTTCCGGCAATGCATCTTTTACAGCCATTGTAAGACTTGAAGCTGTTGAAATCTTATCCAATGGGCGAAAGAGAAGAAGGGGTTTGCCATACGCCAGCGCGGTTATAACCACTAAGATACATAACAGCGGTTGGCTTCTTGTAATAATAAAAACTGCGGCACCAATGAGTACAATCAACGCAACAGAAATACGGAAGATGGAGAGCTGATCATGATTGCTGAGCCCATAATTCATCATCAGCGCCCCTATAAGGAAGGTCGCAAGAATAACCGCCGGTTTTGTTGATGCGTTCAGGCGATGGACCGAAACTATCTCATCGATCGTATAGGCAATTGCAATGAAACATGGTATGAGGCCAATACCCAGCGTCTGCATTCTTGAAAGGCTGAAGCCAAAATAGTGGACGAGCACCAAATATGCCGCCGGCCACAGAGTCGTCACGAAACAAAAAAAGACAAACGCCTGCCAACCCCAGATCTTTCTTTTCAGGCTGACTCCGAAGGAAAGCAGAAACAGCATACAAAACACAGGGGTAAGACTTATTCCCTCATAACGAAAAGGATATTCTTCAGAAATAGGATTACCCGGGAGATACGGGTCAAAAAAAAGTTTAACAAAGTTGCCGAAATCAGAAAGACTATTGATACTCGGCAGCACTTTCACAAAATAAGAGTCCCCTACATTTAAACGGGCTGAATTTTTTGCCGCGATATAGATATCAAGATATGCCGGGAGCGAGGCTATCATACCCATCAGAACGGCCAACCCCAGCCACGACACCACCACTAATTTCCTGCGGAGTTCCCAGCGGTTTCCTGCAATAATGGTCACTGAGAATATGGCAAGAAAATAGCAGGACAATACGACCGATTGGGGATTACCGGTCGCAAACAGACTATATGCGGAAAAAACCAGCCCCACCCAATTCCAGGCAGATGGCGTTCGTACAAAACGGGCAACCAGCCATAATACCGCAAGGGTCCAGCAGAATGTCGATAAAAAAACCCCGAATGAAATCCAGTAGAACATCAGTGGACTTGTGGAAAAGCCTGCCGCGGCGGTAAAACATGCAATAGGATTGAGACCCATCTCCCGAAGAAAGAGAAAAAAGAATGTGCCGCTCAGAAATATAAGCAGAAGTGCATACGCCGTATGAAACGCAAAAGGATTCGCCGTAATATGCAAAAGCAGGTTGGACAGCAGATAGGCCTGGCCCAGTGCACCCTGAAACATCGGTCGTCCCAGTTCTCCCCGTGGAGACCATGACGATATCCACTTTTTATGCATGCCTTGCATATGCTGATACGTCTCGGGAATGAACTGGTAGTTATAGTCGCTGAACTTACGGTTCGATATACTGGAATCCTTATCCATTCCCTGTATGCCGAGTTCAACATCGTTATTAAAGGGGGATATTACATGACCACGAAGCACCGGGGGAAGTAAAACCAAAGCAACAAGCAGGCAGTACAAGGCGAAGGCAGATTTATAAGAAAGATTGATTAAACGTGTACTGCGCTGCATATATGTTAACGTTTTAAAACCTAATTACCTGAAAAAGCTGACCACATGTTTTCCTACCTCTGCCCACCTGTCACCCATGCCCACCCATAGCGGTAATCTTACAAGGCGCTCGCTGACACTGTCAGTAATAGTCATTTGCCCGGAGACGCGGCCATGCTTCAGCCCCATCGGGGAACTGTGCAGCGGCACATAGTGGAAAACGGCATTTACGCCTTTTGTCTTAAGATGCTCAATAAAGTCCGTCCGCGACGCCAGGCCTGGAAGAAGCAAATAATACATGTGGGCATTATGGGAACATTCTGCCGGAACGCAAGGACGATGCAGGCATCCTTCCTGTTCAAGCAATTCAAAACAGTCATGGTACAAATTCCATATATCCAGCCTCATTCTCGTTATGTTTCCTGCCTCCTCCATCTGTGCCCATAGAAACGCAGCCGTCAGTTCGCTCGGCAGATACGATGAGCCAACACCCACCCATGTATACTTGTCAATTTCTCCCCGAAAATACTTACTGCGGTCGGTTCCTTTTTCCCAAATGATTTCAGCTCGTTCAATCCATGACTTATCATTGATCAGCAAGGCCCCACCTTCCCCGGACATTATGTTTTTTGTTTCGTGAAAACTCAATGCCGCCATATGTCCTATACTGCCAAGAGGCTTCCCCTTATAACGACACAATATACCCTGCGCTGCGTCTTCAATAACAAACAAATTGTGTTTGCCGGCGATTGCCATAATCGTGTCCATTTCGCATGATACACCTGCATAATGCACGGGAACGATAGCCTTTGTTTTGCCGGTAATAGCCGCCTCGATTTTATTTTCGTCAATATTCAGTGTATCTGGGCGAATATCTACAAAGACTGGAACGGCGCCGCGAAGCACAAAGGCATTCGCCGTAGAAACAAATGTATAGGAAGGCATAATGACTTCATCCCCCGGCTGAATTCCGATGAGCATCGCAGCCATTTCAAGAGCAGCAGTGCAGGAATGGGTCAGCAATGCCTTGGAACAGCCGATACGATCCTCCAGCCATGATTGACATTTCCCAGTGAACGGTCCGCCTCCGGACAATTGGAGATTATTATGAGCCACACTGATATTATTCAGCTCTCTTCCTGTCATGTAGGGTTTATTGAAGGGGATATACACTATCATCTTTGCTGAAAATTATCAGTCATGATCAAGAACCGCCAGCCCAAATCCGCTTCTCCCATAGCCATTACCGTTGTAAAGCATATATCTTTGCCCATTGTGGTCAAAAATATTCGGATAACAAATCATTTCACTGTCCCAACCACTTTGAGATACATCAATCCCGACTAATTCGTCCTTTCGATTCCAGTTGATGCCGTCTTTTGATTCAGCGTAACCAATTCGGTAAAACAATCCCCGGTATGAATACCACATTTTATATACGTGACCATCCTTTATTACACAGGGTCGGGCCAATGCATATTCGGCATCATTGTTAAAATTCAATGAGATATCCCCGTCTCTCCGCCAATCAATGCCATCATTAGAATCAGCATACTTAATAACATACGCCATATCTTTTCGGTCTTTCCCCCATGATAGATTCGAGCCATACCACATCCTAAATATATCGTTATCCTGCATAACAAAACAGTACGAAAGGGAAAAAGGATCGATAGAAGATCTGTCCATAATAGGTGCATTCCTTATCTTCTCATACTTTCCTGCTGGCTCATTATATACTGCCATTCCGATACTGTTGCGCCATGGAACTAGGACCGATAGATTCCATCCCAAGTAATATAGATACTGAACTCCTTTTACCCTGATAATGTTACAAAGCGAAGTACCGGAATCATCAAATGTGCCCAAATCCCCAGGACCCAATACAGGCTCTTCTGATATGCTCACGATTTTAAATGGTGATTTCAAGTCGATGTCAATATACCCGATACTTGAGACATTAGTCTTGTCCCTGCAGCTGAAATAGATTCTGTATGCATCGCCTGCTATATGCACTGCAACAGGATTAGACGCATGTGTTTGCATCCACAAGTAATTATTCGCCGGCTCAAAAATATGCCCGAGTTTTCTCCACTTCACAACTATACCCGCCTTAATCGGTCGCTTGGCACACGCGAAAGTGCGGAGGGCTCAGCCATGTAAACACCCTTTTCCTGTGTATCCTGAAGAATAAGTGCCCCCGCGCCAATGACGCATTCTCTGCCAATTGTAATATGGTCGCGCAAGGTAGCATTAACACCAAGGAAACAATACGCTTCTACTGCCACACCACCTGAAATAACGACATGAGATGATACAAAGCAGTGATCCCCAAGCCGTGAATGATGGCCTATATGGTTGCCGCTCCAGAGAGTGACATTATTGCCAATCTTCACAAACGGCTGTATAGTGTTATCCTCCAAAATAAAGCAATTATCGCCGACCTCAACATTATCAAATATCGTCGCCTTAGAACTGACATAACTCGTCAGACCATAACCCTTCGCCTTTGCTTCTGCGTATTTTTGCGCCCGCACTCTGTTCACCTTTGCATAACTGAGCGCAATAAACATTTTATACTCTTGCGGAGGGTACGCCTCTTCGATATCCTCAAAGTCATGGACCGGAAGTCCCTGAAAGGGACCAGCAGTATTGAAAGCCTTATCGACCGTGAAAGCAACAACTTCATGCGCGGTGTCATGCAGAAAATAGTAATGAGCCAATTCTGCGATCTGTCCGGTGCCGAAGATTATAATCCTGGACATGCGCTCAGTCCTTTTTCACCAGGATCGTGAATTCATACAGGTCATAATCATGGAGCAGTGTTACTTTTTTTGATAGATTCTTCTTGCAGAAATCAAAAAACCCGCACGGGTCCGCATAATAGAGATCAGCCCGCATCAAATGTCTGTCTGAATAACTCGTAAGACAATTAAATGCCATGCCTCTTTTGCTGGCACTGTTCATGCGGAGAAGAGTTTCGATAATATACTCGCGCCATTCTTCATCTGCACAGTCCTGCTTGACATTGAAAATTCCACTCGCAACCGTATAGTCGGCTACCGCAAAGGCACTCTGATCCTTCACCTGAATAAAAGAGCAATTGTCGTTGTTCTGATAAAGACTTTTAGCCTGCTCTATCATCGCCCCAGAAAGGTCATATCCACAATAAAGAAACTTATTGGAAATATTTTTTTTCATAAAATCAAATAATTTTCCATATCCGCAGCCAACATCATTGAGGCCGAACTCCCTATCATCATCGATAATTTTCAGCACCTGTTCAAACCTCAGCAATTGCGACTCTTCATTCCTCCAGTCGACACCATTAGGTGTTGGACCATGCCGCTCAATTTTTGCCGAATAGTAATTATTAATACTGGCGAGTAAGTTATTCATGAGAATTATTCCTGAAATAGTGTCGCTTAACAATAGTATACGGCCTGTCCTTCACTTCTGAAAATATCTTGGATAAATAAATACCCAGTAGTCCGATACTGAATATGATCATGCCGCCAACAAGCCAGATTGAGGCAATTATTGACGTCCAACCTGCTAAAAAACCGAGTGCCAGTTTCCGGTAAACAAGATAGACTATATAAACAGAAGATAGCGCAGAAATTACACTACCTAAATAGAAAATGTAAATTAGGGGCCGGTTTGTAAATGATGTAATCGAATTGATAAGGACAGCAAGTTTCTTGGAAAGAGTATAGGTTGTTCTGCTATTACTTATCTTTTCTATAAGTACTGCCTTCTGGCTGAACCCGGCTGAAGCCCAAACACCGGCGAGAAAGAGCTCCTGCTCCCTAAACTTAATTAATGCGTCCACATAGTCTCTTTTCATCAGCCTTGCTGTCAGGATATTCTCAGGAATTTTTATATACGAAAACCAATTGAACATCTTATAAAATAAACTGCCGCTAATCCTCTCAATCCAATTCCCTCTCCTTGATTTCTGCTGGCCGTAGACAACGTCAGTATCTTCGGAGGATTGAATCTCCTTCCAAAACACCTCAAGAATCTCAGGTGGTTCTTCCAAATCGGAATCAATCAGAAAAACAAACTCTCCACGGGCATGGGAAAGCCCTGTCATCATCGCCTTGTGATGGCCAAAATTTCTTGAAAGATCAACTATCTGAGTTCTGGCATCCTGAGCAAAGATTCCCAACGCAATATCCAAAGAATTGTCTGGCGAGCCGTCATTAACGAGGATGATTTCGTAATCAGAAGTTATTCTATTTGCAATTTCCGATATCCGATCGTAAAACTCCCTGAGATGTGGAGCAGATTGATATAACGTTGCTACAACAGATAGTTTCACCTTTAGACCTTTTTCAAACAAGAAATTGTTTTCATATACTGCACAGCATTAGACCCCTCGTTGAAGAGGAGATCGACAATACTGACTTCATGTCTGAAGGGCGGATAGAGCTGCTGATATTCAGGATATCCTGAATAATCCATCCATACCAGCCTGATATCCTCTTTTTCGAAAAGCTCCTCATCAATATATCCTCTCGCTGCAGGACCTGAAACATAAGTACCGGCTCCTGCCTGCTTGCAAATATCTATCAGACGATCTGTTTTCCCTTCGATAAGCGTATAATCGCTTGACCAGGTTATCTTTGTATCTATACCGAGGCATTCGTTTATTGCGGTGATAAACCTATAATTAATAAGGCTCAGATATGCCTCCTGACTTCCAAGGAATAAATCCTCAAAAAGTGCAGCATAATCCTTGAAAAAATTTGCTTTTGAATAATTATGGCATATCGCTTTCCAGTGCTTTTCTCGCCAGCTATTAGCTGAAACTTTTGTTTCGCTGATCTTCTGGAAGTATTTACCCTTTACTTCAACAGGAATAGTAAGCCACAGCGGACCAGTGGGTGTTTTTATTATATTTCTGTTTCGCCAGTCCCTTCTCGTATATTGCATGTCGTCGTATAGTATAAACTCATCCACCATATTGATCAAATCAAAGTAACCCTTCCAGGGGATATAGCAGGATTGCAGGATGGCGACAGTCTTTGTCTGTTCTTTCATGGCATGTTATGCGTCAGGCAGAAAGGATACTATTGGAATAAAAAAAGGTTTGCTATTCGTGGAAACGAATAGCAAACCTTTTAGATAAAACTTTAAGTCTAAGGGAAATTTACTTGACAGATGACTTCTCAAGCATATCGACCTTTGCAGCCAAGGTCTCAATTGTCTTGTTCTGCTCCTGAACAACCTTTGTAAGAACAGCAATGATTTCCGTAACCATAACTCCCTTGCGATCCTTTGTCGCGATCTGTGCAGGGACATCCTCAGCAATAAAACCCATATGTTTTGTGTCGGGGTCAGTGAGATACGTAAAGGAAACAGGTGCAAGATCAGCAACCATCTTCATTGCAGACGCTGCAGATACAGCCTCGATATTGTCTTTATACGTCCGGCTTGAAACATTGGAAAGCCCGGTGTATGAGATAGTGCCGTTTACATGGAGCGCTGATGCAGGAGCCGTTGTGCCAATACCTACATTGCCGTTTGATGCAACGGTCATTTTCGTGCTAGAACCAACCTGGAAATTAATTGGCCTGACGGTCATGCCAGTTCCACTAGCAAATGAATTAATCGAAAAACCATTTGCGCCGCCAGCTCTTACCACAAGCGCTTCGTAGTTCGCAGGATCTGACACAAAGTCGGTATTAAACACTGTCAATTGAGCCTTTATTCCAGCGCTGAACCCAGTACCCTTAGGAATAACCTGGAATGCAGGTGCCGCATTTAGTCCTGACGTAATAGGATAAAAAGCCGCTGTAGGAAAATTATCAAGCGCTGCAGCATTCTGCATAGAGATATCTCTCGTTCCAGCAGTTCCGCCGGTACCACCAAGAACTGCCTCTCCAAGGTCAGTAACCTTGAACACATCTGAAGTCCCACCGCTATTTTTTACGATCAGCTTCGAACTTCCAAGAGCCAGTGCCGCCCCCGCAAAACTCATTATCATCACTACTGACAACATTGCTACCATCATTTTCTTCATTTTTTTCTCCTTTCCATAATTGGAAAATACGTTTTTAAAGATATCACATCCCAAAAAAACTTTGGTCCCCTGTTCTGAGATACCTCCTCTCGGCAATAAATATAATTTTTTTAGAGACAACGCCTCTATATTTTTGGTAAAGTCGCATCCAACAGAAATATATTACCATATAAAATCAAGCAGTCACATAAGTCAGGAACTTATTGGGCTGTAAGTTTTTCGGATATTTCTGTAGGTTTTGCCCTACAAAAACATACTATTCACAAGAACCAGACCCAAAAAGCAGCAATCTACCAGCTATCACTGCCTGTTACTCTTATTTAATATTATACTAAACCCCATAGTGTTTTACTATTATTTTTTATTAATCAAATGCTCATGTCAGCATATATCACGCCGGGACATGACCAAAGCTACCCCCACCTGCTAATACTACGTTATACCACAATCAGCAACCGACTGTCTATCGGAAATGCCTGCCCACTCCCTTCACGGGACTTTATCACTGAATAATAAACCTGTCCATTGAAACTGAGCCGTTCCCGGAGATGGTGATAAGGCCGTTCAGCACGGTGTAAAGTCTGTTGCCCGAATATTCACAATCGTACCCACCCGCCAGCGTTACAGGCCTGTCTTCGGTAAATGAAAAAGGCCCTGACTGGGGTATTGCCTGGACCGAAATAGTCTCCCCGTCGTTCACCACCAGGGAGTAGGCTTCAAGAAGAGAACTGGCCGTAGCGTTCAATAGCTGGAGCCTGGCGATAGTATTCGCGCAGGCGGACAATGAAACCGTCACATCATGAGAGACTGAATCGGCCCCGCCATTTACTGTCAGGGTAACGGTATATGTGCCTGTCCCGGCTGCCTGATAGGTATGAAATGGATTCCTGGCTGAACTGGTGCCTCCATCGCCAAAGTCCCATGCCCAGGAAGTTGCATTTGCTGACGTATCGGTAAAAGAGACATTGTGCGGTACGATTCCTGATGTAAGCGGTGAAAAAGTAAACTCGGCAACCGGCGGCAGATTGGCAGCCTGAGTAATGGTAAAGGTCTGACCTGCTATAGTCAGTGTGCCTGTGCGTTCAGATACTGTGGGGTTGGAATCCACGGAATAGTTGACCGTGCCATTCCCTTTGCCTGAAGAACCGGCTGTCACATGCAGCCACGACGCATTATTGCTGACCGCTGTCCAGTCGCAGCAGCGGCCATTGATGACACTCATGGAGCCGGAATAGCCGGAATAGGCAACGGATTGGGCATAACTGCTCAGGGCTATCGTATCGCATACTGCCGGAACTGTCCAGCCGATGTCCTTAAACAGGCAGAGGGTAACCGGCCCGGGACTGTGGCGGGCAGTATGGGACGGTATGGCATATACCATAAGGGCATTTTCAGAATTGTTATAGGTGTTGTAATCCAGGTGCGCATAACTCGAACCGGAACTCCAGGTTGCGGGGGCGTAGAGCCTGGCAGGCCCCTGGCCATTGGCAGTATTCGCTGCATTCGCGTTCGGGCCGTCGAAGTAGATACTTCCACCGGTTAGTTGTGCTGCAAGTCCCGCAGAGGGATTTGGGAAAAGAGCAGTATTGATAAGGCTCTGGCCTGCACCGTTTTCAGTAAAACGGTCGTATGTCGTGGGCAAAGACGCTCCCCAGCCCCAACTGCCAAGTCCGTCGGTAATCCTCATATTCCCCAGAAAACCGAGTCCATGCCCGATCTCGTGAAGCACAACGCTGACAAAATCAAGCTGGCCGGAAGGTGTGTTCCCGTCAGTGCCGTGATACCAGGTGTAATTCATATTAAAGGCAACCGCAATCTCCGGCTCAGAGTCGTTCAGTGTATCGTCCCCTCGCACAGCATTAATCAGGGCAATAGGGTAGAAGGTGTTCGTCGTAGGCATACCAATGCCCCCTCCGTAATAATTGCCGGTTGCGCCTCCATGCCCAAGAACATTTCCTGTAAAATTGGATGCCCAGCAGGCCTCGATAACAATCGGGACAGACGAGCTGATCTGTGTTGCCCATAAACTTGCGGCATATTCAAAAGCAGCCTGGGCATTGGCAGGCCAGGCTGTGCACGTATCGCCCCATGTGTTTGCTCCATCGGCCGGAACATAGCTAACGGTTATAATTGCGGTTGTTGCATCCATCAACCCGAGGGTCGAGATAATCTGAGGGGGGTCTATCCTGAAAGGCTCGTCATAGGGCAAGGCTATCAGGGGAACAGGCGGGTTAATAGACCGGACAACTTCCCCTGGCAGGTCAGCCGCAGTCGAGGTGAACGGGAAAAAGACCGCCACCAGGAAACTGACGACCAGAGTACTGAATACCTTACCCATCATGATTCACCTCCCTGTTCCTTAATAATGTTCCTTAATTCAGAATGATATTCTCCACCGTGACCGTCCCGTTGCTGACCGTCAGTGCCTGGAGAGATGTATAGGGGTCTAAGGCCATACTTCCAAAGCCGCAGTTGTACCCCCCGCTAAGAACAATCGAAATATCGCGGCCAAGATCCAGCGACTGGGCCGGACTCAGGGAATAAAGCAGAAGCGTATCATCATTAAGTGTTTCAGCTGCATCGTCATAGGCAGCCTGCAGGGTAACATAGGGATAGAGCAGGGAACTCCTCACGTTCTTTGCCGGCCGTTGGGTACATGGCAGGAACACGGCTGAAAGAGTAGCGGGAGAGGACGGAGCGGTTATCTGGTGGCTCTGTGCACCCCCATCGCTCCAGGAGATGAAGATGTATGGAATCCCCCCCCCATCATTCTGGGGAGAGATAACATTTACTGTATGAACTGAGCCTGCAACCCAGTTCAGGGCCTGAGGCATGGTGAAGGGCACTGAGTCGACAATAATCGAGAGCCCTTCAAAAGATGCGTCAAGGGATACCGGAAAAGTATCTCCTGCAAAGGCCTTGAGACAGACGTTGGCACCAGGGGAAGAACTTGTCAAATCGGTCCAATCCGTGCCATTGCTGCTGATAAAACTTTCACCGGCAACAGCATCTGCAGATAAATCATCTGACGCGATCGGGAAATTATAGCCCGGCGTTGTCAACTGAACAACAATAGAAAATTTTGTGCCGGCAGCCATCGGCACTGCATTCGGAAACTCCACCGTATGATACCCCGGCAATAGAAACGACCCGGCAAGCGGTGCGTCAAAAACAGGCTCTCCGACTATCGGGCCAGTGTCGGCTGTGTTCCAGGTATATACATTGAGGCTGTATGCTGAATTCAGCGCCAGAGTATGGAAGCTGGCGGCGACAAGGGGCTTGCCTGATGCTGTTGCCGTAAATACATTTGAAATCCAAGCGGTATCATTCGAATATCCGATATTGGGGGCTGTCATGCCGAGAAAATCATAGTCGTATATTTCATTATAGAAATCCTGCGACTCTGCCCGGCTGAAGACATAACTGGGATCGGCCATCCCAAGATTTACATCGTAATAGGAAATATAAAAGAACCCGTCCCCACCCATAAGCGCGGTACCCCAGCTGTTTTTTGCGAGGAAAGCGCCCGGTAAAGGAGGAGGATTGCAGAGAACCGATGGGCTGCAGAAGTTCTCGACCGGGTAGGTATCGTCCCATCCGATAATGGTCACATAATGATTAGAAAACTCGAGAATCGGATAGTAATACGAACAGGGCAGTCCGTATGAATGGTCTCTAAAGCACTTCTGTGAATAGTTATAATTGGTAAATTCCGGAGGATCTGTAAAATAGCTTGCCATTACACCACCATAAGCTGTTATGGCCTGTTTGACGAGGTCGTTGTCGAGCGCATCCACCCGTTGAGGGATAACAAGCGCTTCCTGTATATGTTTCTGAGTTGTAAGCCCTGTGGGTGAGGCATTCGGGTCAGGATCATAGGGGTCGTCATTCTCCAGAACCGGACCTGCCCAGCGGGCAAGATAGGCAGTCGCCATATCCCCGTTGCCGCCACTGCAATGCCCAAAACCAAAACCGTTTTCATTCAGGAGATTGTTCTCGGAAAAATCCCAGGTCTCCGCAGGCATAAGTACCGACTCAAGAGAACCGAAGGCGGCAAAGGCCCAGCCTGCATCGCACGCACCCTGGTCTTTGACTGGGGTCACCCGGTTGTCGGTCCTGAGATCATAGCTCGCAGGGAGAATGGCCAGCGGAAGTATTGCCCTGTTCAAGGTCTGAACTGCAGTCCCGGACCGTCCTTTCAGGTGGGACCGGTCAACGGGCGAAGGAATATATCCGCCGCCTCTTACAGAAGGCAGGCCCTGCGGTTTCAGGGAGCCTTCCTGTGTCCGAAGCCCCAGGTTCTGCTGATATCTCACAAAGGCTGGGTTTAATGGCGCAGCCACAGGGGAGACGTTCAGGGCAAAGGACTTAGGAACAAAGAGCAGGAAGCAGGTCACAAAAGCCAGGGCAAACGCCCCTGCCCTTACGGAACTCCAGGGAAATAACGGATAATCATCTCTGTGTGAGGACTTCATTATCACCTCTTCTTCTGCCGGAAAACATGCCTCATAACCCATAAATATTAAAAAAGCATATTTCATGCCCGACGTATTTATTGTTTATCACAACCCGATTGCAGCAGCAGCCTGCCAATAAGTAAAGTCTTTTGTATATATTTTATCATTATCGTGACACATTTTGTTAGCAAACAGCTGATTGCCGCCAGTATGTTAAAATTGCAGAGACCATGGACAGACAGCAGATATCCAGACTGAAGATACTCCATCTCCTTTATGAAAGCCACGGGGACTATTTCGGTATCGGCGGGGTCGGCGAACGGGCTTACCAGATATATTCCCGTCTCAGGGAGAAGCATGACATTACCCTCCTCTGCAAGAGATATCCGGGAGCTCGGGATGGCATGATCGAAGGCCTCCGCCACCTCTTCGTCGGCAGCGAAAGCAGACACCTGACTACAACGCTTTTGTCCTATGCCTTAAGGGCTGCACAATTTGTCAGGGAACACGGGGACGAGTATGACGTCATAGTCGAAGAGTTCTCACCGGCAATCCCGACCTTTCTGGACAGCTTCAGAAAGAGACCGCTCACCCTCCAGATTCAGGGCTATACCGGGCTAAAATATTTTGAAAAATACAACCCTGTTTCTGCTCTGGTTCTTTACTGTTTCGAGCGCTTCAGGCCTCGCAGATACCGTCAAATCATCACGGTCTCTGCGCAGACGCTCGAAAAATACACGCTCGGAGAAGGGGCCCGCATTGAGGTGCTTTCAAACGGGGCCCCTGATGCCCTGCTGCAGTGCACCCCGTCTGAGACAGATTACCTCTTATACCTTGGCCGGCTTGATATCCACCACAAGGGCCTCGATATTCTGCTGGCTGCTTTTCAGGCATTCAACCGGGAAAGACCTGACCTCAGGCTGGTAGTCGCCGGAGACGGCCGGGACCGGGAGAGTTTCATACAGCTCATAGGAAAACTTCCGGAAGCGGTACAGAAACGGATTGAACTTTGCGGCTGGGTCAGCGGGGATACAAAGACCGCCCTGCTCAGAGACGCCCTGATGGTGGTTATGCCCTCACGGTATGAAACCCAGGGGATAGTAGCCCTTGAGGCTATGGCCTGCGGCAAGGCGCTTGTGGTGAGCGATATTCCTGAGCTGGACTATGTCCCTGCCTCCGGCGGCGGTGTTTCCTTCAGGATGGATGATGCAGCCTCGCTGACTGAGGCCATCAGGCTGCTCGCCTCAGGAAAAGACCTGCATGCGATGGGGCGGAAAGGACGGGAGTGGGTCACGGACTTCACCTGGGATACTATCGCCACAGGGTTTGAGGCCATTCTTCATAATACTGTTTCACAGCACAAGAGAAAATAGGATATAATCACAGAAAGTTATGCTGAAATATCTTGTTGTGCTGCCTGCTTATAATGAAGAACAATCAATCGGCAGCGTTCTTGCGGAAATTGCAAAGGACGTTCCCTTTGCCGACGTCCTTGTCATTAATGACGGGTCAGGTGATGCCACCGGAAAAACCGCCGCAAATAACAACGTCATGGTGATCAACCATCCTTTTAATCTCGGTTACGGCGCCGCACTGCAGACCGGGTTCAGGTTCGGGGTAAAAAACGGATATGATTTCATCATTATGATGGACGCTGACGGCCAGCATACAGCCGCATCAGTCGAAAACCTCATTCAGGTCATGCGGGAAAGCAGCGCGGATGTGGTGATCGGCTCCCGCTTTCTCGAAGGTGTCTACCGCATGGATCTTGTCAGAAAAATCGGCAGCCTGATATTTTCAGGAATAGCCCGGGCTTATACCGGCATCCGGATCACGGACCCGACCTCGGGGTTCCAGCTCCTGAACAGAAACGCCTTTGAATATCTTGCCGAGGGAGACAACTACCCCCTGGACTATCCTGATGTCAATATCATCATGGCGCTGCATAAAAAGAGGTTCAGGCTGGCCGAGGCCCCGGTTCTGATGACCGAAAACCTGACCGGAAAATCGATGCACAGCGGCATGAAGCCGTTATTCTATATCGTTAAAATGTTCCTTGCAATCATCATGGTACTGATGAAAAGGACGGGGAGGTAATATGTCCTTCGGCATGCGCCTGATGCTCTTTGGCCTGGGAATAACGCTTTTCATGATTATATTCGAACTGGTACGCCGCAACAAGTTCAGGGAAGAGCTCTCTATTGCGTGGTTTGGCGTCAGCCTGCTTCTGCTGGCGAGTTCCGTGGCCGATGTGGTTATCGACCCCTTTGCAAAAAAAATAGGCATCGGATACCCTCCGGCGCTGGTCTTTGCCTGGATCATTTTCTGCCTGATCATAGCCCTGCTCTATTTTTCTGCAGTAATCTCCGACCTCAAGGGCAAGCTGAAAGAACTGAGCCAGAAGATAGCACTCATGGAGTTCGAAATGGACAAAAAAGCGCAGGGAGATAAGAAGCCTGAGCAGGCAGACTCTGCC
>PNOC01000016.1 GCA_013824615.1 Thermodesulfovibrio sp.
CGAACATTATCAATATCATGAGCCCTGAGGCGATCATCCTTACCGGCGGCCTGATCGGGGCCTGGAATATTTATGTCCAGGAGGCGATCAAGGAGGCGTCCCGCAGGGCATTTAAGGACCTGGGGGACTCGGTCAAGATCATCCCGTCGTCCCTGGGAGACGAGGCGGGAATTGTCGGTGCCGCATGCCTTGTTTTCATGAGCCTGCACAGGACGCATTCCCTCCGATAGCCGATGCCGGAACTTATCCGCAACTTTTCGATCATTGCCCATATTGACCACGGGAAGTCAACCCTTGCCGACCGGTTGCTCGAATATACCGGTGCGTTAAGCGCCAGGGAGATGATGGCACAGGTGCTCGACTCGATGGACCTTGAGCGTGAGCGCGGGATAACGATCAAGGCCCACGCCGTGCGTCTTAATTACAATGCTGATGACGGCAGGACGTATATCCTGAATCTGATCGATACCCCCGGCCACGTCGATTTCTCCTATGAGGTCTCCCGGAGCCTTGCCTCATGCGAGGGGGCGCTGCTGGTGGTCGACGCGACCCAGGGAGTCGAGGCTCAGACTCTTGCGAACGCCTATCTTGCCATTGATAACGATCTTGAGATCATTCCGGTCATCAACAAGATCGACCTGCCGAGCGCTGAACCGGCCAAAGCAAAAGAGCAGATTGAAGACGCGGTCGGGATCGACTGCTCAGAGGCTGTCCTGGCCAGTGCAAAAGAGGGCATAGGCACCAAGGATATCCTCGAAGCGATTGTCAGAAAGATTCCGCCTCCGACCGGAGACAGCTCCAGGCCGCTCAAAGCGCTGATATTCGATTCCTGGTTTGACAACTACCAGGGGGTAATCGTCCTCGTCAGGGTTTTTGACGGAACGGTCAAGGCCGGTCAGAAGATCAGGATGATGATGGTCGGCATTGAGTATGAGGTGGCACAGGTCGGCATCTTTTCGCCGAAGATGGAGCCGGTTGCGATGCTTTCTGCAGGAGAAGTCGGCTACATTATTTCCGGGATCAAGAATGTCCATGAAACAAAAATAGGCGATACGATAACAGATGTGCTGAATCCGGTTACCGAGCCCTGTGCCGGGTATAAGGATATTAAGCCGATGGTCTTCTGCGGGTTCTACCCCACCTCGACTCATCAGTATGAGAACCTGCGGGATGCACTGGATAAACTGAGGCTCAACGATGCCTCGTTCAACTTTGAGCCTGAGACGTCACTGGCCCTCGGGTTCGGTTTCAGGTGCGGCTTCCTCGGGTTGCTGCATATGGAGATCATTCAGGAGCGCCTGGAAAGGGAGTTCGGTCTTTCGCTCCTGAGTACGGCACCGACGGTTGTCTATAAAATCACCATAAACGCAGACAATATCATCTATATCGAAAATCCTGCACGCCTGCCGGAGCATTTTGAGATGATCGAGGAGCCGTTTGTGCTGACGACGATCTTTGTGCCGAAGGACTATATCGGCCCGATCCTCGATCTCTGTCAGGAAAAAAGAGGTACACAGAAGAGTTTCGGGTATATCGGCAAGGACCGGATCAGGGTGGAATATGAACTACCCCTTAACGAGATCCTCTGGGATTTCTATGATAAGCTGAAATCTTTTTCAAAGGGATATGCCTCGATGGACTACGAGTTTCTCGGCTACCGCGAGTCGGATCTGATCAAACTCAATATCCTCCTGAACGGCGAGGTGGTCGATGCCCTGTCCTTGATAGTTCACAAAGATAAGGCGTATTATAAAGGCAGGCAGCTGACCGAAAAGCTCCGCGAAATCATCCCGCGCCAGATGTATGAGGTTGTTATCCAGGCTGCGATCGGCAACAAGATTGTTGCGCGTGAGAGTGTGCGGGCGCTCAGAAAAGACGTTACGGCAAAGTGTTATGGCGGTGACATTAGCCGCAAACGCAAGCTGCTCGAAAAACAGAAGGAGGGAAAGAAAAGGATGAAGCAGGTCGGAAGGGTCGAACTGCCGCAGGAAGCCTTTCTTGCAGTCCTGAAACTGAAATGAGAAGAAAGAAAAATCCATCGGGCATCAGGGAGACGATTGAAGCGGTCCTTATCGCATTTCTGATCGCGCTCGTCATCCGCACCTTTGTTATCCAGGCCTTTAAAATACCTTCCGGCTCAATGCTCTCAACACTCCAGATAGGAGACCATATCCTGGTAAACAAGATATTTATGGGCACGCCCATAGATATTCCTTTTACGAATATTAACCTTTTCAGAATGCCCGGGTTCAAAAAGCCACAGCACGGAGATATTGTCGTGTTTAAATATCCAGAGGACCCCAAGAGGGACTTCATCAAGCGTGTTGTCGCGGTAGGAGGAGATACCGTTGAAGTCCGGGACAAGATAGTGTATGTCAATGGAAAGGAACTGGTGGAACCCTATATTCAGCATGTTGATCCGGAGATCAGGCCCCGGGGCATCGATCCCCGGGACAATTTCGGGCCGGCTGCTGTGCCGAAGGGCTCGGTTTTTGTTATGGGTGACAACAGGGACCAGAGCTATGACAGCCGTTTCTGGGGTTTTGTGGACATGAGCCAGATCAAGGGTAACGCCGTGGTCATCTACTGGTCTTGGGATGGCACAAAATCATGGCCGCGTTTTGGCAGAATAGGGAGTCTGGTGAAATGAGGCAGAAGATTAAACTGGGGAACCAGGGATTCATCAAGGGGTTTTTTATGCTGGCGTTGCTGGTGGGCATTGCCTACACAGCCATCATGTTTGGTGCTCCCTATTTCCGTTACAATACCCTCCGGTCGCATACCAAGGACATCCTCGCGGTGGAAACCCCCAACCCCGACCGGATTCCTGCGATAAAGGCAAAAATTCTCGAAGAGGCTGTCACCCTGAAAGTTCCGCTTTCTGCCGGAAACCTGGATATGACGATCAATACCAGTAAGGTGATGATCGTGAAGGCCCGCTGGTCAGAGGTAGTCAATTTAATGGACTACTACTCTAAGAAAGTTGATTTTGAGATGGACGTGGAGTATTGATTGTTTACCGGACTTGTTCTAGGCCTCGGTAATATTTCTTCCATTGCAAGGAACAATGGCGGGGCCCGGCTGAGTCTCGATGCCGGCAGTCTGCCTGTTGACGCTGCTATCGGCGACAGCATTTCGGTGAACGGCACCTGCCTGACGGTGGTTGAGATCAGGGGGAGTGTGTTGTCGTTTGACCTGTCTGATGAGACACTCCGTTCTTCGAATCTCGGGCTGCTGCGGGTGCGGGACCGGGTAAATCTTGAGCCTTCGCTCCGGCCGAATACAAAAATGGGCGGGCATTTTGTGACCGGCCATATTGATGGAACAGGTAGAATAGCGTCTAAAACCCTTACCGGTGATGTTTATACTATCGTGATCGGTGTTGACCAGAAAATTACCGGGTACCTGGTCGAAAAAGGGTCGGTTGCAATCGACGGCATCAGCCTGACCGTGGTCAATGTTGCGCGGGAGTCGTTTTCTATCGTGATTATACCGCATACCGCCTCAATGACCACGATCGGCCTGAAGACTGCCGGTGATACGGTCAATGTGGAAGTTGATATATTGGGCAAGTATGTTGCAAAATTTCTGGGCAGGAGTAAGGACACGGACCTCATGCAGACACTGGCAAGAGAAGGTTTCGCTTAGCTGCAGAGGCTGATTAATCGGCACGTAAGGAGTAATACAGGGATGCAGAAACATATATTCAACACGATCGATGAAGCGCTGGAAGATATCACCCGGGGCAGAATGGTCATCCTGGTGGATGATGAAGACCGCGAAAATGAAGGGGACCTCTGCATGGCGGCGGAGAAGATCACTCCTGCTGCGATCAATTTTATGGCAAAGCACGGCCGTGGACTCATATGCCTCTCTCTGACTCCTCAGCGGGTTGAGGAGCTTGCCTTGCCGATGATGACCGAGGATAATACCTCGTCCTTCGGGACTGCCTTCACGGTCTCGATAGAGGCAAAAAAAGGCGTGACTACCGGCATTTCAGCGGCCGACAGGGCAACGACGATTCTGACGGCGATCAACCCCGCATCGAAGCCTGAAGATATTGCCCGGCCCGGACATATCTTTCCGCTCAGGGCTAAGCCTGGTGGTGTGCTTCAACGTGCCGGTCAGACCGAAGGTTCGGTCGATCTTGCCAGGATGGCGGGGTTTAAGCCCGCGGGCGTCATCTGTGAGATCATGAATGATGACGGCACGATGTCGCGGGTCCCTGAACTGATGACCTTTGCAAAGCAGCACAACCTGAAGATCGTGACCGTCAAGGATCTGATTAAATACCGGACACGGACCGAGCATTTTGTCCACCGCGTTTCGACCACAAAGCTCCCGACCGAATACGGCGGGGAATTTACCGCGATCGCGTATTCGAATGAGCTTGACAGCAATATCCATATTGCCCTGGTCAAGGGGGATATCAAGCCCTCTGATGAGGTCCTGGTCCGGGTACATTCAGAATGCCTTACCGGAGACGTATTCGGCTCCCGGCGGTGCGACTGCGGTGACCAGCTCCACAAGGCAATGAAGATTATCAGCGAGAATGGCAAGGGTATTATCCTTTACATGCGGCAGGAGGGCAGGGGCATCGGGCTGGTTAACAAGCTGAGAGCCTATGAACTGCAGGACAGCGGGTTTGATACGGTCGAAGCGAACCTCAAGCTGGGGTTCAAGGCTGACCTGCGCGACTATGGGATTGGCGCTCAAATTCTCGTGGACCTCGGGGTCAGGAAGATGCGGTTGATGACCAATAATCCTAAAAAAATCGTGGGGCTTGAAGGATACGGACTCAAGGTCATCGAGCGCGTTCCGATGGAGAGCAAACCGCATGAAAAGAATATCAAATACCTCAAGACAAAAAAGAACAAACTCGGTCATATCTTGAATAATGTTTAGACGATGGAGGCAGGCATGAAAGTAATTCAGGGAGAGTTGCAGGCAAAGGGATTAACATTCGGGATCGTTGTCAGCAGGTTTAATGATTTTATTACGGGTAAGCTCCTTGACGGTGCGGTTGATGCGCTGCTCCGGCATGGCGCAAAAGAGGACGATATCGACGTGGTGAAGGTACCGGGTGCGTTCGAGATACCGCTGGCCGCCAAGAAGCTTGCTGCCAAAGGCAGGTATCAGGCGATCATCTGTCTGGGGACAGTCATTCGGGGTGCGACTCCTCATTTTGATTATGTTGCGGCAGAGGTCTCAAAGGGTGTGGCCTCGGCTTCTCTTGATACCGGGATCCCTATAGCCTTTGGTGTGTTGACTACTGATACGATAGAGCAGGCTGTGGAGAGGGCAGGCACCAAGAGCGGCAACAAGGGTTTTGATTCGGCGATGACCGCAATCGAGATGGCCCAGCTCATGAAGAAACTGTAGACAGTGAACAGGCCCTGGATTCCGGCAGATATGATAGAAACACCTGTCGGACATGGACAACCCGCGGGAAGCCGAGTATGAACCGGCGCAAGGCCCGGGAATATGTGCTGCAGAAACTTTTTCAGTCAGAATTTGACGGTGACCATACCATCCCTTTACCAGAGGGCCATCAGGCCGCAGTGCTGTCAAATCCCGAACTGAAGAGATTTGCCGACGAGCTTGCTAACGGCACGCTTGAGCATATTGCGGAGATTGACCTTATCATACAGAAGGCGGCAGACAACTGGGAAATGGGCAGGATGGCGGTGGTCGATCGCAACATTCTACGCTGTGCGACCTTTGAGATGGCCTTTCGGCCGGATATACCTCCGGCAGTAACTATTAATGAGGCCCTTGAGATTGCCAAAAAATATTCATCGCTCGATGCGGTTCCGTTTATCAATGGCCTCCTCGATAAGATAGCGCATACGGTGAAGAAGATGTAGCAGAGTTATAATCTGCGGCAGTTTGATGTTATTACATAAAAGCACGAGGAAATCATGATAGCACGTTATACCAGAAAAGAGATGGGCAGGCTCTGGGAGCCTGAAAACCGGTTCAGTAAATGGCTGGAGGTCGAAATTGCGGCATGCGAGGCCTGGTCTGAACTTGGCAAGATCCCCCGGAAATCGCTTGAGATCATCAAAAAGAACGCGGGGTTCGATGTCAGCCGGATTGATGAAATAGAGGAGGTCGTGAAGCATGACGTCATCGCCTTCCTGACCTCGGTTGCGGAGAAGGTCGGCCCTGAATCGCGTTACGTCCATAAAGGACTCACCTCCTCTGATATCGTAGATACGGCCCTGTCGCTTCTGATGAAAGAGGCGTCTGACATTATTATCAGGGACCTCAAAAATCTCATGTCGGTGCTGATGAGCCAGGCGTTTGCGTATAAAGATACGGTCTGCATCGGCAGGAGCCATGGGGTGCATGCCGAGCCGATGACCTTCGGGATGAAATTTGCCCTTTGGTACGAAGAGGCCAGGCGAAACCTCAGCCGCATGGAGCGTGCAAAGAAAACGATCAGTATCGGAAAATTTTCAGGAGCTGTCGGTACGTTTTCGAATATCCCGGTTGAAATCGAGGAGAAGGTCTGCAAAAAACTGGGCCTGAAGCCGGAACCGGTGGCAACGCAGGTTGTCCAGCGGGACCGGCATGCTGAATATCTTTCGACGCTTGCTATTGTTGCAGCGTCGGTCGAGAAGATCGTGGTCGAACTCCGTCATCTCCAAAGGACAGAGGTGCTGGAGGCCGAGGAGCCTTTTGCCAAGGGACAGAAGGGGTCGTCTGCAATGCCGCACAAGCGCAATCCTGTCGGTGCCGAGAACCTTTCCGGCCTGGCCAGGGTAGTCCGTGCCAATGCGATGGCAGCCCTGGAAGATGTCGCGCTCTGGCATGAGCGTGATATTTCGCACTCATCGGTCGAGCGGGTGATCATCCCCGACAGCACAATCCTTGTTGATTATATGCTGAACCGGCTGACCGGCATACTGGCTGACCTGCAGGTCTACCCTGAGCGGATGAAGGAGAATATGGGCAGAAGCTACGGCCTGCATAATTCCCAGAACGTTCTTATCAGGCTGACGGAAAAAGGGATGACCAGGGAAGATGCTTACAGCCTTGTCCAGAAGAACGCGATGATGAGCTGGAAGACGCGGAAGGAATTCAAAACGCTTTTGCTGAAGGATAAGGTTATTCGAAAATACCTTACCGTCAAAGAGCTTGAAGATGTCTTTGATCTGAAGCATTACCTGCGCAACATCGACTATATTTATAAAAGAGTATTCGGAAAGTAATACACGGGATACGTGTCTTTAACCTACAGATATAAGACCCCTGCGGCAAGCGGTCTCAGAACACGTGAACTGCTGTCCTCTGCACAGAAACATGTCTCCGGGAGCATCACCGGCCTGCAGACCGAGTACTGCTATTATATTGACAGTACTGAACCCCTTTCTGCTCCTGAACTCGATCTGCTTCGCTGGCTTTTGAGTGAGACCTTCGAGCCTGAACAGTTTTCTGATCAGAGCTTCCTGTCTGGTGAAGAAGTTCCTCAGGGAATACTGGCCACTCTTGAGGTTGGCCCGCGCATGAACTTTACAACCGCCTGGTCCACGAACGCAGTTTCTGTCTGCCATGCCTGCGGCTTGACAAAGATCATCAGGATTGAAAGGTCGCGCAGATACCGGTTAGCGGAAAACAGCAAGGGGCAGGCTGCAAGGGTCAAGCTGCAAGCTGCAGAAGAAGCGGGAACTGGCAGATTTCTTGAGTTCATCCATGACCGGATGACCGAGTGTCTTTATCCAGAGAGGCTCAAGAGCTTTGATCCCGGCATTACCCCTGAGCCGGTGAGAATAATCCCTCTTATCGAGGACGGCAAGGCTGCCCTTGCGATGATAAATACAGAGATGGGGCTGGGGCTTGACGATTGGGACATTGATTATTACTACCACCTTTTTGTCAGGGATATCGGCAGAAATCCGACCAATGTCGAGTGCTTCGACCTCAGCCAGTCGAACAGTGAACATTCCCGGCACTGGTTTTTCAGGGGGAAACTGATTATTGACGGCATTGAAGCGCCTGACAATCTCATGAAAATAGTCAAGCAGACTCTTGATCATAATCCCAACAACAGCGTGATAGCCTTCAAGGACAATTCGAGCGCCATAAAGGGCTATCAGATTACGACTATCATGCCGGAGCAGGCGGGCAGCTGTTCGCGGTTTGTAAAGACCAGTGCGCACTATCACCTCATCTTTACTGCCGAGACGCATAATTTCCCGAGCGGGGTCGCTCCGTTCCCGGGTGCAGAGACAGGCACCGGGGGAAGAATACGTGACGTCCAGGGGACCGGCCGCGGTGCACTTGTGGTGGCCGGGACTGCTGCCTACTGCGTCGGGAATCTCCATATCCCCGGCTATAGCCAACCCTGGGAGGACAACTCCTTTACCTATCCGTCGAACCTTGCCCCCCCGCTTGCGATCGAGCTTGAGGCAAGCAACGGGGCTTCTGATTACGGCAATAAATTCGGCGAACCGGTGATCCAGGGCTTTACCCGGTCATTCGGCCTCAGACTTCCTGATGGGGAGCGGCGTGAATGGTTGAAGCCGATAATGTTTACTGCCGGAGTCGGACAGATTGACGCCCGCCACACGGAGAAGAAGTCCCCGGAAAAAGGCATGCTGGTCACAAAAATCGGCGGCCCTGCATACCGTATCGGGATGGGCGGCGGCGCTGCATCGAGCATGATCCAGGGCCAGAATGTCGCAGCGCTTGATTTTAACGCAGTACAGCGTGGTGATGCCGAGATGGAACAGAAGATGAACCGGGTGATCAGGGCATGTGTGGAGCTTGGCGAGGCAAACCCTATAGTCAGTATCCACGACCAGGGTGCCGGCGGTAACTGCAATGTGGTGAAGGAGATAATCTATCCGGCCGGTGCGAAGATAGAGGTGAGAAGGATCCAGCTTGGGGACAACACCCTTTCAGTGCTTGAGATCTGGGGTGCGGAGTATCAGGAGCAGAATGCCCTGCTGGTTCACCCTGATCAGGCAGAGGACTTCCTGCAACTCTGCAGGCGGGAGAAGGTTCCCTGTGCCTTTATCGGAGAGATTTCGGGAGACGGCTATATTGTGCTGCATGACGAGACTGACGGCAGCACCCCGGTCAATCTTGACCTTGAAAAGATCCTGGGGGATATGCCGAACAAGACCTTTGTCCTGAACCGGGTCAGTCGCAATCTGAGGCCGCTTGAACTGCCGGAAGGACTGACGGTCAGGGATGCCCTGGACAGGGTCCTGAGACTTTTATCGGTCGGCTCCAAGAGATTTCTTGCCAATAAAGTGGACAGGTCGGTCACCGGCCTTATTGCCCGTCAGCAGTGCTGCGGCCGCCTTCAGTTGACGGTCTCGGACGTGGCGGTCATTGCGCAGAGCCATTTCGGCCTGACCGGGGCTGCCATCTCAATAGGCGAACAGCCGCTCAAGGGCTTGATAAATCCGTCGGCCATGGCCCGTATGAGCGTTGCCGAGGCACTGACGAATATGGTCTGGGCAAAGATAAGCAGGCTGGAAGATATCAAGTGTTCGGGCAACTGGATGTGGGCGCCGAAGCTTCCGGGTGAGGGGGCCGACCTCTACGATGCAGCAGTTGCCATGCGCGACCTCATGATGCAGCTCGGCATCGCTATCGACGGCGGCAAGGACAGCCTGTCGATGGCAGCAAGGGTTACGGATGCTGCAGGCAAGACCGAGGTGGTAAAATCCCCCGGAACGCTGGTTATCTCTGCCTATGCAACCTGCCCTGATATCACAAAGGTTGTGACACCTGACATAAAAAGACCCGGAGAAAGCAGGCTGCTTTTCCTGGATCTTGCCGGGGGAACGAACAGGACCGGCGGGTCAGCCCTGGCACAGTGCTACAAGCAGGTCGGCAACGTGTCTCCTGATGTCGTTGATGCAATGCTCCTGAAGCGGACTTTCGAGATGGTCCAGCAGTTCATTGAGGAAGGGCTGGTTCTCTCGGGCCATGACCGCAGTGACGGCGGGTTGATAACGACCCTGCTGGAGATGGCCTTCTCAGGGAATTGCGGCATTGAAGTAGATCTAACCCCACCGGCGCCTCCCCTTGACAAGGGGAGGATGGGAGGGGTTGAAATACCCATGCTCTTTTCCGAAGAACTTGGGCTGGTGGTCGAATATCTTACTGAGAATGAAGAGCGTATTATTCAGGCCCTCAAGAAAAATGCAATCCCTTACCAGGTAATCGGCAGGACAAAAGCAGATAAGACCGTGAATATTACCGTGGATGGTGTATCGGTGCTGGCTGAAGATATGCGGGTGCTGCGTGGCATCTGGGAAGAGACGAGTTTTCAGTTGGAGCGGCTCCAGCGAGTCCCTGAGCTTGCCGGCGAGGAGCAGAAAAATGTGTATGACCTCCAGGGGTTTCCCTTCCGCCTATCCTTTGCTCCTGAACCAACGGCTCCGGCAGTCCTCACCCGGGAGAATAAACCGAAGGTTGCTATTATCCGTGAGGAGGGGAGCAACGGAGACCGGGAGATGACCGCAGCCTTTTTTGCCGCAGGGTTTGAACCATGGGATGTCACGATGACCGATCTGCTCGACCGTAAGGCAGACCTCGGAAGTTTCAGGGGGATCGTTTTTGTCGGCGGGTTCAGCTATGCCGATGTGCTCGATTCTGCGAAAGGCTGGGCAGGGGTAATCCGCTTTAATCAGCATATCTGGCAGCAGTTTCAGGAGTTCTACGAGAGGCCTGATACCTTCAGTCTGGGTGTCTGCAACGGCTGCCAGTTGATGGCGCTTCTGGGATGGGTGCCCTGGCGCGGCATCCCTGACAATCTGCAGCCACGATTTATCCATAACAGCTCCGGCCGCTTCGAATCCAGGTTCCTTTCTCTGAGAATAGAGAAGAGTCCGGCGATCATGTTCCGCGAGATGGAGGATTCAGTCCTTGGTGTCTGGGTCGCCCACGGCGAGGGCCTGGCCTATTTCCCCGACTCCGCCATACAGAAAAAGGTGCTGGAAGACGGCCTTGCCCCGGCCAGGTATGTTGATGATGCGGGAATCCCGACCATGGCTTACCCGTTTAACCCGAACGGTTCTCCGGAGGGAATTGCAGCCCTCTGTTCTCCGGATGGCAGGCATCTTGCCATGATGCCCCACCCTGAACGGACTTTTCTGAAGTGGCAATGGGGGTGGATGCCGGAAGAATGGCAGAGGGACCTGCAGGCATCACCATGGATCAGGATGTTTCAGAACGCCAGAGATTGGTGTTGCGGGAAGTCTTAGTTCTCCCGCCTGACGTGTGTTGCTGCAATAAGTATAAGTGTTAGATGTATAAAGATAATTTATAATCTCTTGACAGACTCGATCACTGCATGTTATTACATAACGGCCGTTTTAGGCTTCGCATAATCCCAAGGAGGAAATCTTCACAATGGGTCTTGCTACATTTAGGGGCGGAATACACCCGCCAGACAAAAAAGCTTTGGCAGCAGGCAGTTCCATTACCGATGTAAAGCCTCCCAAAATTATTATTGTTCCTTTAAGCCAGCATGCGGGCGCGCCCTGCAAACCGCTGGTTTCAATAGGGCAGGAGGTTAAGAAAGGCGAGGCCATCGGAGAGGCTGGCGGCTTTGTCTCTGCTCCGGTCCATGCCTCTGTCTCGGGCAAGGTCGTTGCGATTGCCGAGTTCCCGAATGCCATGGGCAGGATGGTCAACTCCATCGTCATAGAAAATGACGGCAAAGAGGAATGGACCACCTTAAAGGACAGTCCTGACTATATGAACCTGTCGGCAGAAGAGCTGAAGGAGAAGGTGAAGGCTGCCGGCATAGTCGGCCTTGGCGGGGCTGCGTTTCCGACCTCGGTAAAGCTCTCTCCTCCCAAAGAGAAGCCGATTAACACGGTTGTAATCAATGGGGCTGAATGCGAACCGTATCTCACGGCCGATTACCGGTTGATGCTTGAGAAGCCCCGTGAGATCGTCGAAGGCCTCAAGATCCTGATGAAGGTCCTGAACGTCAGCAAGGGGTATATCGGGATCGAGAACAACAAGCCGGACGCGGTAAAAACAATGAAAGACGCTGTTCAGGGGGCACCGGGTATTGAAGTGATAGCCTGCGAGGTCAAATACCCCCAGGGCGCGGAGAAAATGCTGATAAAGGCCTGCGTGGACCGGGAGGTGCCGCCGCGCGGACTTCCGATGGATGTAGGAGTTGTTGTCCAGAATGTCGGGACAGCGCTTGCCATTTACGAGGCCGCACGGTTCGGCAAGCCGCTGATTGAGCGGGTGGTGACCGTAACGGGAGAAGGGATTAGAGAGCCCAAAAACCTCATGGCAAGAGTAGGGGCGAAGATCGCCGACCTCATTGAGGAAGCAGGCGGCTTCAAAGACGGGGCTGCAAAAGTCATTGCCGGAGGACCGATGATGGGTTTTGCGATCGCTTCTCTTGATATCCCGGTGACCAAGGGAACTTCCGGTATCCTCGTCATGCCGGAGGCTGAGATAGAGCACTCTGAAGAATTCGGGCCGTGCATACGCTGCGGCCGCTGCATTGGTGCCTGCGCCATGGGCCTCCAGCCGTTCATGCTGAGCATTCTGGGAGAAATAGGACATTACGAAGAGGCCAAGGAGTATAATCTCTTTGACTGCTTCGAGTGCGGCTCCTGTGCCTATGTCTGCCCGGCCAAGAGACCGATTGTCCAGCTCGTAAGACTGGCAAAATCAATGGTTAAACCATGATCCCAATAAGAACCGGGCAGCATAATTATTTATACCCTGTTTCTCATTTTTTAAGGAGATAAGATGGAGGCAACGAAAAAAGAACAGAATTTTATCGTATCGGTCAGCCCTCATGTAAAGAGTGATGAGACGACCAGCCGGATCATGTGGACGGTCAGTATTGCCCTGCTCCCTGCGCTGCTCTCGGGACTCTACTTCTTCGGTCCGAAGGCACTCTTTGTAACGCTACTCTGTATCATAAGTTCAATGATCTTCGAACATCTTTATTTCAGGATTGTTGAGAAGAAATCAGCGGTTGGTGACGGGAGTGCCTTTCTGACAGGTCTGCTCCTCGGCATGAACATGCCGTCCTCTCTCTGGTCGGTTTCCCCGTTTACGATCCATGTGCCGATTGTCGCATCCTTTGTTGCAATCGTTATCACGAAACAGCTTTTCGGCGGGCTGGGGTTCAATGTCTTTAACCCTGCCCTCATCGGCAGGGCTTTTGCCCTGATATCCTGGCCAAAGGCAATGACGATCTGGAGTGCACCGACAGCGGCCTTCTTTGCGATGGACGCCAAGACAACGGCAACCCCTCTCGGCATATTGAAAGAAGAAGGCGTGACGAAGCTGATTGAAGTCTTTGGAGACAAAATGAGTCTCTACCAGCAGCTGTTTACCGGTCACCGTGCCGGGTCGATTGGTGAGACCTCGGCGATAGCCCTGCTGATCGGCGGGCTTTTTCTGCTTGCCAAGCGGTATATCACCTGGCATATCCCGGTCTCTTTTCTGGGATCTGCTGCGCTGATGGCCTGGGTCATGGGCGGCAAGGGGGGGCTGTTTACCGGAGATCCGATTGTCCATCTCATGAGCGGCGGTATGATGCTCGGCGCCTGGTTCATGGCAACAGATTATGTGACCTCACCTTCGATGAAAACCGGCCAGATAATTTTCGGCGTCGGTTGCGGACTTTTGACGATGCTGATACGGTTGAAGGGCGGGTATCCTGAAGGCGTCATGTTTGCCATACTCATCATGAACTGCTTTGCCCCGCTGATTGACCGTGGTTTCAGGTCGAAGGTCTTTGGCGCTGTCAAACCGGCCACCGCAAAGGAGGGCTCGAAATGACAGGCAAGGACATATTCAAGATAACCTTAAACCTTGTAATCATTTATCTCATCGGCGGTTTCATCCTTGCCTTTGTCTTTGCAACCGCATCGCCGAAGATATTCCGGAACAATGAAGAGGCCGAAAAAAAGGCCCTGAAGCAGCTCATGCCGGACGCTGATGTCAACGAAAAAATGGGAGAATGGACCATCCACGATAAACACGCCAAGTACTTTATCTCGAAAAAAGGCAACGACACAATCGGGTATATCATCCAGTCCTTCGGCAAGGGCTATTCGAGTTATATCAATACCTTCATTGCGGTGGACAAGGATTTTACGGTCCAGAGGATAAATGTCCTTTCCCACGCCGAGACCCCTGGTTTGGGGGACGAGATCGAGGCTGACGCTTTCAAGGACCAGTTCAAGGGCAAGACTATCGACCACCTCAAGGTGATCAAGGGAGATACGAAAGACGACATACAGGCCATTTCAGGCGCCACGATCTCGAGCCGTGCGGTCTCTGAGGACGCGGTGAAAAACGGGGTCGCATTTCTGATCAAGACTGTCAAAGAAGGGGGCAACGCGGATGTCAAGCCACAACAACACTAATCTCAAGGAATTATTTCTCAACGGGATTGTCAAGGAGAACACGATTTTCAAGCTCGCCCTGAGCCTCTGCCCTTCAATCGCTGTCACGAACAACCTGAAAAACGGCGTGTTCATGGGGTTTGCAGTTTTATTTGTGCAGGTTATGGTCAATCTGACTATTTCTCTGATGAGAAATTTTATCCAGCCGAAGGTGAGGCTGCCGATCTTCATGCTCGTCATCTCCGGTTGGGTGACGGTGACGCAGTTGATGATGGCCGCCTTTGTGCCTGACGTCTATGGCAAGGTGGGTCTATATATTGCGCTGATTGTTGCCTTTGCCTCGATTCTCGCCAGGGCGGAGATGTTCGCCAGCAAGAACAGTGTTGTTCCCTCGATTGTGGACGGCCTCGGGATGGGCGTCGGCTTTCTGTTTGCGCTGACGGTCATCAGCTTCTTCCGGGAGTTGGTCGGCAAGGGGTCCCTGTGGGGGAATGTGATCGTCGATACCAAGCCGCTTCTGATCATGATACTGCCTGCCGGAGGGTTTTTTGCGGTCGGGATACTGATGGCCCTTTTCAACTGGATCAATACCCGGTATGCGGCAAAGGGTGCCCATGCATCTCACTAAGAAGGGTTTAAGGCGGTCTGAACGGTTGCTAAATGTTGTTGTTAAATAGGGAGGAAAATACATGAGCAGTGAATTCACGAAACTGTTTGAACTGATAATATCGGCGTCGTTAATAAACAACTTTGTTTTTACCCGCTTCCTCGGCCTCTGCATATTCTTTGGCGTCTCAAAAAAGATGGAGACAGCGGTCGGCATGAGCATTACCTTTACCGCTGTCATGATGGTCAGTGCAGCCATCAGTTGGGTTGTCTTTACCCAGCTTCTGGTGCCGCTCCAGATTACGTTCCTCGAGATTATCGTCTTCATCGGCATCATCGCAGGCCTGGTCCAGTTGTCTGATACCATCATGAGAAAAGTCTCACCGGGGCTTTACTATAAACTGGGTATCTATCTTGCCCTGATCTCGACGAACTGCATCATCCTTGCTGTTCCGTTGATTAACGCCGGTGAGAAATACACCTTTATTCAGAGCCTTGCCTTCGGGTTAGGCTCGGGTCTCGGGTTTGCTCTGGCGCTCATCATCATGGCCAGCATACGCGAGAAACTAGAACTGGCAGACGTTCCTGCACCCTTCAGAGGCCTTCCGATGGCCTTTGTGGTAACAGGACTGATCGCGCTGGCGTTTACGGGCTTCTCAGGTTTGATCACGCTGTAGCACACTGGTGACGTTAACAAGGGCCAGAAATGATGTTCAGGACGACAAAAAGTAAAAGGAGTAAAAATGATATCCGGAAATAAGAGATTTATAAAGATAGCCATCCCTGTTGCAATCATGCTGCTGGCCTTTGCGTCGCTCGCCGGTGCAGGCGTCGGAGGCGGGGTTGAGGGCAAGGAGTCTGTTGATATTGTCCCTCTGATCAAGTGGACCCTGATCTTTCTTGCGGGTCTGGGCACGGTCTTCGGACTGGGGATTGCCATGGCCGCCAAGAGGTTTGCGGTAGAGATAGACCCCAGAGTTGAGAAGGTGAAGGATGTTCTGGCTCATGCACACTGCGGGGCCTGCGGTTATGCCGGCTGTGAGCAGTATGCCGAGGCGGTGGTGAAGAACCCCGATGTCTCGCCGAACCTCTGTATTCCCGCCGGGGCCAAAGGGGCAGAAGCTGTTGCCCTGATTACCGGCAAAAAGGCAGAGATTATGGAGCCCCAGTTTGCACGGATTATGTGCCAGGGCGGATGGTCAAAGTCGGTGAAGCGGTTTGCCTATGAAGGGGTCCAGGACTGCAGGGCCGCAATATTGGCCGGTGGCGGCGATAAGGCCTGCCGGTACGGCTGCCTTGGTTACGGCACCTGTTCCCGTGTCTGCCCGTTTGGAGCCATTACTATGACCGATAACCACCTGCCGTTCGTCGACATTACGAAATGCACGGGGTGCCGGAAGTGCGAGCAGGCCTGCCCGACAAAAGCGATCGAGGTGCTGCCTGCCACAAAACAGGTGCTGGTGACCTGCCATTCAAGAGACAAGGGCGGCGATACACGGAAAAACTGCGAAATCGGCTGCATAGCCTGCGGTATCTGCGTCAAGGTCTGCCCGTTTGATGCGCCGTCTCTCCAGAATAACCTTTCGAAGATCGATATCAATAAATGCAAGGTCTGCGGACTCTGCGCAACAAAGTGCCCGACAAAGGCGATAACCGATTTCATCCCGCAGCGGCCCAAGGCCCTGATTATGGACAACTGCATTGGCTGCCAGATCTGCGTCAAGGTCTGCCCGGTTGACGCTCCTGCCGGCGAGCAGAAGAAAAAACATGAGATCCACGTAGCCCGCTGCATCGGTTGCGGCATTTGTACGGCTAAATGTCCTGTCCAGGCTATTGACGGAACATTCAATGCGCAGGAGATTTTTGCGGCTGCGGCTGCGAAGAAGGCGAAGAAAACGGAAGCAGCATAAAATATCCATCAGCACTGACAATAAAAAAGGGGCCTTCATGAAGGCCCCTTTTTTATTGTTTCAGTTTCCGGTAAAAACCTATTTTATTCTTGCCCCCTGCTCGACATCTTTTTCCGGCGTAATGATTATCGGCACGCCGTCAGCGCCGGTGGCGGCAAGGAGCATCCCCTGGGACTCGACGCCCATAAGCTTTGCCGGCTGGAGGTTGGCGACGACAACGATCTTCCTGTTTACCAGATCTTCCGGCGTATAGGCCTTGCCTATCCCGGCCACGATTTGTCTTAACTCGCCGGTATCGACCTGCATTTTTATCAGCTTGTCCGATTTTTTTACCCGTTCGGCGCTGATGACCAGGCCGACTTTGAGCTCCACCTTTATAACGTCCTGTATCGAAATCAGGTTCGTCTGTTCTGCCGGTGCTGTCGTATTTACAGCCGGAGAGGCAGTTTCTGCTGCCTCCCCGGCTGGCGGTGTCTCTTTAACCATCTTTTTTATCCTCTCCGTAGTTTTCTCTATCCTGGGAAAGAGCTGTTCACCCTTAGCCACCTTCACTGCGTAGGCAGGCCGCCATTCCCAGCTGAATATCTTCTGGCTTTCCATTGCAGCATGATTATTTTCATGGACTTCCCTGGTCAGAGAGTTTAACCCCAGCTGTTTCCACATCTTCTCTGCGGTTTCCGGCATAAACGGACAGACCTGCAGGGCTGTTACGCGCAACGCGCTCCAGATGTTCTGCAGAATGCAATGGACCGCTTCCGGATCATTTTTTGCAAGCTTCCAGGGTTCCGTCTGCGCAATGTAGTTGTTTGCTGCCCTGACAATATCCCAAAGTCTCTCAAGAATTATATTGAAGCGTAGAGATTCCCAGTAGGGGTCCCCGAGTAGTTCAGAAATTACCGTTCTGGATACTTCTGTCAGTTCCGTGGTTGCCCGCATGACCGCCGCAGGAGCCTCTCCCTGGAAGTCTATGACCCCGGCGTTGTATTTCTCGGCCATTGTCAAAAACCTGCTGAGCAGATTCCCCAGGTCGTTCGCCAGGTCCGTGTTGATCCGGTGCACCAGGGCCTCTTCGGAAAAATCTCCGTCCAGGCCGAACGGGACTTCCCTGAAAAGAAAATATCTGAAGGCGTCTGCGCCGTATGTCGCGGCCAGTGTTTGCGGGTCGACCACATTTCCGACTGATTTCGACATTTTTTTGCCCTCGACAGTCCACCACCCGTGGGCGAAGATCGTGCCGGGCAGCGGCATGTCCAGCGCCATAAGCATGGTCGACCAGTAGACAGCATGTGTCGTCAGGATGTCTTTGCCCACGATATGGAGAGAGGCTGGCCACCAGAAATCGCCGTGGCCTGCCTGTTCTGCATGCGGGGTGAGATAGCGCGTGGCCGAGAAGTAATTGACCAGGGCATCAAACCAGACATAGGTTACAAAATTATCATCAAAGGGAAGCGGGATGCCCCATGCCAGTCTCTGTTTCGGACGTGATATGCAGAGGTCGCCGAGGTCATTATTATTCAGAAAGCCGAGGACCTCGTTTCTGCGTGTCTCCGGCATAATATACGAGCGGTTCTCTGTAATCAGCGAAATCAGCCTTTTCTGGTATTTAGACATCAGGAAGAAATAATTCTCCTCCTGAATCTGGTCGACCTGCCTGCCGCAGTCCGGGCATTTTCCCTCGACCAGGTCTTTTTCAGTCCAGAACCTTTCGTCAGGAGTGCAGTACCATCCGGCATACTGTCTTTTCTCAATCTCGCCGCGGTCCCAGAGCAACTGCAGGAGCCCCTGCACTGTTTTTATATGTTCCGGATCCGTAGTCCTGATGAAGCCATGCCCGGAGATTTCCAGCTTCTGCCAGAGCTGCCTGAAGTTTTCTACCATAAGGTCTGCGTGATCTTTAGGGGAGCGGCCTTTTCCTTTTGCCGCCTTTTCAACCTTCTGGCCGTGTTCGTCGGTGCCGGTCAGCAGAAAGACTTCGTTTCCGATCAGCCGGTTTCTCCGACTGAGTATGTCGGCCGCCACCGTTGTATAAGCATGTCCGATATGAGGGATATCGTTGACGTAATAAATCGGAGTCGTAACGTAGTATCGCTTATCCATAATTCAGTTTCCTCAGTCTCATTCAGGGTTCTGGGGTTTCTTCTTGAAGCGTCGCCTTCTTTTTTTGCGTTTCTTGTTTTCGCCTTCTTTTCTTTCTTCGCCCTGAGGAGTTGCCTGCCGGGCCTGTTCTGCCGGCAGCACTTCTACGGGACCAGTGGGTGGGGGTACTGCTGCGACAGGCTCCGGGATGAATGCCTCCGGTTCAGTTTTTTCCTGCAGGGCACGTTCCGCTTTGGCATAGGACGCATGGGTTCCCTGCTGATCCGCGTGGTATTCGTAGCCCAGGCAGCACATCAGCCGCCCGCAGACCCCGGACAGTTTGCCGGTGTTTAGAGTCAGGTCCTGCTGTTTTGCCATCTTGATCGAGATGGGTTCAAATGAAGTAAGGAAAAGACGGCAACAGAGTTCCTTGCCGCATATACCGAGACCGCCCACCAGCTTTGCCTTGTCCCGGACGCCGATCTGTCGCATCTCGATCCTGGTCTTGAAGCGCGCCGCGAGGTCCTTGACCAGTTCTCTGAAGTCGATCCTCCCGTCAGCCGTAAAGTAAAAAACGATCCGCTTCCGGTCAAGAGTCACTTCAGAACAGACGAGTTTCATCGGGATTCCCCGCGCAGCAATCCTCTCGACGCAGAAACTCCTCGCTTCACGCTCGAACTTCTCATTCTCCTGCTTAATCTTCAGGTCTTCACTGCCGGCTACCCGCAATACCTTTTTCAGGTCCTTCTGTGAGGTCTCTCTATGGCTGGAGGCTGTGGCCACCGTGCCGATGCTCAGGCCGAATTCAGACTCAACGATAACCCGGTCCCCCTGCCTGATCTCAACTCCGGCTGCATCAAAATCATATATTCTCCCGCAGCTCTTAAACCTAATTCCTACAACGTCCGGCATATCAGTTTGTGAATTCCTTCCTTAGCAAAGCTGCTGTGTAGTTCCAGGTAATGGACTTGTTCAGGTTATAAAGCAGCTGACTCTTCAGCAGACTCAGTTCCTGATACAGGTATAGTATAACTTTCAGCTCGATCGATTTGCTCAGATCAGAGAGATAATCATGAAGATCGAGGTTAATGATCCGGGACTGCCCGCCAATCTTGAGCGCGGCCAGATCCCGCAGTATGATCACTGCCTGGTCGAACCATCGTTCCATATCATCCCGTGACGTCCAGCCGTCTTTTCCGGCCTGCAGCATATTTCTGAAGTGGTCGAGAAACCAATCCCGCTCCTCCCGCAGATCATTGGTATGCGCGGCCCCTGGCCTTCCCATAGACAAGGTCACCGCCAGGTCAAGGTCCTGCCCCTGGTAGCGTCCGCTCAGGACTTCCCGGCAGGCATCAGGGGATAAAGGGTAAAAATTGACCCGGGAGCAACGGGACCGGATAGTAGCAGGCAGCGCTCCTGGTTTTGCGGTAACGAGGATGACGACACTGTCGGCAGGAGGTTCTTCAAGGGTCTTGAGGAAGGCGTTGGCGGCAGAGATGTTCATCGTCTCGGCCTCGTCGATGATAATGACCTTCCTGCGTCCCTCAAACGGTTTAAAGGAAAGCGCCTCTTCAATCATCCTGATTTCTTCAATTTTAATAATCCGGTCCTCAGGAGTTATGAGAAGAAAATCCGGATGCACCCCTGCCTCGATTTTCGTGCAGGAGGGGCAGGCATCGCAGGCATCCCCGCTGTCCTCATCAACACAGTTGAGTGCCTTTGCAAAATTTATGGCAGAGGTCCTTTTCCCGATGCCTGACTCACCGCAGAACATATACGAGGAGGCGACGCGCTGCCGCCGGAGCATGCCCTGCAGCATGGTGACTGCTTTGGACTGGCCTATAATATTTATTAGAGACATAGGGATATTTATAGTATGAATCGAGTGGTTTGTTCCAGTGCTATTATTATATATGATATGTCTTGAGGAAGTCCGTAACGATGCCCGCAGTTTTCTGCTGTACCTCTGCAATACCGCCTGAACAATCGATGAGTTTAATCCGGCCGGGCTCCCCCGATGCAAGGGCTATAAATCCCTTGCGCACTTTTTCATGAAAAGAGATTTTTTCGAGTTCCAGCCGGTCAGCTTTTCCAGCAGCACGATTTCTCCTCAGCCCTGTTTCGACTTCGATATCCAGGAGAATCGTCAGATCAGGCCTCAGTCCGTTCGTCGCTATCCTGTCCAGTGCTGCAATCAGCTCCAGGTCAAGATCCCTGCCATAGCCTTGATAGGCTATGGTCGAGTCACTGAAACGGTCAGTAATGACTACGTCTCCCCGCTGCAGTGCAGGCAGAATAACCTCTCCAATATGCTGGACCCTGGCTGCGTTATACAGAAGAAGTTCGGTGACCGGTTTCATCGCCCGGCTGTCAAGCGACAGGAGTATTTCCCTGATTTTCAGGCTGATATGGGTTCCGCCGGGCTCGGCAGTCTCGGTGACAGACAGCCCTTTCTGCCGGAGATGCTCAGCAAGAAGGCGGCACTGGGTACTCTTGCCTGTTCCTTCGATGCCTTCAAAGGAGATAAAGGCCCCCCTCATCCGAGCTCTTCTTTCAGTCGCATCAGCAGCTGAAAAATCTTCAGGGCATCTTCAACTGAACGGGACCCTGTGCCGCAGGAGGGGGTGAGGAGAATTCTCTCCTTCAGAAGATTTTCAGGTATATGCCTTGAAAGTTTGGAAAGTCCGCTGTGAAAGCGGGCCCTGAGGGTTTCCATAGTGGTCTCTCTGATGGCGTCCGAGGTCGGCACAATGCCCCATGCGAGCCAGCCTCCGGCTTCAAGGTGCCGCCTCAGGTCATCGTGGTAGAGCGCCAGCGTGTCAGTATAATCGTATGCGTCGAAATTAATAATATCGGCTCCGCTTTGAAGCACGAGCTGCCAGTCCGCGTTGCCGCAGCAGTGGATCCCTGCCAGTGCGCCCTCAGCTTTTATCGTGACGGTCATCTCCCTGAGGAGCCTCAGGGTCTCTTCGCTGCTGACGCCGAGGTAGCTTGAACTGCCGAGAGCCGAGAGAATCGGCTCATCGATGAAGATGATTGCGCCGTCTGCAAAGGTCTTTAGCAGGTCGATCTGCCACCGGGTCTTGGCCTTCAGGAGCATCAGTGCTATTTCACGGAATTCCTCATCAAAATAGATGAGCCTGCCGGCATTATCCTTCAGTCCGAGGGTAAAGGTCAACGGGCCGGTGATATGCCCCTTCAGCAGTGAAAATCGGCGGTTTCTGATGATCTCGACAAACCGGTGCAGCCCCTTTGCGTAATCTTCAGACACCGCAATGCGGCTGTCTTCTGTCCAGCTCTCATAAAAGCGTTCCAGTTCGTCGGAAGGACTGCGGTCGATCCAGAAGGTCTTGCGCTCTATGTCCATCCTGAAACAGGGCATGCCTTCGGAATACTGCGGGATCATGAACTCCTTAAAAGAAAGCGACGGCAGCTGCGGCCAGAACGGGATGTCGAATGTCTTCAGGACCAGCCTGCAGGCTTCCTCGGCGCTGCGGTGCGGAAGGCTGCCGATACCTGTTGTCGAGAATGGTTTAATCATCTAAAATGATACCCTATTTAGGACAAGTCTTTCAAAGAAATCATGACGGATTCGCATAAAGTCCGTATACTGCGTTGCGCTTCAAAACTTCCTTCGATAAACTCAGGACAAGCTCTTCACCTGTCATGGTGAGCCTGTCAACCATGCGCGCCTTGCCTCCGGAGCTTTCTAAAAATGCATGGGTATCGAAATTTGGTGTGACAGCAGGTTAAAATAAATCATAATGATAAGGATAGTTGGTTTATATCTGCTTTTTGTCTGTTTGATATTGGTGCGCCCTGCTCCTGCAGGTGCCTTTATGCCCGATGAAGACATAGCCCGGTATCAGCTTGTTACCAGGGAGTGGCCCGTTGGTGACCGGATAGCCTTCTGGGCCGGGCAGTTTATCGGCACTTCCTATGACCCTGACCCTCTGGGCTGCTATGTCCGGGGAAAGGTGATCGTGGCTGATGATAAGGTTGACTGCATGTATCTGACGTTCCGGGCAGTAGAACTGGCACTTGCAAAAAGCCCGGAGGAGGCAAGGAATTTAGCCCTTGAAAAGAGATTTATCAGCAAAGGGGTTCTGCAGGAGGGCACGGTCCGGAATTATGATGACCGGTTTAAGTACGGGGAAGACATGCTCGAAAGCAGCAAGTGGGGGAGAGAAATTACCTCTGAACTCGGCAGGCTGGAGCAGGTGACGGGGACGCGCGGACGCGACACAGTATCGTACCTGCCTGCCAGAGAAACGGCGAAAAACGCCGCAGGGCTTCAGAACGGGGACATTATTTTTTTTGTGAGAAACCCTGCAAAAAGGATTTCAGATGAAATCGTTGGTCATATCGGTATCATCAAGAAGGAAGCAAATAAGGCATACCTGATTCATGCGAGCGGACTGAAGAATAAAGGCGGAAAGGTAAAGAAAACCCTCCTGGCGGATTATCTTAAGATAATGCCGTTCATCGGCATACGCGTAAACAGGTTTGATCCTGATACCGCGGTGCCGCAATAACCACCTGATATTCCGAGGCAATGCACTTATTTGTTCCTTCTTCTCTGATGCTTCGTTTTCTTGAGCAGCTTTGAGTGTTTATGTTTGCTCATTTTCTTTTTACGCCATTTTTTTACATTACCCACAGACTCACCTCCTTGTAACCCGATAATTGCGAAGTTTAAGTATAGACGATAAGGGAAAAAACTTTCAAACTCTCTTTTGCTGTCTTCGGAAAGAATGCGCCTGGTCCATGAATGCCTCAATCTGGATCCTGGTGGTGGGAGACTCGGTCCCATCAAAGGGAATACTGAGGCAGGGGACGCCAAAGTCAGTATGCAGGCCCCGCAGCAGGGCGCTGACGATAGTGCCGGGCATACAGCCAAACGGCATCGCGCTGACAATGCCTGAGGCCCCGCGGTGTATCAGGTCGATGCTTTTCCCGATGCTCAGGACCGCCTCGCCTTCGAAGGACTCGTGGAGATAGGGTGCCGCCAGCCTGATGAGGCGTGCGGTGTCCGGTTCGTGGAGCGTCTTGAGAAAGCCTTCAAATTGTTGCGACAGTTTATGTTCAATTCTCTTTTGTATATACCGCTTCAGTGAAAGCCCCAGCGCGGCTGTCCAGTTTCCGGCTTTTTTTACTCTCTCCCGTCCGACATGATTTATATAATAGAGCCATTCTTCTACGGGTGCAAGATAGACCTCGCCGCCGAGCCCCTCAATCTGCCTGGCCAGATCTTCATTCGAGAATCTGCTGGAGCGGACAAATATTTCTCCGACAATGCCGATAAGCGGTTTTTCCTCCCCTATCCTGGGTATGTCCTCAAAATTTCTGCGAATTTCTGCAAGTGTTTTGACTACGGAACCGTTGCTCCCTTCGAGCGCTCTGCATATCCGTCCGAGGGAATCCTGATATAGTTGCCCGGCCGTCCCGCCTTCTCTTTCATAGGGCCGGGTCTCATGGAGGCACTTGGTCAGAAGTTCTATCGCAAGGATGCCTTCCCAGCACTTGAGGGTAAAATCTTTGCCGACCATCCCCAGGTGCTTGTAGAAGTCTTCGTTCTGGGTCGGAGAAAAAACCGGTGTATTTTCAAGTCCCAGGTCACGCATGACCAGCCGGTGAAAGACGTTATACTGGCCGAACCTGCAGGGACCGGTCCCTGAGGGCATAAAGAAGGCAGACCTGTCGGGGTTGAAGCCTGCTGTCATGATTTTTCCTGCCATGTCCCCTGTGGTGACCGCGCAGGGATAGCACTCTTTACCTGAAACATATTTTTTGCCCAGGTCGACCGACTCCTGCGATGGCTCCGGAAGGACCTCCGCATCAACGCTGCAATGCCTGAATGCCGCAGCAAGGGCAAAAGCATGATCAGACATCCTCGGTATATAAACCGTACGCTTTTCTATGGTGTTGCTTCTTGCTCCGGGTCCTGTTGCCCTCTGGTCCCCCCTTCCTGGCCCATGGCGCTTGTCCCTTTCAGTTCTGTTCCCGATGCTGTCCAGAAATGCCTCGCATCTCGTAACCGCCCCGGCGTCAGCGCTGTGCGCATCGATTTCAAGGTGAAGACAGGGCTTGTTTCCGGCCAGCTCCTCTTCAAAAAACCTGATAATAAACGAGTCAGGCCCGCATGAAAAGTTTCCGATATAGATAGGGTAGAGCAGAGGGTTCTGTGAGACGATACGGGCTGCGCTCAGAATCCTCTGTCCTGCCCGCCAGTACATGTTAGGCCACTCCCTGCTTATGTCCTGATCACCAAGCGGCAGGAAATCCATCGGCAGTGAGATAATGCCGAGGTCAGCGAGCTTCTTTGGAATATTCAGGTTCATGCCGCTGTCAAACGCATTATACGCGCGTCCCACAATTACAATGGCTTTCTCCTGCAGGCCGGAGAGGACCCTGTTCCCTTCACGGCTGATGGCCTTGTCAAATTTCTTTTGGGACTTTTCTGCCTCAGTCATGGCCTTTTCCAGGTCTGTCTGTTTAATGCCATACGGTCTGAATATTTTTTTCAGCTCTTTCTTCAGAACCCCTTTCCCCTGGTGTAAGGATATAACAGGGCTCAGGAGATTTACTTCCCGGAGGGCAACGCCTGCGGTATATGGGACTGTCTGCGTATATGGACATGCAAATCCTTTTCCGAGCGTATGGTCCGGCATGTTCAGGTCGACAAAGCTCGGCAGCAGGATTGTATCGATGTTTTTTTCCGTGAGATATCTGATGTGGCCAAAGGCCGCTTTCACCGGGAAGCAAGTCTCTGCAAGCACATTTTCAAGCCCGAGATCGATAATCTTCCGGTCCGTCGGGGGAGATACCTCCACCGAAAATCCGAGTTCCCAGAGCAGAGTTGTCCAAAACGGCAGGTAGTCATGAAAATAAAATATATACGGAATCCCGATTGTAGTTCTATGCGTATTGTTGCCTGCAGCCTGCAGCTTACAGCTTGCAGCCCTTTTGTTATGTTCCTCCCAGAGCTTCTCTTCCCTGAACGCAAACAGGTCCGGGAGTTTATGCTTTGGCCGGGCCTTCCTTACATCATACTTTTCACATCTGCCGCCATAGTGGAGATACCCATCTTCTCCTTCGATCTTCACCCTGTTAATCTCGCAGACATTGGGGCATCCCCGGCATTCAAAAGAGGAGATTTCATAACTGCTCTCTGCCAGGCCAAACCCTTTGAATTTAGATTTTGGCGCCAGATCCGCATCGTGCACATTTTTGGGTCGGCGTAGAATATCCTCTTGCCCCCTGCCCCTAGCCCCTAGCCCCTGTTTCTCCATGTATTGCTTAGCCAGCAGGGCCATGCCGATTGCGCCGGTTACGTCATGATGCGGCGGGACAATAATCTTCTTGCCAAGGTATTTCTCAAAAGCTGCTACAACTGACTTATTGAAGGCCACACCGCCTTGAAAAAAGATCTTTTCCCCCACCGGTCGATGGCAGACCACACGGTTGATGTAGTTCTGTACGATTGAGTACGCAAGTCCGGCGAGGAGATCTTCTTTGGCAGCGCCCCGCTGGAGGTTTGCCATCAGGGAGTTTTCCATGAAGACCGTGCAGCGTTCGCCCAGTCTGCAGGGGGTTGCAGCGCTAAAGGCAGCCTGTTGAAATTCCTCTTTGACCGAGATATTCAGTTTTTCAGCCTGTTCTTCCAGGAAAGATCCTGTGCCGGCAGCGCAGGCCTTGTTCATCTCAAAATCGATTATCACGCCGTCTCTCAGGCTGATATATTTTGAATCCTGTCCGCCTATCTCGAATATGGTGTCCACCTCTTTATCGATGAAGGCAGCTGCCGAAGCCTGAGCCGTGATCTCGTTCTTCACAATATCAGCCCCGATATAGTCAGCAATCATATATCTGCCGGACCCGGTTGTTCCCACCCCGCAGATGGTGACCCTGTCTCCGAGCTCCCTGCCGATCTCGGCAAGACCCTGCTTTACCGCTTCAATCGGCCTGCCGGCTGTCATGAGGTACCGTTTGGCAAGCAGTCTGCTTTCAGTGTCGATCACAGCCAGATTCGTGCTGATGGACCCGATGTCAACGCCGAGAAAAGCGATTACAGGGTCAAGGGTCAAGGGGCCAGCTGCAAGGAAAGGCAGTTTACTTTCTGCCCCTTGCCCCTGATTCCCTAAGTGCCTTTCTGCAAATCCATCCCCGCCGCTTATCAGGGGGGCATACCCCTTTTCATCAGGCTGACAGGAAATGGTGAATTCATTGAGTTGCTGCAGCAGGCCGGCATTGAACGGATAAACTTTTCCGGATTCCATATCCTTTAATGCGGCTCCGATTGCTCCCATGACCGCATGCTCTTCAGGGACAAAGAGCTCAGCAAGACCCATCACCTCTCTGAATGCCTTTGCCATGCCCGCGTTGGCGGCAACCCCCCCCAGGAAGGCCACCGGCTGGATAATCTCTCTGCCGCGTGCTATTGAACCCCTGAAGTTTCTCGCAACGGCAAAGCAGAGACCTGCAACAATATCTTCAACCGGGGTTGCAATCTGCTGAAGATGAATCATATCGGACTTGGCAAAGACGCTGCACCGGCCGGCTATGCTCGGGGGATTTTTTGATTTTATGCTCAGGTCGCTGAATTCTTCGATTGTCAGTTGAAGTCGTTCAGCCTGCTGGTCGAGGAATGATCCTGTCCCCGCAGCGCAGACTGAATTCATGGCAAAGTCGCTGGCTGAACTGGATTTATCGCTCAGGCTGATAAGCTTGGAATCCTCTCCCCCCAGTTCGATAACCGTCCTTATATGTGGATGGAGACTTCTGGTTGCAAAGGCATGCGCTACGACTTCATTAACCGGATCTATGCCGAGGATTTCAGCGATAAGTCTGCCTGCAGATCCGGTGACAGAGAGAGACAATTGATGGGCGTTCTGGTCCGGCAGTGAACGCAGTAACTCTATCGCAGTGCTGAGCGGCTGCCCTCTATGCCTTCTGTAGATACGCTGAAGTATTCCGCCCTGTTCATTGAGGAGAACAAGTTTTACACTGACTGAACCTGCATCAATACCTATAAATCTCATGGGTTTAGATAGGGTGTCAAATCGTGTTAAGTATAGCATAGTTGCCTATTGCCTGGAGGGGCTTCTCTGCTTGACAACATTCTGTCGTGATTGACAAAAAATGTCAAGAAAAGATAAGAGTATTGACATCGCCGGCATAATGTTATTTAATATCATTGAATTATATATGGGATTGCATGGTTAAAATCTTTTAATATTTGGCATGAGTTCTGCTTTATCTGTATATTACACTGGCTTAAAGAATATTTCAGGGAGGTGGTATCAGTAGCAATATTAAGAAAAGAACAGGTATCATGGTAGACAGCGATAGCGGCAGGATTCCTGCCAGCAGAATTCTTAGAAAACAATGAAGAAGGAGGAACAAATGTTTAAGACAATTCAGAGCATGAAGGTCAGGGACGAAAGAGGCTTCACCCTGATAGAGCTCCTGATCGTTGTCGCGATTATCGGTATTCTTGCAGCTATTGCAATTCCCGGTTATCTCGGCATGCAGGAGAGGTCAAGGAAGGGCGCAGTTACCAGAGGTGCTTCATCAGCAGAGCCGGATGTTCAGGCATGGCTGAATGCTGCTCAGCAGGGGCTTTCAAATGGCGCAGGAGTTCAGGGTGCGCTTATCACAGTTGATACAAACGGCGACGGTATCGTCTCAATCGACGGTTCTGATGTCAACAACTCGACACTGGGCATGAGACTTGCGGCAGCAACAATATGTGCTAACTATGTAGCTGTAAAGCAAGCATTGCAGGGCGAAACATCTCCCTGGGCTAAGACACCCGGCTCCCTCTGGATAGCAGGACAGGCCCAATCTGGCAGAATTTCCTGCAGCCAATTCGGATCCACCAGAATTGATATCTCTGCTATGGATGCAGGGGCTCAGGTAGTCCATCAGAAATCAGTATATTCAGACTAAATGAGCATCCTTATCATTGGCGTTAGGGAGACATTCCTAACGCCAATTTTTTTTAAATGCGTCCAAAGATAAGACTCGTTCTGCTGTTTCTTTCCTTTGCGATCCTGCTTGGAACTTTCCTGATTATTTACACCTCAAGCAAAGTATGGGATTATGATTTCTGGTGGCATCTGGCCACAGGAAGATATATCGTCGAGACCGGATCTTTGCCTGACAGCGACCCATTTACCCTGGTGAATAACCTCAAAGAGAATCAGCATGTAAAAAATCCGCTTGGGATGCAGTTCAACCTTAAGCAGTACTGGCTGGCACAGGTGCTGTTTTACAAAGTTTATAACTCCTTTGGTGATGCCGGCATGATGATCTTGCGGGGGATTATGCTCCTGTCAATGGTAGTGGTTGTGCTTGCTTCTTTGATCAGGCAGAAGGTCGGCTACTTTATAATTTTTCCCTTGCTCTTTTGCGTTCATATGAATAATTTTTATTATTTCGGAGAGCGGCCTGTCCTGTTTACCCTGTTGTTTTCAGTCGTGGCCTTTTATCTTCTTGAGGGATATAAGCTTCGCCCGGGCAGGGTGATCTTTGCTCTGATTCCGCTGATGCTCCTGTGGGCAAATATGCATGGCGGGTTTATTCTTGGTATTATCCTCATCGGAACGTATCTTGTTGGCGAGACCATCAACTATTTTCTGAAAAAGGGTGCCCTGGAAAAGCGGGAACTCATAATCCTGCATATTGCAGGGGGGATCGCCATTGCGGTTTCTGCCCTCAATCCGAATGGGTTTACGGGGTTTCTTGCAATATCGCATCAATATACGTCGATGTTCCAGGCAGGTGTGCAGGAATACTTTTCTCCTTTTGTTCTTTATAAGAACAAAACCAGCTCGGTAAACTGGTCGTATATAGCCATGCTGGTTGTCTTTCCCATAGTTTTCCTGCTTAGAAATAGAAAAATGGACATCACCCACCTACTCCTCCTCGGCGGACTTGCATACATGAGCATTACGGCACTTCGCTATGTAGTTTTCTATGTCACTATCAGCGCTATGGTCCTTGGAGTGGAATTGCAGCTTGTTGTTGATGAATACTCAAGAAAGTATGACTCCTTACGCTCAAGGCTTGAGTCTGTTTTTATCGTGTTAATCTGCTTGTCTTCATTGCTCTATTCTGTGGCGTATCTTAAGCCGGGGAGCGTGGTATTCGGCAAGGCAGTCAGATTTTCTGTGCCTGAGGATGCTGCGGATTTCATAGAGAAGCATAATATCAAAGGAAATATATTCAACGATATGGCATACGGCGGGTATCTGAGCTGGAGATTTTATCCTGACCGGATGATTTTTTATGACAGTCGTGCCCTTAACTATACGGTTATGACGGAATATCAATGGATTGTGACGTCGGTGGAATCCGTTCAGAATCCTAAGCTCCCTGAAGGGAAGGAGCCACTCTGGAGCAGGCTGCTTGATCACTATAAGATAGACCTCATGCTTCTCAACACCCGGGACGCCTTTGGCTCGCTCCATCCGATAATCTTCAGCCTGATAAAAAGCGACGAATGGGTCCCTGTATTTTACGATGGTATTTCTGTGCTTTTTGTCAGGGATAAAGAGAATAATCAGGAGCTTATAGATAAATATCGAATCGATGAGGAAAACATCTATAACATGCTTATTGCTACTTTTTCCGATATTGCGATGAACAACACGTCGAACCCCTATTTTATGGTATCGCTCGGGGATATATTTTATAATATGCAGAGTTATGCTGATGCGCTCCAGGCCTATGAATATGCGGATAAAAGACTGCCAGGCCACGCTGGAGTTGCGGAAAAAATTAGCGCCGCGAAAAGGAACCTTGCTGATTAAAAAATGAAACGAGTGAGAATGACGACGCATAATAAATTGAGGAGGCAGAAATGAACCAGAAAGGCTTTAGTCTTATTGAGCTTTTGATCACGGTTGCAATAATCGGTATACTTGCGGCGATATCCATTCCGGCATACACCGGGCAGCAGAAAAGGGCCAGCAGGATGGAGGCCTATACCAACCTTGATAACATCAGGCTTATACAGGAGCAGATACGGGCGGATACGGGAAACTACAGTGTCGCCGCCGGGGCAGTGGCCATGGCCACGCCGGCAAATCGTGACGCTAACTATGCCTTGATACGCGCCGCGATTCCTCGTTGGCAGCCCGGACCGTCAGCGAACATGCAGTACAGTTATGTGATCTTGAATCCCGTAGCTCCGGCAGCTCCTCAGTGTCTTGTGGCAAATCCTGCAGTTCCGTTAGTGGGCGCAAATATAACCAATGCTGCCGGTGCCTGCCCTAATCCATGTTTTGTTGCGATGGCAATTGGAGTTACTACCTCAAGAGTTAACGGAGATGTTTTTGCGGTTGATTGTAACAACAATAAAAATTACTGATGACCTCTGTTCCTGATTTTTCTGTCATTATACCTGTCTTTAATGAAGAGGAAAATCTTGATCAGCTTTATTTGCGGCTTTCTGCTGTCCTGGTGAAGCTTGGGACGTATGAAATTATTCTCGTCGACGATGGAAGTCGGGACAGCAGCTGGGAGATGATCAGGGAACTTCACGGGAAGGATCCCAGGGTAAAAGGGGTCAGTTTTTCGAGAAACTTTGGTCACCACATTGCTATAACAGCAGGCCTCGATCATGCAAAAGGCCAGAAGATAATCCTTATGGACGGTGACCTCCAGGACCGGCCTGAGGAGATTCCCCGACTCTACCAGAAGATGCAGGAGGGTTTCGACCTTGTCTATGGAATCAGGCGAGTCAAGAAGGATTCGCCGATGAAGCGGCTGAACTCCTTTCTGTTCTGGTGGTTTTTGAACCGGTTTTCGGGTATCACTATCCCGCGTAATCAGACACTGCTCAGGATATTCGACAGGAAAATTCTGGATGTGCTGAACAACATGCGGGAACGGGCGCGGTTCATCCATGGCATGATAGCCTGGACCGGCTTTCGCACAGCCCTGCTTGAGGTCGAACATGCCCCGCGTGAGCGGGGTGTCAGCAAATACAATATGGTGAAACTGTTCCGACTTGCGTTTAATGCCATCACGTCTTTTTCCGTTGTTCCTCTTAGACTCGCGACCTATCTCGGTATCCTGAGTTCAGGGGTCGGGTTCTGTTATGCCCTCTACTTCCTTTATAAAAAGATATTTCTCGGCATCCCGGTCCTCGGGTATGCCTCTATTATTGTTGCCGTACTCTTTGTCGGCGGGGTCCAGCTTTTGATCCTCGGCATCATCGGCGAATATCTGGGCCGGGTTTATCAGGAAGTCCAGGCCAGACCGATATATATCCTGAGGGACCAGCTGCTTTGATATCAGAACTTGTATGGGATACCGCGCTTTTCAAGAGAAAGATCGGCAGACTCACAAAGGTCCCTGCTGAAAGCCGGTTGAAAGGCCTTATCAGGCAGGCGGAAAAAGAGGGCTATGCATATCTCACCTGCCGCATTCCTGGCGGGAATATGTCTGCACTGCAACTTCTCGAGGCCCATGGTTTCTATACCGTTGATGTTGGTGTCGTATGGAAAAGAGAGAGCGTCGCCTATCCTGATCAGCCCTTCCCGATTAAGGAGGCATCACCAAGAGATTTTCGAAAACTGACTGCCATGAGTGCAGGTCTCTTTAAGAGCAGCCGGTTTTATAATGACCCCTTTTTTTCTGCTGAAGATGCAGACAGGCTCTATAGTGCCTGGATACGAAATGCTCTCCGTGATGGAGGCTGCAGGACCTATCTTATTAAAGACAGTGGCTTCCTTGTCTGCCGGCAGAAAAAAGGCAGCGGAGATATTGCCCTTATTGGTGTTGTTCCCGGGAAGCAGGGCCGGGGTATAGGCCGCAGTCTTGTGCTGCATGCACTGACTCAACTCAGGGACGGCGGACAGGATACCCTGACCGTCAGGACACAGATAAAGAATATCAGTGCGATGAATTTTTATCTGGGGCTTGGGTTTAAGATACAATATACGGATACGACCATGGCACGGGTGATTACCGCGTAATGAATAATTTGATATGCGAGGGGCAATGAAGGACATAAGAGTCGGGGTTATCGGCTGCGGATACTGGGGGCCGAACCTCATCAGAAACTTTAACGAAAATCAGCACACATCACTGACCCATGTTTGCGATCTCGACCGGCATCGGGTGGACCGAATAAAGCTGAGATATCCTCACGTCTCAACAACCGCAGACTACCGGCAACTTTTGAAAGACAGCTCTGTTGACGCCATTGCAATCGCAACCCCGGTCTCAACGCATTATCATCTTGTCAAAGAGGCTCTGGAGGCAGGGAAACACGTGTTAGTTGAGAAGCCGTTTACCTCGACAGCAAGGGAGGCTGAGCGGCTCGTCAATCTCGCGGTGAAGAAGGGGGTGGTACTCCTTGTGGACCACACCTTTGTCTATACCGGCGCGGTGCGGGATATCAGGCGGAGAATTGATGCATCTGAACTTGGGGAGCTCTACTACTTTGATTCCGTCAGGGTCAACCTCGGGCTCTTCCAGCGGGATGTTAATGTTGTCTGGGATCTGGCACCTCACGATCTGTCGATCATGGACTATCTTGTGGGCGAAGAGCCGGTCAGTGTTGCTGCCACGGGCACGGCGCATACCCCCGGCGGGTTCGAAGACGTTGCCTACCTGACACTCAAGTTCAAGGGGAGTCTTATTGCCCATTTTCATGTGAACTGGATGTCTCCGGTGAAGATACGCAAGATAATAATCGGCGGCAGCAAAAAAATGGTGGTCTTTGACGATCTGGATCCGGGTGAAAAGGTGAAGATCTATGACAAGGGGATATCCCTTACGAAGCCGACCAGGAATTCCATATACCAGAGCCTGGTCCAGTACCGGATTGGCGACATGTACGCCCCTGCCATTGATATGAAAGAGGCTCTGAATATTGAAGTCGAACATTTTGCTGACTGCATCAATAACGGAACGCCTCCCCTGACCGGTGGTGAGGCGGGGCTGCGGGTTGTCCGCATACTGGAGGCCGCGGACAGGTCGCTGAAAAAAGGCGGTTCGAAGGTGCGCATATGAACAATATCCTCGCTGCGAATGTTGAAATTGGCGAAGGTACGATTATTGATATTCCCTCGATTATAGGGAAGTGCCCCCGCGGGGCAGCGGAAGGTGATTTGCTGCTGAAGATCGGCAGGGGAGGCCATATAAGGCCGTTCACAACCATTTACGCTGGGAGTGTCATGGGAGATAATTTCCAGACCGGCCAGGGGGTTTCGATCAGGGAAGATAATGTCATTGGGAACAGTGTGAGTGTCGGGACCAACTCTGTCCTTGAATTCGGGAACCGGATAGGAGATTTCAGCCGTGTTCACAGCAGCTGTTTCATGGAGATGGTGACGATCGGCAGACATGTCTTTGTCGGCCCCAACGTTGTCTTTACCGATGACCCCCATCCCATGGGATGCCCGAGGTATAAGGAGTGCAAGGGAGGTGCGGTCGTTGAGGACTATGTCAGAATTGGGGCAAATTCAACCATACTTCCCGGGGTGAGGATCGGCAGGAACAGTCTTGTCGGTGCCGGTTCTGTGGTGACCAGGGATGTTCCGCCCGGAAGCGTTGTCGCGGGCAATCCTGCAAAGGTGATCAAACAGATTGACGACCTCATCTGCCTCAAGGGATTTTATGAGAAGCCCTATGTCTGGCACCCCTATGAGGAGATGGAATAATGCGCAATATACCTTTTGTTGATTTGAAGGCCGGTTTTGCACCGATCAAGGCCGAGGTTATGCGTGCTATAGAAGAGACTCTCACCGGCATGAACCTCAATATCGGTCCGAACTGCCAGGCGTTCGAGCAGGAATTCGCCGCCTACTGCGGTGCGGAGTACGCAGTAGGTGTGGGATCGGGGACTGAGGCGCTTCAGTTTGCGCTGCTGGCTGCAGGGGTGAAACCCGGGGATGAAGTCATAACGTCCCCCCATACTTTTTTTGCCACAGCCGAGGCGATTGCCTGCATCGGTGCAGTTCCGGTCTTTGTCGACATAGATCCCGGGACCTATACAATCGATCCTGATCTTATAGAAGCGAAAGTAACTTCAAAGACAGCGGCTGTTATCCCGGTCCATATGTATGGTCAGTGCGCAGACATGTTCCGGATCAATGAAATCGCTCAGAAGCACGGGCTTGCGGTTATAGAGGATGCCTGCCAGGCGCATGGGGCACTCTACCAGGGAAAGAAGAGCGGGGCACTTGGTAGTGCGGGGTGTTTCAGCTTTTATTTTACGAAGAACCTTGGTGCGTACGGAGAAGGCGGGATCGTCACGACAAATGACAGTGCTATTGCAGAAAAAGTCAGGCTTTACCGGAACCATGGTCATACCTCAAAGTATGAGCATGCCGTGATCGGGTATAACGGAAGGCTCGATGAAATACAGGCTGCGATATTGAGGATCAGGCTGCGGCTGCTTGACGAATATAACAGCCGTCGTCGGGCGCATGCGGCCGGGTATCAGAGAATGCTTAATGGCCTTCCTCTTGTCCTGCCGGAGGAGGCCGAGACGCGTCAGCATGTCTTTCACCTCTATGTTATACGGAGTGCAGAGCGTGACAGACTTATGGCATATCTGACAGAAAAAGGCATCGGGACCGGAATTCATTACCGCAATCCGGTGCATCTCCAGCCTGCCATGTCATACCTCGGATATACAGAAGGCTCTGTTCCTGTTGCCGAAAAGGCCTGCGCTGAAATTCTGTCTCTGCCGATGTACCCGGAGCTTTCTCTGGATGATACAACCTATATCGCAGAGGCGGTCAGAGCATTCTACCGCATCCAGGGAAAGGCCTGAACCGTGATGACGCTTCCCGGGAGACATCGGCGATGAAGGTGCTTGTCACCGGCGGAGCCGGGTTTATCGGCAGCAATCTTGTGGACGAACTTGCAAAAAAAGCCCATGTTATTGTCCTCGACAATTTTTCTTCGGGCAAAAAAATAAACGTCGCGCATCACGAGGGCAAATCGAACGTTACTATTGTTGAGGGCGATATCAGGGACAAGGGGCTTCTCCGGCAGATCACGAAGGATGTTGATGTGGTCTATCATCTGGCGGTGCAGTGTCTCCGTGTCTCTATCAATGATCCGGAGATCAATCATGAGGTCAATGCCACCGGCACGCTCAACCTCTGCATGGCGGCTCACGAGAGTCGCGTCCGGAGATTCGTGTATGTCTCCTCGTCCGAGGTATACGGAACTGCTTTAATGGCGCCCATGACCGAGAGCCATCCCAAGGAGCCGACTACCGTCTATGGAGCGAGCAAGCTTGCCGGGGAGCAGTATACCCTTGCCTATCACCGTACGTATGGGATGAATGCCATGGTCGTGATACCGTTTAATACGTATGGTCCCCGGGAGCATTATGAAGGGGCCCACGGCGAGGTTATTCCCAAATTCGTATTGAGGGCACTGAATGATGAACCTCCCATTATTTTCGGTGATGGTTCACAGACCAGGGATTTTACCTATGTTTCCGATACGGTCAGGGGGATTATCCATGCCTCTGCCTGCGACGAGATGATCGGCCAGACTGTCAATATTGCCCGCGGGGAGGAAGTGAGTATCAGGGCTCTTGCTGAAAAAATATACCAGAGGCTCGGGAAGCAGCATATCCTTCCGCAGATCGAAAAAAGCAGGCCCGGAGATGTACAGAGGCATTTTGCCGGAGTCGGGAAGGCCTCGGAGCTTTTTGGTTTTAGGGCCGCAGTGGGCATCGATGAAGGCCTGGATATATTCATTGAATGGTTTACTTCTCAGGGATATGATCTCGGCAGACTCATGAAGGAAGACGTTGTCTTCAACTGGGAGACCGGCAAGTGAATATTCCGATTGCAAAACCGTTCCTCGGTCCGGAAGAAGAAGAGGCGGCTGTCCGGGCGATACGCTCCGGATGGGTTTCCCAGGGGCCGCTGGTAAAGGAATTTGAAGAGCGTTTCGCCGAGTACGTCGGGGCGAAATATGCCATCGCAACGACGTCATGCACGACTGCGCTGCATTCTGCGCTGGTGGTGTCCGGCATCGGACCGGGAGATGAGGTAGTGGTGCCGTCTCTTTCGTTTATTGCAACCGCCAACGCAGTTGTCCATGCAGGGGCAGTCCCGGTTTTTGCGGACATTGATCCGGAGACCTGCAATGTTACTGCGGAAACAATCCAGAAGGCGATTACCCGAAAGACCAGAGCGGTGATGCCTGTCCACCAGATGGGTCTTCCTGTTGACCTCGATCCTATTGCCGACCTTTGCCGGGAGCGGGGACTGAAACTGATCGAGGATGCTGCCTGTGCCATTGGATCGGAATATAAGGGGAAGAGAATAGGAGGGCACGGTAATATCGCCTGCTTCAGTTTCCACCCGAGGAAGATCATCACGACCGGGGAAGGCGGTATGATTACCACAGACGATTCTGAACAAGCTGCCCGGCTCAGAAGGTTTCGTCACCACGGCATGTCTGTTTCTGATATCGAGCGGCACACCGCAGACAGGATTATCATCGAAACATACCCCGAAATAGGATATAACTATCGGATGACTGATATCCAGGCGGCAATCGGAATCATTCAGCTTGGGAAAATGCCTGTCATACTCTTAAGACGCAGGGAACTTGCCAGGGCCTATGACAAGGGACTTGCCGATCATCCTTGCCTTAGGGTGCCCAGGGTTCCGGAGTATGCGTTCCATAACTATCAGTCCTACTGGTTGGAGATTCTTTGCTCCTCTTCTATCTCACGGGATGAACTCATGCAGGCACTTCTCGACAGAGGCATCGCGACGCGACGGGGAATAATGGCCATTCACCTGGAAAAGTGTTATGAGGCCATCCGGGTTTCGCTGCCGGATACCGAGCGGCTGACAAGATCTGCTGTTTTGCTGCCTATTTTCCCGGATATGAAACTGGAACAGGTTGAATACGTACTGCAATGCATCAAAGGGAGTCTTCTTGCGGTTTGATGCATTGTATCTGAGGAATGTCGTTGATAGTATCGAGCAGCGTATCAAGGCAACGAGGCTTGATCTGTCAGGTCTCACCGTGTTTACCGAAGCGGCAACGGGTGCGTATTGCGTTACTCCGGTAATTGCAGCTATGGCTGGAGCGAAAGAGGTTGCTGCGTTCACGAGGGATTCCCGCTTCGGCAAGATTGATGATGTTGTTCGTGATACCAATTGTCTTATACGCTCGACCGGCAGGGCACTGCCGGTCAGTATTCTCCGAGAAATGACAGGAGATGAATATTCCAGATATGATATCGTGACTAATAGCGGCCATCTCCGCCCTATTACAAGAGAACATATTATGATGATGAGGCCCGGTGCAGTCATTCCCCTGATGTACGAAAGCTGGGAGTTGCGGAGGACTGATGTGGACCTGGCGGCATGCAGGGAGCGGGGGATTCGGTATGCGGGGACAAATGAACACCATAGAATGCTGCAGGTGTTTGACTTTCTCGGACCGCTGGTGATAAAAGCCCTTCATCAGTGCTTTGTTCCTGTGCTTGGCAGTCGCGTTGCGGTGATATCGAATAATGCTTTTGCCGAGCCGGTGACGCAGTGTCTGGTGCAGAATCGGGCGGAGGTTTTTTGTGTCGGTCCCGAAAACTGCTTCGCCGGTACGGGAGTCTCCCGGTTGTACGGCGAACTGCCCGGGGCGGAGCTCGACCAGAGGATTGATGCCTGCGTGATAGCCACGACACCATCGATAGCCGGTGGAGAGCAGTATACCCGAGATGTTGTTACGGAGTTTGTCATGAAGACTCGACCTGCCACCTGCATTCACGTATGGGGAGATATTGATCATCAGGCGTTGCGGCAAGCGGAAGTCCTTATGGTGCCAGCTGAGCCTGTTTCTGATGGTCACCAGGGGCTTGTGATGAGCGGCGCAGGCATTGAGCCTGTTATCAGATTGATTGTGGGCGGGTTTAAGGTCGCCGAGGTGCTTGCAAGGAATGCTGACGGAGAGTTCGATCTGGGGTTTTGCCAGATAGATATATGATAAAATAAACGATGACAAACCAGAGCCCACTGGAGCCCCGGATAATCGGGAAAAGCAGTGTTGGTACCGATACCCTGCTTGCTTGGGATGTGGTAATTGGCCATCCGTCCAAGGCAACACTTCTTGTCCACCGCGATTTTTTTGTCAGCGCAGGGGCTACCGTCGGTGACCGCTGTATACTGCGGTCAGGTACCGTTGTGTATGAGGATGTAACGCTCGGTAATAATGTACAAACCGGACATCATGTCGTGATACGGGAAGAAGCCTCAGTAGGCGATGACTGCGTGTTTGGGAATGGTACCGAGATCCAGATCGGGGCGAAATTTGGACGGAACGTGAGGTTGCAGGCCTGTGTTATGGTGTCTGAGGGAGCCAGCTTTGGCAATGATATCTTTGTTGGACAGGGAGTTGTTTTTACCGCCGGACGCGTAATGACTGGCGCGTTACAGGCTGCCGGAAGACTGTCTGGAGAGCAGGCTGCACTTCTCGAGGGGCGATGCTGGGAGGGGGCTTCTGTTATTGTGGAGGATGATGTTCGGATTGGTGCAAACTCCGTGATCCTGGCGGGTGTGCGACTGGGGAAAGGATCCGTTATCGCTGCCGGCGCCGTGGTTTCAAACGATGTCCCCCCGGGGATGCTTGCAGCGGGAAACCCTGCCCGCATACTCAAACGTGTCGTGCCGCTTGATGGTAATGTCCACGGCTGAAGACTACCTTCCTTGCAATGCAGGGTGTGACTTTAGGATGTGAGTATATTAAGACCAGCTGTCAATAGAAAATAGAAGGAGAGAGCGTGTCGGCGAATGAATCGAAACAGAACCTGGATGTGTTTAAGGATGAATATCTTTGCCCTGGGCCTGACAGAAGGGTAGATCAGCATATCCTTGATCTGGTATGTGATTTTGTATTGCCAAAGATTTCTGGCTCTCGTGCCCTGGAGTTGGGGGTGGGGGACCAGGTCTGGACGCCAAAATTGCTGGAGAGGTTTGAAAGTGTGACGAGTGTTGACGGATCAAAAGAACTGCTGACGGCTATGGCCCAAAAAGTAAAAGGCAGGGACTGGACGGCCGTAAACTCTTTTTTTGAGGACTATATCCCGGTGCTGCTGTTTGACACAGTGCTGATAACATATGTGCTGGAGCATGTTGATGATCCTCTCTTAATCCTCCGGCACGCTCGACGGAGGTGGCTGAAGGAAGGCGGTAGACTTGCGGTAGTTGTACCACATGCGCTCAGTCTCCATCGGCGGCTTGCAGTAAAAATGGGACTAGCCTCGCATCCTGCGGAATTGGGTGATACTGACCGGCGTATGGGGCACAAGCACTGCTTTACCAGTTATGAAATGGAAAAAATGATCATCAACGCCGGTTTTCGAATCATTGAGGTCAAAGGCATGTTCACAAAGGTGTTACCAAACAGCATGCTGACAGGGTGCAGTGATGAGCAACTGAAGGGTCTGTTTGAGCTTGGACTTTCGTTGCCGGTTGAATACTCTGCGGCGATATTTATTCTTGCAGAGACCGCCCCCGTATGAGTTCGGATAGGCATGACGTGATGACGGGTGTCAACCTGCGGCAGGAGATCTCGGATGCCATTACTGCAGGAAACGGGGGTGAAGCTTTTTCACTTATAGTGCGGTTCTGGGACAGGAATCCCGATTCTTCTGCGGCACAATTTGTTCTGGCGTCTTTCGAGAAATTGGACCCTCAGCCGGTTCTGTCTTCATGCCGAGTTGCTATATTGCGGTCTTTTACCTTAGAGCCCTGTCTTCCTCTGTTCAAGGCTGCGGCTGTTGTCAGGGGCATCAATCTTGATATCTATGTATCGGATTTTAATGCATATGCTCAGGATATTCTTGATCCCGAGAGCAGGTTCTTCCGATCGAAGCCTGATATTGTAGTGCTGGCTGTTCAGACTCGCGATATTGCTCCCGAACTCTGGAATGACTTTGCCGATTTGTCAATTGAACAGGTTGAGGCCTCTGTGGAGCGTGTCAAACGGGAAATTCAGAATCTGGTCAGGGTCTTTCGCTCCCGCAGCCTGGCGCACTTGGTCATCCATAACCTTGAGATGCCTGCGATGCCGAACAGAGGACTGCTGGATTGCCGGTCAGAGGGTGGACAGCTTGAGGCCTTGGGCAGCATCAACCGATGGATGCTTCAGTTGGCCCGAGAAATTAGCGGAGTTTATGTTTTTGACTATGATGGACTTGTGTCCCGGTACGGGCGAATGGACTGGCACGACGAGGGAAAGTGGCTGACGATGAGAATGCCCGTCGCGGCCGATCATCTTGTTCACCTGGCAGATGAATGGTTGCGTTATATCCATCCGTTAGTCGGGAGGGTTTGCAAAGTTCTCGTCACGGATCTGGACAACACGCTGTGGGGCGGAGTGATTGGCGAGGAGGGATTTAGCGGGATCAGGATCGGGCAGGATTATCCCGGTGCATCCTACCAGAAACTGCAGAGGGTAATGCTTGATCTCCAGCAGAGGGGAATAATTCTTGCTGTCTGCAGCAAAAACAATACCGGTGAGGCCATGGAAGCTATCGAGCGCCATCCGGGAATGCTGCTTCGCTCCCGTCACTTTGCCGCAGTCAGGATAAACTGGACGGACAAGGTTCAGAATCTCAGGGAAATTGCGAAAGAACTGAATGTCGGAACGGAGGCACTGGCCTTTCTTGACGATAATCCGGCTGAATGTCATCGCGTTCGCAGCAGCATGCCGGAAGTCACCGTTATTGAACTTCCTGCTGACCCGATGAAGTTTGCCCTGACCCTCCGAAGTGTTCCTGTTTTTGAACGGCTTATGCTTTCCGCTGAGGATCAGCAGCGCGGACGGTTTTATGGGGAGCAGCGACTGAGGGCTGAACTGGGAGAGACTGCAGCGTCACGGGAGGATTTTTACCGGTCATTGAATATGGAAGTTGAAATCATGGGAAAGGAGCCTGAGATACTGACGAGAGTTGCCCAGCTGACCCAGAAGACGAACCAGTTCAATATGACGGGCAAAAAATATACAGAGCAGCAACTGACCCAGATGATTGCCACCTCAGACTGGCGGATTTATGCCATGCGTGTCAGGGATCGGTTTGGTGATAATGGGATAGTGGGCGTCGGTATTGTGCAGTTCAGGGATCTGGCCTGCGAAATAGACACGTTTCTTCTGAGCTGCAGGGTCATAGGGCGCACGGTAGAGACGGCATTGCTCTCGCACATTGCCGGAGAAGCATCCAATAGAGGATTCAGAAAGCTCTCAGGCTGGTTTATGTCGACAGCGAAGAATGCTCCCGCAAAGGATTTCTATGCCTCTCACGGATTCCGGTGCATCCTTGAGGAGGCCGGCAGATCGCACTGGGAGTTCGACCTGAATGTTGACCAGCGGATTGCGATGCCACTCTGGATAAGACTTATATCCCCCGCCGGACAGATGGAGGAATGCCATGGCAGAACCTGTCCATGACCAGATAAGGAATATTGTCGCTGACCTTTTCCTTATGTCTTTGGAAGAGATTACCCCCGAATCTTCTCCTTCGACGATAGAAAACTGGGACTCGATGCAGCATCTGAACCTCGTCCTTGCGGTTGAACAGACGTTTGGCATCCAGTTATTGCCGGAGGATATCGAGCGCATGACCGACGTTGGCATGATTGAAAGAGTGGTCGGGGAGAAGCTTCCATGACGAGACAGGGACAAAAGGTGACATGCCGCTCATTTCTATCCTGATACCCGTATATAACGAGGAGGACAATCTCCCTCTTTTTTACGAGAGGCTGCGTGACTTTGCCGGGACATCGGAAGATTCATATGAGTTCATATTTGTTGATGACGGTTCCGAGGATCGATCGTTTCAGATTCTAAAGGATCTGGCGACAAGAGATTCCCGGATACGGGTTGTGCGACTGTCCAGAAATTTCGGCAGTCACGCCGCTTGTCTCGCCGGCCTGATATCATCAAGTGGTGAAGCATGTGTGTCGATGCCTGCTGACCTTCAGGACCCCCTTGAATTGATCCAGAGGATGACAGCAGAATGGAAAAATGGGTATGAAATTGTCTTCGGTGTCAAGGAAACGGGAAAACGTGGCCCCAGACTTTTTCAAAGAATCTACTATGGCATGGTCAGAAAACTGGCGTTGCGGAATATGCCGCGAACCGGCGTAGACCTTTTTTTCCTTGACAGAAGAGTGGTGGATGTCATTATTTCAATCCGCGAGAAAAATACTTCCATCCTTGGTCTTATCCTCTGGAGCGGGTTCAGTCAGGCAACGGTTGCGTATAAAAAGGAGCCGCGACTTAGGGGAGTTTCAAAGTGGACAACGGCAAAAAAAATGAAGCTATTTATCGACACTTTTGTGTCATTCTCCTATTTCCCGGTACGCTCGATTTCCGTTGTTGGCATGATTGTTTCTCTTTTGGGGTTTTTGTATGCGATATATATTATTGTTAACAGACTGCTCTTTGCTTTTCCCATAGAAGGATGGGCATCGTTGATGGTCATTCTTCTGGTTGTCTCTGGCATCCAGATGATGATGCTGGGCATACTTGGAGAGTATCTCTGGAGAAATTTTGATGAATCTAGGAAAAGGCCATCGTTTATTATAAAAGAGACGGTCGGGATGAAGGAGACAGAATAATGGAAGAGCATTTGAGTCCTGATACGAATGTGCTGCTGATCAATCCCCGGGTTGGAGAATCATCACAGAACAAGCGAATAAATGCATTGATAAATATCACATTTCCCACCAGTCTCGGGGTGTTGGCGGGGTACCTGATGGGCTCCGGTATTCATGAGGTGAATATCATCGACGAGCAGATTGATCCCCTTGATGGCGATTCGTTGTCCGCATCGATAACCACTATGCGTAAGCCCAGGATCATCGGTCTCAGCGTTTTGACGTTGAACTGCGGTCGTGCTTACGAATTGGCGGGGATGATTAAAGCTGTTGACCCCGAGGTGTTAATTGTGTTCGGCGGGATACATCCGACAGTTATGCCGGAGGAAGTCCTCGGGAATAATAACGTGGATGTAGTTGTCAGGGGGGAAGGGGAAGAGACTTTCAAGGAACTTGTTCACCTCGTTATCGCGGGCAAAGACTTCAGCACTATCCCCGGTATTTCCTGCAGGACGGATGCGGCGATACAGCATAATGCTGACAGACCCTTGCTGGAGGACCTCGATGTTATTCCTCCATTTCCCTATTATCTTTTCGAAAGGAATTTACCGAAGTATCCGAATTTTTCTGGCGTTTTCGGATCCAGAGGATGCCCCTACAGCTGTACCTTCTGCTCCTCTCGGAGTATCTCGGGCCGTAAGTACCGCTATCACTCAATCCAGAGGGTTATTTCTGAATGTACAACATTGATCCGTAAATACAAACAGAAATCTGTTTTTCTGATGGATGACAATATTTCGGTAAACAAGCGGCACTTTATGGGTTTGTGTGACGCTATCATCCAGGCGGGTCTGCATAAAGAAGCGTACTTCTTCGGTTCCATGAGGGGGGATAATGCTACCGATGAAATACTTGATTATGCGCTGAGGGCCAATTTTAGAATTATCGGGTATGGTCTGGAGACCTGCAGTGAGAAGCTTATGAAAGTTATAAACAAAGGTGAAACTGTAGAGGAAGTAATTTCTGCGATAAAACGAACGGCGGAAAAAGGGATGCACGCCTATACAACCATTATTTTTGGTTTACCCACGGAAACCAGAGAAGATCGGTGGGCTGCTATCAGGAAAGTTCGCTCTCTGCCTTTGTCATCAGTTCGCTTTAATACACTTGTCCCTTATCCCGGAACACCTGCATACAATATGCTTGCCTCCGAAGGGAAGCTGCTTATTAAGAAAAATTGGGAGAATTTTGGTGTGCAGTATATGTGGGAAAGTGATGATATCCCCTACGTGCCGGATAGTAATGATCGGCTTGAACTTATTTTTGATACTATGTTTGCCAATTTATCTTATTACCTGAGTGTGAAAGGCTTAAAACTTTTGTTGACGCAGTCGCTTGCAGGTGGGGCGGTAATTAAACTGTCTGATAAATGGTATCTCTCTGTCCGCGAGACTCTGAAAATGGCCAGTGCTTTTTTGTATCTTGGATACCGGTTCGTCAACGTTACAGTGAGGATGCTCTGCAATACGATAAAAAAAAGATTGTGGGGGAAAACTTAGCTCCTCCGTCGGTCCAGCGTTTTAAAAAGTAGCGCTACCGGTTGATGCTGGTAAGTGATAATTTTATTCAATGTGTATCCCATATTTTCTGCATATCCCGGTTCTTCTGCCATCCGGCGCCAGATGTCATCTTTGTAATTAAGGTACAATCTGCCGGTCAGCAGTATATAGTTGGGCTTGAGAGTCCTGCTGATAGTCTTGAAGGTATCCAGATCATAGGGAAGCCAGATAGACCGTCGGTTTGCATACCAAGTTGTTTCCCATGGGATATCTGACAGGATGATGTCCTGCGGCCCCGTGAGCGAGGATACTTCCACTCCGATGGGGATAAACGTATTCACCGGTTTGGGGTTTTTCCAGTAGGGGATTGATATGTAAACGAAAAAAAGCAATATGCCGAGCAGGGCGAAAGGCGTATACTGCCCGATATATCGGCGTATATTCATGGCCCCAGCCGCTATCATTGCAGGGAAGAAATACATGTAATAGTAGGGCACGGACCCTATAGGGAGAAGCATCGCGATCTGCAACAGTATTCCTGCGATGATGATAGATCTAAGTGATCTTACCCGCAAATCCTCTGCCGTAAGAAAGAACCCGATTCCGATGATCAGCAGCACCAGGGGATTGTAGAAGGTCATTGCGTTGTCAAGAAGAAGTGCAAAAAAGGTATAGGCTTTTTTTGCTATCTCGCCGGGATGAGACAAGACATATGCCTTCGGGTCTACGTTCGACAACTGGGTCCATATCGAGTACGAGGGGAACCCCTCGGTAAAAAGCAGAAGGCTGTATTGGTAGAGTGAGAAAAAAGGTTTGCCGATAACCATATAATTCCTTATCATGTACGGGATAAGTCCGGCAGCAAATCCTGCGATAAGAAAAAATGCCTTTCCCAGTTTGTTCAGCCACCTTGTTTTCCCTATCAGAGCAGCGGCTATGAAGCCGAACAGGACGAAAAGACTGTTTGCCCTTACCTGGTAGAGAATCCCGAGAAACATCCCCAGCAGGAATGTTTTATCCGGATATTTCAGGAAAAAATAGAGCAGAAGAGTAAAGAGCGCTGCGTAAAAGAGATTTGGTTCGGCGGTAAGGGTGTATTCAAGAAAAGACTTCATCGACGCGGTTAATAGCGCCACCAAGATGCCAATGCGGTAATCGCCGGAGAGCTCCAGTGAAACAAAGAAAATGGACACCAATAAGCCAATATAGCAGATGCTATTGAAAAGGACAATCGTGTTGTCGGAGGGGCCAAACAGGTGGAAAAAAAGTGAGAGGAAAAAGGGGTATATAGGCATCCGGGTGACTTCCGGCTGCGGCAGCGTCTGAAAAAACTGGTAAGCAATCGGCCGCAGTACAGAAGTGGAGTACCCGTTACCCTCATAAAAATTTCGGGCTATCTGGCAGTATTCATGATAGTCATTCAGTACAAAACCGTTGAAATGCAGGCGATAATTTAACCAGCAGATTCCGGAGGCGATGATGACAAGGAAGGTAAGTGCCAGTACACGCTGGCGCAATGCGTTTCCGCTTCCTGGTGCCCCAGAGACAGTTCCCGTAAGCATCTTGAGAGTATTTTCCAGCAGTGCTTTGATATGGCCTCCGACTTTCAATCTAAATATATTAATGACTGCCTATTATAAACCATAGGTGGCTGTTTTGCGGCAACAATGTCATCTTGCGCCTGGCTGAATTATTATGGTGTGCTGTCTGCATATGATAGGTTAAAATAAACACCAATAACGTGCTATGAAGATCGAGTTTTTCAGACATAATATAGGGCAGGACGATATCGATCGGGTAAACGAGGTCTTGCGGTCAATTTTTCTGACCACCGGGCAGGTTGTTGGAGAGTTCGAAGAGGGATTTGCAGAATATCTCGGCGCCCGGCATGCAATCGGGGTCACCAGCTGCACCGCAGCCCTTCACCTGAGCCTTATTGCATTGAATATCGGACCTGGCGATGAGGTCATCACCACGCCAATGAGTTTCTGCGCCACGGCGAATGCGGTCCTGCATGCCGGGGCCCGGCCTGTTTTTGTGGATGTTGAGGAGGAGACCGGGAACCTGAACGCAGACCTGATTGAGGCGGCGATTACGGACAGGACAAAGGCCATCCTCCCGGTGCATCTCTATGGACAGATGTGCGATATGAAGAAAATCAGGGCGCTTGCAGACAGGTATCGGTTGAAGATTATCGAGGACGCGGCGCATTCCATAGAGTCGTCCAGGGACGGAGTAAAGGTCGGCGAACTTGCTGATGCCGCCTGCTTCAGTTTTTACGCAACCAAGAACATTACCTCCGGCGAGGGGGGGGCCATCAGCACGAACAGTGAGCCAGTGGCCGAGACCCTCCGGATGCTACGTCAGCATGGTATCAATAAAGGGGCGGCCGACCGCTACACAAAAAGGTACGAGCACTGGGATATGCCGCTGCTTGGCTGGAAGTATAATATGGACAATATCCAGGCTGCGCTCCTTATCGGACAGCTCCGGCGGATTGAAGATCTCATGCAGCAGAGAGACCAAAACTGGTCATGCTATGAAGATGCGTTGCAGGGTATTGCGGATGTGCGGTTGTTGAAGACCCTTCCCGGGGTGCGGCATGCCCGGCACCTGCTTACGGCACTTGTTCCCCCTGAAAAAAGGGATGCCCTGCTCTGGGGAATGCAGAACCGCCAGGTCGGCGTGGCTGTCAACTACCGGCCGATTCACCTGCTGAAATACTACCGGGAAACATACGGTTACTGCGAGGGGGCATATCCGGTTGCAGAAGACATTGGCCTCAGAACGATATCGCTGCCCTTTTACCCTTCTCTGGATGAGGCGACCATCCGGAACGTGTCACAGATCTTTAAAGAAGAGTTGCACTAATTAATGTTATCAGGAGACCATACATGAAAACAGTACTCGTCACCGGCGGCGCCGGCTTCATCGGCAGCAATTTTATTCAACATATATTTCACCGGTATCCGGACTATAAAATTGCGGTCCTCGATGCGCTGACCTATGCGGGCAATATCGAGAATATTCCTGCTGAAATCCGCGATTCCGGCAGGTTTGAATTCTGGTACGGCAACCTCAATAATCTTGACCTGGTCGATGACCTGGTCGAGCGCTCAGAGATCGTCGTGCATTTTGCAGCTGAAACCCATGTGGCGAGGTCTCTGTATCTCAATAGAGTATTTTTTGAGACCGATGTTATGGGCACCCAGGCCATCGCGAATGCCATTCTAAAGCATCCTGACTCGGTCGAGCGCTTTGTCCATATCTCGACCTCCGAAGTCTACGGGACCGCCCTGAGAGAACCGATGGACGAGGACCATCCACTGAACCCGACAACCCCGTATGCAGCAGCAAAGGCAGGAGCAGACAGGCTTGTATCTTCCTATGTCGAGTCGTATGGCATCCCGGGGGTGATTATCCGTCCCTTCAACAACTACGGTCCTCATCAGCATCTCGAGAAGGTTATTCCCCGGTTTATTACCAGTGCAATACTGAAGGAACCGCTCACGATCCATGGGGACGGTTCTGCTGCAAGAGACTGGCTGTTTGTCGAGGATACCGCCATGGCAATCGACAAGGTCCTGCATGCTCCGTTGCAGGAGGTGCGGGGAGGCGTATTTAATATCGGGACCGGCATCAGCATAAGCGTTCTTGATATCGCCAGAAAGATCGTAGAGTTATTCGGGCTGGATGCCTCGTACCTGTCCTATATGGAGGAACGGTTTGGCCAGGTTCAGAACCATATTTCATCGACTGACAAGGCAGAAAAAATACTGGGGTTTAAAGCTGCGACCGGTTTCGATGACGGGCTGCTCAGGACGATCGAATGGTATAAGAACAACCAGGGGTTCTGGGAAAAGCAGATGTCTATGAGAAAGGTGCCGGTCAAGAGTAAAACAGGCGAAATTGTCTGGTACTGAAAGAACTTCTCCCTGCTGCTGACATTATTTTTTCTGCAACGGTTAAGGTAAAATATACAGATGTCCAGCAGAGATCTGATTATCGAAGGAGCCCGGCAGCATAATCTCAAGAATATCAACCTGAGACTGCCGCATGACCAGGTTATTGCAGTCACCGGGGTGTCCGGTTCCGGCAAGTCTTCACTCGCCTTTGATACCATCTTTGCCGAGGGGCAGTGGCGCTTCATCGAATCTCTTTCAACCTACGCCAGGATATTTCTCGAAAAGCTCGACAGGCCTGATGTTGACGCAATCATGAATATCCGCCCGGCGGTCGCCCTTGAACAGAAGAACCCGGTCCGGGGATCGCGGTCGACTGTCGGCACGCTGACCGAGCTTTATGAATTCTTCAGGCTTCTCTACGCAAAGGTCGCGACTCCCTTTTGTCCCGGTTGTGGGGCAGAGATCAGGAAATGGGACCCTTCCCAGGTAGTCCGTCACCTTCTCGAACACCATGCCGGCGAAAGAGCTGTGGTACTTTTTTCATCAGTGGAATCGCTTGCAGAACTCAGGCAGAAGGGGTATGCAAGGGTCTGGGTTGACGGAGAAATACAGGAGATTGCCGACCTGAAAGACAGCAATGCCGTGCAGACCCCCGCTCCAAAGAAAGCAGCGGGCAATAAGAAAAAGGATAAGAACCCGGTGCCTCCTGCTCTGCCCCAGGCAATTAACGTTGTTCTCGACCGTCTGGTAATCAGAGAGGATCCCCGGTTGTCCGATTCTGTCGAGATGGCATGGAAAGAGGGCCATGGAAAGATGCAGGTCATTATTTTTCATGGTGCTGAACCTCCGTTCTCGGTACACGGCTTCTCGTCGGAGAATGCCTGCGAGGCCTGCGGGATTACGCTGCCGGAGCCTTCGGCCATGCTCTTTTCATTCAACCACCCGGTAGGGGCCTGTCCGGAGTGTAAGGGCTTCGGCAATACCCTGCGCTACGATGAGGACCTGATCATACCTGACAGGGACCTTTCTCTGGCCAGAGGTGCGGTGGAGCCCTGGACGAAACCTGCCAACAGATGGTGGAAGAAGCAGCTTGCCACCAGGGCAGCCAAAGCCGGGCTTGACCTGAACAAACCCTATACTGACTTCACTCCAGAGGAAAAGACCCTTCTGTTTAAGGGGGGAGAAGGATTTTTCGGTATTGATGATTTTTTTGAAGACCTCGAAGCACGAAAATATAAACTCCATGTAAGGGTATTTTTGTCACGCTACCGCCGGGGCGTTACGTGTCCTATGTGTCTGGGCAAGCGCCTGACAAAGGAGGCACTTGCTTACAATATCGGCGGCCTTGATATTGCCGCGCTCAGCAGGCTTCCGATTGCTGATACAGCACGTTTTTTTTCTGATATCGACCTCTCTTCTTTTCAGAAGGAGATCGTGCGGGAACTTCTTCGCCAGATAACGATGAAGCTTGTTTTTCTCCAGGAGGTAGGACTTGAATACCTCGCTCTTGACCGCTATGGCAAGACACTTTCAGGAGGAGAATTCCAGAGAATAAATCTGTCGAACCAGCTGGCCTCGCGCCTGACCGGTACACTCTATGTGCTCGATGAGCCTACAGTCGGGCTGCACGCCCGGGATACTGAACGTGTTTCGAAGATCATGCGTGAACTTGCTGAACTGGGAAATACCGTGATTGTTGTTGAGCATGACATGGGCATTATCAGATCGGCAGAATGGATTGTCGAACTGGGGCCCGGTGGGGGGCATAAAGGGGGTGAGGTCGTGTACTCAGGGCCTGCGGATGATTTTGCTTCTCAGGATACCCTGACCGCCCGGTATGTAAGGGGAGAAGAAAAGGTCGGGTTAAGGAAACATAGAAGAAGACGCTTTACCGAGAACCTTACCCTGCTTGGCGCGCATGGTAATAACCTCAAGCAGGTTGATTTCAGTATTCCACTCAGAAGTCTCAGCGTGGTAAGTGGTGTTTCAGGTTCAGGCAAGAGCAGCCTGGTCGTCGATACCTTCTACCGGGCGCTTGCAAAAAAATTCAGACTCAACAGTGAGCAGCCGCTACCATATGCGAGCCTGGACGGTGAACAGAATTTGACCGGCATAAGATTAATCGACCAGTCGCCCATTGGGAAAAGTCCGCGTTCGAACCCGGTCACGTATCTCAAGGTCTTTGACCATGTCCGCAAGCTTTTTTCCGAGCAGCGGGAGGCCCGGGCTTATGGGTACGGTCCCGGATTTTTTTCTTTTAATGTTCCGGGTGGAAGATGCGAGACTTGCAAGGGGGAAGGCTACGAACTGCTGGAAATGTTTTTTTTCGAAAACCTTTACGTGACCTGCGAAAAGTGTAATGGAAAACGCTACAGCCCGGAGGCGCTCAGGATATGCTTCAGGGGGAAAAATATCAGTGAGGTGCTCGAGATGACGGTCGAGGAAGGGCTTGCCCTGTTTTATGATCACCCCCAGATCGTTGCAAAGCTGTCCCTGATGGCAGAGACGGGGCTTGGGTATCTGAAGCTGGGGCAGCCGGCAACCACGCTTTCAGGCGGTGAGGCCCAGAGGCTGAAAATATGCGCCGAGATGGGATCGTCTTCAACAGGGAACTGTCTGTATATTTTGGACGAGCCGACCGTGGGGCTTCACTTTGCGGATGTCCAGTCGCTGCTCGATGTCCTGGACCGTCTGGTTGAGGCCGGTAACACGGTCCTGGTTATCGAACATAATCTCGACGTGATCCGCGCTGCTGACTGGGTCGTCGACCTCGGCCCTGAGGGCGGAGATAAGGGCGGGAGAATAATTTTTGAGGGCATACCCGGAGATTTGATGTCGGTTGCCGGGTCGCATACGGGAAGATATCTCGCCCGCTCTCATTGAAAAATGATCATGTTTACAGTATTCTTACCTGACTGATGAAAAAAATCCTGTTTTTTGTTTTCCTTATCTGTTTTTTTTCTGCAGCCTGTAAGGGGAAGCCACCTGCAGGGCCTATTCTTTCCAATGATGGCGCTGACGGACCGGTATATGGTGATACCCTGATCGAGGGGACGATCGGAGAGCCGAGTACCCTTATACCGATGCTTGCCGGGGACAGCGCTTCCCACAGCGTGGCCGGGATGATCTTTAATGGCCTGGTGAAGTATCATACCGACCTGAGTGTAATAGGAGACCTTGCCGAGTCCTGGGACATCTCCCGCGACGGGCTTGTGATCAGCTTTCATCTCCGGAAGGGGGTGAAGTGGGCTGATGGCGTTGAGTTCACTGCTGACGATGTCATGTTCGGGTTCAATACAATTCGGGATGAAAAAACCCCGACCGCGTACAAGGAAGATTTCCTCCAGGTCAAAAAGGCTGAAACGCCTGATAAATACACCTTCAGGGTAATCTACGAAAAGCCTTTTGCACCTGCGCTCACCTCATGGACAAATCTGGTGGTCCTTCCGAAGCATCTCCTGGGGGGCAAGGACATTACAAAAAATGACTTTGCCCGCAACCCGGTGGGGCTCGGTCCCTATAAACTCGACAAGTGGACAGCAGGACAGGACCTTGTCCTTGCCTCCAACCGGGACTATTTTGAAGGCAGGCCGTATATCGACCGCTATGTCTACCGGATTATCCCTGACGCTGCAACAACCTTTATGGAACTCCAGGCAGGCGGGATTGATATGATGGGCCTGACGCCGATACAGTACACGAAGCAGACAGAGACCGACTTTTTTAAAAAGAATTTCCAGAAGTTCAGATACCCGGTTTTTTCGTACACGCATATGGCCTTTAACCTGAAGCATCCCCTGTTTAAAGATAAAAAGGTCCGGCAGGCAATCGCCTATGCACTTGATAAAAGCGAGATCGTGGACGTTGTTCTTTTTGGACTGGGAAGTCCTGCCACAGGTCCCTATGTGCCGAATACCTGGCCGTACAATCCCGATGTCAAAAAATATGAATTCAATCCTGCAAAGGCTAAAGAGCTTTTAAGGGAGGCCGGATGGGCTGCCCGTGATGGTGACGGCATTCTGGAGAAAGACGGCAGGCCTTTCAGTTTCACGATACTCACCAACATGGGCAATTCACTCAGGAAGAATACGGCCACGATCATCCAGTGGCGGCTTGCGAAGATCGGTATCAGTGTCGAGATCAAGGCACTTGAATGGTCCACCTTTGTCAACGAGTTTATAGATAAAAGACGGTTTGAGGCAGTGCTGCTCGGCTGGAGTATCGGGCTTGACCCCGACCAGTATGACATCTGGCACTCGTCAAAGACCAAGTCGAAGGAGTTCAATTTTATCAGTTATAATAATCCCGAGGTGGATGCACTGCTTGAGCAGGGAAGGCGGACTTTTGATATCGGAGAGAGAAAAAAGGCATACTTCAGGATCCAGGAGATACTCGCGGAAGAAGTCCCCTATATTTTTCTCTACGTACCGGATGCAACCCCGATTGTTCATGCCCGCTTCAAAGGCATAAAGCCCTCGCCCATAGGGATAAGCTATAATCAGCCTAAATGGTATGTGCCGGAAAGTATGCGGCGGCATCATATTGATCAATAGATGATGGAGTTATAGATGCTGAAGTATCTGCTGAAGAGAATACTTGAGATGATACCGACCCTGATCGGCATAACCCTTATCTCTTTCACCATCATCCACCTGGCGCCTGGGAAGCCTACGGATATCCTGGCCGACTTTAACCCAAAAATGACACCTGAGGCACGGGAGCGTCTCGAGAAATATTATGGCCTGGATAAGCCGGTGATCGTCCAGTACGGGATGTGGCTGAAGAGGATTGTCAGACTCGATTTCGGGGAGTCATTCTCCTCTGACCGCCGGCCGGTCATGCAGAAGATCTGGGACAAGAAGCAGCCGCTGATCGACCGGAGGCTGTTTGTGACCTTTATGATCAATGTAATCTCGATGATTGTTATTCTTCTTATATCCATCCCGATCGGCATAACCTCGGCCACGCACCGAAACTCTTTATACGACAAGATCATGACCACCACGGTTTTTGTCGGATTTGCCATGCCGTCGTTCTGGCTTGCCCTTCTTCTGATGATGTTTTTCGGCATTTATCTCGGCTGGCTCCCGATATCCGGACTGAAATCCATGAATTATAAGACTCTGTCCTTTGCCGGTCAGGTGTTCGACCGGGTCAGCCACCTGGTCCTGCCGGTCTTTATTGCATCGTTTGGCAGTCTTGCCGGCGACTCGCGTTACATGCGGAGCAGTATGCTGGAGGTGATCCGCCAGGATTATATAACGGTTGCACGGGCAAAGGGTCTGCCCGAAAGGATCGTGATCTATAGGCATGCCCTGCGGAATGCGCTGCTGCCGCTTATCACGCTGATCGGGCTGTCGATACCCGGCCTTATCGGCGGCAGTGTCATTCTTGAGAGCATCTTTGGCATCCCTGGCATGGGGCAACTGCTCTTTATGAGTGTCATGACCCGTGACTATCCCATGATCATGTGTATTCTGACGATCGGGGCGATACTCACTCTCCTTGGCAATCTGCTGGCGGATATCGGCTATATGCTTGCAGACCCGCGGATAAGGGCGCAGCAATAGTATGAACAGGCATTCCCTGACCGCAATTATCTGGAAGCGTTTTTTGAAAAACAGACTGGCTGTTGCCGGCGGCATTGTTGTGGCAGCCCTGGTGCTGCTTGCTGTGTTTGCTCCGTTTATAGCGCCTTACAGCCCCAATGACATTGACCGGAGGCATATCCTCGAACCGCCCGGCTCCCGGCACCTGCTTGGCACCGATGATCTTGGCAGAGATGTTCTGAGCAGGATGATCTGGGGGGCCAGGATTTCCCTGGCTGTGGGTTTTGTTGCCGTGGGGATAGCAACCTGCATCGGCATAGTGTTTGGCGCTTTTGCCGGCTATTATGGAGGCTGGGCAGATCGGATCATCACACGCTTTATCGACATTATGCTCACCATTCCGACGTTTTTTCTCATTCTCACCGTCATAGCCTTCATAGGGTCGAGTATCTGGAACATCATGGTTGTGATAGGGCTTACCTCCTGGATGGGAGTCGCGCGCCTGGTCAGGGCTGAATTTCTGACGCTCAAAGAGCGCGATTATGTGCTGGCTGCCCGGGCGCTGGGGGCAGGGAATATGCGGATAATATTCAGACATATCATGATCAACAGCATGGCCCCTGTGCTGGTTTCCTCGGTGCTCGGCATCGCCGGAGCGGTTCTCCTGGAATCGTCCCTCAGCTTCCTCGGCATCGGTGTCCAACCGCCGACCCCGACCTGGGGCAATATTCTGACCCTTGGCAAGGACAACATAGAGATCGCCTGGTGGCTTTCGGTCTTCCCCGGCCTTGCAATCCTGATCACTGTTCTCGGCTATAACCTTCTGGGCGAGGGCGTCCGGGATTCAATAGATCCGCGGCTGTGGGATACCGAGAGAAAATAGGCCAACTTTTGGAGTGATAAAGTAAAACGTTCTTCTTGTTAGGGGGGATGCTTGCTACGGGAGAGCATGCACTGCGACTCGTTGTCTCTGACGCTAATGTAGATTTATATCTGGCATGTTAAGTAAACTTAAATATTGACAAAGTTACTTATAGCGCTTAAAGTAAACTTAACTCAATTTGAGTTTACTTTTGTTTTAGGGAGACTCCGTCGGATATGGATATAGAGGAGTATAAAGCAGGTCGCTTCGAAAAAGGGTTTAATTATAGCTACTTTGTGCCGGAATTGATCAACCGGCAATGGGAGTGGAAAGACCCCCAGCTTGGCACGCTACTCGAAAGGGCATCCATTAGTATGGGGGAACTTAATTCCTTTGCGCGACTTGTTCCGAATATCGATCTGTTTATTCAACTGCACGTCACCAAGGAGGCCGTTATATCAAGCAGAATAGAGGGTACTCAAACCAATATAGATGAGGCCCTAATGCCTGAAGATGAAATCAGCCCTGAAAGACGGAATGACTGGCTGGAGGTACGCAACTATTCTGAAGCCATGAAGAATGCAATAAATGAATTGGAGCAACTACCACTTTCATCAAGACTGTTATGCAAGACCCATGAAAGACTGCTCTCCGGGGTAAGAGGTGAGCATAAAATGCCGGGCGAATTCCGTCGGAGTCAAAACTGGATCGGAGGGGCAAGTTTGAGTGATGCTATATTTATACCCCCGGCAGAGGCTTATGTAAACGAGTTGATGGGTGATCTCGAAAAATTTCTACATAACGAAAATATTCATGTGCCGGCGCTGGTGCGCATCGGCATTGCCCACTACCAGTTTGAAACTATACATCCTTTCTTAGACGGAAACGGCAGAATAGGCAGGCTCCTGATTACTCTTTATCTGGTTAGCCAAAAAATATTACATCAGCCGCTGCTGTATCTCTCCGCTTTCTTTGAGAGAAATAAAAGTCTGTATTACGACAATTTGACACATGTGCGTGAAAAAGGCGACCTGATGCACTGGCTTAAATACTTCTTAACAGGAGTTGACGAAACAGCTCGACAGTCCTCCAATACACTCTCGGACATACTGAAACTGAAGGCACAGTTCGAAAATGCGTTGTGCACTGAAGCCGGCAGGCGTACTCATTCGGCACTCGTATTGCTCTCACATCTGTTTAGGGGGCCAGTGATCAGCGTTAAGCAGGCGAAGGTGATTTGCGATCTCAGCACAAAGGCCGCAAATGATTTAGTCAGTTTGTTTGTGCAACAGGGTATTCTGAAAGAAATAAGCGGCAAGACCCGCTACCGCCTTTTTATTTTCGCGCCCTATCTGGATTTATTTAAATGAGAAAAATATGGGTGGATTTTAACAGGTGTGTGAATGGTTGATGATAAAACACCGCAAAATATACAATGACCATGACTGATAAACTTCTCAAGGATGCAGCTGCCACAACCCCTGATCCGGCACGGGCACTCAACAATCTCCGGTCATTTATTGAAGAGAACCCTGCACATGGTGACGAACTGCATGGACACCTGCGGGAGATTGCGGCGCTTTTCAGCGTCAGTCAGTTTCTTTCGAATTTTTCCATCACAAATCCGGATCTTCTGTTTTGGGCACTGCATACCCTGGATGTTCCTCCTGTCAGCGAAGAGGTAAGAACCTGTCTCCGGGAGGAGATTGAACAAGTATCTCTGCCGAAGTCCACGACCCTGCAACACGGGCTTGACCCTTTTATGCAGGTCGTCCGACAGTTCAGGCTGAAACAACTCCTGAAGATAACCCTGCGCGATATTCTGCGGAGAGCGGATCTGACCGATACCTTTATCGAATTGAGTATGCTTGCGGATGTGGTGACCGGGCAGTCTCTCAAGATTGTGAGGCGGTCACTCGCGGAGCAGTACGGGCTCCCTCAGAACGATGGTTTTTCGGTCATTGCCCTTGGAAAGCTGGGGGCAGAGGAGCTGAACTTCAGTTCTGATATTGATTTGATGTATGTTTATGGGGATGAGAATGGGGAGACTTCAGGGGTGGTTCCGGCGCATGGCATAACAAAGAACAGAATCAGCAACCATGAATTCTATTGCAGAGTCGGTGAGGCGCTGAGCCGTTTCCTGTCGCTGAATACTGAAAGCGGTTTCTGCTACCGGGTTGATATGCGACTGAGGCCCGAAGGGCAGCGGGGAGCCCTCGCGCTCTCCCTGAGGGGGTATGAGACCTATTACGAATCCTGGGGCCGGGCATGGGAGCGGGCGATGCTGATTCGGGCCAGGCCAATAGCTGGTGACCGCGAAACCGGCGAGGGGTTCATGAAACTTATACAGCCTTTTGTCTATCGGAAATATCTCGATTTCAGTGCGATTGATGAGATAAAAAGCCTCAAGATCAGAATTGATGCAACCTTTAAAAAAGGGGACATTAAACGGGGCTATGGCGGTATCAGGGAGATAGAATTTTTTACCCAGGCCCTTCAGCTGATCTACGGCGGCCGGGAGACAAGACTCAGGGAGCGCAACACACTCAAGACGCTCCATACGCTGATGCAGAAGTCGCTCATAGGGCAGGAGGATTATGCCGCACTGACTGAAAACTATCGCTTCTTCAGAATTGTGGAGCACCGGCTCCAGCAGTTGAATGATATCCAGACCCATACGCTTCCTGTAGGCTCTGAGGAGCTTAATATCCTTGCGCTGAAGCTCGGACTGGGCAATGGAAAAATATTTGCAGCAGACCTCGAAAAACGGCGCAACAGTGTACGGCGGATCTATGATTCGCTCTTTGCAGCAGAGAAAGAGGCCCCTCATGTCGAGAGGACTTTTTTTGATGAGGAGTTTTCGGATGCCGAACTGCGGGAATATTTTTCGGAAAAGGGGTTCAAAGATTCCGGCCGGGCCGTGCGGAATCTGAGGGCGATCAAGGACAGCATATTTTCCTTCCAGACGCTCAGGGGTAGAAGACTGTTGAACGAGATACTACCTCTCTTTGTTGATTCTGCACTGAAAAGCGCTGAACCTGAGGAAGCCTTGAATTACCTGCAGTCTTTTGCCGGCCTTATCAGCACACAGGAGTCTTATCTCGAGATCTTCATCCGGGACCGGAAGTTGATCGACATGCTTATTTACGTCTTCTCTCATTCAGCATATCTGACCAAGGTCCTCATCTCGAGACCCCGCTATCTGGAGATGATCGGCTGGCAGGAAGATCTCGGCCGGAGCCTGCGTAAGCTGCAGGAGGAGGTGTGGGCCGGGATATCCGACGGTCATTCGATCAATGAGACCATCCGCCTTGTAAAGCAGTCTGAAGAGATCAGGTTGGGGCTTCTCTTCATGCAACAGCAGATAAACGTCTGGAATGTGGTTAAAGGCCTCAGCCGGGTTGCTGAGGCTGTTCTGTCGGTCTGTCTTGGTCAGATTAGTGGTGCCGGAAGCCTTGCCGTAATCGGGCTGGGGAAACTTGGGGGTCGGGAGATAACCTTCGGGTCTGATATAGATCTTGTTTTCGTAACGCAGGAAGAGGCTACTGCCCAGGAGATTAAAGCCGCTGAAAAGCTTCTGAGCATGCTGACTTCTTATACAAAAGAAGGTGTGGCATACCGGGTTGACACCCGCCTCAGGCCTGAGGGCTCGAAAGGTCCACTGGTCTCGTCGGTGTCGGCCTTCAGAAAGTATTATGATGCCTCGGCCCAGTTCTGGGAGCTTCAGGCGCTGCTGCGGGCCAGGCCTCTTGCCGGAGATTCGGGAACCAGAAGGTTGTTCATGTCCATGGCAAAGGATGCGCTCATGACACGCGGACGTGATGTTGCTGCCTCAGATATACTGCATATGCGCCAGAGGATCCTGCAGGAACTGTCCAGGGAGCGGGAGGGATATGACATTAAACTTGGAGCGGGGGGGCTCGAGGAACTCGAATTCACGATCCAGTTCCTGCAGCTGAGAAATTGTTCGGTCGTGCGCGCGGGGTCTTCGGTGCTTGTCCAGAACACGATGGAGGCTCTCCGCCGGCTTGCGTTGGCGGGAAAGGTAGCCCCGGCGGATGCAGAGTTGTTTTCTGCTGCATACCTTTTTTTCAGAAGGCTTGAGAGTTTTATGAGGCTGCGGGGCTCTGATATACTTCGGCCCGGGTCATCAGACCTTCTTTCGGCTGCGATATTTCTGGGTTATCAGGCTGCAGACATGCTGGAGGCCGAGATGCAGAAGCATTTCCTGAACATCGGGTCCTGCAGTAACAGATATCTCAGGGATGTATAGTGCGGTATATCTCCATCACTTCCTCCCGGGTCACCACTGCCTCAACCGTGAGACCGAGAGCTTCGATATTTTCCCTGCCGCCTTCCTGCCGGTCGATCATCGCAATTACTTTTATAATATCGAGATTTGCCTCCCGTGCCCGGGTGACTGCTTCGATTGTTGATTTCCCTGTTGTTATGACGTCGTCCACAATGACGACCTTGTCTCCTGCTTTTACATTTCCTTCAATCCACTGCATGGTGCCGTGGGCCTTGGCTGTTTTCCTGATGACAAAGGCCTCTATCGGATTTCCTTTCAGATAGGAGGTATAGGCAACAGCGCTTGCTATAGGATCAGCTCCCAGTGTCAGTCCCCCTATCCCGGCCGGAGAAGTGCCCTGAATCATGTCATAAATAAGGCTGCCAACCAGGTGCATACCTTCAGGGTGCAGGGTGATGGTCTTGCAGTTGAAATAGTAGTTGCTTGTCCTGCCCGAAACGAGCTTGAATACAGGTTCTTCGCTGTATTTGAAGGCTTTGTCGATAATTAGCTGTATTAAACGATTTTTCATGGTAATCCCTTCGTAAAAAAGATGAAATCAAGACTACAGAAATTATAATCGAATCAACTTGCTGCAGTCATCTTATATATGAAAGAAACTTAACTGGATTAGTGGCTGGTTTGCAGGTAATATAAATATATAAAATACTGTACAAACTGTTTTTAGTAATTATTCTCAGGAGGAATAAAATGCGATCAATGGCCAGAGTTGCAGTTGTTGTGGCCCTGCTGTTAAGCGGGATAAGTATTGTTCAGGCGTTCCCGAATTATCTCGACAACTTTAAGGCAACCTATTCGAATGTTGCCGGCACAAAACTCGATTCTTGCACGACTTGTCATAATTCGGATATGACTCGCAACGCCTACGGACTTGACTTTGCTGCGAACGGGCATGGTTTTGGAGCGATTGCTGCTAAGGATTCTGATGGTGATACATTCACCAATTCCGCTGAAATTCAGGCCTTGACCTTTCCAGGCAATCTCGCTGACCATCCGGCAGCAGCTCCGCCGGTACCAACACCAACTCCGGACCCTACCCCAGCTCCAGAGCCGGCACCAATCCCGGTTCCTGATCCAGTTTCGGCACCTGTGCCCGCACCAGAGCCGGGGGTTCCGGTTGGAATGCCTGCCGCAACTTCGCAGCTGAGGTTCCCATACCCTGCGCCTGTTTATCCATTGGTGGCTGACGATCCTTCTGCTGCCCAACCGGTTGGAGTCGGCCCTGTTGCAGCGGGCGGCGAATATATGAGCATTCAGGTCGGGTTTGGAACGTTTAGCAGTCCAACGGATCTTTACCTTGTATACAGCATCCCTTCTGATCCGGACAAACTTTACTTCATGAATGCCGATTACTCTGTCGCCGCATATGCTATTGAAGAAGTTGTAGCCCAGATGGAAACAAACCGATTTCCTGTTGGCGTTGAGCCATGGAAAGCCAATATTACCGGTCCGGTTAATGAAATAATCCTTAACAGTATCCCTAAAGCCGACCTTGAACCCGGTTCTTATGGCTATTATATTCTCGCGTCGCCTGCCGGATTACTGATCAATTTTTATATATGGGGCACGGTCATAGATATTGAGGCCCCTGCCAGCGAAAAAACAGAGAGTGAGGCAGGCGAGGGCTCTGCGGAGGAGCTACTGATTCCTGAGCCGGACGGGCAGCTAATAATCCCCTTTGAGCCGGTCATGTACCCGGCCATCAGCCATGAGCCATCAATGGCAAAGCCGGTAAGTGTTGGGCCGGTTGCAGCAGGTGGCCCTTTCGTGAGTATCCAGGTAGGCCTCGGGAAATTTGTGAGCCCCATGGACCTCTATGTTGCCTATACTCTTCCGGCAGCACCTGACAAGCTTTATTTCATGAAGTCCGACTACTCAGTTGCTGCATATTCACTGAGTGAGATTATCCAGTCCATGTCCGGCGGAAATTTGCCTGCTTTTGTTGAGCCGTGGAAGAAGAGCAGCACCGGAGTTATTAATGAGATCATTTTGAACAATGTTTCCATAGCAGACATCAATAATGGGGCTTACGGATATTATCTCCTGGCAGCCCCGACAGGCTCCGCAGGCCGTTATTATATCTGGGGCTCGGAATTTCATGTTGAAAACGGGGCAGGGACGACAGCTGATGCCATGACGCCTGCTGTTCCGAACTCAGACGGCGCTGTCCTGTATAACCAGAATTGTGCTGTATGCCATGGTCATCTTGCATCATCTGCCAAGCATGGCAGAACTGCGGACCAGATACAGGCAGCCATAAACACTGTAGGACATATGAAAGGTCTCAACAATCTGCTGGGACAGCAGGTTGTTGCAATTGCAGGGGCTCTCGCAACTCCGACACCGCCATCCGCTCCGACCACGCTTGACGGTGCGGTACTTTACAGAGACTTTTGCTCAGGCTGTCATAAGGCACAGGCAATCTCGACAAAAGCAGGTGCCACGGCAACGAGGATAACCGGGGCTATCGGCAGTGCAACGTATCCTGCCATGAATTCAGCCGGACTGAAGGCATTGAGTGCGGCACAGATCAACTCTATTGCCGGAGTGCTGGCGAAAGCTACGCCACCACCACCGACCACCCTCGACGGAACAATTCTGTACAGAGATTTCTGTGCAAGCTGCCACAACGCATTGGCAAGTTCGACAAAGGCGGGTGCCACGGCCGCAAGGATAAGCGGGGCCATCGGCAAGACAACGAATCCGGCTATGAACACGGCTGGACTGAAGGCATTGAGTGCGGCACAAATTAATGCCATTGCCGGAGTGCTGGCAAAGGCTACGCCCCCCCCACCGCCGACCACCCTAGACGGAACGGTACTATACAGGGACTTTTGTGCAAGCTGCCACAACGCATTGGCAAGCTCGACAAAAGCGGGTGCCACGGCAACGAGGATAAGCGGGGCGATCGGCAAGACAACGAATCCGGCTATGAACACGGCTGGACTGAAGGCATTGAGTGCGGCACAGATTAATGCCATTGCCGGAGTGCTGGCATCAGTCACCCCGCCTCCCACACCTTCTGGCCATCCCTCCAACTGGCGGAGAATACACGGGGGGCAGGTCGAGAATTCAGGGACTGCTACGTGCACGTCATGTCATGGCGCGGATCTGAGAGGCAGTGCGGGTCCTTCCTGTTATACCTGCCACGGTAAACGCTGGTAATCTGACTCATCCAGCATCACAATAAATGTTCCCTCTGTCCTGATTGTTACAGGGCAGGGGGATTTTTTTTGTTGCCTATCAATTAAACTATCTGCATGTCCAGAGTTATTTTCACATCTTCCGCAGATTATGATTATAAGGATATCAGGAGGCATGTCGGAGACATGCTTGAGATGTGTGGCGGCAGCTCGATAAAACGCGGCAGTGTTGTTTTGGTTAAGCCGAATCTTCTTGCCCCCGCTGGCCCGGAAACTGCGATTGTTACTCATCCGCATATTGTGAGGGCGGCAGTGGAGTATGTGATCGAAAAAGGTGCTCATCCCCAGGTGTCTGATAGTCCTGCGATCGGTTCATTCGAAAAGGTCCTGGAAAAAAGCGGGTTAAGGGACTGCCTGAGAGGGTATGATGTTGTTTTCAGGGAATTCGGGGAGTCAACGGTTGTCGATGTCGGGGAGCCGTTCAAAAAAATCGAGGTGGCCAGAGATGCGCTGAAGGCTTCGTTTGTCATAAATCTGCCGAAGCTTAAGAGCCATACCCAGATGCTCCTGACACTCGGGGTCAAGAATATCTACGGCTGCATTGTCGGACTGAGGAAACCCGAATGGCACTTCAGGACCGGGGTGAACCGCGCCCTCTTTGCAAAACTCCTGGTCCAGACCTGCATGGCGGTGAATCCTTCTGTCACGATTCTCGATGGTATCCTTGCGATGGAAGGGCAGGGGCCCGGCAGAGGGGGAATTCCCCGAAGACTGGGGGTGCTTATTGCAAGCAATAATCCGGTATCGCTGGACATGGCTGTCTGCAGGATGCTTGGGATAGACCCTTTTTCTTTGATGACAAACCGGGCTGCGCTCGATATGGGACTTGCTGACAGCGCGATGGAGATTGAAGGGGAAATGTCTCTTGTCAGGGATTTTAAGTTCCCGGAGATTATACCCCTTGTCTTCGGCCCGAAAAGCATGCATGGCTTTATGCGGCGACATCTTGTCCAGAGACCTGTCTGTACCCATTCCAACTGCCACCGGTGCGGCGAATGCTGGCGCTACTGTCCGGCCAGGGCTATTTCGCTGAAGGGCCGCAAGATCAGTTTTGACTATGAAAAATGTATAAGGTGCTATTGCTGCCTGGAGGTCTGTCCTTATGGGGCACTAAGGGCTGAGGAACCGGGAATTGGCAGAGTCATCAAGAAAATAATGAGGTATGACCGTCAGGAACAAGAATAAGCATTGGAGACCCCCCATAAAGAAGAGGGCCTTAAGCCCTCTTCTTTATGGTTATACAGCAAAAAACTACATCTCTTTAACTTCGATGCACTTATCAGGACATACTTCAACACAGCTCATGCAGCCGACGCACTCTCCAGCCTGGTAGGGGTCTGTTTTGCCGTTGGCGCCCATCTGATAAACCTGTACCGGGCAGATGTTGACGCATTCCCCACAGCCGGTGCAACACTCTAGGTTTACATTGATTAAATACATTATGCCTCCTGTCAATAATTGGATTTAATATCCCGAAACTCCCAGTTATGAGGATGGGGGATACTTCTGCTTTTATTATAATACTTATTCGACAGGCGTTACCACTGCCATGACAACCATTCTGCTCCCTTTGTCTGCCCTGAATCCATGCTGGACCATCGGATCGCAGAGAACAGCGGTCTTCTCGTCCGCCTCGGTCTCTTCATCCCCGATTGTGAAGGTCCCCTTGCCCTCAACGCAGTACATAAGTAAACGCATAGGGGCCTTATGCGGCTTCAGTTCCTGTCCCGCCTCAAGGCACATAAGTGCAATCCGCATCTCCGGTTTGTCGGACAACATCTCCCGGCCTATTTTGTCAGGATGAAATGCCATCAGTTTTTTTAGATCAAGTATTTCCATAACTACCTCCTGTGTTTGTCTCATTATCGCAGATAAAGAGATAGGAAGCTATGACGCCGGTCATAATCCTGCAAATAAAACTATTCTTCCGCAACCGGTGACCGGTCGAAGACAGGGTACCAGTGGTTTTTGAAGGCCTGGAACCGGCCTTCGGCAATAGCCTGGCGCATCTTTCTAAAAAAGTCCTGGTAGAAGTACAGGTTGTGCATGGTATTTAGTCTCATAGCGAGGATTTCTCTGGACTGGAAAAGATGTCTCAGGTATCCTCGGGAATAGTTTCTGCAGGTGTAACAGCCGCACTCGGGGTCGAGCGGTCCCTTGTCATATTTGAACTCTGTCTTTTTGATGCTCACTCTGCCGAAGCTGGTGAACAGTGTGCCATGCCGCGCGTTGCTAGTAGGCATGATGCAGTCGAACATGTCGAAGCCGGCGTCTACCGCGTTTAGCATATCCACAAAATCTCCTATGCCCATGAGATAGCGTGGTTTCTCAAAGGGCAGGAGCGGCCCGTTGAAATAGATGATCTCATGCATCTCCTCTTTTGGTTCTCCGACACTTACTCCGCCGACAGCGTATCCGTCAAACCCGATCTCCAGTATCTCTTCGGTGCTCTTTTTTCTCAGGTCTTTATACATGCCCCCCTGGATAATACCAAACAAGGCCTGCCCCGGATTCTGAAGTTCCCGGCATTTTCTCGCCCATTGGGTTGTAAGATTTACGGACTCTTCGGCATAGTCGTGGGTTGCAGGATATGGTATGCATTCGTCAAAGGTCATCGCGATGTCCGCTCCCAGAATGCCCTGTATCTTCATCGCCTCAGCCGGCCCGATAAAATGCTGCGAGCCGTCAATAGGTGACTTGAACTGAACGCCGTTCGGCGTTATTTTTCTGAAGGCAGAAAGGCTGAAGACCTGGAACCCTCCGCTGTCAGTAAGAATGGGCCGGTCCCAGCTCATGAAGCCGTGCAGGCCTCCAAGTTGAGAGATTACGTCGAGTCCCGGCCGCAGATAAAGATGATAGGTGTTGCCAAGGATAATCTCGGCCCCGATATCCCTGAGTTCATCCTGCGACATGGCTTTTACAGTACCAAGCGTGCCGACAGGCATGAAGGAAGGCGTGTTGATAATACCGCGTGCTGTGCTGATTATGCCCCTTCGGGCGCTGCCGTCTGTGCCGATAATGTTAAAGTCCATAGTCCCCTTTACAAAGGAATCAGAGTTATGTTTTAATAAGCGCATATTATACGTTAAATCGTATAAGGACTGTGTACTACCTCGGTAGTTCAAAAAGATTTTTCCAGCAAGTCTAAAACAACTTGACAAACGGAATAATCGTCAGTTATATTACTAACTCGTTCTTTGAAAACTATAGAAGGTGCGTAGCGTACTGTTTTAAGA
>PNOC01000017.1 GCA_013824615.1 Thermodesulfovibrio sp.
GACCGTTCCGGTGCTTACATAGCACGTTACATTGCAAAAAATATTGTTGCGGCCGGGATCGCAGACAGGGTTGAGGTTCAGCTTGCCTATGCTATCGGCATCCCCGAGCCGGTCTCGATTCTTGTCGATACCCACGAAACCGGGAGGATTGATGAGGAATTGATCGCGAAGCTTATCAGAAAGAACTTTGACCTTACGCCCAAGGGCATCATCGACCACCTGAAACTCAGGCGGCCGATCTTTAAGAAGACTGCCGCTTACGGGCACTTCGGAAAGAACGACCCTGATTTCACCTGGGAGCTGACCGACAAGGCTGCAGCGCTGAAGAAGGAAGCAGGGCTCTAGGAAATTTAACTCCACCCCGTCGAGGGGCGCTGCAGCAGTCGCCGCAAGGTGTGTCTGCCAGGCTCGATGGGGTGGTTCAAATGCAGCAACGGCGCCCATTCACAATCTGAATGGGAGGAATTTTATGACTACTGCAATGGCTACGAAAGACTACGTTGTCGCTGACATCAAACTGGCTGATTGGGGCCGCAAGGAGATCGCCATCGCTGAAACCGAAATGCCCGGTCTGATGGCGATCCGCGAAGAGTTCGCCAGGAGCCAGCCGCTCAAGGGCGCGCGCATCACTGGTTCGCTGCATATGACCATCCAGACCGCCGTGCTGATCGAGACGCTGAAGGCGCTCGGCGCGGAGGTCCGCTGGGCCTCGTGCAACATCTTCTCCACCCAGGACCACGCTGCCGCATCTATCGCTGCAGGCGGAACCCCGGTCTTCGCCGTGAAGGGCGAATCGCTCGAGGACTACTGGGACTACACGCACCGCATCTTCGAATGGGCCGACGGCGGCTATTCCAACATGATCCTCGACGACGGCGGCGACGCCACGCTGCTGCTGCACCTGGGTGCACGGGCCGAGAAGGACATTAAGGTGCTCGACAAGCCCGACAGCGAGGAAGCGACCGTGTTGTTCGCCAGTATCAAGGACAAGCTCAAGCAGGACCCGACGTGGTATTCAACGCGCATAGCGAAGATCAAGGGAGTTACCGAGGAGACCACGACGGGCGTGCACCGGCTGTATCAGATGCACGAGAAGGGCGAGCTCAAGTTCCCGGCGATCAACGTCAACGACTCGGTCACCAAGTCCAAGTTCGACAACCTCTACGGCTGCCGTGAATCGCTGGTTGACGGCATCAAGCGCGCCACCGACGTCATGATTGCCGGCAAGGTCGCGTTGATCTGCGGCTACGGCGACGTGGGTAAAGGATCGGCGCAGGCCATGCGCGCCCTCTCGGCCCAGGTCTGGGTCACGGAGATTGACCCGATCTGCGCGCTGCAGGCGGCGATGGAAGGCTACCGCGTCGTGACCATGGACTACGCCTGCGACAAGGCCGACATCTTCGTCACCTGCACAGGCAACGTCCACGTAATCGACCATCAGCACCTGGTGAAGATGAAGGACCAGGCCATCGTTTGCAATATCGGCCATTTCGACTCCGAAATCAACGTGGCGTCTCTCGAGAAATACCAGTGGGAAGAGATCAAGCCGCAGGTCGACCATATCATCTTCCCGGACAAGAAACGCATCATCCTGCTGGCCAAAGGCCGTTTGGTGAACCTCGGTTGTGGCACCGGCCACCCGTCATACGTGATGTCATCCTCCTTCGCCAACCAGACCATCGCCCAGATTGAACTGTTCACGCAGGCCCAAAAGTACCCGGTCGGCGTGTACACCCTGCCGAAGCACCTGGACGAAAAGGTTGCGCGTCTGCAACTGAAGAAGCTCAACGTGCAGCTGTCCACACTGACTGATCAGCAGGCAGCCTATATCGGCGTGCCGAAGGAAGGTCCGTACAAGTCGGCACACTACCGCTACTGAGCGGACGGTTAGCAGCATTGATATTCTTCCAGAAAAAGTATCTTGCCGGCTGGGAGATGGGCAGATAACATCCTAACGTAGGCGCGAAATACTTTTCGCCCTTACATGCCGTGCGGAATTTTGATAAGCTCTCCGGTAACACGGGGAGCTTTTTTTTCCCTCGGGACATCCCATAAAATAGGCGTGGGGGTTATGGCTGCTTTCGCCCACGCGGCGGCGAATGAAATCTGATTTTGCGGAGGAATCATGAGTGAAGAAAAAAAAGAAAAATGGCTTAATTATCTTGCGCTGACTACGATCATTTTTGCTGTTTGCGCAACCCTTTCGACGTTCAAGGGTGGAGGACAATCGACCAGGTCGGTCCTCTCCCAGTCACAGGCCTCGAACCAGTGGGCCTACTATCAGGCAAAGAGCATCAAGGGGTATCTTTATGAGCTTCAGCAGGAGAAGTTTGAGCTGGAACTTAAGGCCGCTGATCCGCGGGTAAAAAAAATGATAGGGGACGAGTATCAGAAAAAAATTGAAGGATACGCAAAAAAAATAAAAAAATATGATGAAGAAAAAATCAAAATTGAGCAGGAAGCCAGAGCACAGGAAAAGATCAGGGATGATGCGCAGCTCCATTCCAAGGCTTTTGGCATGGCCGTGATCTTTCTCCAGATTGCGATACTGCTTTCATCGATCGCGGCACTGCTGAAAAAGAAACCCGTTTGGGTGGCAGGACTTACCGCCGGCCTGGTGGGGCTTGTTTTTTTTGCTAATGGGTTTCTCCTGTTCTGGAAATAGGGCAGCGGGCTGTTTTTATTTGAAGAACATGTTCTGTTCTGATAGAATTTGAAATGGTATGATAGCGTATGAGCGATAATAGGCATCATAAACGGTTCATGGTCGAGGGGATGGAGATTAATGGCAAGATGCTGTTTGCTACAGAGGTCTTTGTCCAGAATGTCAGTATCAGCGGCATGTCGTTTAAGGCGGACCGGCGGCTGGATATCGGCAAGGAATACACGATAAGGCTTCAGGATCAGGGCCGGACGATTGCGGTCAAGGGCATCGTGGTCTGGTCAAGCCTGGTCGGCAATAAAGCTGGTCATGACGGGGATTCCATCCCCGTATATGCGGCCGGCATGAAGTTCACCAATGTTCTGAACGAACGCATCAACGAAATCATCAGCTTTATTGAAAGCCACGAACGGCAGGGGCAGGACCAGGGGGCCGGACACCGGCTGAGTGGTCTGAGATTTGCAATCACGAATCCCGGCAAGGCAGTTCTTCAGTTCCCCTCTCACTACCTGGTCAAAAAGATCAGCGCCGGCGGCATGCTGATCGAAAGTGACCAGTCACTTGCCCAGGAGGAGCGCTTCCCCATGGAGCTGTCGATACCGGAAGAAGCGGCAATCACTTTTATCGGCAGGGTGGCCTCCTGCAGCTGCAACAGTATTAAGGGGGTCGAACATTTTGATATCGGTATCGAATTTATTGAGATGGCTGTTCCTCACCGGAAGAAATTGCATGAGTTCATTGCCATGCTGGATACGATGAGTGAGAACTTCTGACGTGCAGTACTACTGTTTGTTCTAAACTAACGGAGGTATCAATGGGATTTTTTGACAAGGTTCGCGCAGAGTTTATCGACATTATCGAATGGCTGGATCCGACCGATAATACCCTGGTCCACCGTTTTGAGCGTTATGACAACGAGATCAAGTATGAGGCGAAACTCGTGGTCAGGGAGGGACAACAGGCCGTCTTTGTCAACGAAGGCCAGATAGCGGACGTTTTCAAACCCGGGACGTACACGCTGACTACGCAGAACCTGCCGGTGCTTACGACACTGAAGGGCTGGAAGTATGGCTTCCATAGTCCGTTCAAGGCTGAAGTCTATTTCTGCAGCACCCGGCAGTTCACCAGCCTGAAATGGGGAACCCCGGGCCCGGTAACCATGCGGGACAAGGAATTTGGGGCCGTACGCGTTACCTCCTTCGGGATCTACTCGATCAGGATCAAGGACCCTGCTGTTTTCATCAGGGAGATAGTCGGGACCGACGGCAACTTTACCACCGAGTCGATCGAGGACAATCTGCGCGGAAAGATAGGGATGCGTATCAAGGAGGTCCTGCCTGAAGCGGGCATTCCGATAATTGACCTTGAGGCAAAGGTGGTTGCTCTTGGGCAGACGCTGAAGGATCGCATAGCTCCTGCTTTTGAAGGCTTCGGGCTGGACCTGACTGAGATTCAGGTCCAGGATATCGGTCTGCCTGAGGAAGTCGAGCGTGCCATTGATAAGGCAGGCGCCATCAAGGCTGTCGGGGACCTCAGGAACCTGACTCAGTATGAGACTGCCGAAGCAATTCCGACTGCAGCAGCGAACCCGGGCGGTATGGCTGCCGCCGGGGTTGGTATGGGTATGGGGTTTGCAATGGCAAACCAGATGGGCCAGTCCATGGCGGGACAGCAGGCCGGGCAGTCACCTCCTCCTCTGCCGGTCTTTCATGTGGCGGTTGCAGGCCAGCAGGCAGGTCCGTTCGGCATGGATGTTCTCAGGCAGAAGGTGATGTCGGGAGAGATAACCAGGGAGACGCTGGTCTGGAGGTCAGGCATGGAGCAGTGGATAGCAGCCGGACAGGTCCCGGACCTTGCGGTATTATTCGCTGACGCTCCTCCCCCGTTGCCGGGGAAATAATATTTTGTTAAAGGCAAACTGCCCCTCCTGCGGCGCTGAAGTTCCATTCAGCTCGAGTGTTTCGGTCTTTGCTGTCTGCGATCACTGCAGGTCGATGATTGTCAGGCATGACATGGACCTTGAGTCCCTTGGCGTAATGGCCCAGATACCCGATGATCTGTCTCCTCTTCAGCGCGGCAGCCGGGGAAAATATAGCGGTACGGGGTTTGAAGTGGTAGGTCGCCTGAAAGTGGCCTGGAGTGAGGGTTACTGGAACGAGTGGTTTCTGAGTTTTGAGGACGGCAGGCGGGGCTGGCTCGGTGAGGCGATGGGTTTCTTTATGCTCAGTTTTGAGGCTGAGGGCATTAAGATTATCCCCGACCGCTCCGCAATTAAGCCTGGTGAGACGATCTCGTTCGGCAAGGCCGGCAGGTTTGTGGTGGATGACATCAAGGAAGCGACCTGTATCGGCAGTGAAGGTGAGCTGCCTTTCCCCGGGCTGCTCGGCAGGAAAACAACCAGCATCGACCTCAGCTCTGATGACGGCAACTATGCGAATATCGAGTATTCTGAACAGGACGGGGTAACGATATATTTTGGCAGGTATGTCGAATTTCCCTCCTTTGACTGGTCCAACCTCAGGGATCTTTCCTCAGAGGTGAAAAAGGTCCGCTCCGCTGCAGTCTTCAAATGTCCTGATTGTGGAGGTCCCGGTTCGTTGCGAACACCGGGGCTGACAGCCTCGGTTGTCTGTTCCTACTGCTCCTCTGTTATCGACACGACAAATCAGCAATTCGCTCTTCTCCAGAAGGCGGAAAAAAAAACCAGTATCAAGCCGCTTATCCCGCTCGGCAAGAAGGGGCGTTTCGGAGATACGGATTGGGAGAATATAGGGTTCATGCGCCGCACGGACGATTCTGGTCTGTACTCATGGGATGAATACCTCCTTTTTAATCCCTTCAATGGCTTCCGGTGGCTGACCACCTATAACGGTCACTGGAACTTTATCGAGATGCTGCGCACCCGGCCTCCGTCAGCCCTGGCGGGTCCGACTCTGGGATGGCATGGCAGGATGTTCCGGAAATTTCTGGAGGGTAAGGCGAAGGTCAGCTACGTCCTCGGCGAGTTTTACTGGCGGGTGAAGGTCGGGGAGACGGTTGATGTTGTCGATTATATATCGCCTCCTGAAATACTCTCCTCGGAGGGCTATGAGACCGAAATTACCTGGTCGCTTGGGAAATATCTTGAACCCGGGGACGTTGCCGGGGCCTTCGTTCTCGGGGACGGGATGCCTGAGAAAGTGGGAGTGGCTCCAAATCAGCCGAACCCCTACGCTTCGCACTCCCGCATTATGAAGTTCGCGTTCTTGGCCTTTGCCATCTTTATTACCCTGTTGCAGATGTATTTTGTGGTCACGTCTCCGGACAAGGAAGTCTTCCGGGAGACCTTTTCCTTCAGGCATGAGGAGAGGACAAAGGCCTTTGTTACGAAGCCCTTCGAGCTATCCGGAGGACAGGGAAATCTGTCGGTCAAGCTCCATGCTGATGTGCAGAATGACTGGATGGAGGCTGCGATAGACCTTGTCGATGAAACGACGAATAAGACCATAGCATTTTCGCAGACTGCCGAGCATTATTCAGGTGTTGACGGTGGCGAGTCATGGACCGAAGGCAGCCAGGACTCCCGTTTTCTTCTCAACGCGGTCCCGGGGGGGCGCTACCACCTTCTGGTGCAGCCTGCTGCTGATACGACAAAGCCGGGAGAGAAGACCTTTACCCTCTCACTCCGCAGGGGTGTTGTTACCTGGTCCAATTTCTTTCTGGGGCTGGTTCTGCTCCTGATCTACCCTCTCTGTACCTGGTGCAGAAAAAACAAGTTTGAGGTCTCTCGCTGGGCCGAGAGCGATCTCTCCCCCACCGGCGCCGATAACTCTGAAGACGACGAAGGAGAGTGACGATGAAGATCTATCTTGCGTACGGGATTATTATCTGTACCCTGTTTGCTCTGGCAGGCACCCAGGGATATGCAGTATCGGGGCTTATGCATTCCGCGGGGAGGACCGGCTTTTTCGGTTCCGGCCCTCATCATAAATAAAACACTGCAACTCTAAGGAGGAGATATGGAACATTTTATCAATGTAAAGGACCTGGTGTCCTCGGTGGTTTTTTCTTTTTTTGGTATTGCCATGTTTGGCCTGGCTTTTTTTATATTCGACAAGCTAACCCCCGGGGACCTCGGCTGTGAGCTTCTTGAGAAGCAGAATACCGCAGCGGCTATTGTTGTCGGTGCCCTGGTTATCGGGATGTCTATCATTATAGGACTTGCCATTCACTGACCGTTCGGCAGCCCTTTGTGTCATATGCCCTGCTCTTTTCTGTCTTTGTAATATCGACCTGCGGTCTCGTTTATGAGCTGACTGCAGGTGCGCTGGCGAGCTATCTGCTTGGGGATTCGGTCACCCAGTTCTCGATTATTATCGGCGTCTACCTGTCCGCCATGGGGCTGGGTTCCTATCTTTCCAAATATATCGTCAAAAATATTATTGCGGTCTTTATTGAGATTGAACTGATTATCGGACTGGTGGGCGGGTGCTCAGCAGCTGTGCTGTTTTCACTTTTTGAGGTGACAGCCCATTTCAGGCCTCTGCTCTACTCTCTTATAGGGGTGACCGGGGTGCTGGTAGGACTGGAAATCCCCCTTATCATGCGGGTGCTTAAGAACAAGTTTGAGTTCAAGGACCTTGTCTCGAAAATATTCACGTTTGATTATATCGGTGCCCTGTTTGCCTCCCTGCTTTTTCCCATTATTCTCGTCCCCCACCTGGGTTTGATCAGGGCCTCGTTCCTGTTCGGCATCATCAATGTTCTGGTGGCCCTCTGGGCACTCCACCTGTTTAAAAAAGAGGTCCCGCAACCCCGGGCGCTTGCGCTGGCAGGGGTCATTTTGCTGGTACTCCTGCTGGCAGGAGTTGTTTATTCCGGAAATATTACGGAGTTTACCGAGACCCTTGCCTATAAGGGCAGCATCATTTTTGCCAAGACAACCAAATACCAGCGGTTGGTCATCACCCGCGAGGAGGAGAGTCTGCAGCTCCACCTGAACGGCAATCTGCAGTTCAATTCGCGTGATGAATACCGTTACCATGAGGCCTTGGTGCATCCCGGTCTGCAGTCGCTTGAAGCTCCCAAAGAGGTTTTGGTACTCGGTGGCGGCGACGGTCTGGCGGTCAGGGAGATCCTGAAATACAATTCAGTGAACGCGGTTACCCTTGTCGACCTCGATGCGGATATTACAAAACTCTTTCAGAAACATGAGATGCTTGTTGCCTTGAACAAAAACGCTCTGAATTCTTCAAAGGTCAGGGTCATCAATGCCGATGCCTTTATCTGGATGAAAGGAAACACCCGGCAGTATGACTTCATTGTGGTTGACTTTCCCGACCCGTCCAACTTCTCACTCGGAAAATTATATACCAATACCTTTTACCGGCTGCTGGGCAGGGCGCTGAGCGATGACGGGGTTATGGTCATCCAGAGCACCTCCCCGTTTGTGGCGAGACGGTCTTTCTGGTGCGTGGTGAATACCCTGAAATCAGTGGGGTTTATAACAACTCCGTATCATGTGTATCTGCCGTCTTTCGGGGACTGGGGATATGTCATTGCCTCGAAAAAGGAGTTCTCCATGCCTGATACATTTATGTCCGGGCTAAAGTTCATCACGCCTGATACGGCCAGGGGGATGACCGGATTTCCTCCGGACATGGCGCAGGTTGATGCCGATGTCAACAGGCTGAATAATCAGGTATTGGTAAGATATTTTGAGGAGGAGTGGTCCCGCGTTGTCCACTGACAGGAAAGGGCCGGTGCTGAGCCGCCGTACTTTTCTCCAGAAGAGTCTTATCAAGGGTGCGCTTCTGACGGTCTCGGCGGCGGGTTTGACAACCTGCAGGGGAGGCCCGCCCGGCCAGATGGGGAAATCCGGCGTTGTGAATAAATACCGTGGCGGCATAGCAGGCTCGAACTGGAAAGCAGGGCATATGCTGCTGCAGCACGGGCCTCTTACTCCGACAGAGACAGAAAAGACCGGCATTATTATTGTCGGCGGCGGCATAGCAGGGCTCTCGGCAGCACGCGAAATATCAAAAAAGCAGTTCAAGGATTTTCTGGTCCTGGAACTTGAAGAAAAGGCCGGCGGCAATGCGATAAGCGGTGCCAATGCCGTTTCCCCCTACCCGTGGGGGGCGCACTACATACCCATCCCTTCTGAAGAGGCTACCTTTACAAGAGAGCTATTCGAGGAACTGGGGGTTATCGAAGGGTACAACAGCAGGGGGCTTCCCCTCTACAATGAGTATTATCTCTGCTCAGACCCCCACGAACGGCTTTTTATCCATGGCAGGTGGCAGGAGGGGCTCATACCTCATTTGGGAATATCAGAAGATGACAGGCGGCAGCATGCAGAGTTCTTCAGTGCCATGGAGCAGTTCAGGAGGGCGCGGGGCAACGACGGCAGACGTGCCTTTGCGATCCCGCTGGAGCTGAGCTCCCGGGACAGCAGATTCCGCAGCTATGATACTCTCAGTATGAGCAGGTTCATGGCTGACAGCGGCTGGAATTCTGAACCGCTCCGGTGGTATGTGAACTACTGCTGCCGTGATGACTATGGCACTCGCCTTGAGGAGACATCTGCCTGGGCCGGCATTCATTACTTTGCATCGCGCAATGGCCGCGCGGCCAATGCCGACTCCCCTTCAGTGTTGACCTGGCCGGAAGGGCTCGGGTGGATTGTCGGAAAACTGGGAGAAACCATGAGCGGCAATATCCGTGGTCAGGCCTGTGTGCTGAATATAGAAGCAACAGGCAATGAGGTAGCTGTAGATTATTACGATATACCCCGTGGAAAAGTGGTGAGGGTCCTCGCCGGGACGGTTATTTATGCTGCACCCAGGTTCACCGCGTTCAAAACAATAAAGTCCTTCAGGGATAAGCTGCCGGCCTATGCAGATTGCTTCGGATATACCCCCTGGATGGTCGCAAATGTGACGATGAAAGGTCAGCCTGAGGGTGTAGGGACGGACCTTTCATGGGACAATGTGAGCTACTATAATGATTCGCTCGGCTATATCGTGGCGAATCACCAGTCCCTGGCCCGTCATCGGGAGAAGACAGTGCTTACCTGTTATTTTCCTCTTACTGCCGGAGAGCCCCCGGCAGAGCGGCAGAAGGCTCTGAAACGTACTTATGATGAATGGTCAGCCATGGTCGTTCAGGACCTATCCCGGATGCATCCCGGGATCGAAAAGAGCATCGAAGAAGTGAATGTCTGGATCTGGGGCCACGCGATGATACGACCGATGCCCGGATTGATATGGGGCAGGGCGAGGCAGGAGGCTATGAAGCCTCTTGAAAAGATCCATTTCGCCCACTCCGACATGAGCGGTATCTCGATCTTCGAAGAGGCCCAGTACCGGGGCATTATGGCTGCAAGGGCGGCGCTGCGAGAATTTACAGGGAACAATTCATAAAAAAACAGCTGAAATGTTATCATGTAACCCAATAGGGGCTGCAGGAATCAGAAGGAGAGGGGATTCATGATCGAAAAATCACGGATACTTGTCGGCTAAATGAAAAAAGGCTTCAGCGATCTCAGAATATCGGGGAAGTTGTTTCTCGCGCCGATGGTAGGAATAATTTTTCTGATTTTGCTTGCTTTGTCGGCGTATATAGGGCTTACCTATCAGCGGTCTTCTGTAATAGAAATATACAAGCAGTTCAAGGGCTTTGAAAACAGCGCACGGATTATCAATGACGTAACAAACGTCCATGCCAATGTATACCGGATAGTCAGTCTGGCTGCTGCCCGGACAGACCAGAAGGAACTTTCTGATCTCTCCGACGAGCAGACGGCCGTCCTTGCAGGGGACATCGAGCTGCTTGATGAGATACTGAAGACCGTGGCTCTCAATGAAAAGGAGACGAAACTTTACCGCGGTGCGAAGGAGCAGCTTGAGGATTACCGGAAGGCTGCCGCCGCAGTTATGGGCGAGGCGTCAGCCGGAAATTCAGGTTCTGCGATATCGATGACCGAGGCAGCGGCTAAGTTCCAGGTGCTTAACAACAATCTGCTGGAACTGCTTGAACTCGAAAATAAACTCTCCCGCGAAAGCTATGCTGCTTCAATGAAAAAATTCGATACAACCATAATTATCTTTGCAGTCATAGTCATCGCAGCCATAGTGTTGTCCGTATTTACCGGCGTATTTATTCTCAGGAAGATGGTGGCGGCGCCGATCAAGGCTATCGCCACTGCGGCGCAGAATATCTCGGAAGGGGACCTTACCTTTGATGTAAGGGCCGGGGGCGACGACGAAATCGGAAGAATGATACAGCTGCTGAAGGAGTCGTTCGGAACTCTCGGCAACATCCTCCGGAGCATACGGGACTTGTCCTCGCGGATTTCAGATGTGGTTCGGGATGTCGGTGCCCAGTCCAGAGGTGTTGTGGCAGGTGCCGAGGTCGAGGCTGAAGCTATCATCAGTATATCTGAGTCGGTTGGCGGACTGAACAGTGCCACCATCGAGATTGCCGGGAATACGGAAAATCTTGCGGTTTCTGCTGAAGGCACCTCTGCATCGATAGAAGAGATGGCCGTCAATATAAAAAGCATCAACAATAATATGCACGATCTCTCGGGGGCCGTCGAGTCAATTGCCTCCTCAGTTGAGGAACTTTCGGCAACGATCAGTGAAGTAGCCTCTCATGCTGGTGCGTTAGACTCTGCATCAAAGGAGACGCTTATTTCGATATCCGAAATCACGACCGCTATCACAGAGGTTAAGGAAAGTGCGCGTGAGTCAGCGCTCCAGTCCAGAAAGGTCAGCAGCGAAGCCTCCACCCTCGGCATGACATCGATAGAAAAGAATATTGAGGGAATGAAGAACATAAAGGCAGCTGTCGAGCAGACGGCTGATTTCATCACCACACTTTCCGGAAGGTCCGAGGAAATAGGCAATATACTGACCGTAATAGAGGAGGTCACCGACAAGACCGGGCTGCTCTCGCTTAATGCTGCAATATTGGCAGCTCAGGCCGGCGAGCACGGGAAGGGGTTTGCTATTGTGGCTGATGAGATAAAGGAACTGGCGTATGAAACAACCATTTCTACCGGTGAAATAGCGGCCCTGATCAAGGCTGTTCAGCAGGACATTGAAAACGTGTCTGATGCAATGCATCGGGGTATCGGGTTTGTTGAGGCCGGCTTTATCCTGACCGGAGAGACAAAAAAAGCGCTGACGGCTATCCTGAGAAGTTCTGAAAAGTCCACCGAAATGGCCCGCTCAATCGAAGATGCAACTGCCATACAGGTAAAGTCTGCGGGGCTCGTCTCTGAAGCGATGCAGCGCGTCAGGGACATGAGTGACCATATCGCCAGGACAACGGCTGAGCAGTCCAAAGGTGCGGTCCTCATTACCAACGACACGGAAAAGATGCGCGACGCTTCCCATCTGGTAAGTACAGCCACTGCAGAGCAGGCAAAAACCAGCGCTTATATAGCGCAGGCTGTGGGAAATATTTCGGAGCTGAGCAGGCAGATATCTGTGGCCCTCTCGGAACATAAGCGGAACTCTGCAAAGATTCTCGAAACCATAGAGCAGATGAAAAATATTCCGGTCGAAAATATGAAGATGGCGAGCAGCATCAGCAGCTCTCTGGAGGGCATTATGAATGATGCTGAGCACCTCAGGGCAGAAACTCAGAGATTCAAGCTGGGAGATGAAAGGGCACTGAAAAAAAATAGTACCGGTTGAGCAATAATCCGTTCGCCGGGGCAGAGTAGTTATGCAGTCCCGTATGGTTAAAAAAGGGCCCCTGCCGTGAAGCAGGAGCCCTTTTTTTCGCCAGGCTAGCTTCCGGGTTCTTTCTTTTCCTCTGGCTGCTCTTCAGTCTTTTCCTCCGCGGCCTTTTTGTTCCGGTGCTTTCTGCCTGCCAGGAAGGATGCGGCAGGGCTCCAGTTAAAGGTCGAGACCTTGGACATTTCACCGATTGTAACGGCAAATATCTTTGTCAGCGCCAACTGCATCACCATGGCGATGCCGATGAAAGGCAGAAAAGCCGCATACAGAAGCCCCAGGGCCGGTCCTGCTGCCAGAACCAGGAGGGGGCTTGCCTTGTAATAGGTTGCCGTGCGATCGCCCGGAAGCGTTTCCTCTTTGCTGACGATAACCCTCTGCCCGTTTGTTACGTTCCAGTAATTCCCTTTGGAGACCTTCTCTCCACCCGTATGTCTGATCTTTAACATGTTCGTATCCTCCTTTTATTTTGCTTTCCTGATTTCATATTACCAGAAGGAAATAGGAGATGTAATTGGGAATAATACCTATATCGCAGGAAAAGAAGTCTTAGTCCGGCAGCAGCATCAAACAAAAGGAATCAGACATCCTTGCCCAGGTTCAGGAAGTATTCAGGAAGTATGAATTGGCGATCAAAAGACAGGGGACTGAAAATATGTACCTGTGATAAAATATATCGGGTCGGGGGGGAAACATCAGGGCCGATATTCCGGGATTGAACTTTGAAATGATATAGATTGAATATGTGTCAGGTTTCTGATCATTGAGATAGTAAGGAGGCTTCCATGAAAAAAAAGATTTCGTTTAAGAGTATTGCCTGTGTAATCAGCCGGAAGCGGGAGGTGGTGGTCCCTTGGGTTAACAAGGTTGCAATAATTGCTGCATGTCTTGCATTCTTTCTGCTGTTCTCTTCGTTTATTTGCTCGGTTGATATCGCCTGCGCTGCATCTCCCGGTCTTGTCGCGTGGTGGCCGGGCGATGGAAATGCTCATGACATCGTTGGGGGCCATAATGGTACCTTTGCAGCAGGTACGTATGCACCGGGCATGGCAGGTCAGGCTTTCAACTTTGATGGGACGAGTGATTATGTGGTAATACAAAACGGGCTGGTCCCCAACAATGCCAGGAATTTTACGGTAGAGGCCTGGGCATACCCCGGAGTTCTTGACAATCAGTCACGCATGATGGTTTATGGAGGATCAACTGCAGGAGAATATGAATTCCTGATCAATGACACGAACAACTATGGCTTCGGGGTCAAACTGACAAATGGGAGCTGGTATAAGGTCTCAAGTCCGGCCGCTAGTGGAAAATGGTCTCATATAATTGGTATTAGACGGGGTCAGACAATTGAGCTATGGGTTGACGGGGTTCTGAAGGCCAGCGATTCGAGCTTGGAGGATCTGGATCTTCAGGCTACCGGGAACGGTTCGAACAACTCCCGCATAGGTGCTTACAATGAATTTAATGACCAACACAAGAGTTACTGGAGCGGTTTTATTGATGAGGTCAAGATATATACTGCTGCTCTATCCAATCAGGAAATTACTACTGAGTACAATTCCGGAGTAGCCGGCCATAACAAGCCTTGCGTTCAGGCACCCTCCGGCCTTGTCTCCTGGTGGAGTGGGGACGATACTGCGCTGGATATGGTGGGTACGAATAACGGAATTTTGAGCGGTACAACTTATGATGCTCAGGCATTCAAATTTGATGGGATTGATGATTATGTGTCTGTTCCTGCCAGCAGCAATTGGGCGTTTGGGACTGGCGATTTTACGGTAGAGTTCTGGACATTCGGTACCAGTGACGACTTCAAGAGACCTCTTATCAACAACCGCAAGACACCGGCTTCTGACAACATGTGGGCCATCGAGATCTATGGCGTGGCAAACAGAGTAGAGTTTCACTCAGGGCTGAATATTTTTTTGGAGGCCACCAACCTGTTAACCAGTTCCAGCTGGAATCACGTTGCCGTCATAAGGAACAGTGGTTTATTGAGTATGTATATCAATGGGAATTTGTCCGGGAGTATAGCCAACACGACTAATTTCTCCGAGATCAACGACCTCCAGGTCGGCAGGGACATTATGGATGGAAATCAACTCCTGGGCAGAACTTTTCAGGGCCTGATGGATGAAGTTGCGATATTTAACCGCGCCCTTTCGCAGGCCGAAATACAGGCCATCTATAACGCAGGCAGTGCGGGAAAGTGCAAAGATTGCTTCATGCCCCCTTCGGGGCTTGTCTCCTGGTGGCCAGGGGAGGGAGATGCGACTGATATCTCCGGGCCTAACAATGGGACGTTTTCTGCGAACACATATGCTAACGGTCGGGTTGGGCAGGCGTTCAGCTTCGACGGGGTGGATGACTATGTCAGCGTCGGAATGCTCGGCAACGTCGGGCTGAATGAAAGTTTTCCGTTTACTGTTTCCGCATGGATTAACGTGATGGACGTTAATGCCTATCAGGCTATTGCCGGTAATTACATGGGCGAAGGTGGCGGTACTTATAATTTCTCAACATATATCGGCATAAACAGTGGTTTACTATTTTTTGCTCTGAACCAGCGGCAGAGAGCTGGAATTTCCGTATCCACACCAATAGTCACGGGCTGGCACCATGTTTCAGGAACCTATGATGGAAACAATATTTTTCTTTATCTTGACGGGCAACAGAAGGGCACTGCTGCGAGAAGTTTCTCAGGCTCGACTGATAATACAAGAGGATGGTACCTAGGCAACTTTTCGCCTGAGACAACAGCTGCACATGGTTATCAGTCGTCATTCATAGGCCAGATTGACGAAATTGCTACCTTTAGTCGGGCTCTTTCTATGGATGAGGTTCGGGGTGTTTATCAGGCCGGCCTGGGAGTCTGCAAATCCTGCTTCATGCCGCAGAACGGGCTTGTCTCCCGTTGGCGGGGGGAGGGGGATTCGAAAGATGCCAGGGGTATCAACAACGGAAGCGTGCACTCCGATTTTCTGGCACTGATCCTGGGACAGGCATTTAATTTTGCCGGTACGGGCGATTATGTGACTATGACGGATACCAACTTTCCTTCTGGAAACAGTCCACGGACAGTTGATTTTTGGTTCAGCACGTCTGATGACACAACCGAACGATATATGTTCAGCTACGGTGCCGCCAATTCGAATCAACGGTTCTCAGTTGGACTTTATAGCGGCTACCTCCATGCTGAAAACAATGGGAGCGGCCTTCACGGCAGTACGCTGCTTAATAGTGTCGGGGCACACCACGCGGCAGCAACATGGGATGGATTTGCTTTGAACCTATTCGTTGACGGTAATAAAGAAACGCTTACTCCTGTAGCAGTATCGTGGCCGGCAAGTTTAGAAACAACGCTGACAGGTCAGGCAAGCATCGGACGTCTGAATAGCGGAGGACTTTCTTACACCGGGCTCCTCGATGAAGTCGGCATCTACAACCGCGCTCTCACTGCGGACGAGATAGCCTGGAAGTACTCCTGCATAGCTGACTCAAATCCTAACCCCTATTCGCTCACATCGCAATTCGGTATGTATCCCGGGACAACAGCAAGCTCTTCTTTTATAGTAACCGGCATTAACATGCCTCTTTCGATCAGGATATCGAGCATTCCGCAAAACGGCTTCTTCGGGATTAATGGCGGAGCATGCAATCTGCAGGATGCAACGGTTGTAACCGGTGATGTTGTGCAGGTCTGTCTCGACATTCCGGGATTTCCGCCAGGACAGCAGGTCTCAACAGAGGTTACCGTTGGGTTGGGCATTAACGTACCTCCTGCTACCTTTACGGTAACCTCAACAGACTATGCTGTTGCCCGTGAATCGGCTGCAAGACACTACTATTTTGGCAGCCTTCAGGAGGCCTACAATAATGTCATCGACACAAATATTGACACCATCATTGCGAAGGAGTCATTGACTCCAGGCGCACTTGACTGCAGCGATCTATCCGACCAGTCTGTCACAATCATCGGAGGATATGACCCTCTGTTCGGTCCGGGAACAGGAGCGTTCACAACTATAACCCCGACCCTTGTTATCAGCAGGGGAACGGTGACGCTTGAAAATATCCTGGTACAGTGATGCAACCTATGGCAGAAGGGGAGGCGACAATGAACAGAGGTAAGACTGCGATTTTAAAACCTGGAATAGTAACAGTTTTACAGATACTGCTTATCCTCATAAATATGTTTTTCAACCGAACAGATTCTTCCGCGGCGCCGTTTGCGTATATTACAAACCACGGGAGCAACACGGTCTCGGTGATAGATACGGCCACAAACACGGTGGTTGGCACACCCATTACCGTGGGAAGCGGTCCTTTTGGCGTTGCGGTCAATCCCACGGGCAGTCATGTGTATGTGACCAACGTAAATGCCCATACTGTTTCAGTAATAGAGACAGACACAAACACCGTTGTTGAAACGATTCCGGTGGGTTATTATCCTCGAGGTATTGCGGTTAATCCCTCAGGCAGTCGGGTATATGTGGCAAATTCTGACGATAACAATTATTTGCCTGTGGACATAGTCTCGGTGATAGACACAGCGACAAGCACTGTTATCGATACGATCGAAGTCGGAAATATTCCGTTTGGTGTGGCAATTAACTCCTCCGGCAGCCTTGTTTATGTGACAAACGACGGAACAGATAATATATCAGTGATAGACACCGCCAGCAATACGGTTATTGATACGATTGCGGTGGGAAGAGTTCCTGTGGGCATAGCAATCAATCCCTCGGACAGCCACCTCTATGTGGCACATTATCATTCTACCGCCTATTTCTCCGCGATAGACACGGCCACGCAAAGCGTTGTTGGTTCACTTTTAGGGCCTCCAGCGCCTGCGACGAGTGGCTATGTTTATGGACTGGCAGTTCATCCTATGGGCAGCCACGTTTATGTCGCAAATGCTGCTGCTAATAATGTATCAGTTATAGAGACAGCCAATAATACCTTTGTTGGAACACCCATTGCGGTAGGAGAGTATGCTTTTGGCATTGCGATTAATCCCTCAGGCAGCCATGTATATGTAGCAAACCACTCCGATGCTTCTGTTTCGGTTATAGAAACAGCCACGAACACTGTTGTCGGAACTCCCATCCCGGTTGGAAATCTGCCTGTCGCCATCGGCAAGTTTATCGGGCCTCCCGAATGCGCCCCGCCTTCTGCCGGAGCTCCTTTCTGGGCGGTTTCCGGACTGGTTTCCTGGTGGGGGGCTGACAATAATCTGCTCGATATGATGGGGACGAACAACGGGACCTATGTGGGTGTCGAGACCTATGCGCAGGGCAGCGTGGGGAAGGCTTTTTCTTTCGATGGGAGCTCTCAGTATGTTCAGGTGACGTCCCCTGCCGCCCTTCCGGTTGGAAGTGCAGCGCGCACCGTGATGCTCTGGTTCAAGACGCCGAGTTCGCTGTCCGGGGATTCAGCTCTTATACAGTATGGTACAGCCTCAGACAGCAATATGTTTGGCCTTATCTTTTCGAGTAATGACACGGGGAAGCTCTACTTTTATGGTCATAACGCCGACTTGTCCGGAACGACTTCCATCCAGCCGGATACGTGGTACCATGGTGCCGTGACGTATGATTCCTCGGTCGTCAGGCTTTATATCAACGGAAATGAAGAGGCCAGCGCACCAATCGTACTTAATACCGTACTGGATATTAATGGACTAACCATAGGCTACCGGGTCGGCGGAGCGAAATGGCAGGGGCTGATCGATGAGCCGGCCATTTTCAACCGTGCCCTGGCAGTGGATGAGATCGCTGCAATCTACAATGCCGGCAGCGCCGGCAAGTGCCGATCATGCAGCATGCCGCCTTCCGGGATGGCATCCTGGACAGCTTCCGGCCTGATTTCCTGGTGGGGAGGGAACAACAATACACTGGATACGGTGAGCGGGAACAGTGGCACCTTTATTGGCAATGGGCTATATGCTCCCGGCCGCGTTGGGTCGGCCTTCAGCTTTGACGGCGTGAGTGATTACGTTTTGATGAATCTTATTTCAACAGTCACCGATAACCTCTCGATGTCCGCCTGGGTCAAATGGGGCGGTCCTAATGCTTCGAACTCTTTCCAGAGGATATTTTACAATGGCGATTCCGGCCCGGACGGTTACGGTATCTACCTGGCGTCGTTAAATCAAAACGGAGTTCCTGATGGAACACTGACAATCCTTGTGGGAGGACATACGTTCACTTATACGGGAAGTCAACTTGCTCAGGGCGCATGGCATCACGTTGCCGCTGTCAGGAACAGCGGGACCTGGACCTGCTATCTTGATGGCATCGCATTAAGCGTTGATAATAACAATACGGCACCGAATACGCCTACCGGAAGCGCTTCCATTGGCGGCAGTTCCTATGGTAACGATATGTTTAAGGGTCTTATAGACGAAGTCCAGTTCTTCAACCGCGCCCTTTCCCCGGATAAGATTGCACTTATTGCTAACCGGGGTGGTATTGCCAACTGTTCTGTCCCGATGATCAAACGAAAGCCTTCCAATACCTTTCATGAACGATTTTCAGATGCCTTTACCGGCATACAGGACAGTGACAGCATTCTGGTGAGAGAAGGTACACTAACGGAAAATCCTGATTTCAGCAGTGCCGGAAATTCGATCAGCCTGCAGGGCGGATGCAACGCTGACTTCGTGACTGATCCGCTGAAGTATTCCACAATAAACGGCAGCCTGACGATTACCAATGGCGGAATATCTATAGAAAATATTGTTGTCCGGTAGGAGAGAGAAAGGAACTTTGACAAGGATGCTTTCCAGAGATGGCATCAGTGTGACCCTCTCCGGAGGCTTTGATGCGGACTTTAATCCCGGTGCAGGAAGCACGACGTTTGTTGGTTCTCTTTCAATCGGAGGCACCGGTAGCGTTACATTTGGAAATATTACCATAAAATAAACATATACGGAGGCGTGGATGAAGACAACAACTGCAGTTAGAAGTATTATTCCTGGATTGTTTGTGCTGTTCGTTATAACGTTGTTTGCAGGTTTAAACACTGCATCAGCAGCGACCATAAACGTTACAACCACTGCTGACGAGCTGAATGCCAATGGGCAATGCTCGCTGCGCGAAGCAATAACCAACATTAATGATGGGGCGAGCACCTATTCTGACTGCGCACCCACTGGCGCATATGGAATCACCGACACCATAAATATTCCCGTCGGGACATATACCACTACTACCGGCAGTTACAACATAGCACAAAACGTCTCCATTGTTGGTACCGGGGCAGGAACCACTACCATAAACGGCGGCGGGTTGAACCGGGTGTTCTATATCACCGGTGCTTATACCGTTTCCATTTCCGGCGTTACAATCACCGGCGGCACGGCGCCAGACTTCGGCGGCGCCATTTATATGGCCGGTGTCGGCACGCTTACTGTCTCCAACTCCACCATCACCGGCAACTCGGCTGTTGGTCCAGGCGGCGGTATTTCCAGTGGAAATTTCATCGGCGGCACGGTAAACGTCACCAACTCCACCCTTAGCAACAACACTGCGGGTTGGGATGGCGGAGGCATTCATAGCTACACCACGATAAACGTCACCAACTCCACGGTCACCGGAAACGTATCGATGGGCTGGACCGGCGGCGGCATTATGAACGGCGGCCATCTCGCCCTTACCAACTCGACGATCACCGGCAACTGGGCACGGGGTGGCCCGGGCGGCAGTGGCATCTATGCCGGCACCCTCACCGCCATCAATTCCATCGTGGCGAACCAGACCGTGGGCGAGGATTGTGTCGGCGTAATCACCACCTCCGGCGGTTATAATCTGGAAAGCGCGACTTCTTGCGGGTTTACCGGCACTGGCGATATGCAGAATACAGCCCCGCTCCTCGGGCCTCTGCAGGACAACGGGGGACCGACATTTACCCATGCACTGCTTGACGGAAGCCCCGCGATTGATAGCATCCCGAACGGGGTTAACGGGTGCGGAACAACCATAACAACAGACCAACGGGGTGTTTCACGTCCCCAACCGAGCGCCGGATTGTGCGATATGGGCGCTTTTGAGGTTGAATATCATTGTGTCCAGCCTCCCTCGGGACTTATCTCCTGGTGGGGTGGAGACAACAATGCGCTGGACATGGTGGGAACCAAAAACGGGACACTGGTGGGCGGGGTTACGTATGCTCAGGGGAAAGTTGGACAGGCGTTTAGTTTTGATGGGATAAACGACTATATCAGTGCCAATCTTGTTTCCACTGCTACCATTGACGTTTCGATGGACGCCTGGGTTAACTGGGGCGGGCCGAATGACGCGAACTCCGTCCAGAGAATTTTTTACATCGGAAATTCCTCTTCGGATGGTTATGGCATATACCTGGATGCTGACGGAACTCTGGCTGTTCTTAAGGGAGGAAACAGTTATGACAAGACTACCGTAAAACTGACCCCGGGGGTTTGGCAGCATATCGCCGTGGTCCGTTACAATCTCACAATATGGAAGGTCTATCTAAATGCAACTCAAGTGTCAATAGCTGAGAATATGTATTCTTTTCCGGATGTCCCTACTGGCAACACTTTCATAGGTGGGAGTACTACCGGGTCAGAACCATTTAAAGGTCTGATAGACGAAGTGGAATTCTTCAACCGAACCCTCTCTGCCTCTGAGATTGCTGCCATCTACAACGCCGGCAGTGCGGGAAAATGCAGGTCCTGTGCTCCTCCGCCCTCTGGAATGGTCTCCTGGTGGGGGGGAGATAACAATGCGCTGGATAGGGCAGGAACAAACAATGGAACACTGGTAAACGGCACGACCTATGCCTCCGGCAGGGTGGGACAGGCCTTCAGCTTTGATGGGGTGGATGATTCTGTCAGCGTTGGAATGCTTGGTAATATCGGACGCAATGAAGGTAATTCCTTTACGGTTTCAGCATGGATTAATCTTCTGGATATTAATGCCTATCAGGTTGTTGCCGGCAATTATATGGGAGAAGGAGGCGACACCGGTAATTTCTCAACATATATGGGTATAAACAACGGTGAGATAATGTTTGTTCTGAACCAAAGACAGATAGATGGGGTCTCCATTGCCGTACCGGTAGCAAAGGGCTGGCACCATGTTACCGGAACATATGATGGAACGAATATTGTTCTTTATCTTGATGGACAACTGAAGGGCACAGTGGTGAGAAGTTTCACCGGCTCGACTGATAATACAAGAGGATGGTACATAGGCAACTTTTCACCGGAGACAACCGCCGCACATGGGTATCAGTCGTCATTTTCCGGCCTCATCGACGAAGTCGAGATCTTCAACCGGGCCCTTTCGGCGGATGAGATCGCCGCTATCTACAACGCCGGCAGCGCCGGGCAATGCGTCGTCCCGATGATCAAGCGCGAACCGTCCAATACCTACTATGACAGGTTTGTTGATGCATTTACGGGTGCACTGGACAGCAACAATATTCTGGTGAGGGAAGGTACAGTAACCGAAGACGCGGATTACAATAATGCCGGGGTGCTGGTCAATCTGCGTGGCGGGTGCAGCCTCGATTTCGTGCCTGATCCGCTGAAGTATTCGACCATAAACGGGAGTCTCAAGATCAGCAATGGCGGCATATCGGTAGGAAATATTATAGTCAAATAGTGAGCGGAGGAAAATGGACAGAGAGCCGGTCTGTTACTGGCATTGAATGAGATAAAAAATTGCTTGTATATTCGCCGGCCCTGTCATATATTATATTATCTATCGGATCATAAGCTTTATTTATAAGCTTGGAAGGGTACACCTTTCAGGGGCGCATTATAAAGCAGTGAAAGGAGATAACGTATGGCTGACGATGCATGTTCCTGCACTCCCCCGCAGCAACCGAAAGGGCTCCAGGCACTTTGGAAATACGAAGACTGGATGGCCGTCTGGGTAGGTTTCTTCATCATTGCCTTGGTCCTTGTCCTGTATCAGTTTAAAGTGGTGGACATGACCAAGGTGTCGCCCAGCTACAAGTGGGCGACGGACAGTCAGGTGTCCGGTCGTGCAGCAAAATGGAATGGGGCGATCGATCTTCTCGTTGCCGACGCAAAGGCGAAGGAGGAGATGGGGACGGTTAACCGGCTGACGCAGCTCAGGGAAGCCATAGCCGCAGGGGACCGGAAGGCCATTGAGGAGGCGTCTGCCCGTGTCGACCGCATCGGGGGTGTTCCGGGTGCTCTCGGCAAGGAGATAAACGGCCACGCAAAGGCAGTCCCCGGAAAGGTCTTTCTGGGCGATAATATCATGAGGGTCGCCAGGATCTTCGTTGTATTATTTATCGTCGCAACGGTCGGTGCCGTCATCCTTGGCCACAAGGGAGCGAGATTTATAGCCGGCTTTCCTATCGTCTTTGCTCTTGCCTGGCTCTCCCGCTTCATTGCCGGTAATGCCGGGCCGATAGATTTAGGCATCGAATATGTTGTCTTTGCGCTGGTGACCGGTCTGGTGATCAGCAATTTTTTTACCCTCCCGGAATGGTTCATGGAGTCTGTCCGCACGGAATACTATATCAAGTCCGGTCTCGTGGTTCTTGGCGCGGGCCTGCTTTTTTTCGAGATCATCCAGGCAGGATTTCTCGGTATTATCCAGGCAGTGCTCGTTATCTTTGTTGTCTGGTATTTCTGCTTTTGGCTCTGCCGGAAACTCAAAGTCGATGATGATTTCGGTGCGATACTCTCCAGCGCGGTCTCCATTTGCGGTGTTTCTGCTGCGATAGCCTCCTGCGGTGCTATCCAGGGTGACAAAAAGAAGCTCTCGTATGTGACGTCTCTGGTCCTTATCGTTGCGGTGCCGATGATGGTCGTGATGCCCTGGGCAGTAAAGTATTTTAATATCCCTGAAATCGTCGGCGGGGCGTGGCTCGGCGGCACACTGGATACCAGCGGTTCGGTTGTCGCTGCCGGTGCCCTTATCAGTGAGGCTGCCATGAAGACAGGGGTCATCGTGAAATTCTCACAGAACGCGCTGATGGGAGTTGCCGCTTTTGCTCTGGCTATCTGGTGGTCTTTTAAAAAAGGCGCAGAGACAGGTGAAAAACCGAGCGCGGGCGTGATCTGGGAAAGGTTTCCAAAGTTCGTGCTCGGCTTTATCGCAGCCTCGGCATTCTTTTCATTGTTTCTGCATATCGATACGGTCAATGCTACCAAGAGCACACTGAGTGAACTCCGAACCTGGTGGTTTGCTTTGGCGTTTGTCTCGATTGGGCTGGAGACCCGCTTTACGGATCTGGTCAAGATGGAGGGCGGCCGGCCGGCCCTGGCCTTCATCGTGGCGCAGGCGTTCAACGTTGTCTGGACCCTGATCCTTGCCTATCTGCTCTTCGGCGGTATTATTTTTGCCGTGCCAGATATCAGATAATAATTATCAGGCAATAGTATTATTTATCAAATATGGCCGAGATAAATCCGCAAGGGAAGGAGGTGAGAGAGATGAAAAAGATACTGATACTCGCTTTTATCATGGTGTTTGCTGCAGGCAGTTCACTCGTGTTTGCAGCTGATTTTTCCGCCGGAGCACTCAAAAAAGTGGAGGAGCTCAAGATCCTCAGCAGAGATAAAAAGGATATCCCCGAGTCATTCGGAGGGGTAAAAAAGATCACGGCGGATGAGCTCAAGGCGATGATGGACCAGAAGAAGGCGTTTGCACTTCTGGATAACCGCGTGCCGGCAGATTTTGAGAAGGAACGCATCACCGGTGCCAAACGGCTTTCCCCTGATGACCTGCTCGATAAGGGTCTGAAGGCTGCGGAAGCGGTCGGGCTGAAGAAGTCGGACACGATTGTCTTTTATTGAAACGGTGTGAAATGCTGGAGGTCATCCGGCGCCATCGTTCTTCTTCAGGATGCAGGGTACAAGAACCTGCTTTGGTATCGTGACGGTATGCCTGACTGGATCAAGAAGGGTTATCCCACCGCAGAGGGTAAGTAGGAGCATGCATATCATAATCCGGAGGGGCTGTGAAGCCCCTTCGTGCTTTACACGTCTATGAAAAAAACATTTCAGGAAATTATCTTTATTCTGATGCTCTCGCTGTTCATTTCGCTCATGTACACGACTGCCTCACCGACAGGTATGGTTCTCCTGAAAAAAGCGTTCAGGATATACGTTCCGGATTCTCCAGCGGCAGAGAAGTCTGATCAGGCAGCGGATGTACCGGGAGACCGGAAGTGACTGCATTTCTCTCCTGTATTTTCCGGGGCATTGTCGGCGGGATTTTTCTCATATCCGGCCTGGCGAAGATTTCTGATCCTGTGCGTTTTATGCTGACCCTCAGAGAGTTCAGACTTTTTCCCGAGATCATCGTCCCGTTCACCGCACTATATCTCCCCTGGCTCGAATTCATCCTGGGGCTCTGTGTCCTCGTCGGTCTTATGCACAGGACTGCGGCCCTGATGCTTTCCTGTCTTAACGGGATATTTACCCTTGCCATTGTCTCACTGATTGTCCGGGGCATCGAGATTGATTGCGGCTGCTTCGGCCTGCTTGCGGATATCTTAAAGCTGCCGGATATGGCGGATTATAAAGCGGTTATAAGAAATTGTATTTTTATCGCGCTCTGTTATGCTATTTATAAAGCAAAGAAAACCAGTCTTTCATTGGAAGGCTATATTCTTAAAGCTCGTAGACGGCTGTAAGACTAAAAGGAGTTATCCGTGGATTTTGGAGCTTTCGGTGCCATAAGCTTTGATCTCAAATTTCTTTCGGCGTTATTCAGTATCATTATCATTGATCTGATTCTGGCCGGAGACAATGCGGTTGTTATCGCCCTGGCGGTGAGGTCATTGCCTGCTGAACAGAGAAAAAAGGGGATCATCTTTGGTTCGGGTGCTGCAGTTTTATTAAGAGTTGTTGCCACTTTTTTTGTGGCGCAACTGCTTACCATAAGTTTTATCAAGCTTACGGGCGGCATTTTGATACTATGGATTGCGGTGAAGCTTTTTATGGAGGGCGTGCCTGAAGAGAAACTTGAGAAAAAAGCCTCGACCGTTGCCCAGGCCGTAAAAGTCATCGTTATTGCAGATATTACCATGGCCATCGACAATATGCTGGCGGTTGGGGGAGCCTCGCACGGGAATCTCGTGCTCCTTATTTTTGGACTCGGACTGAGCATTCCCCTTGTTGTTTTTACGAGCAACTTATTATCCATACTGATGGACAAATATCCGGTGATTATCTATATCGGTGCTGCTGTGCTGGGCAAGGTTGGCGGAGAAATGATCATGACGGATCCCCTGACCATGAGGAGCCTCAGCCCTGACAAGTGGATAATATATGCGGTCGAGGCTTTTTTTGCGGTCGGCGTGATTGCTGCGGGCAAGCTGTGGATGAAATGGAAGATAGCGAAGGCTGAAAAAAATGAACAGACCCATGATAGCAGCAGTGAATAGGGCGCGGTCATCAGTGAACGGTGCGCGACAGGTAACTGTTTCCTCGGGTCAGGAACTGAGAGTATTGGAGGAACTATGGCAATCTTAACCATATCGCGGGAGTTTGGAAGCGGCGGCAGAGAAATAGGCCTGGCGACGGCGCAGAAGTTGCACTATGCCTATATCGACAAAGAGCAGTTGATGGTGGATATGCGGGCTGACGGCAGCGAGTGGGTGGAATGGGGGAAGACCTTTGACGAGCACCGGCCGACCATATGGGAAAAATATGACTGGTCCTTCAGAGGCTTCGGGGCACTGCTGCAAAGTCATATCCTGGACCATGCGCTCAGCAACAACACGGTGATCATGGGAAGAGGCGGGAACTTTCTGCTGCAGGATATCCCTCATGCGCTCAGCATTCGGGTGAAGGCTCCCCTGGATCAGAGAATTGAGAGGATCATGGTAAGGGAAGCAGTGGATAAAGACACTGCCCGCTGGCTCTGTGAAAAGACGGACAAAGAAAGATCAGGTCAGATCTATCTGCTTTATGGCAGGCACTGGGATGACCCTGCAGCGTACGATATGGTCTTTGATACTGGGGTCAGGACGCTGGAGGAAATAACAGCACTCATTATCAGTACTCTTTCAGAAAAAGAGAAGGCGCATACCGAAGCAGCAGAAAAACTTCTCAACACAAAGGCCGTGGCGGCCAGAATAAAGTCTGAGATACTTACTGACCACGCGCTGTTCGTTCCGGTTCTCGATGTCTTCCTTGAAGGAGATCAACTCATCCTTCGAGGTGTTACCCATAGCCCTCAGGAGCATAAAAAGATAGAGGAAAAGGCAAAGAGGATCGCGGGGGATATCCCCCTGAAGTGCGAACTGCATTACCGGGGATAGTCTTTAATCCAGGAATCCGTTGGCATGTCCTGTTCCTTATGGGCTTCTCATCGGGACAATGGGTGCACCGGTTGTTTTCCTTTCAAAAACACTTACTATCAGGCTCTTGGAGACCTGCGCAACAATCCTCCTCAGTCAACGGGATTTCACAAAAAGTTCTTACGAAAAAGCTCATATTTACAGTATAATTTAGTCATAAATTCCCTGATCGTGGGAGGGGTTTATGGTGGAACGAGTATATAAATAAGATAATAAGCAGGTCGGGCAAGGGAGGAATTATGTCAATGTCTGATGTTCGTGTGAAGAATCTGGTTATGCTGATTATGGTGCTATTTTCATTTTTTGTAATATTCAGCCTTGCCGGGCTGGCCTCTGCCGAAACCTACCAGTTTCAGCTCAAGTGGGGTTCTTCCGGAGCCGGAAACGGAGAGTTTAACTATGCCTCACGGGTCGCCGTTGCTCCATCCGGCTCTGTGTATGTGACTGATCACAGCAATAATCGTATCCAGAAGTTTGATATGAACGGGGGATACATAGGGCAATGGGGCTCGGCCGGGCCGGGAGAAAGTCAATTTAATAATCCTATGGGAATAGCGGTGGATACCTTTGGCAATGTCTATGTTGCCGATACACAAAATAATCGCATCCAGAAGTTTGACTCTGATGGAGGTTTCATCCGGCAGTGGGGCGGCCCTGGTGGGGCTGATGGCGAATTTACTCAGCCCTTTGCTGTGGCTGCCAGTGCGTCAGGCCACATTTATGTTGCCGAAGATGGCAATCGGGTGCAGAAGTTCGACCTTGACGGCAGCTTCATTACAAAATGGGGGTCCTCGGGGACAAATCCCGGGCAGTTCTCCGGCCCTCGCGGTATTGCTGCAGACACCTTCGGCAATGTCTATGTGTCTGAGTACTTCAACAACCGGATACAGAAGTTCACTTCCGACGGAGGCTACATAAGGCAGTGGGGCACTGCAGGGCCGCTTGATGGCCAATTTAATATGCCCTATGGCTTGGCCGCGGATGCAGCCGGGAATGTATTTGTGGTGGACCACGGCAACGGACGCGTGCAGAAGTTCGACCCGGAGGGTAACTTTATCAGCAGGTTCGGCTCCGGGGGGTCCGGGGATGGCCAACTATCGTTCCCTACCGGTGTTGCTGTGAATGCTTATGGCAGCGTCTACGTGGCGGATATGTATAACAACCGTGTCCAAAAATTCTATCTTCCGGTTTGTGTAGCCCCTCCTTCCGGACTTGCAGGCTGGTGGACGGGGGACGGGAATGCAAACGATATCAGCGGCGGCCATAATGGGACCTTGATGAACGGCGCAACATATGAAGCCGGTCGGGTCGGGCAGGCCTTCAGTTTCAACGGCGCAAATGATTACGTGGCAATCCCCGCTCATGTTTCCATGAACCTTGGCACGGAGTTTACGGTCGATTTCTGGATGCAGCCGGCGGTGACTATTGACCCCTCAGACCCTCTGATGCATACCCTTCTTTTCAAGGGAGATTCCAATCTGATCGACATAGCCAACGGCGATGGACGTATTGAAATTATCGGGCCTGCACAGCGACCCACCTCAGTCACGAGCACCTGGACCGCTGGCCAGTGGTATCACATTGCCGTAACATTTGATTCAGGCGGCTATAAGATATTTGTCAACGGGTTACAGGAAGGAAGTTCTCCGGATACCTATTCTATATTCGGAAATATGAGCGAGCTTGATCTTGGGGGCGGGTTCGCCCCTGATACAGATTTCAACGGCCTTATTGACGAAATTGAGGTCTTCACCCGAGCCTTGTCTGATCAGGAGATTATCGCCATCTATAATGCCGGCACCGCCGGTAAATGCAAACCCTGCATAGCTCCTCCTTCCGGCATGGTTGCATGGTGGGCGGGGGACGACAACGCCGAGGATATGCTGGGCATTAGCCCTGGCACATTGATGAATGGTGCAACCTTTGCCGACGGCAAGGTCGGCCGGGCGTTCAGTTTCAGCGGGCCGGAGGCTTCCGTTACGGTGCCTGCCAGCAGTTCCTGGGCTTTTGGAACCGCTGACTTTGCAATTGACTTTTGGGCATACAGTACATCTTTTGCTGCCCGTCGTCCTCTAATCAACAACCGAAAGACTGGAGCTGGTGACAATATGTGGGCCATAGAGATTTATGGCTCGGCAAATATGGTAGAGTTCCATTCAGGGTCGTCGATATACCTGCAGGCCACCAACCCGTTGCTCAATTCGAACTGGAACCATATTGCCGTGACAAGATCTGCTGGTACGCTGAGCATTTATATAAATGGGACCCTGTCCGGGAGTGCAGGCGTAGGGAGCGATTTTTCTCAAGTCAATGATCTGCAAATAGGCAGGGACATTATGTCGGGGAACCAACTCTCCGGCGGGAGTTTTCAGGGTCTTATCGACGAAGTAGAAATCCATAACCGCGCACTGACCGCAGCCGAGATCGCTGCCATCTATAACGCTGGCGGCGGAGGCATGTGCAAAGCCTGTACTGCTCCGCCTTCCGGCATCGTCGCCTGGTGGAAGGCGGATGGCAATGCGGTTGACGCTGTGGGGACAAACCATGGGACGCTGCAGGGTGGAATGGGATACGTTCCCGGCAAGGTAGGTCAGGCATTCAGTTTTAACGGAGTGAACAATTATGTGCAGACACCTCCTACGAACAGTATTCCCTTCGGAGGAGCGGCAAGGACCCTGGACTTCTGGATGAAAACAGATGATCAGCAGGATGGAAAAGCGCCAATCGTCTACGGGGCACACACTTCGGAGAGTGCATTTTATGTATCACTGTTCGGCGGAAAAGCCTGCATTGGATATTGGGGAGGTGGTCCGCTTGAAGTCTGCGGTTCAATGCCTGTCACCAATGGGGAATGGCACTATATAGCGCTCACGTACGAGTCCGGGGAGGCCAGGCTTTTTGTTGACGGAGTGCTGGACGCCGGCGTGACGAGATCGTATAATACTTCGCTTACGGAGACCGTACTTATCGGAGGGGGCGTTTCGGTTTCTTATTATTCCGGTTTTGTCGATGAGATCGGAATCTACGACCGTGCCCTATCCGCCCCGGAGATCGCCGCACTGTATAACGCGGGCAGCACAGGCAAGTGCTTTAACGCCGACACGACTCCCAACGGGTTTATCTTCGAACCCGTTACCGGTGCGACGCCGAATGTATCGTACAATGCCGGCATGATCACGGTAACCGGCATAAACGTACCGGTTGAGGTCACGGTGAGTGGAGGGGAGTATTCTATCGGCTGCACAGGGACATTCACCACTGCCCCGGGCACGGTTGTCAATGGGAATACGGTCTGCGTGAGGCAGATGTCTTCTCCAGACTACTCGACTACTACCACCACGACCCTGACCATAGGAGACGGCAGCGCCGATTTCAATGTAACGACCATGCTATCACATACTCTCAATGCGGTTGCTGTGCCTTCCGGGGGGAAGACCTTTTCCCCATCATCCTGGATAGTTGGTGACGGTGGTAATATCGTTATTAATATAGAAGCGAATTCGCCGTACTATTTTATTTCCGCGACAGATACCTGCGGTGAGGGCGGAACTCAGAACGGGACAGTCGATGAAAACAACATGTCATACAGCGTTCCCTCCGTGACCATCGACTGCAGCGTTACGGTGCAGTATGCGGAATACCTCGTCAGACGGCTCCTGGCAGAAGTGCCAACCGGACATTACCTCTCTATACAGGCCGCATACGAGAGTCCCATAAGCGGCGAGGAGATACAGGCCCAGCAGACAACGTTTCCGGGAGATCTGAATCTGAACCTGCCGGTTTCTCTGACGTTGAGGGGCGGATACGATTCCGGCTTTGTACCCAATGCGGGAGGCTTCACGACCATCGGCGGAATGATGACAGTTATACAGGGGACGGTGACGGTGGAGAATATAACAGTGCATGCAGTAGAGCAAAAATGACGGAAAAACCTTAGTGATTTTAACTCGCTGCAAGGGCGCCTCACTGTTGCAATTAAGCCGGGTGATTCGAGAAATGTTGTTTGAGAAAAAGGCCCTCATAGATATTTTGACGCTGAAGCCTGATAAACTTAAATTACGAGAAGCAGAGCCCCTTCAGGGCGCTCTAGTTTAACCGGACAGTAATGCACTGAGGTGAGAAATGAAAATAATGAATCTGTTCAGACCGGCAGTATTTTTGGTGGTTATTCTGGCAGCGACGGTACTGGTTGCTCTGTTTTCTGGAGGTGAGTCATCCGCGGCTACGCTGCTTGTCACGTCTTTGAGCGATGACGCTAATCCAGGGACCCTCCGCAACCTTATTGCAGCTGCCTCTGCGGGTGACACGATTAAATTCGGAGTAACCGGCAGGATTAATCTTGCCAGTGGCAGCGGAAGTCTTGTAATAACCAAGAATCTTACCATTGCCGGCCCTGGGGCAGAAGTCCTCGAAATCAGCGGTTACGATCCAGTTACTACCGTTGCAGGCAGGGTTTTTTTTATCAATACTGTCGCTTTGACAACAATTTCAGGGGTGACTATTCGGGATGGTAATGCTGGCATCGGGGTGGGTGGAGGCATTGATAATCGTGGCAGCCTGAAAGTCAGTGAGGTAATCTTTACGCTTAATACTGCGAGCATTGGCGGTGGTCTCCACTCGCAGACAGAAACCGCCACGCTGCTCATTGAGAGAAGCTATTTTTTTAACAATAATGCCGATAATGGTGGCGGGGCAATTGCAAAAGCTACCGGTGACGCAAACATCTTAGATTCTGCTTTTGCGGGGAATGCAGCCTACTATGGGGGTGCTATTGCGATGACCAACACAGGTCTGCTGACGATACAGAACACTACTTTTCATTCTAACAATGCAAATATTGCCGGAGCGATTACCACATCTTCCGCAAGCAGTACGCTGACATTACTAAACTGCACTTTTTCTGACAATTACGCGAATTCTCCAGGTGGTACCTTGAGCATCGAGACGGGGTCGACTGTCAATGCGAGCAATACTATTTTTGCAAACATTAACGTCACGGGCGCAAGCAACTGTAATGTTCCCATTAACGGGACGAATAGTCACAACCTTGATTTCGGCGGACCTGTGGAGTCGTTGAACTCCTGTGGCGCCCTGCTTACGGGTAATCCCCTGCTCGGAGTTTTCAATACGAACGGCGGGATGACTCCGACCCGCGCTCCACAGCCGGGAAGCGCTGCTATTGACGCAGGAGATTCGGCCGGCGCACCTGCTACAGACCAGCGCGGCTGGCCGCGGCCTTATGGTGCTGCTGTGGATATCGGCGCTGTTGAGGTCATGCCTTCAGCCCTGCTGGAGGTTCTCAGGTCAGGTCTTGGGAGCATAATCTCTAACCCTCCGGGCCTCGTTTGTACCACCGGCTGTGCTGGTGCCTCAACGTATTTTCAGTTGAACAGCACTGTTGTTTTGTCTTCCATCCCTGATCCAGGGAACGAGATCTTCGGAGGGTGGACAGGCACCGGCTGCGGCAGTTCAGTCCTTATGTCCGTTAACCGGCAGTGCACAGCAACGTTTACGCACTGCGCGGGAAATCCGGTGAAGGGACCGCTCAACTCATACCTGACAATAACCGAAGTCTACAATAGCGCTGGAGGGGGGGCAACAGTCCCTCTTCTTGTCACTGCGTCCCGCCGGATTGAAGACCTGATTCTGAATGATAACAAGACACTGATTTTAAGCGGAGGATATGACTGCGCCTTTGAGAGTCCAGTCGGTTTGACGTATATCGACGGCATAATTTCGATAGGTGGCGGTACCGTTATCCTTGACAGAATCTCTATTCTGTAGTCTGTTGTATGAGGGATGCCCCCGGCTCGCCGGGAAATTATGTTTTATCCGGCAAACCCCTTGATAAAATAAGGAAAAATCGGCGATAATAGCAATCTGTCAGGCTGGAGGCTTCCGTTAATACCGGAGGCAATTTGGGTGTCCTGATATCGATTGTATATGAAAGAACTCGATAACCTCAGAAAAAACATCGACCGAACAGATGACGAGATTCTCGCGCTGCTGAATCAGCGCGCCGGATATGTCCTTGAGGTCGGCAATATCAAGCGTGCCCAGAAGGTCAAGTTCTACCGGCCTGATCGGGAACGCCGGATACTGGAGCGTCTCACAAAAAACAACGACGGGCCGTTTCCGAGCGATGCCCTGCGGGCGATCTACCGTGAAATCCTCTCTGCGTCTCTTTCGCTCGAAGAACCGCTGAAGGTCTCCTGCCTCGGTCCTCTGGCTACCTATACCCATCTGGCTGCGCTGAGGTTTTTTGGTTCTTCGGCCGCCTTTGTGCCGGTGGACAGTATCCGCAAGGTCTTCGAGAATGTAGAGACGAATAAGGCCGAATACGGAGTCGTGCCTATAGAGAACTCCAACGAGGGGGTGGTGAGTCATACGCTCGACATGTTTGTTGACTCTGACCTTCAGGTCGTTGCCGAGATCATCCTTGAGATTTCTCATAATCTGCTTTCAAAACAGACAGACCGGCGGAAGATAAAAAAGGTCTATTCTCATCCGCAGGGGCTTGCCCAGTGCCGCGCCTGGCTTGAGGCGAATATGCCGGGCGTGCCGGTTGCCGAATCGACCAGCACTGCAAGGGCAGCAGAGCTTGCCTCGAAAGAGCGCTACACTGCGGCCATCGCCAGTGAGATAGCTGCCCGCATGTATGACCTGAATATAGTCGAACGCAATATCCAGGACAGCCGGAGAAATATTACGCGGTTTCTTGTCATATCAAAGGAATTTCCTCATCGCACCGGCAATGACAAGACCTCGGTCATGTTCTCGATCAAGCACAGGCCAGGTACGCTGTATGATGTCCTGCTGCCCTTCAAGCGGGCCAAGATAAATTTGACGAAGATCGAATCTCGGCCTTCCAAGAGAAAGGCATGGGAGTATATCTTTTTTGTCGATATGGAAGGGCATGTCGAGGATAAGAAGGTCAGTAAGGCGATTGAGCAGTTGAAGGAGAATTGCCTTTATCTTAAGATCCTCGGTTCATACCCCCAAGGGAGGATACAATGATTCAACCGCCGGATTATGTACTCGGCATTCAGCCGTATGTGCCCGGGAAGCCGCTTGAAGAGCTTGAGCGGGAACTCGGCATCTCAAACTCGATAAAACTCGCCTCGAACGAAAATCCTGTCGGCCCGTCACCAGCCGCAATTAAAGCGCTCCAGGATTCGTTTGCTGATCTCAACCGGTATCCCGACGGGGCAGGGTATTATCTGAAACAGACGCTGGCTGCAAAGCTTGGTGTTTCCGAGGATGAGCTGATACTCGGCAACGGCTCGAATGAACTGCTGGATATCGCGGTCAGGACCTTCATGAAGGCAGGAGATGCGGCAGTAATGGCCGTGCCCTCCTTTGTCGTTTATGCGATGGCTGTGCAAGCGGTCGGCGGCAGGTCTGTCCAGGTACCACTGAAGGATTTTACGCATGATCTGGCAGCCATGGCAGCTGCGATTACGCCCGAGACGAAGATGTTGTTTATTGCAAACCCGAACAACCCGACTGGGACGATCAATCGCAAGGCTGAATTTGACGCGCTGATGAACCGGGTTACTCCAGATATGCTTGTGGTGCTCGACGAGGCTTATTTTGAGTATGTGACCGAAGCCGACTATGCGGACAGTATGAAATATCTGCGGTCGGATAAAAATATACTGGTCCTGCGCACCTTCTCGAAGATATATGGACTGGCCGGTCTGCGCATCGGATACGGGATGGGGAAGAAAGAGATACTCAACAATATGAACCGCATCCGCGAACCGTTCAACACGAATGCGGTTGCCCAGAAGGCGGCGCTGGCTGCCCTGGGAGATGACGACCATGTCCGGCGCTCCCGGGAAGTGAACGAGGCAGGCAAGAAATATCTTTATAAAGAACTTGACTCAATCGGCTTCCGCTACGTCCCGACCCATGCCAACTTTATTTACATGCCGGTCGAGGACGCGATGACGATCTACCATGAACTTTTGAAAAAGGGCGTCATCATCAGGCCGATGGGGCCGAAGGCGATCAGGGTGACGATCGGCCTGCCTGAAGAGAACTTCAGATTTATTGATGCATTAAGGGATGTGAAGAAGTAAATTAGAGGCAGCAATAGTCTTCCCGCGAATGCGGGAAAGCGGAGAGGAAACAGATGGACATAATTGTATTAAGCCATGAAGCAACAGAAGAAGATATTCAGCATATCATAAAAAGGCTTGCCGGCTGGGGATTGAAGATCAACCTCTCCCAGGGGACCGAGCGGACGATCATCGGCGTAATCGGCGACACCTCCAAGGTCACGGAGGAAGAAGAGGATTCGATCCGCGCTGCCACCGGGGTTGAGAATGTGGTCAGGATCCTGAAACCGTTCAAGCTTGCCAGCCGTGAATTCAGAAAAGAGAACACGATCATTGATGTCCGGGGGATAAAGATCGGTGGGAAAAGGATCCCGGTCATGGCCGGCCCGTGCGCCGTCGAGAGCGCTGCGGTCCTGACGAGCATTGCCGAAAAGGTGAAGGCCTCCGGCGCGCTGTTTCTGCGCGGCGGCGCTTATAAGCCGAGGACCTCTCCCTATGCCTTTCAGGGGCTTGGCGAGGAGGGACTGAAACATCTCGCCGAAGCGCGCGAGAAGACAGGACTGCCGATCGTGACCGAGATCATGGACCCGCGCGATCTTGATGTGATTTCAGAATACGCTGACATTATCCAGATAGGTGCAAGAAATATGCAGAACTTCAGGCTGCTGCTCGAAGTGGGTGGTTCATCGAAGCCGATCCTCCTGAAGCGCGGACTTTCCTCGACGATCAAGGAATGGCTCATGTCGGCTGAATATATCATGTCCCGCGGCAACCAGAACGTTATGCTCTGTGAACGCGGCATCAGGACCTTTGAGACAGCAACGCGAAATACGCTCGACCTTAGTGCTGTCCCGGTGCTGAAGCAGTTGACGCATCTCCCTGTGGTTGTCGACCCGAGCCACGGCGTCGGCAAGAGGGACCTCGTCGCCCCGATGGCAAAGGCAGCTATTGCCGCCGGTGCTGATGCGTTGATGATAGAGGTGCATACGAATCCCGAGGAGGCGATGTCTGACGGTGACCAGTCGCTGAAGCCGGAGCAGTTCGAGAAGCTGATGAAGGAACTGAAGCCTGTTGCCGAGGCAGTCGGGAGAGAAATCTAGCATTGATGTTTCCTAAAATTGCGATTCTCGGTGTAGGCCTCATCGGCGCTTCCCTCGGCCTGGCCGCCAGGAAGCATGGCCTCTGCCGGGAGATCGCGGGCTATGGCCGTTCAATTGAAAATCTGGAGCTGGCAAAAAACAGAGGAGCTATTGACTCTTTTTCAGGCGATCCTGCCCTGGTCTGCAGGGATGCGGATCTGGTTATTCTGGCAACCCCGGTCGGCAGTTTCAAGGCTCTGGTTGCACAGATAGCCGGTTCTCTGAAGCAGGGGGCGATCGTGACCGATGCCGGAAGTGTGAAGGGCGAGCTTGTCTCCAGTCTCGAAGCAATGATGCCTGAAGGTGTCCGGTATATAGGTGCCCATCCCATTGCAGGGAGTGAACTCTCCGGGGCTGATGCAGCGTATGACTCCCTGTATAGCGGTGCCAGATGTATTATTACGCCAACAAAAAAATCCGACCCTGACGCTTTAGCAATAATAAGGGAATTTTGGCAGCGACTTGGTGCCGGGGTGGTTGAGATGGACCCCGCAGACCATGACCGCGTTTATGCCGCTGTCAGCCATCTGCCGCATCTTGTGGCCTATACCATGGTCAATACGGTTGCGGATATAGACCGCTCATATCTGCCTCTGGCTGGACAGGGTTTTAAAGACATGACCAGGATTGCGGGGAGCTCTCCTGAAATCTGGAGGGATATCTGCCTCATGAACCGGAAGAATCTCATCGGTATGATTTCGGTATTTCAGAAGAACCTTGATGCATTAAGCACTTATCTTGCGGCAGCAGAAGAAGGCCCTCTTGAGGGGGAATTCCGCAAGGCACGGGAACTCAGGGAGAGCCTTGGATAGCATTGAGGTAAAAGGGACAAAACGCTTCAGGGGGGAAATCACCCCGCCGCCGGACAAGTCTCTGTCCCATCGCGCCGTCTTTTTCTCGTCTCTGGCAAACGGAGTCGGCAGGGTCAGTAATTTCCTGAGGGCGCAGGACACCGAAAGCTCGATGCATGCCTTCAGGTCTCTCGGGGTGAAGATCGAGGACCACGGGCAGGAACTGATCATTCACGGCAAGGGCCTTCACGGGCTGACGGAGCCGGGAGATGTTATAGACTGCGGCAATTCGGGGACGACGATCCGGTTGCTGTCAGGGGTGCTTGCCGGTAATCCGTTTTTTTCGGTCCTGACCGGCGATGAATCGCTCAGAGGGCGGCCGATGGCGCGGGTGATCAAGCCGCTGACGCAGATGGGTGCGCTGATAACAGCGCGTGCTGACAATAAATATCCGCCGGTTGCCATTAAGGGCGGAGGCCTCAGGCCAATCTCGTATGCCATGCCGATGGCCAGTGCCCAGGTAAAGTCATCAGTGCTTCTTGCCGGGCTGTACACGGAAGGCACAACGGTTGTTTCTGAACCGGCTCGCTCACGTGATCACACTGAACGCATGCTGCCCTCTTTCGGAGCAGACCTGAAGGTAGACGGGCTTACGGTCACCCTTACTGGTGGAAGAAATCTGAATCCTCTTGACATCGTTGTTCCGGGAGATATATCCTCTGCAGCTTTTTTTATGGTGGCTGCCCTGGTGGTTCCCGGTGCCGAGGTATTGATCCGGAATGTCGGCATCAACCCGACCAGGACCGGCATCATTACCGTCCTGGAACGCATGGGCGCCACGATCCGCAAAGAGAATATCCGTGAGGTCTCCGGTGAGCCGGTGGCGGACATATATTGTAAAGGGACGTCAGGACTTAGGGCGGTTGAGGTGGCAGGCGATATCGTGCCGTCACTTATTGATGAATTCCCGATACTCTGCATTGCAGCAGCTCGGGCAGAGGGGGTAACGATAATCAGGGGGGCGGAAGAACTGCGGGTCAAGGAATCTGACCGCATACAGGCCATGGCAACAGAACTTCGCAAGATGGGGGTTGAGGTCCATGAATTCCCTGACGGCCTGAGCATTACGGGGACGGACCAGTTAAGAGCTGCCGAGGTCGAAAGCCACGGGGACCACCGTATTGCAATGTCGATGGCGGTTGCCGGGCTGACGGCTGACGGCATTACCACGATACATAATGCCTCTGCGGTCGCCATATCCTTTCCCGGATTTTTCGAGATGATTGCAGGTTGCTCTTCGTGAAAAAGGTAGTGGCAATAGACGGGCCCTCCGGTGCTGGAAAGAGCACGATTGCAAAGATGCTTGCCCGGGAGCTTGGCTTCCACTATCTTGATACCGGGGCCCTGTACCGCGCGGTTGCTCTGCACCTGCTGCAGCAGGGTTTTCAGGAAAATGCCGGGGATGAGGAAATAACCCTTGCGTTGAAGAAGGTGCGGGTGGCCTTCAGACAGGGCAGGGTCATGATGGGTAATGTTGATGTGTCGGATGATATCCGCTCGCCGGAGGCGAGCCATTTTGCCTCAGTTTTTTCGGCCAGAAAGCCGGTGCGGGAATATCTTCTGGATATCCAGCGCGACGCGGCGCGTCATGCCGACATCGTTGCCGAGGGCCGGGACATGACGACGGTTGTTTTTCCCGGGGCCTACCACAAGTTTTATCTCGATGCCTCGGTTGAGGAGCGGACCAGACGCCGGACCACCGAACTTCTTGCAAAGGGATATGACGTGCAGGAGGAGAGGATCCGGACCGAGATCATCGAGCGCGATGCGCGCGATGCAGGACGGGATATTGCACCGCTGAAGAGGGCTGAGGATGCCTGTTTTGTCGATTCAACGGGTCTCGACGTCACAGAAGTATTCAGCCTGATGCTGAAGAGTCTCCGGCGTCCCCGGGAGATGCCGAGACGCTGATGGCCCCTCTGGAGATTATAACCGCGCGGCGTGCAGGCTTCTGTTTCGGCGTGAAACGCGCGATTGACATCACTTTTGATATTTCACAGCATGACCGGGAGGGAGTCTACACCCTCGGGCCTATAATCCACAATCCTCAGGTTATCCAGCGGCTGAAGGACGAGGGGATTTCGCCTATAGAGGTGGACGGACTTGATGCTGTGGAGGTGAAGACGCTCATTATCCGGACGCATGGCGTACCCTGTCAGCTCTATGATACTATAACCAAACGCGGATACAAGGTCATTGATGCAACCTGCCCCTTTGTGAAGAAGGCCCAGGACTATGCCCGGGCGCTTGCTGAAAGCGGGTATCAGGTGGTGATTTTGGGCGACAGGGACCATCCGGAGGTAAAGGGGCTCGTCAGTTATGCCGGCTCCGATGCACTGGTCGTTGACGGAGCCATGCCGGTGAAAGGTCTCAAGTCCAGGGTCGGGATCGTGGTGCAGACAACGCAGCCGGTCGATGCGTTAAAAAAGCTGCTTTCTGAAATTGTGGAACAGGTGCGCGAGGTCAAGGTTCATAATACTATATGCAACTCGACCGCCCTGAGGCTGAAAGAGACGGAAGATATGGCCGGCAGGGTTGATGTGATGATCGTGGTCGGTGGTAAGAACAGTGCCAATACAACGCAGCTCGCCAACCTCTGTAATTCTCTCGGCGTCAGCACCTATCATATCGAGACGGCTGCCGAGATTGAGGTGTCCTGGTTTGATCGGGCCTGCAAAGTTGGCATTACTGCCGGGGCCTCGACGCCGGACTGGATTATTTTTGAGGTCGAAAAACGAATAAAAGACATAGGAGGGATTATCCCTGATGGAACATACTAACAACGACATGGAACGGCTGTATGCCGAGACATTCCAGAGCATTGAAGAAGGCTCGATTCTCAGCGGCAAAATCATCAGCGTAAAGCAGGATGGTATTATCGTTGATATCGGCTATAAATCCGAGGGGTTTATTCCGAGTGATGAATTTACTGACGAGGAGAGGAAATCGCTCCACCCCGGGGACAGCATTGATGTTTACGTTGTGAGTATCAGGGATTCTGAAGGTGTGGTAAAACTTTCGAAAGAAAGGGCCTCCAAGATAAAAGTCTGGGACGTACTCGAGAAGGTTGTACAGAGCGGGGAACTGGTGAGCGGCGTTATCACGGAAAAGACCAAGGGAGGCCTGATGGTGGATATCGGCGGCGTCAAGGCATTTCTCCCGGGTTCCCAGATTGATATCAAAATGGTGAAGGATCTCAACAGCCTGATTGGCGTGCGCATGGATTTCAGGATACTGAAGATCAACAATAAACGTTCGAATATCATCGTATCGAGAAGGGCCGTTGTTGAAGAGCAGAGGGCGCAGCTGAAGGGCGAGACCATGAGCCGGCTCAGCGAAGGCGCGCTGCTTGAGGGGCTGGTAAAGAATATAACGGATTATGGTGTTTTTGTTGATCTTGGCGGAATAGATGGGTTGCTGCATATCTCTGATATTTCGTGGGGCCGTATCACGCATCCCTCCGAGTTTTTTGCAGTCGGGGAGAAGATAGAGATTATCGTCCAGAAATATGACGCGACACAGGAGCGCATCACCCTTGGCTACAAGCAGAAGACCCTTGACCCGTGGGCAAAGGTTGAAGAGCGGTACCCCGTCGGACAGATCGTGAAGGGAGTTGTCGCCAGCCTTACTGACTACGGTGTTTTTTTAAAGCTTGAGGAAGGGCTCGAAGGTCTGGTCCACATCTCTGAAATTGACTGGGCCCCGAAGATGAAACATCCCTCGAAGGTGCTGGCGGTTGGGGAGACGGTGGAGGCGGTTGTTCTCAAGGTGGATAAAGATGAGCGCAAACTGTCTCTCAGCATTAAGCAGACGAAGCCCAGCCCCTGGGAGATTATCGGGCGCCAGTACACTGCCGGCCAGCAGATAAGCGGGAAGGTCAAGAGCCTTACTGACTTCGGGGCTTTTGTCGGACTGCCGGAGGGGGTTGATGGATTGCTCCATATCTCCGACCTGTCCTGGACAAAGCATATCAAGCATCCGTCAGAAGTCCTGAAAAAAGGACAGAAGATTGATGTCGTCATTCTTTCGATGGATCCTGCGAACGAAAAAATGGCCCTTGGCTTGAAACAGCTTGAGACAGACCCCTGGATAGAAGCAATCCCTGCGCGGTTCAGGCTGGGAGATGAGGTAACAGGGAAGGTGCTGCGTGTCACCGATTTTGGTATCTTTGCCGAACTTGAGGGAGGGGTGGAAGGCCTGATTTATTCATCAGAAATTTATCAGCCCTCAGAAGGGGAGCAGATTAAAGAAGGCGATGAGGTTGCAACCCGGGTTATCAAGGTGGATGCTGCAGAGAGAAAGATCGGCCTGAGCATGAAGAACCTTAGGAACGCAGGAGAATGAAAAAGATCTGTCTGGTCATATCGGGTCTGCTGGCCGTGCTGATTGTTATCAGTCTGGCCCTGACCCTGATGCAGAAGAATGTGCCGCTCAGGCATAAACTCGCCCTGGTGAGGATCGAAGGACCAATTATGGATTCTAAGGATCTGGTTGAAGAGATTCGGGAGCATGCCAAAGACAACTCCATCAAGGCGATTGTCCTGAGGATTGACAGTCCCGGCGGGGCTGTTGCCCCATCCCAGGAGATTTATGCCGAGGTGAAAAAGGCCGCAGAGAAGAAGAAAGTGGTTGTTTCGATGGGCTCTATTGCAGCTTCCGGTGGTTATTATATTGCTGCCCCGGCCACGCGCATCTTTGCCAATCCCGGTACGCTGACCGGTTCGATCGGGGTCATCATGGAAATCCCGAATGTGGAAGAGCTGATGAAGAAGATCGGGGTGAGGTCAGAGGTGGTCAAGAGCGGAAAAAACAAGGATATGGGTTCTGCGTTCAGAACCATGCAGCCGGAGAGCAGACAGATTCTCCAGGACGTGCTTGATAATGTGCATGCGCAGTTTATAAAGGCCGTGGCCGAGGGCAGGAAGATGAAGGCAGAGGATGTCCGGTCTCTGGCCGACGGCAGGATATTCTCCGGTGAGCAGGCACACGCCCTCAAACTGGTTGACGAACTGGGTACGCTTGACGATGCCACCCGGGCAGCGGCAAAAATGGCCGGTCTCGGAGAAGACCCTGACGTGGTTGTAAAAAAAGAAAAGATTTCTTTTTTTGATATACTGAGGGGTAAATTCCCGAAGGAATTTTCTGATATAATGCCTGCGGTAAAAATAAAATATCAATATGCGCCTTAAGGAGGTACTATGACAAAGTCTGTTCTTATCGAAAAGGTTTCTGAGAAGGCTGAAGGTCTGACGAGAAACCAGACTGAAATCATTGTCGACACGGTCTTTGACAGCATCAAACATGCCCTGCTCCATGGCGATAAGATCGAGATACGGGGATTCGGGAACTTCAGGCTGAAGACGCGCGGTCCCCGGAAGGCCCGGAACCCGAAGACCGGCGAAAGCGTAGAGGTAAAAGGCAAGAAGGTGCTCTATTTCAAGGTAGGCAAGGCCCTTAAAGAGACTCTGAACCCGGAAGATAAATAGTTATCAGGCTGCAAAAGGGTAAGAACCCTACTGTCATGGTGAGCCCTTCGATAAACTCAGGGTGACATGAAAGTCGTCATCCTCGGGCTTGACCCGGGGATCCATGGTTCGACAAGATCACCATGACCGATCACCCTGAGCCTGTCAAAGGGCTCGATTCCCGCTTAAGAACTTCGGGAATGACAGGCAAATTAAGAAGTTATAAGCAATCAAAAAAGGAGATTACGGTATGAAGAAAATTTTGGGGACGGTTGTTTCGTTATTCGTTGCGGTTCTGTTTGTCGGGGTTGCTTTTGCAGTGAATATGTCAACCCTCAAGAATTATTCCGCTGACATGGAGACCACCACAAAACAGGGGACGTTCACTTCGAAGATATTCTATAAAGACACCAAGACAAGGATGGAGAGCAAAGGTTCGATAATTATTATGCGCACCGACAAGAAGGTCATGTGGATGGTGCAGCCGGAGCAGAAGTCTTACATGGAGATGGCCCTGGACATAAACAAACAGGACATCCAGTCAAAGCTCCAGGACCCGAATATCAAGGTGGACAAGGAGTTTGTTGCCAATGACGTGGTCGACAAACATCCTGCGAAGAAATATCATATGACGATAACGACTAACGGCAAGAAGGAGCAGTCCGGCTTTATCTGGGAGGCGACGGACCTCAGCAATTTCCCGGTGAAATATGAGTCCGAGGACAAGAAGACCTCAACGGTCTGGAAGAATATAAAAACCAACAGTGTTTCTGATTCCGCGTTTGAAGTCCCTGCAGATTACAAAAAAATGACAATGCCCTCGATGCCTGAAGGCATGGGCGGCGGTTCTTCCAGAAAGAGAAAATAGTTTGTGGCAGAATGCCGGCCTGTAAATCGGCCGGCATTCTTATTTGCGCCGTTGCTGTTATATGCCGACCCCTTTCTGAAGGATCCCTATGAATTCGAAAATTACGATGAAACAAAAAGACGAGTTTGCAACCATGCAGATTCCTCCTTATCTTATTAACGAACATTATGACGACCGCTATTTTGATGTGGTCAATGCCATTGAAGAGGCGAAGCAGGTCTTTTTTGAGGGCTGTGGTCTTATGGGCACCTTATCTGCCATGGGGCCTGAAAGCAAGATATTCAGTATAGGTGAGACCGGGTTTGGCGCAGGTCGTATGCTTATCGCGCTCCTGGATTATCTGGATAATTCCGCCGTTACCGAGGCAGCCATAACCTATAATTCCGTTGAACTGCATCCGATAACTTCTGGACGGATGGCTGCAATCCTCGAGGGATTCAGACCGGCTGTCGGCCCCTTGATTGATCTGCTGGTTGGGGCATACAGCCAGCTTGATATCAGCAGGCACGGCTGGAATCAACTGCAACTCAGGCGCCCCTTTGGCATCCTGACCCTGAATCTATGGATCGGGGAGGCGCTCGAAATGGTCCACGCGCTTACATCTCCCTGTGACGCCTGGTTTCTGGATGGTCATGGACCAAAGAAAAACCCTGCCATGTGGCGTCCGGAGCTTCTGATGGAAATAGGCAATAAAACCGGGTCGGGCGGAACCTGTGCCACATATACTGTTGCCGGCGAAGTCCGGCGGGGACTTGCTGCAGCCGGTTTTCTTGTAGAACAGTGCCCCGGGTTCGGCGGAAAAAAAGCAGTCCTCAAGGGGATAAAACGGCAGCTTCACAGCTGAGGAACAAATGGCAGGAATAAGCACCCCATACGCTGACTTCTTTTGTGGTTTCCTTATGCTTGTGGGTGGGGTTTTACTATTTATCTACAGAAATGAAATCGGCAATTTTACTGACTACTACACCGGTCGCGGAGGATATGTCGACAAGCCGACTCCGGGATGTCTGCTCATTCCTTTTGCCCTGGCCCTGGTGGCCGGCGGGGTGATTATTATTCTGAAAAGTGCAGGATAGGTCTGCTTCAGCTTCTCCCCTTGAGAGGGAAGCGATATCCGATTGACAACACGCGCATCATTTGCCTATATTAGCGGAAGCAGTATCAAACACTTGTTTTAATCCAGTTGTGCATAACCAAATACTCTTGGAGGCGAACCATGGTTGACAAACTTCTGCGCACCCTCATCTGTCTCGTCTGTCTCTGTGCTGTGCAGGTATCTGCAGAGCAGTATCCCTCGAAGCCGATCACGATTATCGTGCCGTTCTCAGCAGGCGGGCCGACCGATACCTCGGCACGGCTGCTCGCCCAGTACATGGGTGAAACGCTTAAAACTCAGGTAATCGTCGAGAATGTGGCCGGAGCCGGCGGTACCATGGCCGCAGCCCGCGTGGCCGGCTCACCGCCGGACGGCTACACTGTTTTTTTCCACCACATAGGGTTTTCGACCGCTCCTTCGCTTTATCGCAAGCTTCCGTATGACACGATCCGGGATTTCGAACCCCTCGGGATGGTCGGTGATGTTGCGATGACTCTGGTTGCGCGCAAGGATTTTCCTGCCAGGGGCCTGAAGGAACTGATCGCCTATGTCAAGGCGAACAAGGACAAAGTCAATCTCGCGAATGCCGGATTGGGAGCTGCCTCGCACCTCTGTGGTATGCTTTTTATGTCAGCGATCCAGACGGACTTCACAACCATCCCCTACAAGGGGACGGGGCCGGCGATGAACGATCTTCTGGGCGGACAGGTGGACTTCATGTGCGATCAGACCAGCAATACGATCAGTCAGATAAAGGCCGGCAAGATCAAGGTCTACGGGGTGACAACCAAAACGCGGGTATCCGCGCTGCCGGATGTGCCGACCCTGGATGAAGCCGGGTTGAAGAACTTTGAGATTTCGGTCTGGCAGGGGTTGTATGTGCCGAAGGCTACGCCGAAACCGATTATCGAGAAGCTCACCAAGGCCCTTCAGACAGCGCTGGCAAATCCGACTCTTAAGCAGCGTTTTGTTGAACTGGGCACGGTTCCGGCCGGCAAGGAAAGTGCAACGCCCGAAGCGCTCCGCAAACACCTGAAGGCTGAAATTGACAAATGGGGACCTATCATCAAAAAGGCCGGTGTCTACGCTGACTGACATAGGGCTGCTGCGACAGTGACTTTGCGCAATCCCAAGGATTTCTGGACAGGCATCATTTACATAGCCTTTGGCTCGGGCGCTATCATTATGGCCCGGGACTATGGCATGGGGACGGCCCGCAAGATGGGGGCCGCTTATTTCCCGGTTGTACTCAGTGTCATCCTGATAGTGATAGGCCTTATTTCTCTGCTCCGGTCTTTCCTGAGACCCGGCACTCCTGTTGGAAGGTTTCCCTTCAGGGGACTTATGCTGGTCACGGCTGCCACGGCCCTCTTCGGCCTGATCGTCCGCGGCGCAGGCATGGTTATTGCGCTGCCCGTCCTGGTTATCGTCAGTGCCTATGCAAGCAGGAAGTTCAGTTGGCGCACGTCCATCTACCTGTCAGTTCTGCTGACCGTGCTCTGCATCCTGATATTTCTGAAAGGGCTGGGAATTCCGCTTCCGATCCTTGGCTCCTGGTTCGGTTCATGACCGGCCATACTGGTTAGGAAGGCTTATGGAACTTCTTGCTAATCTTATTCTCGGGTTTCAGACGGCGATTACGCTGACGAATCTGATGTACTGTTTTATCGGTGTGTTTCTCGGCACGCTGATTGGTGTATTGCCGGGGCTTGGTCCCACCGCGACCATTGCCATGCTCCTGCCTGTCACATTTACGCTGCCCCCGGTCTCCGCTTTAATCATGCTGGCAGGTATTTACTACGGTTCCCAATACGGTGGTTCTACGACTTCAATACTCGTCAATGTTCCCGGTGAGGCGGCCTCTGTAGTCACGACGCTTGACGGCTATCAGATGGCCCGCCAGGGACGCGCAGGGGTGGCGTTGACCGCTGCGGCCATCGGCTCTTTTTTTGCAGGCACCGTAGCAACGCTTCTGCTGGCCTTTTTTGCTCCGCCTCTTGCGGACGTGGCTCTTAAGTTCGGTCCTGCAGATTATTTTTCACTTATGGTGCTCGGCCTGCTTGCTTCGGTGGTCCTGGCGCAGGGCTCGCTGCTGCATGCTATCGGTATGGTCGTGCTTGGACTGCTTCTGGGACTGGTCGGAGCTGACGTTAATTCCGGCGTGCAGCGGTTTTCCTTCGGTATGCCCCAGCTTGCTGATGGCATCGGGTTCGTTGTGGTTGCTATGGGCATGTTCGGGCTTGCCGAGATCGTCCGCAACCTCGAGCGTGAGGAGGGTGGGACGGCAGAAGTGACAAAAATTACCAGTCTGATGCCGACCAAAGAAGACTGGAAGCGCATGGTTGCCCCGATTCTCCGGGGGACTGCCATCGGTTCTGTCCTTGGCATTCTGCCGGGCAGCGGCTCAATACTCGGAGCCTTTGCAGCCTATTCGATTGAAAAAAAGGTTTCAAAACATTCTGCTGAGTTCGGGAAAGGTGCGATCGAAGGTGTTGCTGCGCCGGAGTCTGCAAACAACGCAGGAGCCCAGACCTCCTTCATCCCCATGCTGACACTCGGCATTCCGTCTAACCCGGTTATGGCGCTTATGGTAGGCGCTATGATCATTCAGGGCATTCAGCCGGGGCCTTCCGTGATGACTGAACAGCCTGCTCTTTTTTGGGGTATCATTGCTTCGATGTGGATAGGCAATCTGTTTCTTGTCATTTTGAATCTTCCCCTGATCGGGATGTGGGTTCGGATCATCATGATTCCCTATCATATCCTGTTTCCTGCGATTCTTGTCTTCTGCAGCATAGGCGTCTTCAGCCTTAAGAATACTCAATTTGATATCTACCTGATGGCCCTGTTCGGTCTGCTTGGGTACCTGTTTGTCAAGCTGGACTGCGAACCTGCGCCTATGCTGCTTGCCTTTATTCTCGGGCCCATGATGGAAGAGTATCTGCGCCGCGCGCTGCTGCTCTCGCGCGGCGACCCGACCGTCTTTTTTACTCGTCCAATCAGCGCAACACTGCTTGGCCTTGGTCTGCTGGCTGTCATAGCCGCGAGCATCCCTGCGCTATACAAAAAAAGGGAAGAGGCCTTCCGCGAGGAGTGAGGAGGGCGCTTCAGGAGACTTATGCCTGGATAACAAACATGCAGAATGATATGCTGTGCAGTGAAGAGGTTCAGCCACAAGCGGCCTGGCGGATTGTCGTCGAGGCCTGGCTGAAGATGCAAGGCTATATTACCGTTACAACCAATGGAAAAGTGTTACCCTATTCTTTCTGATTTTGGAATCATAAACTGCTGGCGTGCACATGATCTACGGCACGGCCTGCAGGATCGGACTGGAGCGGTTGAGGCGGGAAAATATCACATTTAAGCAGTTACCGTATAAAATAAAGGTTATGTGAGGTGAAGCCATGAAAAAATTGACGAGGATAACTTTTAACCCTGAAATAATGGGCGGCAAACCCTGCATCAGGGGGATGCGTGTTACGGTCGGGATGATCGTGGGCATGATCGCTTCAGGCCATTCCAGGGAAGACATTCTGAAACTCTATCCTTATTTGGAGGCCCCGGATATTGACGAAGCACTTTCTTACGCCGCATGGCGTTCTGAAGAAGTTGAAGTGCCTTTTCAGGCGGCATGAAGTTTCTGATCGATATGAATCTCTCTCCCGACTGGGTCGAGGTTCTTGCTGCTGAGGGCATAGAAGCCATTCACTGGTCAAAGATCGGATTAGCTACAGCGCAGGACAAAGAACTGATGGCATGGGCCAAAGGCAACGGCCATATCGTTTTAACCCACGATCTCGACTTCGGGGCTATTCTTGCTGCAACTGGCGCTGAAGCCCCAAGCGTTGTTCAATTGCGCTTACAGGATCTGGCGCCTTCACATGCCAAACAGCTTGTCGTTAAAGTTCTACATGATTACCGGCTTGAACTGGAGCAGGGCGCACTCATTAGTGTAGACGAGGATAAGGCTCGGGTAAGGATCTTGCCCCTGTGATACTGAAATCCTATCAGACCGATGCCCTTGACTGGCTGGAAGCTTTTTTCAGGCGCTGCAAGCTGAGCAAGAATCCAGCTGTTGCCTATGCGGAGACAACAGAGGAATGGCGTGGTATCGCACTGAATTACCGTTCTCTGAGGAGGCAGGATATCCGTTGCGGGCGCCTGAAAAAAGCTGAGGCTATCAGGGTTGCTCACCTTGATAGCCTCTAATCTATGACACGTACTGCCTGTTGTTATGGTGGCGGGAAGAGGATTTGAACCTCTGACCTTCGGGTTATGAGAACTACATACAAATCACCATAGAACAGCTTACCATAAGGATCTACGCATAATCAAGCTATTATTTAGTAACTCTTAACGCCATTAAAAGTATCATATAATTTAAAATTTAATGATTTATACATGTATAAAATATGTTTGACTTTTCCTGCTTTTTCCTTTAATCTTTCTTTCATGATTTTGTTCGATGTCAAAGCCATATCGCTTCATTCTGATTTGTCGGTATGTTCTCAGTCATTCTTCAAGAGGATGAAGAGGAGTCTGCTCAATAGCGGCATTAATCTTCTGTCATATGCCAAGTACGATTCCCCTTTCGTTCTCAGGAGCAATAAAGGACAGCCGCCACAGCTTCTGTCACACCATTTCGTGTATCTGCTTGTCAAAAACGCTGGGGAACCCTCTTTTTACGCAAGGGAAGTCACTACCATCGAGCAAGTGAGTGAGGTCTTAGCGGCCGACAAACTCCATTTTCGTCTTATAGAGAATGCATTGATGGGCAAGAAACCATATAGCTCGCAAACACAATCACATCAGAAGCGCCGTTCGGCACAGCAACTATGCCCTCTTTGTCCGGGTCCTCTCACTGGACAGAAAGGCAAAAAAGGTAAAATCAAAGATGGAAAAGAATACTTCGAGGTCAAATGTCATTACCGTCACTACCCCAGGTACAATTGCGATTTCTTTGTCGAGTTAGAAAAGACAGAATACATTCTTTTCAAGAAAAACCGATATCCAACCAATAAGTGGCTCAACAAACTTGATGCAAAGCGCTGCCCACGATGCAAGGACCTCTTATTTGAGATGAAGTTGCCAGACGGCAGAATTTATCACCAATGTCGAAATACATTAATCAGGCAATTCCCTGGGGAAGATTACTGTGACTTTCGGACTGAGATAACCGATGAAAAACTCAAAAGATGATTTAGCAATTAAGAGACTTTATAAAGTCACAAAGACTCCGGAAGCCGAACGCTTCTACCCGGAAGAAGTTATTAGAGATATCCTGACCTTTAATAATAAAGCCGAATATATGAAACATATCGAAATAGTATTGTTCATATTACGATTATTCGACGTACCAGAGGACTTAAAGGGGGCTGGGCATGTTATTCACTTTGTCTTTCCTTTTCTGGACCCTTTTTTAAAATTAGCTGGCATGTCAAAACGAGGCAGAGACCTGGTAATAGAGGTGACCGAGACTTGGATAGAATGTCTACTTTCTTTTTCTGACGACTCCTTGTACTTCGAAGACGTCACTATTTTAGAGTCTCAGCTTTTCCGTTTTCATCTCGAAGCGTCGGGTGTCAAGAAATCTAGAAGATATGGAGACCGAATTCAGGAAATAGAATCTTCAATCCCGACACCGCTTTATCAAAGCTATGGACCATTTGTGCATTTATGCATAAGAGATTTCTTGATAAGTGATTTCGTGATAAAGGACTTTAGGCAGGAAACCCGTGAGAATACTATCGATGAGCATATTCGCTCGGCAAGGATGTTCTTCCATTTCATGCAGCAATCGATAAGATATACAGCTAATCATCCCCCTAAAATACCCGAATACTATATAAATAATTTTGTGGAAGAGTATGACAGGATAGTCAATATTCGGATTTCCAGGGCTGAGCAGCCGGAGGTTGGTAACTTTTTCGATCTCGGGGAGCGGGCGTCTGCATATAAAAGATATTTCTGCAGACTCATTAAGGATCATTACACCCCAATCGATCAAGAAGACAGAAATCTTCTTCCAGAGTTACTTGATACGGAGATAGAGGACTGCGATTTTACGCAAACTGCTGAAGGGCGTGTCGAATGCTATGGAAAATCAAGTTCAGATGATGTACCCGACAACCTCAGGATGGTAACACACTCTTTGATTTTTCGGGAAGAAAGTGGGGACTCTAAAATCTATGGCCTTGAGGCTCCTATCCTTGAAGAATTGATATTTGTCAGCGGGCATAAAGAGGCTGTAGTTAGAACAAAACCTACTTTAAGACGATCTTGGTCGGAATTCATCGATTTGAAGAAATATTTCTTCTTCTGGGATAGCTTTTTTATTAATCTTTATTCCTATTCGAGACTATACCAGGTTATCGAGACGACCTTCAATGAGGAAGCCCAAAGCAGGGAAAATGTTATTTGTGTATTCTTGATGCTGCTCATCCATACGGGGCTTAACCCTCGCTATCTCTTGCAAACTCAGACTGAGACGGCTTCTGAAGATGCACGGCAATCTTTGCCAGTCATCAGGAAGGATCGCGACCACTTCGAGTGCATAATTGGACTTCCTATTCCTGAAAGAAAGACCTTTGACTCTAGCGGGTGTCTGTCGACTTACAAGAATGTCACCGTTCCGATATTCCCTTTCGTGAAGCCCTATGTAAATAACTTGTTCTCCCCTGCAAAGAAATATCTTTTTAGCTTTGTGGACAAGAAAGGAGAGGAGAGCCGTATTGATCTGATCATGATTAGGGCTTTCCTCAAACAAAACCTTCAGCCATATGGGTTAAGCATAAGCCTGGAGGCGATTGCCAATTCATTCTTCAGTCTGTACTCAACGCGATATGGCATGGATCCGGTTGTGGCATGTTACATAAGCAAAAACCATTATAGAATCTTTAATGCACCTTTGCACTACATCTTTGTTCCTAAAAAGCACCTATTTGAATCATATAGCAGGACATCAATCAAAGTGCACCGGGCGATTAAAGAAAACATGGAATTGATGACTGTGGGTAAAAGCATACGTACCCCTGTAAGCCTTGCAGAGGATAATGTATTCAAGGCTGCCCAAAATGAAAGAGGATATGGTTCTCCCCAGATACCTGAGCGAGAAACATGGATTACTTTCGTGGATGACCTGAAGAAAAGCATCAAGTCGTGTGGAATCAAACAGCTCTACCGACGTCACAACCTGTATAGCATCTATTTATATTTTGCGTTAATGCTTGCTACGAGTCTTCGGCCACGGAACAATCCTGACATCGCCTGGGACACTTACAACAGCCAGCTCGGGATTATGATACTAGCTGACAAGCTGAGCCCACAGTTTTATGAGGAAAGGCTGGTTCCAATTTCCAAGTCAGTCGGTGGATTAATCGACGGCCTTCGTAATAACTTCCCAAGGTTCAAGTCTATCGTCGACGATTATCTCTGCCCTGGCTTTTCGGATCTTCAGCCGTCTCGTCTGTTCTTTTTTCTCAATGAGAATTACGAGTCGGTAGCATTTGAGCTTAAAGCAATAAAGAGGATTTTGGCTGAAGAGTACATTTCTTTTCCTCTCCCCCTGAATACACCCAGGCACTACATAAGATCTTCGTTCTACTGGGAAAATATTCATCATGAACTGGCCTCCATCTTTATGGGACATCAGACGTCGGGCAAGGAATGGCTCACCGATTTCTCATCCGTAGACCTATCAGAGATAGTCGACATCTTTAGTAAGAACGTCGAAAGTGTGCTCCGAGAGCTTGGTTTTGACTCGGTTCAGTATCTTCCCGCTGTGAGATAACCGTGGACATTGCAAAACTTCAGGATGCAATTGACGGCATAAATGAGACCCTTATGAGGGTCTACGCCAGACCTCCCGGCTGTTGCAAGAAGGTTAAGGCAGCCATTCTTGCTAGGGCTACGACAAACGAGACCTTATCCCGCCTTGAGCTTACGTATAAAGACATCGATGAGATAGGAAAAGAATTGATTCATGAAAGCCCCTACAACTACGTAACCTATCTCAACAGGAAGACATTGAACGATGTCCTACAACGGCTCATAAAAAAGGAAATGATCGTGAGCCCCTATTTCAATGTCCCGGAGCAGAAGCATAGAAAAGTGTACACGAAGTTTATCGACGTAGGCTATAAGGAATTGTTACTCATTGAGGCCATAGATCGAGAGCTGAGGGCATTCAGTCCACACACTGTGGAATTGCCTGTGGAAACGACTCTCTCAGGCGATGATGATCTGATTTGCGGGATTATAGCATCCTCCGTTATCCATGGCGCTATGTTGTTCAAGGGTTTTCACGAACAGTTGCTGTCAGTGGATGTTGGAAGCATCGATCTCAGGAATGGTTTCATGACGGTCAGAACTCATGATAGTAGAGATACAGAAGGCAATCACAATGTCGCTTTTTTCAGATATTTTATTTCACCCATCACGATGGTCTATTTGCTGAAATATGTATCTTTGCACAGTAAAGAATTGAGAATCATCAACCCACGACTAAGGAACGGGAATCCGAGGACTTTTTTTTTCGGTGAGCGATGGAAAGAAGGGCCTGGCAATATAACTTTAAATTCAGTTTTTCTGCAATGGACTGAGACTATAGCGAAAAAGTACGATCTGCCATCAGGAATGGAGCTGGAGAGGTTTAGATCCATTAGTATGAGATATTTGACGATGAAATATCCCATATTTCTCTTAAGTGTCCAGTCAAGGGCGCTTCTTTCCTACTCGGTGCCCGTAGATCATTTTGCTCCTCTACTGAATGTGAAACTGAGTGGTCCTTCTTATGATTTAAAAACGTTATCAAAGAGCGGCAAAGGCTCTGATGAGGCGCTCCGGCAGATGCTGGATAACAACGAAACCCTTACTAATGCCGTTCTGGAAATTATTTCGCAACGGGGCAGCATAAAGGATAAGGTCGACAGAAAGCCAGTTGCTGTAGAAATCCGGCAAAAAGTGGATGAGATAACAAAGGCCATGTCGCAAGAATCTGGCGAAGTGCCGCCTGTACTTGGGAACTACCAGATATATTGGGATTGGCTTTTATATCTCATTGAGTCCACCTCTCTGTCGCCCGGATCCATTAGTACCTATACTGGAAGTATCGGCAGACACTTTATGCCCTTGCTATCGGAAAAGAGCATTTTAACCTCTAAAAAAGAATATATAGAAGAGCGTATTCTGAATTGTATTAAGCGCTATGAGACAAACGATATTATTAAGGATCTGAGACGTTTTTTTAGTTTCATCAAGCTGCAACATCCTGAGGTTGACCTTCCGAGCTTATCCCAAAAGAAATTCTTAAAGGCGATATGTTCAACGCCAAAACCACTTCTCTATTTCGAAGACGTGCGAAAGGTTATCAGCGCTGTATCAGATATCCATCTTAGGTTGATTATCCTTCTTGGCTTTTATGCGGGGCTTAGGGCGGGAGAAATTGTCAACCTCAAACTCAGCAATCTGATTTACGACGGAGGGTACGTCCTTTGCGTAAGGAAATCAAAGACAAAGAATGGCTCCAGAAATATTCCACTTTATTTGTTGATGCCTGACGAGTATCTGATAGAACTTGTCACTTACTGGAAAGCAGAAACAAGCAAGAGAAGACCCGATGGCTTTCTTTTTGTCAAGAAAGGCAAGAAACTCAGCAAACACACGTCATCTACCGTAGCATGCTTGTTTCGGGAAATCCTTGGCATCGAAATGGAATTTCATCATCTGAGGCATTCCTTTGCGAACTGGGTTTTGATTCGATGGTTTGCGGCCATCTATGGAAAAGATCTCTTTGAACCGGGCTGTCATTTCCTTAGCGAAGAAGTGTTTAACGATGAATATCTTGAAAAGTTGAGGTTGCTCTTGTTTGGCTTTCGGATACTGAAAAAAGGGCAGAACTCTTTTTCCCATGTTTTCGCGGCGCTGGCACGACTTATCGGTCACGGCAGCCCCAGAATAACGATCAGGTATTATGTACATGTAATAGATTTTCTCATGCATCTCTATTTGAGGAGAAAGCACGGTGATTATCACGTCAAACTGACGAACAAGATGATGGCTGAGTTGTTAAACGTGTCACATGTGACGTTGCCAAAATATTTCGCGGTCAACCAAGTTAAACCCATGACGGTACAGGACATCGTCAATGCACAAAAGCGACGTCTTGGCTTGTCTGATATGATGGCATTTGAGACTCAGCAGTCCGGTCAGTCAGACTGATTGTCCATGGAATTGCAGTCGACTTGAAGTCCTCCGATCGATTCTTTGCCGGCCGCAGTCGGAGTCTCCATGCATTCAAGTAATCCATATCTTTAATGTTTCGTAAGCCTGACTCTAATTGCGCTTCTTTACCGGGAATCGGCATACATCGCTTATCACTGGGCAATTGGGTAATGACTTCCGAAATGTTTTTCCGTAAAGTTTAGTCCTAATGCGTGCGTCTAATATCGCCACTACGCCGGAATCATTTTCTCTTCTAATGAGTCTCCCGAAGCCCTGTCTGAATTTTATTAACGCAGGCGGAAGCAGGTATGACCAGAAAGGCTGCAGGCCCCGTTTTTTCAACTCTTCCTGATGAGCCATGGCAACCGGATCGGTCGGCACGCCAAAAGGCAACTTCATGATAATCACGCACTGTAACGCGGGGCCGGGAATATCGACCCCTTCCCAGAAGGTTGCCGCACCGAGAAGCACTCCTTTATCTGTTTTCTTGAATTTATTAATGAGACTGTTTGTTGCGCTATCTCCCTGTTTTAGAAAAACGAAATCAGGGCACTGTTTACACAATAATTCGTGAGCCTCATTCATGGCAGCATAACTGGTGAAAAGGATCAATGTTCTTCCCTGGAAATGCGTGATAAGTTTTTCGATTTCGGCGATAGCTGCCGGAACGTAGCCTTTCTCTAAGGGCTCGGGCATGGTTGACGGAATATAAATAGCAGCTTGTTTCCTGTAATCAAAGGGCGATTCTACAATCTTTTCCTCGGCGTTTATGATTCCTATCCTCGATCGATAAAATCGCATATTCTTGTTCACCGCAACGGTGGCAGAAACATGCACTGTAGTAATTTTGTTTGCGCTGAACAGTTTTTTCCGTAAGATATCTGAGACTGAAAGAGGCGTCGCAGTAAAGGTCCAGTTGTGTTTTGTCACGTGCTTCCAATGAACATATCCTTTTTCTTTTTTCAATATACAATCTATGATTTTAACGAAATCGTCCAATTGAGCTGAATATTGCATAACGAGGTCGACTTTGCATTTTTGCAGAATGCTGCTGAGATGAATCAGTGAAGACTGCAATTGTTTCAGGCATTCCAAATCCTCATCCGTTAAATCCTGCCCTATATCTTTTAGTGTATGTATTGCTGTTTCGTGTAATTCATAGATTCTTTCTACTACTGATCTTATAGCTTTTATGGCAGCATCTTTCAGCTCACGGGATACCCGTACTCTGCCTAAAAGACCGCCGTCCGATCGCTGATCGTACAATTCTTTAATTGCTGTGATGACATCTTTGCCTGAAATATCGTTGCTAAAAACTATGGTGGCTGTGTCTTCCAAATTATGGCACTCGTCAAAAATGATTGCTTCGGTGTCGTCCAATTTCTTTGAGCTATTTTTCAATAAATGTAGTGTTTTGTGGTGGTTAGTCACGAGAATATGAGCATCTCGATATTTTTTGGCTGTCATCATATAGGTGCAGCTTTCCTTTAACTGGCATTTTGATGAGCAGGCGTGGCTGTCGCGGCAAATTCTCTTTTTTAGGCTATCTGGCACTGAAAACTCGCAGTCAAGAAACGTTGCTTCTGGGTTTTTCCTGCGCAAAACGGCGATTTTCTCCAAAGCATCGATATCATCGGAGTTTCCAAAAAAACCCAATTGATGTCCCTGTGACATCCGTGAGTCACATATATAATTGTCAGATCCCAGACTGAGCAAAAACTCAAACGGAAGAATCTTCTGCAAATTAGGCAGGTCTACATCGACAAGCTGCTTTTGCAGTGTTTTGCTAGAAGTGCTAATAATCACTTTTTTCTTCGTTTTTAGAGACAAAAGTATAGCTGGAATGAGATATGCGATGGTTTTACCCACGCCAGTGGGAGCCTCTGCGATGAGATGTTTCAACTCTCTCAAGCAGTATTCAATGTGGCATGCCAATTCGAGCTGTTGATTCCTTGGCAGCAGTTTCATGATTTTTTGCAGTTCCGCAAAAATTGCTTCGGTTTCACAAGCAGATGATTTCATATGACCTCCCATGAATATTTTCCGTGGACATTGATGCTTGTTTCATTACTCAAATCCTCCCTTTGTTTTTAGACTTTTGTTAATATTACCGGGAGGTCGAAATGGTTAATATCACATGAAATCAGGGTGTTAGCTGTGGCTAAAATGCTACAAGTTGCAATTAAGTTGCAAATATGATAAAAAACACGATGACTTATTCGAATTGGAAGGGTTTCGAGGGGATTTATCGTGCCGAAGAGATAGAGGCACGTCTGCGAAGAAGGCTTGGCAAAACACCTGGGAAGAAAGATTTTTATGATGAGGGAGAATCCGCTGCATGGTGGGCGCTATATCGTTTTCGAAGGCGCCAGTTGGTAAAGTCGGAGAACTCGAAGTCAAAAAATAATTCGGCGTGTACCAAATGTCATCGCAATTTAGTTGATCTGCGTGAGATACTGGCCGCGACTGAACGCATTGAGCTTGTAGAGACAATTTTTCTTGATTGTGCCTTGAAATTATCTCCTTCCAATGCTTCATCGCTTTTGGAAAAAAAATTCACAAAGAAATATGGATACTGGGAATGAATCGGAACGAAGAGTATTCGATGGGCTTTTGCCAAGACTTCGTCCCGAAACACGAACAGATCAGTACTTCCTCCACACGAATTTCGATTTACTGAAATTATTTCTTTCCGTTTCAACTCCACATAACAGAGGGGACTCAGCTGGCGAGAATTTCTCCCTACACTGTTCTGTTCAATGTTGCCCTTTTTCTTAACCGTGTAAGTTTCGTTTCGAAACAGGGAAGGCTTTTTGTTTATTGTCCCTCCAAGTGCGCAAAACCAATGCCCCGATATGGACGTGGCTACCACCATCTTATCCCCAGTTGTAGCTATTTTCCATTGATGTAGAAATATAATAATTTGAAATAAGGAGTATTACTCCGATGTCTGTCCATTGAAAACTCAAACTTAGTCGGCATTGGATGTCGCAAGGTGTATTCTTTCAGCACACGATGCAGCTATTGACAAACGTATTCTCTTTCGTTTTAAATTAAATTAACTTTCAGGTGCCGCAAGGCATAAGAGGGAATCCCGTGAGGAGCAATCCAAACCGGGAGCGGTCCCGCCGCTGTAACCGGGACGAAAGCCGAAATGCCACTGTCTGCGCAAACAGACGGGAAGGCCGGTGAGTAGGATGAACCGGGAGCCAGAAGACCTGCCTGAATGATTCGTATCCGATCGTTACAAGTACCTTCCCGCGGATGGGAGGTGAGGATGAAGCAAACAGGGTGCAATCCTCAAGGCATTTAATGTCTTGAGGTTTTTTTTTGCAAACAGGATAGGAACAAATAAACGATCATGACGAGACAGACCACATTCTCTTTACCTGATCCGCAGGATAGCTCTCCCCAGTATCTTGAAGATCTCGCAACCGGCTACTGGTATTCCGATATGCTCTTTGCCGCTGTTGAGCTAGATATTTTTACGTTCCTTGGAGAAGACGGCAAGTTGCCCGATGAGCTGGCTGAAAGCCTTGATATGGGAGGGGAAGGGCTTTCCCGTTTTCTCCATGCCCTCACGACCATTGGCCTTATAGTGAAACACGGAGACAGATACTGCAATACTTCCGTTGCGAATCAATACCTTGTTTCCGGTAAACAGGAATATTGGGGCGACTCGATCTTATGGAGAAAAGAGCTTTCGCAGAACTGGAAAACGCTTATCCCCAGTCTTAAGTCCGGAGGCAGGATCGGATACGGCCCCGTAAGTGGCAAGGAAGTTGAAGACCCCGCAGTGCGGATGAATCGCATCACACGGTATACCGATGCCATGGCCTGTTGTGCCAGGGTGAAGGCCCGTGAGATGATGCCTTTTTTTGAGGGGCTTGACATCAGCGGCGATCTGCTCGATATCGGGTCGGGATCAGGGGCACTTGCCACGGTTTTCCTCGATCGTTTTCCATTGCTTAAAGCCTGCCTCGTTGATCTCCCGGAGGTACTCGGGATCTCTGAAAAAAGGATGCAGGAGGAAGGTCTTGCAGCAAGGACGTCCTTTGTGCCTGCAAATGTCCTTGAGGCATGGCCCCTTGGAGAGGCCCGGTATGACGTCATCATGCTTTCGAATATCGTCCATGCCTTCTCCGAGGCAGAACTTCCTCATCTGATTGCCCAGGCTGCGGCACACCTGAAACAGGAAGGGCTTCTGATTATCCACGATTTTTTCCTCGATCATTTTTCGTCCAAGGCTGCACTCTTTGATCTCAATATGTTCATCAACACATATAACGGAAGGGTTTTTCGTTCTTCTGTGGTGGAGAAGAAATTATCAGAAGAAAGCCTGCTTCATACGGGCTTGCTTCCGCTGAAGACTGATACTGCAGTTATTATCAGTGCGCGCAATCCTGATATACTCTCACGCCTCAGTCTGGACTCAACGCAGCTTCTCATATCGAGGATACGTCACATGGGGTTTTCAGACTGCAGGCTGATTTCTGCGGAGCAGATCACTGTTTCAGAGTGGCCGGAACTCAAATGCAGATTCGGCTGTAGTTACTACGGAAGTCCCCATTGCCCTCCGCATGCCCCTCAACCAGAGCATACACGGAAGGTTATATCTGGCTACCGTACCGCTCTTATCATTCAGGGGGAACCCCCGACACGGGACTTCCAGCGCGGGGTGCTGCAGGCAGAGCGGGAGGCGTTTCTCCTTGGGTTTCACCGGGCTCTTGCTTACTGGGCCGGCCCCTGCACCCTCTGCAAGACTTGTGAAACCGATAAAAACTGCTGCAACAGAAAAGACGCACGCCCCTCGATGGAAGGCGCAGGCATCGATGTCTATGAGACCGTCAGAGCAGCCGGCTTATCGCTAAGAACACTCGCTGACAAGACCGACTTTGTAAAATATTTCGGTCTTCTTCTTATCGAATGAGCCAATGAAGGAGCCGATGAAAATACGATGCGTATACTTCTGATACAATCGCTGTCCGTAGAAGGTATGAGTGCGGAGAAGGTATATCCGATCGGCCTCGTCTCACTTGCCGGTCTGATTACAAGGCCGGAAAATGAGGTTGCACTCATAGACCTGAACATACACCCTGATCCCTTTCGGGCCCTAAGGGAGAAGCTGGTCGAGTTCAATCCTGACGTCGCGGGGATTTCTCTCAGAAATATCGATCCCCTCGGCAATAAGGCCTCGTCGCTCATCCCTCCTTTTGTCGCTGTCGTCCGCATGGTAGCGACCATCTGTCCGAGGACGCGTATCATTGCAGGTGGAACCGGTTTTTCGCTCTTTCCCGAGCGCCTGATGCTTGAACTCCCGGAGATCAGCTATGGCATTATCGGCGAGGCCGAAGAATCCTTTCCGGCCCTGATCGCTTCACTTGATAATCCGCCGTCTCTGAAAGGTCTCTGCAGACGAAAGGGAGACGGGATTATCATAACGCCGCCGTCCCGCGAATACGACATGGCACATTACGAAGCACCCGATCGCACGCTGCTTGATCCGGCGCAATACCTTGACATCAACACCTATGTCCCGGCAATCGGTATTGAAACAAAGCGGGGCTGTCCGTATAAGTGCGCCTACTGTGTCTATCCCAAGCTCCAGGGAACGAAGCTGCGGTGCAGACTGCCACATTCGGTTGTGGACGAAATGGAATCCCTCCATAAGGAATACGGCATCAAAAGCTTTCATTTCACCGATCCGGTGGTGAACATCCCCGGAGGGCACCTCGAAGATATCTGCAGAGAGATTCTCAGAAGAAAGCTGTTGATCCGCTGGGATGGGTTCATGCGCGAAAACCTGCTGACTGGAAAAAATGTCTCACTGTATGTAAAGGCCGGTTGCGAATGTTTTTCTTTTTCACCCGACGGTTACTGCGGGGAGGCGCTCGAGATGCTCGGCAAAGGGATGGGAGAAGAGGATATTCTGAAAGCGGCCAGGTTAGTTTCAAAAACCGACGTTATTACGGTCTATCACTTTATGGTGAACGTTCCCGGAGAGACGAAGGAGACCGCAGAAAAGGGCATTAAACTCTTCGACCGCCTGTATGATCTTCATGCTGCCAAACGGAACCTCGGTACGATTGTGCTGAATAATATCAGGATACATCCCGGCACGCGGATTGAAGAAATTGCCCGAAGAGACGGCGTTATCGGCCCCAATACCGACCTTCTCTATCCAACGTATTATAATCCGGCTCCCTTCGAATCGCTCCGGTATAAGCTCGAAACAATGCACTACCTCAGAAATATCTTTTCCTGGGAGGGACTGTCATGAAGATTGTTCTTCTGGAACATCCGCGCTCCATCACCGTGGAGCGGTGCAACGACATTGCAAATACGCCTCTTTCCTCATGTCTGCTTACCGGGTATGCCGGAGCTGTGCTGGCTAAAGAGGGGCACGAGGTCCGGATTATCGAAGGATACCTTGACCGACTTTCCTGGGATTCGATACATGAGACGATCCAGACTGCAAAACCCGATATCCTCGGCGTGCATATGGTCTATCACTGGAAAGGTGACGAAGAGCTCTACCGGTTTCTTGGTGAACTCAGAGAAGAAGGCCTCGCACCTCTTATCATTGCGTATGGTTTTTACCCCACCATCTCACATGCGCAGATACTGGACGACTGCAGCTCTATTGACGCCGTAGTCGTTGGTGAACCGGAAGTGCCCTTCGCCAGCCTCGCTCGCTATCAGCAGGGGCAGGGCATTCTCCGACAGATACCGGGAATAGCAGCCCGCTCCGGTTCAGGGGATGTTGTCCTCATCCCCCAGAAGCCAGTTGCTGATCTTGACTCTATTCCTTTTCCGCTTAGGACAGAGGCACTCTACCGGATTGGCGAGGTGAATATCCTTGGCAGCAGAGGATGCTACGGCCGATGCACCTTCTGTTATATCAACACCTTCTATGGCAAGGGAATGCCTTGGAGGTTCCGGAGCCCTGAAAATATTATTGCAGAGATTGACGCAATCATCCAGGAGCGCGGGGCACGGGATTTTTATTTTACCGACCCGAATTTTTTCGGTCCCGGACAGAGGGGACAGGAACGCGCGATGAAGATCGCAGAGCTTCTGAAGCCGCGCAACATACTCTTCGGCATTGAGGGCAGGGTCAATGACATCAGGGATGAGACGATTGAAGCTCTCGTCGAAGCTGGCCTCCGCCATATTCTCATCGGACTCGAGAGCGGCAGGAACGAGGCGTTGCAGCGCATGAACAAAATGACAACGGTTGCAGAAAATGAGGAGGCCCTCAGGATTCTCAGAAAGCACGGCATCGAACCGAATGTCGGTTTTATTATGTTTGAGCCCGACTCAACGATCGAGGACCTCCGTACTAATTTTGAGTTTCTAAAACGGAATAATCTGCTCAAGAACCTTCCGGTAACCGCCAATGTTCTGTACCATCATCAGATCATCCTCGGTGGTACCGATGCCTATCATGAGCTCAGGAATACAGGCCGGCTGGAACTCTCTGCCTCTTCAGCCTATGAAGGCACTGCCTATTTTCAGAATGCTGCGGTTGCGGAGCTGGCAGCCATTATGCGGGAGATTACCAACTTCTTATTCAGCGTTATGGACGGTATCTGGAGCGGGAAAACAATCTCGCCCCCCGGCTCACACGAGAAGTACCAGACAGTCAATCAGATACTTGTCGATGTTTTCGAACAGAGTCTCTCTACACTTGAGCAAGAAGGCCGGCTCAGCAATGAAGCACCAGCCTTGGTCCTGAGTCAGAGCAGGGAAAAGATCTCACTGCTAATTGGCGATAATCATGAGCACTGATCATGGTTTGACCTCATAATTAAAAATTCATGTTGACAAACTTTCAGAGCGTGTGTTTTTATTAGATTAACTTTCAGGTGCCGCAAGGCATAAGAGGGAATCCCGTGAGGAGTAATCCAAACCGGGAGCGGTCCCGCCGCTGTAACCGGGACGAAAGCCGAAACGCCACTATCTGCGCAAGCGGACGGGAAGGCCGGTGAGTAGGATGAACCGGGAGCCAGAAGACCTGCCTGAATGATTCGTATCCGAGTACGATATGGCTATACGCATTCGCCAATCGTCATAA
>PNOC01000018.1 GCA_013824615.1 Thermodesulfovibrio sp.
CCAGGAATGGACAATCCGGAGTCAGGAGCAGGTTATGGCGCTGCGCTCAACCTTCAGTGCCGGAGCAGACGCTCTTGATGCAACAATACAAAAAGGCGGTCCTGACGGGAAGTTCTTTTCGTGGACCGGGCAGATTCAATGGATCCGGAGAATAGGTGAGAGCGGCCTGCAGGCGTTCTTCAGGGCCGATGCCCAGCTCACGTCTGACCAGCTTTTGTCCATGGAGAAGTTTTCTGTCGGAGGCATGGAGAGCGTCCGCGGGTACCGGAAAAATATCCTGGTCAGGGACAACGGAATTTCCTCGTCACTGGAAATCCGGCTGCCGCTCATCAGGACTGAGAAGAGAGATGACATTCTCCAACTGATTCCGTTTTTGGATTACGGCAGATCCTGGAACTCAGGCAAAGAGAGTTCCGGCCCTCAAAATATTGCATCTGCCGGGGCCGGCATCAGATGGGCTGTTACGGAGAAGATCGTCTTTCAGCTCTTCTGGGGCGCTGCCCTGAACGATGTCCCGGTATCCCACAGAGACCCGCAGGACAGGGGTTTCCACTTCAGACTTTCAGCGAGGCTCATATGAGCCGCCTCCGCAAATTGCTGCTTATCGTTTATCTTGTGACAGTTGCCTCAACGCTGCATGCCGAAGTTGTACTTGACGGTACCATGGGAAGATCAGGAAGCCTGACCGGTCCCAATTTCATGATAACAGGTGATCTGGGAAAACAGGCAGGCGGCAACCTTTTTCATAGCTTCAGCAGCTTCAATATTCAGTACGATGAAAGTGCGACCTTTGCCGGGCCGGGTTCGGTCCAGAATATCATAGCGCGGGTAACCGGGGGCAGCATGTCGAATATCAATGGCCTCCTGCGTTCTACCATCCCCGGCGCTGATCTCTATTTCATTAATCCCTCCGGGGTCTTCTTCGGCCAGGGCGCCAGTCTTGACCTGCAGGGCTCTCTGTATGTGAGCAGTGCGGACTATCTGAGACTGGGGACTGAGGGACGGTTCGATGCCGCAGATCCGGGCCGCAGCATCCTGACTTCGGCGCCGCCGGCAGCCTTCGGCTTTCTGAGCCAGACTCCGGCATCTGTCTATATTGATAACAGCCAGCTTGAGGTTTATGAAGGAAAGAGCATATCGATTGTGGGCGGTGACCTGCTCTTTGACAATGCAGTACTCTGGTCCCACGGCGGAAGGATAAATATAGTCAGCGCTGCATCGCAGGGCGAGGTTGTGATGAGCCAGCCTGACTGGAACACCGGGGCTTTTGCAAAGCTCGGCGAGACCCTCCTGTTCGGGGGATATATCGTGACCAGCGGAGGGCAGGAGAGCGGTATATTCATCAGGGCAGGAGGCCTGTACGCCAGGGACGCCTATATAGAGGCAGGTTCGGTTGCTGGTCCGGGGGGAGGAAAGGTTGACATAAAACTGGGCGATGCACTGGTGATGGAAGGGGGTTTGATGAGGACGGTCCAGGAAGACAGCGGCCAGGGTGGCGATCTGAAGCTTGACGTCAGGGGCATGCTTCTGACCGGGGGGGCTGCGGCAGGGACGACTGCGCTTGGCAGCGGAAACGGCGGAGACGTTATCGTCCAGGCGACAGAAATAATCGAGATTTCAGGGGCAGACCAGGCAGGCTCCAGAAGCAGTATTTTCAGTTACGGCAACAGTACCTCTACAGGGACGACAGGAAGAATTTTCATTGCAACGTCTCTGCTTGACCTTGCGGAAGGCGGGCTGATCATAACCAGCTCGGGACGCAGCGGGCACCGGGGCGATATACGCGTCAGCGCCGACCGGATGAGGCTCTTTACGGACAGCAGAATTTATGGCGCCAATATGTTCTTTGATGTCAACAACCTGGTCATAGGCAGCGGCTCCTATGTATGGAGTCAGGCAGAAGGACTTGATGATGAACGGGCCATTACCATCAACGCGGGAGAATCAATCGTGATCGCCGGGGAGCAACAGTCAGAAGATCCCTGGAGAAATAAGACGGCCCCGCTTTACACGGGGATACATACCGATGTCTTTATCAACGCGGACGGTAATGCAGGCGACATCAACATATCGAGCCCGCTGCTGCTGATAACCGACTCGGGCCAGATCGGGGCGAGGACCTACACCGATGGCCATGGCGGTGATATCAATATCAACGCAGGCAGGATCGAACTGATTTCCGGGGGCCAGATTGGCGCCGACAGCTTCGGTTCCTCACTCTACTACGGACCATCCGGCAATATTACCGTCAGGGCAGGGGAAGCGATAGTCGTCTCAGGGGTCAATGGAGAGCTTGAGAGCGGATTTTCCTGCAACACCCGCAGCAGTGCCGGGGCAGGACTGATTTCTGTCACCACTCCCCTGCTGACCATGAGCGACTACGGGCAGATTGCGGTTACGACAGGCGTCTTTGGCGAGGGCCGGGCCGGCGACATTCTGGTCAATGCCGGACGGATAGAGCTCTTTTCGAACAGCAGCATCAATAGTGCCTCCCGCGGCCATGGTCTGGAGGGGTCCATACGCATTATTGCTTCTGAAAGCATACTCCTGGATGACGGCCACCTGGTGAGTTTTGGGGACGACGAAGGAAAGGCCGGATACATATATGTAAAAACCCCCCTGCTTGAGATGAGGAATGCAAGTGTCATATCGACGCTTTCCGGCAATGACCTTACTGCAGGGGATATCACGATTGATGCCGGAAAGGTGCGGCTTGAGGGGAAGTCCGGAATATCATCCGAAAGCAGGGGGAGAGGCAGGGCAGGCCAGGTATCGATACACGCGACCGATACCCTGCTGAGCATCGACAGTTCCATAACAACAGCCGCCGCATTTTCTACAGGCGGGAATATAATGATAGATGCCGCAAACCTTATTTTGACAAAGTCCAGTCGGGTTTCGGCAACGGTCGGAGGCGGAAGTGGTGACGGCGGAAACCTCAGCATCAGGGCCAATGCCCTTGTTGCGATAGAGGACAGCGATATAACTGCCAGGGCCGATCAGGGGTTCGGCGGCAGCATAGCCATTAATGCAAAGGCAGTTATTTTCTCCCGGGACAGTGAGGCGAATGCCTCGTCAAACGTTACGGGGCAGGATGGCACGGTCGAGATACAGTCTCCCGACGTGGACATCAGCGGATTTCTTACGGTGCTGTCCTCAAATTACCTGAATGCAGACCTGCTGCTGCCGAAGGCCTGCGCCCTGGCAGATGATAAGGCGAGCAGCTTTATAATAACCGGCCGGGAGATGCTGCCCCCGATGCCCGAAGGCTTCAGGATAGGGAGATAGGCTGTCCCGGCATATATCCGCAATATTAAGAAGGCGGCTGTTTTTTATTTCCTGTCAAAGGCTGCAGCATCTCTGAGTCCTGCCTGATCAAGAAGACCTGCGCGGGAGGCGCGCAGAGCCTTGTCATCGGGATTCGCGGCTATAAGTGTATGCAGCAGGGAGAGTGCGTCGTACCAGATTCCTTCAGAGGCATATATCCCGGCCTTTTCGAGATCATTTTTAGCTGATAAAAGCCTGTCGGTGAGCTCCCGGGCGGGTGTTATGCGCCTGATCATTCCGGAGCTTACAATATCCTTTGATCTCTGTTCCGGGTCTTTGATGACTGCTGCGAACCACTGATATTCGACGCCCGGTACCAGGGACAACCCATGAGCTGCAAGGTCGATGCAGCGTATCCCGGTATCGGAGTTTCCCTCAAATTCCTTTTCGAAGAAAGGGGCTGCCGAGGTTTCGTCGTTGATCGTAATCCCGAGCCTTGTTCTGGCCCTGCCGGACAGATACCAGCAGAGGGAGGGCTGCGCAGAAACAGTCAGGCCAAGGTGATCAGGCGCGAGTGCTGTGATCACAAAGGCAGACTCCTCTGCCCCCCTGGTGGCGCCGCCGACTCTTATTGCCGGCTTTCCGATTGAGCCGGGGCGCGGCTGGTAATTGATAAGAGACCCCGGGGTTTCTTTTTTATCCCGGGCCAATGATTTTGTTTCTTTGTCTGCTGCAAATCCCCCTGTTGTCCATAGAACAATCGATACGATGAGCGCTGCAATAAGTGTTTTCATGGTACCTCCCGTGCTGTATTTTGTCAGGACTCTTTGCTGCCGATAACCCGGAAAACAGTCAGCCCTTCTTCCCTTCCCTTGACCTTTATCTCACCTATACGTTCAGTTCTGAAGTCATCGCCCAGCAGGTTCATGGTTGCTTCGCTGATCAGGATGCCGCAGGCCCCGGCTTCATGTCCGGCCCCCTGCAGTTCCTTCAGGTAGCCTTCAAGCCGCGAGGCTGTGTTGACGGTATCTCCTATGACCGTGTATTCCATTCTTTCCCTGCTTCCGATGCTCCCCGCAACCAGGGGGCCGGTATGTATGCCAACTCTCATAGCAAGCGGCATCCTGCCGGTATGTTCCCATTTCCTGTTAAGCGCTTCGAGCTCCGTTCTCATGGCCAGGGCACACCGCACTGCATGTTTCGCGCTTGCCCTGACCGCTGCCTCGTCTTCATGCCCAACCGGTGCGCCAAAGAGGGCCATCACCGCATCTCCGATGAACTTGTTCACGGTTCCGTTATGCCTCATTACAGCGTCTGCCATGGCATTCATATACGTGTTCAGCCAGTCCATCAGCTCCTCTGGCTCCTGCTTTTCTGCTGTTGCGGTAAAGTTCTGGAGGTCGGTGAAAAGCACGGTTGCGGTCATCTTTTGGGGGACGAGCCTGCCGCTGGCCATTAAACGGGTGCGCTCCCTCCATAGTGCGTCGGCAATATCCTTGGAAACATGACTTGAAAAGATCTTCATCAGGAGTCTGCGGTCATTTTTTTCTCTGTAGGAGAGATAGGCAGTGATTATACCCAGCGATGAGACCCACGAGATCATCGGAGGGACTGCCGGAATCCAGTAATCCGCTCTGAAGGCGAGAAAGGTCCCGGCAGTGAGAACAACCAGTCCGGACAGAAGGATTGCAGGAAGGGTCCATGCAGAACGACCGGGCAGGCCGCAGAGTCCTCCTGCCATGGCCGCAATGAGGATCAGCAGCCACTCAGACCACTCTGGCACTGCCCGCATAAGCCCCCTGCCTGTCGTGGCGGCCCTTATGATCTGACCGGCGGCCTGCGCGTGGATTTCCAGCCCCTGCATCAACCGGGCACCGGAAAAGGCACCGGCTACGGGTGCTGCATAGATGTCTTTCATGCTTTCGGCAACAGACCCTATAATTATCACGCGGTCACGCATGAGGGCTGGGGGGACATTGCCGGATAACAGAGAGCTTACCGATACAGTCTGAAATTGTTTTGAACCGAAGTCGAGCAACATCTGGTACCCGCCGGCATCTGCCCGGATGTATCCTCCGTCATCAGGCCTGAACGGCACAAAAGTCATTTTCCCTATCCGGACATGGTCGGGCTGCGCTGTGTCGGGCTGAGCATAGACCGAATCGTGCCCGAGATACGACAGTGCCAGGAGAAGGCTGAAAGAATTGAGCACTGCCTCACCATCCTCCATAAAAAGGAGCCCCCGTCTTATGGTGCCATCCTTATCAACCGGCAGATCATTGAATCCGACGCTGAATCCGACACTGGATCCGGCACTCCCCTGGTCTTTGAGCATGTAGGGTGCAGCCACCCCGTCCTGTCCCTGATTGCCGGTTTTCCTGACAGTCACGATAGGGTGCCCTTCGTCAAACAGCTCAGTGAGTTCCCGGTTGCCGGGGGGGACAGGGATATCGCGGTAGATATCAAGCCCTATGACTCGGGGGGATTCCCTGAGTATGAGCTTCAGCAGTTCAGCGAGTTTTTTATCGGAAACCGGCCAGCTTCCGAGCGCCCGGATATCGGCTTCGGTTATGGTTACGAGTGTAATTGGGGCGGGCGCTGCCGATGTCCCGGCCTTCAGTTTCAGGTATGTGTCATACGCTCCTATCTCCGGGGACTGCAGAACTCCTGTGGTCCGGATGCCGGCCACAAGCACAAAAACGCTCATGCCAATGAGGATGGCTGCCAGAGTCCTGGAGCTGAAAAACCGGGGCAGGTCAGCCATGTTGTCTTACAGCCAGTTGCCTATCAGGATGAACGGAGCCCAATAATAAGGGTGCTGGTACGGGGCCCTTTTCAACAGTGATAGTTGAGCCTGTTGCAGAGCCTTTGCCTTGGTAAGTACCCGGCTCTGAAATTGGCGATAGAACTCGGTGATGAGCTGATAAGAAGCCTCGTCGCTGACGCTCCAGAGGGCGGCTATTGCACTCCTTGCTCCTGCCTTGACTGCAACCCCTGCAAGTCCCAGGGCTGCCTTGTCATCTCCGGTGGCGGTCTGGCAGGCGCTCAGCGTAAGCAGTTCTACAGGGACCTTCCGAAATCTGCCGGACTTGATAAACTTTTCGAGCTGGTCCATCGAGAGCTTTTCATCCCAGGCAAGGAGAAACGACTTCTGCACGTCCCCTGAAAACTCCCCGTGAGAGGCTATATGAACAATTGAAAAAGAAAGGTCAGAAAGTTCTTTCTTCAGCCCGGACGTGACAAACGTGCGGTCCTTCAGCAGCTTCCCGGGGTAAAGACTGCCGATGTCCCGCAACTCGTCAGAGACGCTTAGAAGGGCAGGATACCCCTGCACCGGCTCGGTAATGCCTGCCATGAGGACATCAATGCGCTGCTCCTGAACAGGCTTCGGGTCGATGAGAGTCAGTCCCTGCGTCGAGGTGATGGAAAATCTGCTGACGAGAAACTCTCTGCCGTCGTGCAGTGCTGCCAGAGGCACGGTCCTGAGCCACTGGTCCGGCACAAAGACTATGGTTTCAATATTCCGGGAAACCAGTGTTTCCAGAAGGGGCGTTATCAGCCAGGCATACAATTTTTGCCCGTGTATCATATATTCCCGGGTGGTCCTTTTTTCGAGAGTCTTCCTGAAGGCCTTAACCTCAGAGACAAAAGTTTCTTTTGTGACATTTACGGAATAGCGCTCAATGCCGGAGGACAAGCTGAGCAGAAGTCCGATTTTTTTTTCGAAAGGGATGACATACAGCACAGCAGCTCTGCCCCCGACTGTTTCGAGCGAGCGGGCCTTTGCAATATACGCATCAACACAGGGGTCCCTGAAGTAGTCATGGAGCTCCGCTCCCTTCATGTCTTCGATGGTCTGGCGTGCCTCAAGCAGGAGCGCTGCTGACTCTCCATGATCCGTGCTCTTTCCAGAAAGATCGAACAAAAGCTCCGCAAGGCCGAAGTAAACCGGCTCAACCTTCTCCCTGAAAAAATCAGGGCCGCAGATAAAGCAGCCTGCCGATACCTCATCCCGGATGGTCTCCAGTGTCCGGGTTGCCAGCCGGTAAGCCTTGATCGCTTCGCGGGGCCTGTCCTGTTTCTCCAGAATCCTTCCTGTCTGCCACTGCCAGAGATAAAGGCCCTCTCCCTGCCTGATGTTTTCGGCCTCCAGTATGGCTCTGCGCGTTAATCTCAGGGCTTCGTCGAACTTTCCGCTCTCCTCGTGCAGCGCTCCAAGATAGCCATAGGCATATGAAAGTGACCGGCGATCGGCAAGGTTTTCGGCCAGGACCAGGGCCTCCTGCAGTGTCAGCAGGGAGAGTTCCTTCAGTTCTGTTGCAGCCCCTGTATGCGTTGCTGCTGCCAGCTCAGCAGTTCGGCCGATGCTGAGGAGGCGTACCGCCTTGTCGTGGTCCTGTCTCATATTCCTGGTGAGTGCATGCGCTTCACGGAGCAGCCCGAATGAGGTGTCAGGATCCTTCCTGATTACCTGCAGTCTTGCGAGGTTCGTAAGGATATCGCAAAGCGTTTCGTCGTCGTTGAACTGCCTGGAAAGGGAAACGCCCTTCTGGTATGAACCAGCAGCGCCATCATAGTCTTTTCTCAGCACCTGCAGCGTCCCGATATTATTGAGGATAGAGGCCTGATGGCCTTGCCCTGCCGCTTTTGCCGCTCCAAGGGCCTGACTGAGCAGGCTGTCAGCTTCATCCGTCATTCCGCGGGCCAGATAAAGGCCCCCCAGTCTGCCCGCTATGGAAGCCTGCTGAGCATTGCTCCCGGTGTCCTGCGCAATTTCCAGAGCAGCGCGCAGATTTTTTTCAGCCTCCCGAAAATGTCCCGCTCCCCAATATGCTCCTGCAAGGATTTTGAGAGGCTCAAGCCTTTTTGTTCTGTCCCCGGTTGCCCTGAGGCTCCTGTCGGCGCTGAGAGCAGCCTCTATGGCATGCTCAAAGTCGCCTCTGCCGAGGGAGCTGCTCGCCTCCTGCATGAGTATGGCAGCATCAGGCGGGACAGCCGCGGCAGCATGGCCGCATAGCGCGGCGAGCATGCATATGCAGAGTATATTTACCGCCCGTATTATTCTGTCACTGATTAAATTGTTCATCTTTTGTTTATCATGTATTCATCAGGGGGTATGGTTAGATTATATATTAAAATATGCGTTGGAGCTAAGAGATTTATGCAGAGCGGGATGAGCCGCGGAAGTTTTTGCCAAACAGCACAAATATATTTATAATTCAGATAAGGAGGAAGATTATGAAAAACTATATCCTGTGCGTTCTACTGGCAGTTTCGGTAATGTTTGCGGGTGTCTTAAGCGCGGCGGCTGCCGATGCAGTTGCCGCCCCTGTTGTGGTGACTATAGAGGGGAGTGCCTTTTCCCCCGAAGTAGCTGTCATCAAGATTGGCGAAGAGGTAGTCTGGAAGAACAGGGACGCGGCTGCTCATACGGTAACCGCGAATGACGGCAGTTTTGATTCCGGGGCCCTGTCGCAGGGGGATGAGTTCAGAAGAAAATTCCCTTCGGCCGGCATATTCAAATATTCGTGCGACAACCATGCATGGATGGGGGCGAGGATAGAAGTCCGGTAGCTGCAGCGGCCTTGCCGGGGCGCTGTCATACGCCCCGGCAGAAAAGGCGAAACGATGCGATTCCCGCTGCTATGTATTCCTGATAATTCTCAGCTTGGCATGCGGAATGGCGGTTTCAGAGGGGAAGTCTTTCTGTGAGAAGACTGCAAAGTCCTCATGCACTCCTATCAGTCGGTGCGTGTTTTTTGCAGGTGTCCGGTGGCCGAAGAAAGCGATATAACTGCAGGAATCTGAATCCAGCAACTCACATTCCTGCCCCTCAAGTCCTGCCAGATAGTCTTTATAGGTCATACTATCTCCTTTACTGTTTGTCATTTCCGCTATATTGACCAGGCGGAAGGAGTTTTGTTGCCGCAGCCGGGAATAAAAAAATGGCGCCGTCTGTCACAGCCTTATCCCTGACCTGGATGGTCAGCTTCCATGTCCCTTGCCGCTTAACGTCAAGGTTTGAGGCAAGGTAGAGGCCTTCGCCTTTTTCTTTGACGGCTACCGGTTCGGTGCTTCCCTCCGCCGTCACGGTAAGTTCAGCCTTTTCCACGTCCCGGTCATGTCTGTCATGGACTACGATGCCGACTACATTTCTGCCGATCTTATACTCTTTTTCATCAGGCAGGATCTCTATGCTGAACTCAGCCTTTTCAGTAACCGCGAAGAAGGTCTGTCTGAAGTGTTTGGTAAAGACAGGTTGTGGTCTGTTGTCGGCGGCAGCCCCCGCAAATACTGCCGGGGATGAAAGAAAAAAGAAGAAGAGACCTGAAATAATCATTCTGGATAATGTCTTCATGTTTGACATCCCCCGCTAGAACCCGATGCCGAAACCAAAAAGCGTTCGTGCCCTGGTCTTTGCCTGGATCCCGTTTATGTCCTGCATGACGGGGAAGCCGACAGATACATATGCCATTGTATTCTTCCTGAGCGAAAGCCGCAGCCCGGGTGAAAGGAGAAGGATGTGCTCACCGCTGTTTTCATCCCTGATCCCGGCTATTGACTGTTTCTGTTTCCATTCACCATTGAGTTCAAGGACGAGGTCAAGAGCTATCCCTCCCGCGAGTGCACGGTAAGAGGCCGCAGCATTGTAGCTGAGCAGATCGCCGAGATCAGTTTCTTGTGACCCTTTTGACGCGATGGCATATATGATATTTGCATCCAGGGAAAGCGGGCCGTTTCTTCTGGTAACGGCGACCCCGAAGATAGGGTCCCATGACCCGGAGCCGGGCTGATGCTCAGTTTCGAGCAGGTCACCTTCCGGATCTTTCACCGAGGTCTTTCCCGTGGGCATCTTGACGCCTGCAACAAGGGATACATCAACTCCGTTGCCGCCTTGCTTTATGACACGGTAGCGGCCGAGAACCGAGAGGTCGCCGATCCCGCTTGAGTTGCCGTGACTGTGTATGTGATCAGGATCCTCGGGGTTAGAAGCACGGATGTTTCTCAGTGAGGCATACGGGATTTTGATACCGAGGGTCAGGTCATCCGTCAGGCCGTACCCGAGCCCGAAGTTTAGATGCCGGACCGAGTCGATGCTGTGGATATCGTTGCCGTCTATTGCCAGCTGCTGCATTGCTGCATCAGAGAACGGTTTGAGGCTGATAATCTCGGCCTGGATATCGAAACTGAAACTCCCTTGTTTCAGGGTGTCTGCAGAAAGCGTCCTGATGGGCCCTGCATCTCCTGCTGCCATGCCAACTGCAGGGTGATGCGCCCAGGCGCTGCATTGGAGCAGAAGGACAAAGGCGGTGGCCAAGATCTTCGTTGCTATGCTTTTCATTGTATCCTCCACAATCAAGAAATATTACCAGATAGTACATTCTATTATATAGGCAATCCTCATAAATACAAGGCCGGGTGGGCAGGTTGAAAAACCGGGCTGAGACCTTGTACAATCCTGCATGTCGGTACTTGAGAAAATAGTAGAGAAAAAAAGGGAGCGGATAGCGATTTCCAGGGCGAGAAACTCCCTGAGTGACCTGAGGGTAAGGATTAGTGGACTCGAAGCCCCGCGGGATTTTACCCGTGCCGTGAGGCGCGACCCGGACGGTTCCGTAAAACTGATTGCGGAGCTGAAGAAGGCCTCTCCGTCACGGGGGCTTATCCGGCAGGACTTTGACCATAAGCAGATCGCGTCGATATACGAGGCAAAGAGGGTCGATGCCCTGTCGGTCCTGACTGAAGAGGACTTTTTCCAGGGGAAGCTTGACTATCTGCCCGAGGTGAGGACGATCACCTCAAGGCCTCTGCTGAGAAAGGACTTTCTCATTGACGACTATCAGATTTTTGAGGCGCGCGCCTGGCAGGCTGATGCGGTCCTCCTGATCGCTGCCATACTCGAAAAGAACCAGGCGGCAGAATTTCTCGCCTGTGCCTGCGAACTCGGCATGGCTGTCCTCTTTGAAGTGCATGACCTGAAGGAGCTTGAGATGGCGCTGCTGATTGATGCGCCTATCATCGGCATCAATAACCGTAATCTCAAGACCCTGACCATAGACCTTGAGACGACTTTTCAGCTTCGCAGGGAGATACCGCAGGGGAAGATTGTGGTGAGCGAAAGCGGGATAAGCAGGCATGAGGATATGCTGAAGCTCCTGGCAGCCGGGGTCGATGCCATGCTGGTCGGCAGTTCCTTCATGGCCTCGCCGGATATCGGAAGAAAGATCGACGAGCTCAGGGGCACTACCTGAGCTGTTGATAGCCATAGAGGCTGTAGATGAAATGGCCGAGGATGCTGTAGCTTTCCATGCCCCACTCCTCCGGCAGCGGCCAATAAGGCTCTCCGTCTTTCAGGGCTTTTATTGCTGCATCATCCAGAAGCTTGTAGCCTGAAGTCCTCACCAGTTCAACTTTTCCCAGTCTTCCGTTCTTGTTGATTGTAAACCGTATCTTCAGGTCGCCGTACTTTCCCTCTGCCGCAGCTGCCGGGGGGTAGACCCATATGCTCTGGATCTTGTCCCTGAGTTTATGCATATACCCTGCGTACCGGTAATCCCTGGTATCAAAGGTTATGGCGTCATCCCTGCCTGACCGGGCAGAAGCATCCTTCCCTGCGATCTCAGCGGTGATCATAGGGTCGAAAAGTCTTGACCGCCCTGAGTCCCGCCCTGAGCTCCGTTGACGAGCTGCTTCAGGAGAGCGGCCAGATTTAGCCGGTTCATTAGCCGGTTCAGCACCCGGGCCCGAATCAGAACCTGAATGAGTACTTTGGGCTGAATCTGCAGATCTCTCAGGGGTAACAGACTGTCCTGCCGCAGGCTTCTGTCCTTTCGGAAGCGTCTCCCCGGTGTCGGAGCCTTCACCGGGAACGACCGGCCTGTCTGAGGAAATATCAGGCGGCCGCGAAGAAGGCTTTTGAGACAGGAGGGCTTCCCTTTTGGGTTGTCGTGGAAAAGATCGCGGAGGAAGAGGCCGTTCCGCAGGCCTGACAGCCACTGGTGGAGGCGGGACCTGAGACTGCCGGACTTCTTCCTGGGTGACGAGTCTGGTCAAAAAACCCTGCTTCTCCGGCTGTTTTGCGTCTGGCAGATAATAGATGCCGATAGCTATCAGTATATGAATAACGATCGAAACAGTTAAAAAAAGTCTTAACGGCACAGTAGCATATCCCTGTCAGGCAAGACTGCATCTGTTCTGCAAGCCATGCCCTCAGAAGCCGGGAGGAAAAGGGCAGTGGATCTTGGCCTTGGTGACTGAAAGCCTGTTGTCCAGATAGTGTGCAGATATCTTGAAAAAAAAATCTCCGACAGATCCCGAGATTGTCTTGTCGCGGTTCTCGGCCCAGGTCATCGTCTTTCTGAAATTATTGATCGCGACGATCAGGTAGATCCGGTCCTTTGCCATGCCTGCGATATCCTCAGGGCTCGGGACCGGAAGTCCCTTCATCTCGCCGAACTGCGTGTGAGAATGGAAGTCCCCGACTATCTGCAACCGGTCGAGCCGGGCAAGGATCGGGTCGATCTTCTTATGACTCGTGTCACGGGACACTACCCCTCTTTGCTTCCGCGATGCTGTCTGGAAGCTGAAGGCATGTTCTATAATGAAACGGTCTTCAAGCCTGTACCCCAGAAGGAACCCGAGGCATTCTTTTTTATATACCTCCGCAGAGCTCAGCAGCAGATCGATAAAGGCATTTTCAGACAGGTAAGCCCGCATCTACTGCTGGTAATTCGGGATCCTCACCGAGAGCACCGGGCATGGGGCATAGCGGACCACCTGCTCGGCAGTGCTGCCGAAGAGCATGCGGTCGAGTCCCTTGCGGCCATGGGTGCCCAGTACGATCATGTCTATGGACTGCTCGCCGGCAAACCGGGCAAGCTCTTCATAGGGAATGCCCTTCAGGACGATTTTTTCAATATCCTTAACCCCGTGCATCTCTTCGGTAAAACATTTGTCAAGCTCAGCCCGGGCACCGGCTTCAATATCCTTGTACATTGCGTCCATATTGACATGCGGGACATACCAGCCGGCTGTCTTGGCAACATCGTAGACAACGTGTACAAGATACAGTCTGGCGCTGTAGCGCTTTGCCATGTCCACTGCATATGGCAGCGCATGGGATGAGCCCTCGGAAAAGTCGGTAGCAAACATAATCTTCTTGATCTCCATTTTAAGCCTCCCTAAGGTATTTTGATGCGTCTTCCGGTGAGGTTGTCAGGATATAAAAACCTGACCCCCATTCAAAGCCGCTGGTGTTCAGAAACCGCGGCATGATTTCAAGATGCCAGTGAAAATCTTCACCGAGCGTATGCCAGTGGTCCTTGCGGGGGACCCTGTTCGGTGCCGTGTGGATGAAATAATTAAACGAGATGTCTGTAAAAAGTGACCTCAGTTTCTTCAGGGTCCCTGAGAGAATGAGGGCCATGTCCTCGATTTCTTCATGCCGGATCTCCTGGAAGCTGCAGCTGTGGCGCTTCGGCATGATCCAGGTCTCAAACGGGAACTTTGAGGCGTAGGGGCAGAAGGCCATGAAATAGCGCGTCTCGTTGATCACCCTGCTGCCGACGCGCAGTTCCTCCCGCATTATATCGCAGAATATGCACCGCTCCTTGTAGGCAAAGTACTGTTTGGCCCCGTCCAGTTCCTCTTTCACCCTCTTGGGTATGACCGGGGTGGAGGCAAGATGAGATATCGGATGAGAGAAAACAGCCCCGGCATTCCTGCCGGCGTTCTTGTAAATAAGGGTATATCTGAGTCTTGGGTCTCTTTCGAGATCAGTAATGCGGTCCCGATAGGTCAAGATGACCTTTGTCATCTGGTCAAGACCAAGATCCTCAGGCGGCCGTCCATGCTCCGGGGATTCAACAATGATTTCATTGGCCCCGATGCTGTTCATCCTGTCATACATGCCGTCGCCGCGCCTGCCGAGGTCGCCTTCTATCTTAAACACGGGATTAAAGTTCGGGATGACCCTTGTCAGCCAGGCATGTTGGTTTCCCGGTTCCCGGATTGACATGATCTCCTTCGGAGCCTCTTCTTCACGCCCCCGGCAGAGCGGGCAGGTCTCCTCATGGGCATCCTGGGGCGGCATTGTATATTCTGACGGCGGCATCGACCGGTTCAGTACGGCCACCCATCTGCCGAGCAGCGGGTCCTTCCTCAGTTCATTAAGATCTGTTTTTTTCATAAATAATTCTGAGTCCTTCATGTATGAGATCAGGCCTTATTTCACAGGGCCTGGTCAGGTACTGCTGCATCGACATACAATGACCGCCGGTGATGACCGTCATGAAATGCAAGCCGGTCTCAGCGGAAACCTCGGCAATAATCCTCTCAACAGCTCCAGCAGTGCCGAAAAAAAGCCCTGAGCATATTGCTGACGCAGTATCCCTGCCGAGCGCGCTGTCCGGCTTATTCGGCGGGACCACGCTCAGTTGCGAAGTCATTGCACCGAGAGCGGCGCTCATGAGCCTGAGCCCCGGCAATATCGCACCCCCGATCAGGTTGGCTTTGTCGTCAACCATGGTGAGCGTTGTGGCTGTTCCAAAATCCAGAACGGCAACAGCCTTCTGATAAATTGCATAGGCCCCGGCGGCATTTGTCAGCCTGTCAGTCCCGAGTGTCTGCGGGGCCCCGAGCTTCAGGCAGAGCCCGGTTTCAAGCTGGTGGTTTACCGTCAGCGGACCGACCGGCCTTCCGGCCAACAGGTTAAGAGCCTCCCGGAGTATGCCGGTATGCACCGGAACTACTGAGGATATTATACAGCGAACCTCTCCTTTTTCTATATGATTCTGATCTCTGAACGCGGCCATGGCATCGGCGTATGCCTCTGCATCTCGGAGAGACAGGGGGTCGAGGCGCTGGATGATTAGCCCTGCGGGGGTGAAATAACCTATTCCTGTTGAGGAGTTGCCTATATCTATGGTGATCAGCACCTGTCAACTCCCTGCTCTGAAATCTCACCGCTGCTGATTATTTTTCTGAGGCCCGAAGGGAGTCTCAGGACAAGTCTGCCTTTATCATCGATATCCTCGGCAATCCCTGAAAGCTTCGCTGCCCCATCCATCACCACAACCTCCCTGCCAAGACAGCCCAGGAGAGGCCGCAACTCCCGTATAAGAGGAAAAACGCCGATGGCCCGCAGCTTTTTATATCGAAACTCAAATTCATTCATGATTGCTGTGGTGAGTCTGTTTCTTGATACAGTTGTGCTGCTTTCGATCAGGACCGAGGTTGCCTTTCCGGCGATTTCAGGGGGGAGGTCTTCAGCAGTGCTGTTGAGATTGATGCCAATCCCGATAACCGCTCTGGTCATAACCCCCTTGAGGGTCCTTGCTTCGGTCAGAATTCCTCCCAGTTTTTTCCCTCCCATCAGCAGATCGTTCGGCCATTTAACCGAAACCCGGATGCCGGTTTCGCTGAGTAATGCAGCAGCAGAGGCCAGGGCGGCAAGTATGGTGAGGCAGGGGGCTTCGGCAGGAGTGATATCTGGTTTCAGCACGATACTCAGATACATGTTCAGCCCAGGAGGTGAGACCCATGTCCTGGCGAATCTGCCCCTGCCTTTTTCCTGTGTGTCAGCAACAATGACAACGCCGGTTTCACCCTGTTCGTAATCCAGGTCCAGGGGTAGAGACAGCCCGATATCATTGGTAGAGCTGACAGATTGGCAGCAGACAATTTCTCTCCAGAACCTGCTTTGCAGGCCGGACCTGATCTCATCTGCCGAGAGGCCATTATCTGCCCGGGGGAGTTTGCCGGGTCTGCCTGAAGAATGTTGTTTGCTCAAACTATCACACTTCTGACCATTACTCGATCTGCCATCACACTGTCGGCCATTATTCTTCCGGGAGTATCCTGACGTTGATTTTTCCTTTGAGCAGGCCTGCAAATTGTTCTGCATCTTTCCTGGTGCCGACAATCGAGCCGTAATGCATCGGAATTGCAGTCTGCGGTTGTATGTCGAGCGCTGCTTTTGCAGCCTCTTCTGCAGTCATGACATAGGTCCCCGAAACAGGCAGAAGCGCAATGTCTGCCCTGAAGGTCTTCATCTCCGGTATATAATCCGTGTCTCCCGCAAGGTAGATGCGCTGTTTGTTCAGGGTAAAGATATATCCCACCCAGTTGCGGTCCTTTGTATGGAATTTTTTGTTCGTATTATACGAGGGGACCGCCTCGATGCTGACCCCTCTGACTTCGATACTGTCGCCGGGTTTTACAATCCTGACTGTACCCTTGAGCTTGGCAGCACAGTCTGCCGGTGCAATGATAACGGTATCAGGTCCCTGAATCTTCTGCAGATCTTCGGGAGAGCAGTGGTCGTGATGTTCGTGGGTTATCAGGATGATATCGGCAACATCCTTTCTCTTTATCTTGAATGGATCAGTATAGACGATCCGCTCGCCAACGATCCTGAACGTATCATGTCCCAGCCAGTGAATATTTTCGACCATGGTATCTCCTCCTTCGGACCGAGGGCCCGGTGCAAACAACGATAAAAAGAACAGGACTATATATGCCGTGCATTTCATATGCTACGACCTGCCGAGGCCCATATAACGGGCAGGGTTATCGGTTGCAGCCTCAGCAATCTCTGCGTCAGGGATGCCTATCTCGCTGAGTACGGAAACTGAGTTGGCAAGGGTTATGCCGCTTCCTGCCAGCACCCCGCGGTCGTCAAAGACAGCACTGACATTATATTCCTTTGATCGCCTGATGCGGCCCCTGACCGAATCCGTGACCAGCATAATCCGGTCGAGCCGCTTGCGGTTGAATATCATCTCAAGTGTCCGGGGGTGGAGATGGGCGCCGTCCGCGATTATCTCAATATAGAGTGCCTCATCCAGAAGTCCAAGCCCTGCAAGTCCTGGTTCGCGGTGATGGAACGGCCGCATGGCATTGAAGAAATGCGTGATCCCGGTGGCCCCGGCCCTTTTACCTTCGAGCGCCTCGGCATAGGTCGCGTCCGAGTGTCCCATATTGACCCTGATGCCGAGTTTCACGCAGCGTTCTATTACCCTCAGCGCGCCGGCAAGTTCCGGGGCTATGGTCATGATTTTAATGATCTCCTCATTGCCGGCAACCAGCTCCTTCAGCTGCGAGAGCGAAGGCTTCAGCAGGGCTTTTTTATCAAGGGCCCCGGCATATTTTGAATTCAGAAACGGGCCTTCAATATGCACTCCAAGGATCGTGGCCTGTGCGCCTGCTTCTTTTCCGGTCATCCTCCGGACGCCTGAGTCCTGTCTCTGCTTTTCGATAGCCGCGCGCACTGCATCAATCTGCTGTCTCATGATAGTGACAGGTCCGGGGTATATGGCAAGGCAGATTGCAGCAGTGCCGGCCTTGCCATGCAGGGCAGCTATCTTCAGGATATCAGAAGGATTTGTTGTCTGCGTATCATATTTCCCCAGACCATGGGTATGCAGGTCAACATATCCCTTTGTCTGCATCAGCCTATCCTGTCTGTCCCCATGTAGGGCCTGAGTACCTCAGGGATAATGATAGAACCGTCCTGCTGCTGATAGTTTTCCAGTACCGCCACGAGGGTCCTGCCTATGGCAAGCCCCGAACCGTTAAGGGTGTGAACAAATTCCGTGCCCTTTTTCCCGTCGCGTTTAAACCGTATGTTGGCGCGGCGCGCCTGGAAATCACCGAAATTGGAACAGGAGGATATCTCCCGGTATTTATTCTGGCCAGGGAGCCAGACCTCCAGGTCGTAGGTCTTTGCCGAGGAGAACCCGATATCGCCGGAGCAGAGCGCAACCACCCGGTAGGGCAATCCGAGTCTCTGGAGAAGCTCCTCTGCATTGCCGGTCAGTTTTTCGAGTTCATCAATGGAATCCTCAGGCTTGACAAACTTTACCAGTTCGACCTTGTTGAACTGGTGCTGCCGGATCAATCCGCGTGTATCTCTTCCATGGGCTCCGGCCTCCCGCCTGAAACACGGCGTGTAGGCTGTATAGTAGAGCGGGAGGTCAGATTCCTTTAATATCTCATCGCGGTGGATGTTTGTCACCGGCACCTCTGCGGTCGGGATCAGATAAAACTCAGGGTCTGCAATGCGGAAGAGTTCTGCCTCAAATTTCGGGAGCTGCCCGGTGCCGGTCATGCTCTCCCGGTTTACCAGGATCGGGGGGAAGATTTCGGTGTAGCCCTTGGCCGTGTTACTGTCGAGCATGAAGTTCATCAGCGCCCGCTCAAGCCGTGCGCCCGGCCCCTTCATCAGGGCAAACCTGGCCCCGGCTATTTTGGCTGCCCTCTCGAAATCTATAATGCCAAGCGGCTCGGCAATGTCCCAGTGGTTGAGCGGTTCAAAAGCAAATTTCCCCGGTTCGCCCCAGCGCCGCACTTCGGTGTTGTCTGTCTCGTCCTTCCCGACTGGTACGGATTCATGGGGCATGTTCGGTATCGTCAGAAGCAGTCCCTTTGTTTCATCCTCAACAGCCTTCAGCTGGTCATCAAGGGCACTGATCCTGTCGGAGACGATCCGCATCTCCTCCAGTTCTGAAGTGGCATCCGCCTTTTCCCGCTTTTTCCTGCCTATCTCTTCAGAGGCGACATTCCGCCGGTTCCGCAGTTCCTCGGTTTCCCGCAGCAGTACCATCCTTTTTTCATCAATCGCCAGAAATTCCTGAAGCGGGAATTCATATCCCCTCTTTTTCAGGGCCTCTCTGACGTCCTGCACATTTTCCCTTACAAAACGTGAATCGAGCATAATGGTTCCTTTCTGAAAGTTATAATATATCTGATTAAACCGAAAAGATAAAGCATGAGAGGACCTCGCAAAAACAATGAATTTGCGATATAGTTAACATATGGACAGGAGATATTGCCTGAAATTCTTTTTTTTCTTTGCCTTTACCCTCCTTGCGACGGCTTCCTTTGCAGAGCCGGAGAAATGCAGGCCCACAGAGCCTGATGAGCTTGGCCCCTTTTACCGGGCCGGTGCCCCGGTGAGGGCGAGCGTCGGGAAAGGGTATATTCTCACCGGTACTGTCCGGTCATCAAAGGGATGTTCAGCGATAAGGAATGCAGAGATTGAGCTCTGGCTGGTCGGGCCTGACGTGAAGTATGACGCTGCCCACAGGGCAACGGTTATTTCAGATGACAAGGGTGCATTCCGCTTCGAAAGTAATTATCCCAAGCCCTACGTCGGCAGACCGCCGCATATACATCTCCGCGTTACTGCAAAAGGTTTCATACCCCTGGTGACACAGCACTACCCTGCAAAGGGAAAATCAGCCGGCGTCTTTGATCTCGTCCTGATGCCGGAGTAGCAGGGGAGTGCCAGCCTTAGTTCTTATCATGACGTTGTTCATTCAGAAAATCTGGCATGAAATTACGCTTACCATGAATAATGGCGAGGACATCAGTCTGGCCGGGTGATATTTCATAAATAAGTCGATAAGAATAAATGAGCAATTCCCTGATGTTTGGATCTCCGATCTCCGGAACAATTCTGCCGACTTCAGGAAAAGAGTTAAGTTTTTCTGATTTCTCAACAATCTCAAGAGCGACTTTCTGAGCATACAACCTGGAATCGCTCGCAATGTAATCGTGAATCTGTCTCAAGTCCATTTTGGCCGGCTTCGACCACTTTACCACGATTGCATTTCTCTTTTTAAGTCTTCGCTGGAAACAGACTCCCCGCGTTCCACTGCCTCTCTGCCTTTTTTGACCTTATCAACGACATATAGTTCATACATGATGTCATCAATGCTTGCTGTCTCCGGCAGTTTAGAAATTACCCTGATTGCTTCTTGTTTTAGAGTGTCCATTCTCAATTCCTCCTTGTACCACAATATGATGCAGGGCACTTAGCATATCTAATCGGGCCTGTCGTGGCATGCCCCATTGTATTCGATACTTTCGACCTTGTCAACCGCAATGCACTTTGAGAACCAATGTCCCCAAAGTGTTCCTTGATAAGCCGGCTTTTCTGCTGCACCGGCATGCTATCACAGTTGCCGCTTCTAAATAAAACGTCAAGAAGAAGGGCTTTGAGTCCTTCTTCTTCCTTCCCTAATCTTGAAGCTTTCCGAAAGAAAAAATCTGTCATTATACTTTCGGAATGCCCTATAATATGCCTGAAAGTCCTGAAAGGGGAACACAATGTTGAGGGGATTTTTTAAATCTATTTTTACAAGCTTAGTATCTTGCGCCCTGATAGCGGGATGCACTACCTCCAAGAATCAAGGCGCTAATGTATTGACGGCATATGAAGCAGCAATGAGCAACAAAACAGAAGAAGCTCGGAAGCTGATGAAGTCAGGACATTTCGATTCCTTTGGTAGCTTTTTGCTTTCCTGCCTTGAGCTTTCAGATGGGAACATGGTTCTTGCGAGACATTACGCTGATGAGTTTATTGCTTCAAATCCAAGCGTTCCTGATGGAAAGGTTCTCGTTGAACTAATCGAAGAACGCAAAGCTTATCCTGATGACCCTTGGCTGACATCATTTGTCGATGCATGGAAAGCAGCGGGGTCGCCTGAATTAGGCTATATCTTTAACTTGTTTGAACGGCCGACATTAGCCGAAGGCAACGAAACTTGCAAAGAGTGGAATATTCCGGAGGCATTCGTTGGCAAGCCAGATGCGTTAATAGCTGCGTTAGACCTTGGTATAGCTTGCAACACAGAAAACTTTGTTGAGTTGTGTCTGTCTCAAACTACGCCTGAGACACCAATTGCAATCAAACTGCTCGCGCTGACGGTTATCGATTCCACATTGAGTCAGTCAAGTTGCAATGATTCCGGGATTTCAAACGAAGCAAGTAAGCGAATAACAGAACGCCGTCATCAGGTTATGGTGGAGCTTACAATTCAGTCACCGGAGGATATGGCATTTCCTTTGATTGCTATTCTCGATCAAGTGAAAGATAAGAATGAGTTGTCCTTGCCGGATATTAAGCTCATAGAAGAGGCTGTCGCTAGGCCGAGGCTATCTCCGTCGGCGGAGCAACTTTACAAGGATTATCTTCCCCGCTATATTGCCGTCGGCTCAAAGACTCCATACCTGAGTGCTTCATCTGAGGCATTTTCCGTTATAAGCTCACTTTTCATTTACGAACTGCGAGAAAAAATGGAGGAGACTGCGAAGACTGCATCCCCGGAACTAAAAGGTAGAATCGCCGCCATCCTTGAGCGAATCGGAAAAGCGGAGATTAAGAACAGGACAATGATCGGTGCTATGCTCGGCTTCAATTGGCTGCGTTCCGCAGCACTTATTAGGGATGATAAAGTTGCAGAGTCGCATCTTTCATCACTTTACACTTATTTAATGAAAGTGTTTAGCCTCCCGATTATCTACGCTGCAGGTTCTAGTTCTTTGTGGCCAATCCCATCGCTTATGGTTGATTCTACGGATAGGCGCATAAAAGATGAAATGGCAGTTTATCAAATATTTGCGGACATAGATATCGAGGCCGATTTATTGCATCTTCTGAATCCTGAGTAGCAAAATCCGCTACACATCTGTGTGTTCATGTCTGTGGCATTTCAGTATTGATGTTCACATTCTTGCGTAATCACGATTCTTCTCTTTAAAATTGAATATGCCCCAGATTAATGTACTTTCCCCTGATGTCCGGAACAAGATAGCTGCAGGCGAGGTGATTGAACGGCCTGCATCTGTTGTGAAGGAACTGCTCGAAAATGCTATCGATGCGGGCGGCACCGATATCCGGATCGATATCCTTTCTGGCGGGAAGAGGATGATCAGGGTCTCTGACAACGGGATCGGGATGGACCGGGAAGACGCCCTGCTCTGCTTTGAGCGGCATGCAACGAGCAAACTCATCTCTGCGGACGATCTCTTTGACATTCGGACCCTCGGGTTCAGGGGTGAGGCCCTTCCTTCCATCGCCTCTATCTCAAAGGTGAAACTTGTGACCGGGCTGAAGGGTTCAGGTGCAGGCATATCCATAGAAATGACCGGAGGAGAAATAACTGATACCCGGGAGGCAGCTTCTGCAGGTACCTCGTTCGAGATTCGTGATCTGTTTTTTAATACGCCTGCCAGGAAAAAGTTCCTCAAGACGACTACCACAGAGCTTTTCCATATCATCGATATTGTTACGAAAGAGGCCCTTTCGCATCCTGAGATAGCGTTTTCGCTTTATACCGATACCAAAGAGACCATGCTCCTTCCTCTTGCCTCAGGCCTGAGAGAGAGAATTATGCAGATTTATGGTGATGATTTTCTGAAGGGACTCCTCTCGGTAAGCACTCCGGCCCCCCCCTCCGCTTCCGGCATCCCGCTGCGCATGGATGCCTTTGTCTCGGATACTACAGCCTTCAGAAACAGCAGGGACCATCAGTTTGTCTTTATCAACAAAAGGCCGGTCAGAGACCCATCGGTTTCACATGCGGTCTATAAGGCCTATGAGGGTATCTTGCCCCAGGACCGCCACCCGATCTTTTTTGTCTTTATAGAGATAGACCCGCACAAGATAGATTTCAATGTGCATCCTACAAAGCGCGAGGTCAGATTCGAAGACAAGGAGTCGGTCTATCGCCTTGTCAATGGCAGCCTCAGAGGGCTGATCAGGGGGGCGCATGAGGAATATACAAGGCCTTTTTCGACAGTTCCGGGGCCTGCCTCCTATCCGGTCTGGCCTTCGCCTCATCCGATACAGCAGGGCGTTGCCGATCAGCAGGACGTTTTTATCTCTGAGACCTCCGGCCCGGGCTACAGGCCATCTCAGCCTTTTATCTATCTGGGGGATACCTTTATTGCCGTATCCGGCAAGGGTGGACTCACCTTGATCGATCATCATGCCGCGCATGAGAGGGTACTCTATGAAAGACTGCTCAACAAGGTGCAGGTGGATTCTCACCAGCTGCTTTTTCCGGAACAGGTCAGGCTTTCGCACAAGGAGTACCGGGCCATACTCGAAAACAAAGAACTCCTGTCCGGCCTTGGCGTGGAAGTGGATGACTTTGGCCACGATACCCTGATTGTCCGCGCCCTGCCGGCTGACCTTGCGGGAGCAGATATCCGCGGCATACTCTCCGACATATCCTCTGCCATGCTCAACAGTATTCCGCCGGAGAAATCCCTTCGCGAGTCGCTTGCCGCCCGCATTGCCTGCCACAGTTCGGTTCGGGGCAGGGAGGTCCTGAATCAGGAGGAGGTTGCGAGTCTCCTGCATGATCTGGAGCAAACAGATTTTCCCGACCAGTGCCCCCATGGAAGGCCAACCCGGCTCTTTTATTCACTCGACGACCTGCAGAAGCTCTTCAAGAGAAAATGAACAAAGTCATCATCCTGCTCGGCCCGACCGGAGTTGGAAAGACCAGGGCTTCCATACTGCTTGCGAGGGACCTTGATACCGAGATTATCAGTGCCGACTCGATGCAGATCTACCGGCATATGAATATCGGGACTGCCAAGCCTTCACCTGCGGAGCTGGACCTGGTGAAGCACCATATGATTGATGTTGTCGGTCCGACAGAGTCGTACAGCACCGGGCAGTACATCGACGCCATCGTGCCGATTATTGAAGGACTTCATTGCCGCGGTAAAATTCCGATCATCACCGGAGGGACCGGTCTATATATCAAGGCGATTACCCGGGGCATATTCAGCGGACCCTCTGCTGACTGGCCGTTGCGGGATGAACTCCTCCTGCGTGAGCAGGAGAGCCCCGGAAGCCTCTATCTGCAGCTGGCAGAGCTCGATCCCGAGGCTGCACGCAGGATAGAACCGAATGATATCAGACGGATCATCCGGGGCCTGGAGGTCTGCCTGAAGAGTTCCGCGACCATTTCAGGCATGCAGGAAAAGCTCACCAGTCCGCTGCCGTATGAATTCATCAAGATCGGACTGACCCGTGACCGCAAGGAACTCTATGCCCTGATCGAGCAGCGCGTCGATGAGATGGTAACCGCAGGCCTTGCAGATGAGGTAAGCGCACTCCTTGCCCTGCAGCCGGATAAAACGCCGATGCAGGCCATCGGGTATAAAGAGATGGCCCTGGCTCTGGCAGGCGGGATGCCGCTTGAAGAAGCGATACAGCTTATCAAGAGAAACACGCGCCGCTATGCCAAGCGGCAGTTCACCTGGTTCAGAAAGGAAGAGGGTATTCACTGGCTTGATCTCACCGGTCTGTCAGCCCCTGAGGGGATCAGGATGAAAATCATGAATGTCCTTGATAATTCTTTGTAAATAATTTATGGTAATAAAAAATAATTATACCGAGGTGGTGCGGGGATGACCAACAGTAAAGGGCTTCAGGACAATTACCTTAATCAACTGAGAAAAGACAGGACCCCGATCATTATTTACCTCACCAACGGTGTCCGGCTGAAAGGCACGATTAAAGGCTTTGACAACTTTGTTGTCCTGGTCAAGGATGTGGCCCAGCAACTGATCTACAAGCATGCCATATCGACGATCGTGCCGGAGAGAGATGTAGATATAAGATTCGAAGAGCAGGACTAGAGCAGGAATCTTCAAAAAAATCTGCTATTATATACATAGTTTTTCAGGCCGCCGCTTTTTTGGAAAATAATGCTGATCGTTATACAGGGAGGAAATTGTTAAATGCTGCAGACCATGCGCCACCACGCAAAATATTTTTATGTGCTTTTCTTTATTGTAATACTCTCATTTATATTCTGGGGAGTCGGGACTGTCGACAAGACAGAGCAGGGGAGTGTTGTTGCCGAGGTCGGCAACCTCAAGATCAGTGGTGAGGAATACTGGAGGGCCTATGACAGGACCTTTGGTTTCTATAAGGAAATTTATAAAGAAAAGTTTGACGAGGCGATGCAGAAGAAGCTGAACCTGAAAGAGAATGTTCTCAATACGCTTGTCGATAACAAGGTGCTGCTTCTGGCTGCAAAAAAAGAAGGAATTGTTGTCAGTGACGATGAGCTGAGCGAGGCGATACGAAACGAGCCGGCCTTTATGACAAGCGGGGCCTTTGACCGGGATGTCTACCAGAACCGGTTGCGGCTGAACCGGTTGACTCCGGAAACCTACGAAGCTGCCAAGCGGCAGGAGATGACCATAAACAGGATGCGGCGTATTATAGAGCTCGGTACAGCATTGCCTGAGGCTGATCTTGCAAAGCTTTCAGGTGATGAGAAAACGGTCAAGCAGATCAGGGAGGCGATGGTGGGCAGTGCAAAGGAAAAGGCCCTCAAGTCCTATATCGAAGGGTTGAAAAAAGGCATGAAGATCAAGATCAACAAAGATGTTATGTCTTCCTAACACCGCAAGCACGTTATCTGTCTGTATTTGATTATTTCACAGGCTGCAGGAGGGTGCCCTCCTGCAGCCTGTGTACGTATGGGGAAGCATGGCCGAAAAACATATGACAAAAAAAGAACTGACAGCTGAGCTGGAGAGACTCAGAGCAGAGCTTGCCCTGGCGCAGGCTGATAAAGCTGCAGCTGATGCGGTTATTGAGGGCCTGGGAGATGCGATCAGTATCCAGGACCGGGACTTCAGGATTCTCTATCAAAACCGGAAGCACCGGGATTATGTGGGTGAGCATGCCGGTGAATACTGCTACCGTGCCTATTCCGGGGCTGACCATGTCTGCCCGGACTGTGCTGTTGAGAAGGCGTTTGCCGATGGTAAAACCTACCGCCTGGAGAAAAGCAGGCCGGCGGACGGGGGGGAGTTTTTTGTAGAGATTATTGCTTCTCCGCTTCGTGATGTCCACGGTGAGATCTATGCCGGGGTCGAGGCCGTGCGGGATATCACCGACCGGGTCAGGATGCAAAGGGCGCTCCAGGAGAGTGAGGCCAGGTATCGTATGCTCTTTGAAAGTGCGGTGGATGCGGTATTTATCATTGATGCAGAGGGGGAAAATACCGGGCGGATCATTGAAGCCAACCGGGCAGCGGCCGGGATGCATGGCTATACGGCCCACGAACTGGTGGGGATGAAGATCTCTGATCTGGACACTCCTGAGGTTGCCAGCAAGGCGCCTGAGAGAATAAAAAATATTGCCTCGGGGGAATGGCTGAAGACCGAGCTTATGCATCAGAGAAAGGACGGAACTGTATTTCCCCTCGAGGTGAGTGCAGGCTTGCTTGAAATAGGGGGCCATAAGTATATACTTGCCCTTGATCGCGATATTTCCGACCGCAGGGCTGCCGAGGCTGAGCAGGAGAAACTGATAAGCGAACTCAGAGACGCATTGCAGAAGATCAAAACGCTCAAGGGGCTGCTTCCGATCTGTGCCTGGTGTAAAAAAGTGCGCGACGACCACGGATATTGGAAAGGCGTTGAGAAGTATATTGAGGAGCACTCTGCTGCATCCTTCACCCACGGGATCTGCCCCGACTGCCTCAAGAAAAATGACCCTGAACTCTACGACATGCTTTTGAAAAATCCTGATCTGCGTCATTCACTCATGCAGAACGAGGATACGGATACCGCAGAGACATAGTCCGGCAGCAGAAATTCGCCAGCCCGGACTCCAGGCTTCTGTTGGTCAGAGCCCCTTCAGTGCCTGCCCGATATCGCCGATGATATCGGCGGCATCCTCCAGTCCGGTAGAAATGCGGATGAGGGTTGGATCAATTCCTTTCTGAAGACAGGCAGCATCGGACAGTTTGCTATTGAACATGAGGGCAGCATTCATAACAATCGTTTCGGTATCTCCGAGGCTGACCCCTACCCGGCAGAGTCTGAGTCTCTTCATGAACCGCCTGCAGGCAGCTCTGCTGCCGAGGGTGAGCGATACGACGCCGCCGTAATCTTTCATCTGTTTTCCGGCTGTCCTGTGGCCGGGGTGTTCTCTGAGCCCCGGATACAGCACAGACCGGACCTTGTTCTGCCCGGCAAGAAACTCTGCTATAGCTGCCGCCGACCGGCAGTGGCAGTCCATTCTGAGATGGAGAGTCTTTAGTCCCCTCAGGAAGAGCCAGGCATTGAAGGGAGAGAGGCAGCCCCCGAGGTTCATGAGCATATTTTCCCTGAGACGTCTGACCAGTTTTTCCGGGCCAGCCACAATCCCGCCAAGGGCATCGCCGTGACCGCCGATATATTTTGTCGCCGAATGGATGACACAGTCGATGCCCTCAAGGAGCGGCTTCTGCAGATAAGGCGTGGCAAACGTGTTGTCGATCACCGAGACGAGCCGGTATTTTCGGGCAATATCCGCTATAACGCGCACGTCAATAATGCTTAAGGACGGATTGGAGGGGCTTTCAAAGAAGATGAGCCTGGTTTTTTTTGTTATCAGTGAAGGGAGTTTTACCTTCAGGTCATCCTGCGGATCAAAATACAGCACCGGGCAGTTGAGTTTCCTGAGAGTACGGTCAAAAAAAATCCGGGTACCACCGTAGATACTGCTGCTCGATATGACCTCGTCCCCCGGTTCCAGGAGTTCCAGCAGAACAGCGGCCACAGCCGCCATGCCCGAGGAGAAGGCCACCGCAGCGTCACTCTCTTCCAGCAGGGCTATTTTGTCCTCGAACGCCTTGACGGTCGGGTTTCCCATGCGGGTATAGACAAACCCGTTCTTCTGCCCGCCTGCAATGGCTGCAACGTCTGCGGGGTCTGTGAAGAAGAAGGTGCTGGCCTGATAGATCGGCATGCTGGAAGGGCTTGCCACTGCGCAGAAGTCTCCTTCGCCATGGACCAGGAGTGTTCCAGCCCCCTTGCCCGCGACTTTGCCAACGACTTTATTTGTGCGCTTCATGTCTTCTTTTTTCCTTCGCTGCGGTAGACGGTTATCGCTATATCGGGGCAGACCATTGCACAGATGCCGCAGCCGGTGCAGCGCTCCTTATGTTCAACAACTGCCGGAAAGTATCCGATGGCATTAAAGTGGGAGCTGATGGCCAGCGCTTTGACAGGGCAGACAGGTACACAGTACCCGCAGCCCTTGCAGCGCTCTTTCTGTATTTTTATCAAGCCCTTCATAAGTCCTTTCCCAGCAGTTCGCCTGCATGTTTGAGCGAAATGTCGGTAATGCTCCCGCTGAGCATCCTGGCAATTTCGTTCGTCCGCTCACTGCCGTTAAGCTCCTGAACTCTTACCGTAGTCCTGTTGTCCACAGTATTTTTTTCTATCTTCAGGTGCTGATTTCCTGAGCTTGCAATCTGAGGCAGATGCGTAATGCATATTACCTGATGACTGTCGGCCAACCTTTTCAGTTTTTGTGCAACACGTTCCGCCGTCTTCCCGCCGATGCCTGCATCCACCTCGTCGAAGATCAGGACAGGGATACTGTCAAGGTCTGCAAGGATGCTCTTCAGCGCCAGCATAACCCTGGAGAGTTCTCCTCCCGAGATAATTTTTGTGAGTGGTTTCAGCGGTTCTCCGGGATTTGCCGTAAAAAGGAATTCCACAAGATCAGACCCGTGAGGTCCAACCCGCACTTTTCCATCATCTCCGGTCTCCTGTCTTACCTCAATCCTGAACCCGGGGCTGCTGAAGGCCAGGTCTTTCAGGGTCTCCTCAATCAATTTTTCTATCTGCCTGGCAGCCTTTGTCCTTTTTGCCGACAGCAGGGCAGCGGTCTTGCCGAGCTCAGCTTCCTTTTCGAGCAACTGACTTTCAAGTATAGCCAACCGGTCATCGGTTGACTCAAGGCTCTGCATCTCTTCTTCTGCCCTGTCCCGGTATTGCAGGAGTTCCCGGATGCCGTCTCCATATTTCTTCTCAAGCTTTTTCAGTGTTTCAAGGCGCTCCTCTACAGACTCAAGCCGGGCCGGGTCAAGGTCGTATCTGTCTCTGAAGCCCCGCAGCGCAATAGAAATATCCTCAATAAGCGGCAAGGCGGCCTCCAGATTTTTTGCTGTATCACTGAGCCGGCTGTCGAGGGCGGTCATCTCTTTCATGCGGGTACGCACACGGGAAAGCTTTTCGAGGCAGGATCCCTCTGACTCATACAGCAGGCCGTATGCCTCATCCGTGAGTGCTGTCAGCTTCGTCAGGTTTGCAAGGACGCTGCGCTCTCCTTCGAGACTTTCCTTTTCTCCGGGCTGCGGGTCTGCTGTGTTTATTTCAGCCACCTGAAAACGAAGCAGATCCAGCCGAAGGGCACGTTCTCTGGTTTTTTCCCTGAGTTCCCCGCATTCCTGCCTGAGCCTGCGTGCTGCGATAAAAAGTGCAGAGGTCTTTTCCTTCTCGGGCTGCAGTCTTCCGTAGCTGTCGAGCAGCCGCCGCTGGTTTTCTGCAATGAGCAGGCTCTGATGTTCATGCTGGCTCATAATATCGACAAGAGATTTGCCAAGTTCCGAGAGGGTCTGGAGCGTGACCATGGTGTCATTCAGGTATGCCCGGCTTTTGCCTCCAGCAGTCAGCACCCTGCGCAGGAGGAGTCCTTCAGCTGCATCGATATCAAGGTCGGGTAACAATGTCAAAGGCTGCAGATCGAAATAAACCTGCACCGAGGCCTCTTTTGCGCCTGCACGTATAAGGTCTGCCTGGGAGCGGTCTCCCAGGGCGAGGCCGAGGGCGTCGATGATGATCGATTTGCCGGCTCCGGTCTCTCCGGTCAGTATGTTCAGACCCTTGCCGAAGCTGATGGACAGGTCATCAATGATCGCGAGATTTTTTATTCTCAGCTCTTTCAGCATAGATGCGCGCTGCGGTTAATCGATGAGATAGGAGAACCTGCTCCGGAACTGCGCCACGCTCATGCGTGCGGCCTGAGCAAGCGCCTGGATATGCCCCGCCTCAAAATCCTCTCTTTCGAGTCTGATCATATACTTTCTGCCCACCTCATAGTTCTCGGCACCGATATCAACCATCCGGACCCTGGTCTTGCCGGTGCCCGGGTCAGCCATCTCCACAAAGGAGACCGGCCTGAGCTTGCCCTCATCAAAAGTGATCATGGCCCCGGTACCTCCCCTGAGCAGGAACTTGACCGCCCCGTAGCCCAGGTCCCTTGTGTACTCTATGTCGTAGGGAATAGGATCAGCAGCTCTGAGCTCATAGCCGATACTTTTATGGACGATGGTGGTTTTAATGCCCCGCTGCTCCAGACTTTTTCTGACAATGCCCCTGAAGATCCTGCCGAGCGGGATCTCGGAGAACCGTATTCTGCCGAGCTCATCCTTTTCCACGTCTTCACAGGACTCGAGTTCCTGCATGTCAAGTCTGCTTGCGATGCCTTCAGCGAGGATAGAAACTCCGTGGTCTTTATCCATGGCAAGCCTCTTGATAATGGTACCCTCAAGGATATCCGCTACCTTCTGAAAGACAAGCTTTTTTTCAGTAAACTCCTCGGGGATAAGAGTCAGGGGTGCGCCGGAGGCCTTTCCCATGCCGAGTGCAAGATGGCCGGTATCTCTGCCCATGGTCGATATGAAGTACCAGCGTCCGGTTGTTTTTGCGTCTTCCATCAGATTTTTGACAATCTCGACCCCCCAGTGGCGGGCAGTATGGTACCCGAAAGATGATCTGCCGCCGGGAAGGTAGAGGTCGTTGTCTATGGTCTTGGGCACGTGGACAATGGCTATCCGGCCCCTTGATTCACGTTCTATCCACCGGGCCATAAAGGCTGTGCCGTCACCGCCGATAGTGATCAGGTATTTTACCTTCAGCGACTTGAGCATGCCCAGGAGGGTCTTGAACTTTTCTTTTGCTGTTTCGATGGGGTCGCGGGAGGTGCGCAGGATCGACCCGCCGGTCGTATGAATGCGGGATACATCATCGATCTTCAGCCGCAGGACACTTTTTTTGTCACCTGCAAAAAGGCTCTTGAAGCCGCCGACAATGCCGATTACTTCTTTGCCCTGATTAATCGCTTCGATTGTGGCGGCACTGATCACGCCGTTAATGCCAGGGGCCGGCCCGCCGCCGACAACAATTGCCACTACCTCGCTGCTCATGACTTCTCCTGCTGCTGTTCGGACTTGCTGTCCGGTTTAATCTGTAAATCTTTCACATATTCAGGGCAGCGGAGGTCCTTCCCGGACACGGAGAATTTTTTCTGGCAGGACTCACGCCAGGCACAAATTGAACAGGCTTGTTTCTCGGTTTCCATTATTGCTCCTGTATGCTGCTGTATTTCCTGACGGTCCGCCGTGTTCAAAGCTAGGGCATCTTCTTGTCGCTGAGGAACTTGACGGCAACTCTCCGGTGGCGCGGACCATCGAACTCGCAGAAGAAGACCGACTGCCAGGTGCCAAGTACCAGCCTGCCCTCATCGATCATAACGCTGAGCGAAGGGCCGATCAGTGACGCCTTGATATGAGCCGAGGAATTTCCTTCCTTATGGAGATAGTCTCCTTCAAACGGTATCATTCTGTTAAGCACGGTCAGTATGTCACGCTGAACGCTGGGATCAGCCCCCTCATTGATCGTGACTGCGGCGGTGGTGTGCGGCACATACAGGTATCCGATGCCTGAGACAAGCCCCGCCTCTTTCAGGAGTTCCTGGACTTTTTCAGTAATATCGATAAATTCAGTTCTGGTTCTGCTTTTGACATTTATGTATCTGATCACCGGTATTCCCTCCCTGGGGAGATGCTGCATCTCTGTTCAAAAACTCTGTCATAGAAGCTGCTGTCTATAGAAAATTCGATTCTTATTATAAGAATATTTTCTGGCAAATCAAGATGTTCGATCTTTATTATATCCTTTTCTGTTGTCACAATCCATTCGCATTTCAATTCCCCGGCTTCTTTTGCCAGTCCGGCAATATCTGCCGGCGTATAGCGGTGATGGTCCCGGAAAGGTCTGAACCCGGCAACCTCGGCGCCGGTATCCTTCAGCGTCTTCAGAAAAGACCCCGGGCTGCCTATACCGCAGAACCCGAAAATCTTTTTCCCGGCCAGTATCCGCAGCGGCTGCTCACGTCCGCACCTGTCTGTGGCCGAAACCGGGAGGTGGTCCGCAATATAGAGCCCGGCCTTTGTATTATACTCCCTTACGGAGTTCAGGGTTTTTTCAATGGCAGGGCCCCTGCCATCCATTTTTATGCCGCTTTTGGTGACCACGATGATATCTGCGCGCTCCAGTGCGGCAAGCGGTTCCCGCAATCTGCCGAAGGGCAGGAGTCTGTTGCCGCCGAACGGGTCTTCTGCATCCAGCAGGACAATATCCATATCCCGGAAGAGCCGGGAATGCTGAAACCCGTCGTCAAGGAGAAACAGGGTTTCGGATCCCGCAGCCTGATCCTGCAGCCTGATCCTGTCCAGTGCAAAGATTCCTGATTTATAACGGTCGGGTCCTTTGACAATCGGGATTCCGCTCAGCCGGCGTGCCATAAGATAGGGTTCGTCTCCTGCCTCACCTGCAGAGAGGAGCGGTCCGCTACCGGTGGTTACGAAGCAGGGCCCGCGGGCGGTCCCCCGGTATCCCCGGGTCAGGATGACCGGAGCAAGGGAGCGTTTCAGGGCTTCCTGGGCAAGGGCCATGGTGGCAGGGGTTTTCCCTGTTCCTCCTACGGTTATGTTCCCTATGCTGATTACACGGCAGGGAAGTCGTTTCCGATCGGCAAGGTTTCTTCTTTGCTGCCATGAGAGCCCGGCATGATAGATGCGCTCAAGGATATTCATGTCCCGGTATATTACCACGGCAGGATAGTAAATCTATTTTTCCTATAAACATTTTTTATCACTTTATTTGTTGACAAATCGCCCGGGGTCTTGGTATATAATTATCCTTGCTGACCCAAATCCATTATAGGAGGAGACCGAATGAAGTTAGGTGTTTTTGTGAGTGACTTTAATCTGACGGTTGACACCCTGGACAGGCTAAAGGCCGAAAAGCTCGGCATTATACTTGTGCAAAACGGTGTGTATCATGCAACCACAAAGGTAAGCGGCAAGGCCTCATCGCTGCTCGACAAGACCCAGAATCTGTATGTTCTTTCCGACGACGTTCAGATACGAGGACTCAAGGTAGAGGACGTTGACAAGAGGGTGAAGGTTGTTAACTACAGTGATATCGTGGATCTTATGTTCAATGACTACGATAAAACAGCTTGGCTTTAGGAGGCGATGATATGGGTAAATTAGCGATAGGATGTTTTCCAGGGCTGGTCGGCAACATGACCTTTGATTTTGCCATGAAACTGGCTGATGCTGCCGCCGATAAAGGGCACAGTGTAAGTATATGGTTTTCCGGAAATGCCACCGGGTCTGTCAAGGCGCACCAGAAACACCTGAAGGACTATTCGACCGGGGAAAAACCCCTGCTGGCCCTTATTGCAAAAGGTGTTGAGATCTGTACCTGTGAGGCCTGTACCGTTGCCAGAGGCGTACAGAAGCCCGAAAGTATCGAGGGTGTCCAGTGGAACGCCATGCACTGGTATCTTGCAAGGGTCCATGCTGCAGACCGGGTCCTGCTGATAGGGGGTGAGTAAGATGGGTGATGTTAAAGTAGCAATGATTGTCCAGAAACCGCAGTACAAGGGCGAGACCTCACGGCTGGCCATTACCCATGCCATATCGTACCAGACGGTCGAGATCCTGCTTGAAGACGGGGAGACAGTAACCCCGAAGCTCTGCTTCATCGGCGAGGGCGTGCTGGGACTTCAGAAGGGACAGAATGCCATGGAGCTCTATGGCATTACGAGTACTGAAAGCCATATGAAAAACACCCTTCTGGTTGACCTCGATGTGCTGGTATGCAAGGAAGATCTTGATAAATACGGAATTCCGGAAGATGCGATGCCGAATGCGGATGAGATGGGTGCTGACAAGACAATACAGGTGGTTCCCTTTGCCGAAATACAGAAGGCAATAGAAGAAGCCAACCACGTAATGTTCTTTTAAATAATAACCAATTTTTTAAGGAGGCTTTACAGATGGGTGAACTCAGCAGCAAAACAGCAGATCAGACACTTGATGTTCTCGGCAGGGTATGTCCGTATCCGTTGGTTCTTACGAAAAAGGCGCTCGAGAAGATGTCGAGCGGCCAGATGATCAAGGTCCTTTGTGACGCGCCTGCCTCGGCAGAGGATTCACTGCCGAAGTTTGCAGAGAAACAGGGATTCAAGTTCGAGTCCGTAAAACTGCCTGGCGATACCTGGGAACTGTATATCCAAAAGAGCTAAGAAGCCACAACGATCAGAGCATAAAAAGGGGCAGCCGCGTGGCTGCCCCTTTTTTTCTCTTCTTGACAAATAATATTGGTATTTACTAGAGTTTAAACACTGTTAGGTGCTATATTCCATGTCAAAAATATCTTCAGGTGTTAAAACCCTCGATCTGCTGATCGACTCACTCTACATTGGTGACAATGTGGTTTGGGAAGTTGATCCCGGAGCTTCCCATGACGTCTTTATCCGCCATTTTGTGCGGCAGTCCCTTGAGGACTCCCAGAAGGTCATTTATGTCAGCTTCAACAAGTCTCCCCAGAGTGTTCTGAACGAACTGGAACGCATTATGAATATCGAGCACTTTACCCTGGTTGACTGTTTTACTGAGGGAAAGGGAAAGAATGATGCCACCTTCCACAAATTTTATGACAGGTCCCCCGGCTGTGGTGTCGTCAGGATTGGGGCGCCGGGGGATATCGACAAGTTTACCGCAACGCTGAACGAGATTGAAGACAGACTTCCTCCGGGTGCCCGCTATGTATTTGACAGTCTCACGGGCATGCAGGACCTCTGGGGTGATGAAAACAGGACCTATAAGTTCTTCACGTATATGTGTCCGCGTCTCTATGACCTGGAAACCGTGGCCTACTGGATACTCGAAAAAGACGCCCATAGTCAAAAGTTCAAGGCAAACTTAAGACACATAACTCAGGATGTTTTCGATCTCTATCTGCGGCGGGATAAGCTGTATATCAAGGCCCTCAAGCTCGCAGGGAGACAGGACCGGGAAGCTTTCAAACCGCATACCTACCAGATTTCCGGGGGAGATATCTCCATTGTCTCTTCCAGAAAAGAGCCCTCAACCGATCTCGGCGTCAAACTGAAAAATATGAGAATGAAGGCCGGGATGAGTCAGAAAGACCTTGCCGACAGGGTGGAGGTTACCCCCAGTTTTATTTCTCAGTTGGAGAATAATCAGATAAGCCCCTCCTTGAATTCGTTTGTCCAGATCTGCAGGGCGCTCGGAGCAAATCCCGCAGAATTTCTCGAAGACAGTAAGGCAGTCCCCCTGCAGTGGCTCATAAGGAAGGACAGAATGTTTTCACAGCTCATGCCTGCCGGAGACGGACTGAAGGCCGCATCGATAATTGCCGGTGAACAGTTGTCTGCCCGGTTCGTGGTCATTCCTCCGCAAACCTTAGTGAAAAAGCATTTTCATTTGTTAAGAAAGCCTGAGTTCATTTTTGTTCTGCAGGGGACGGTATCGATAACCGCGGACGATAAGACTGAAACGCTGCATCCCGGGGACAGTGTTTATCTTCTTGAGGTCGTACCGACACAATGGAAGAATGAAGGAGGTAACGATGCCGAACTTCTGGTGGTGTGGTGAGATATCACTAAGTTTCCCGTTTTTTTATTGCATCATGGTTGAGGGTATTTTTTTGTCTGTACTGTATAGAAATACTTAATTTAATGCTGTTAAAAATTAGAAATACTTAAGGGGGTGAGCGTATAGCAGAAGGAAATAATGTGCCGTCGGTGAGATTGTAGAAATTGATGACTGAAAAAATTTAAGGAGGTAGTGAAAATGAATTTACAGCAGCCCAACGCCAATGAGGCAACCAGGACTCACAACAGGTCAAAAAGTGTATCACCCATGAGCGGACTCTGCACCAGATGTATCGATGGCTGCAGAGGAAACTGTGAAGTGTTTAAATCAACCTTCAGGGGCAGAGAACTGCTTTATCCAGGGCCGTTCGGTGAAATCACCGCTGGCGGTGATAAAAACTATCCCATAGATTATTCTCACCTGAATATTCACGGATATGCTTTTGGGGCAAAGGGACTGCCGAAGGGCCAGAAGGGTGATCCCGATACCGCAAAGTTTCCAAACGTGAATACTGAAACTGCCTATGGCTGGACAAAAAAAGTAAAAATGAAGGTTCCGATATTTACAGGTGCGCTGGGGTCCACAGAAATTGCCCGCAAGAATTGGGAGCATTTCGCCGTTGGTGCGGCAATTTCAGGTGTTACGATTGTCTGCGGTGAAAATGTCTGCGGTATTGATCCGGCACTTGAATTAAGCAGTAAAAAAATGATTACTAAGGCTCCTGATATGGACCGCAGAATCGAAACATACCGCCGGTACCATCAGGGATTTGGTGAGATCCTGGTGCAGATGAATGTTGAAGACACCCGGCTGGGTGTGGCTGAATACATTATCAACAAGCACGGGATTGAAACCATAGAGTTGAAATGGGGACAGGGAGCCAAATGCATTGGCGGCGAAATCAAGGTGGGTACTCTGGAACGCGCTCTTGAATTACAGAAACGGGGCTATATTGTTACTCCTGATCCATCCGATCCCGTGGTGAAGGCGGCCTTCAAAGACGGAGCCATAAAAGAATTTGAGCGTCATAGCCGCCTCGGTTTTATCGACGAAAAAAGTTTTTATGCAGAAGTCAACAGACTGAGAAAACTCGGATTCAAAAGGATCACCCTGAAGACCGGTGCCTATGGCCTGCGTGAACTGGCGATGGCGATCAAGTGGAGTTCCAAGGCCAAGATTGACCTGCTGACGATCGATGGGGCTCCGGGTGGGACCGGCATGAGTCCCTGGCGTATGATGGAAGAATGGGGCATGCCTTCACTCTACCTCCACGCAGCAGCAGCAGAGTTTTGCAAGCATTTGGATAAAAAAGGGGAGCGCGCGCCTGATATAGCCTTTGCCGGAGGTTTCAGCAGTGAAGACGGTATCTTCAAGGCTCTTGCCCTGGGAGCTCCGTATACCAAGGCGGTCTGTATGGGCCGGGCACTCATGATTCCCGGTATGGTCGGCAAGAATATTGCGAAGTGGATAAAGGCAAATGATCTTCCCAAAACCGTGAGTGAATTCGGCTCCACGATTGAAGAAATCTTTGTCTGCTACGAAGAGGTGAAACACCTTGTAGGAAATAAAGAGATCAATAACATTCCGCTGGGAGCTCTCGGTATTTATAGTTACGCACAGAAAATCAGGGTAGGATTGCAGCAGTTAATGGCGGGAGCCCGTTGTTTTAACGTCGACTCCATTACCAGAAACGAGCTGATGTCTCTTACTGAGGAATGCGCCAAGGTTACCGGCATACCCTACCTGATGGAATCGTACAGGAAGGAAGCAATGAAAATACTTAACTCATGAGGTGCAACTGGTGCAAGTAGTGGCCCCCTGTCCACAGGGGTTATGGATAAGGTACGGGTGCCCGCAGTGTTCTGCGGGCACCCCAATCCATGAGGTCATCGATAGGCTGAAGGCAAGCAAAACAATAATATACTATGCATGATGTCCCCAGGAGGTGTGATGAAAAAAGTAGAGGCGATCATAAAACCCTTCAAGCTTGACGACGTGAGGGATGCTCTGGCACGCTTGGGTATTCAGGGTATGACCATAACCGAAGTAAAGGGCTTTGGACGGCAGAAAGGGCATACCGAGTTGTACCGGGGAGCAGAGTATGTGGTGGACTTTATCCCCAAGATTAAAATTGAGATGATCATTTCCGATGACCTGCTTTTAGATACCGTCCGGACAATCCAGGAGCAGGCTAAAACAGGGAAGATTGGCGATGGCAAGATATTTGTGTTCCCGGTTGAAGACTCAGTGCGTATCAGAACCGGACAACGAGGCGAGGATGCAATCAGCTGATACGACGTGAACAATTTCGCAGCACTATAAGTAAGCATAGGTATGGTAGTTAATTTATACCCAGGAGGATTATATAGCATGGAACAGAGGTCAGAAGAGTTGCATCCGGCCCCAGGACAGCTTTGGAAAAATGTGCGGACAGGAGATCTGCTTTTTATATACAGAAAAAATGGACAGATTGAGGGAATATCAGGCGAGGGCAAGAAAATAAGCGTCAAGGAGGTAATGAGGACCGCACATCATGGATGCGGATGGGCCTGTGTGGTTGAACAATCGGCTTCAGCGGGGGGATATGGAGAACACGACTCCTACGAGTTCAGAGCATCCTAAAAATGTTCACGGCCTGATATCTTAATCGTGTTCACTCAGCCTGAAGGTGATCGGGATTTCGACCCGTTTATTCTGGGCCGGGAAGGGGGCTGCCTTCTGGATCGTTTCTTTGGCGGCCTCATCAAGTATGGCGTAATGTGAGGTCCTGACAATTTTCATGTTCTCCGGCATGCCGGTGTTGTTTAGTCTGAATTCTGCAAGGACGGTTCCCTCGATTCTTTTTTTCCTGGCAAGATACGGGTAGACAAGATTTGACTGGAGTGTATCTCTTATCTTCTTTGCAAGGGCCGGATCAATCTCGCCGGCCATATGCGTCCCAGCTGTGGATACTCCCATCCCTCCGGCTTCACGGCCAACAAAACCCGAGACTCCCGGAGAGCTTGCAACAGCTGTACTTTGGCGGCCTTCACTTCCCGACACCCCACCGCCGACCGTTCTGTTGACAACCGGCTGAAGGGGCACGGCATCGGCAGCCGCTCCTTTTTCCTGAAGCGTCCGATGGAGTGGTGCCGGAGGTGCTGCTGTTTCTGCAGCAACCGGCTGATGCTGCTCAGGTTGGAGTCTTGCAGCCCGTGTATCCTGCGGCGGCCGGACCAAGACAGGTGCTGCATTCTTCCGGTCGGCGGCCAGAGCAGCCGGTGGGATTTTCGTGGTGGTTCCGGCCTCCTGAAGCGCATCAAACAGTGAAACAATCAGCAGCTTCTTCGGCTGCTGGAGGCTGCTGTTCCCGATAGCGGCAACAGCAGCCAGCAGCACCGAATGGAGCATGACCGATATAAAGATATTTCGGCTGATCCTCTGCATGGTTACAAGGCTATGCGCAGGCCTCCATAGAAGTTACGCTCCGGGGCCGGATAGAAATTCTTGTTGCCGCCGAACCCGACAATACCGTATTCAGAGAATTTTTCATTGAACAGGTTATTGATGCCCACATAGGCGGTGAGATTCTTACAGGTGTAGGAGAGCTTGGCATTGACCACGACAGACGAGTCCATTTTATCGTAGGCATTGAGGACATCATTGTCGAGATATTTTTTTCCGTTCCAGGTCAGGTTTGCTGCCAGGAGGAAGGACTTCAGGAATTTGTAATCAGCACCCAGGCTGGCCGTATATTGGGGAACCAGCTGGATATGGTTGCCGTCATAGGGGCCTGCCTTGAACTTGGCGTCCGAGTATCCGAGGGTTCCAAAGACCGCGATGTCATCGTTTACCGATGCGGTAACTCCTGTCTCAACACCATAATGACGCGTCTTGGCAAGGTTTTCATTTGCACCAAAGCCGAAGGCGCCGCCGGTCGGATTATAGAACAGTTCATCCTTCACGTCCATGGTATAGGCCGTAAGCCTGGCCTGCAGGCGCTTGCCGAAGGAATGCACCACGCCGGCTTCATAGGTGTCTGAACGCTCAGGCTTGAGTGTGGTAATCACGCCGCTGAAATCAAATATTTCATCCGTTGTCGGCAAGCGGTAGCCTTTTGCATAGTTGATGAACAGCTTTGACCTGTCGGCATAGTTGTATGTCAGTCCTGCCTTTGCGGCGTTTTCCCTGAACTTCTGTGTCCCGATCACCTGGTCCTCGAATTTTGCGTCGGCATACCGGTAGCCGAGGCTGAGGGAGAACTGCGGAGAGATGAAGAACTCATCCTGCAGGTAGAACCCTGTATCTGTTTTTGACAGGTCAGAGTTACCGAAGGAGGTTTTGTTGGCAACGGCAGAATCACTATAGTCTACCCCGGCCACCAGCAGGTTTCTCATGGTGCCATACTTTTTGTCGATCGTGAGCTTCGCCCTCAGACCGGAGGTGGCGGTGTCTCTCTTCGTATTATATGAGGTGCCGAAGAAAACAAGGGTGGAGTCATACTCCCGGTTGTCGTAGCTGTAGCCGATTTCAAGGTCCCCCCAGGTCCCAAGTCCAAAATTTGCTTTTGTATCAATATAGCGCTGGTTATAGCTGACCCGGTCATCCGGTTTGGTAGACTGCCTGCGGTCAGCAGCCAGTTCGCTCTCGGTCAGTCCGCCGGGGAGCCCCTGCTTGTCTTTATGGTAACCTGCCGCTACATCAAAGGTCAGATGGTCGTTCAACCTGAAAGAGAGCTTGGTGCCGAGGTCGTTTGACTTGAAGTGACTGTTGGCGCGGTAGCCGGAGGTATCATGGTACTTGGTAAAGACAAAGTAACTGACCCAGTCATTTCCGCCGGTCACGGTGCCGCTTTCTGTCTGGCCCCTGTAGCTTTCAGCCCGGGCATCAAGCACGAGGGTAAGAGCCTGCTTATATCCTTTTTTCGTTATGATATTGATAGCGCCGGCCATGGCGTTATCACCGTAAAGAACGCTCTGGCTCCCCCTGACGACTTCGATCCTCTCGACATTCTCAAGGGCGATCGTATTCCAGTCTACGCCGCTGAGGTCGATCTCGTTCAGCCTCCGGCCGTCGATCATGATAACCGTGTTCAGCCCGCGAGCAAAACCACGCATGTCGACGGTTGATTTTGTTCCGGTACCATACAGGTCTCTGATGATAAGGCCTTCTTCATTTCTCAGCAGATCCTGCACCGTCGCTGCGGTTGATTTTTTTATTTCGTCCTGAGTAATGACGGTGACATTTGAGGATATTTTATATATCTCTTCGTCGGCCCTCGTTGCCGTGACGACAATCTCATCTATGTTTATCTTTTCCTCTGCCCATACCTGTGAAACCAGAAGCAAGGCCATGCATGCTGCACTTACTATTTTTTTCATATTCTCATATTCCTTTCTTGGTAGCTTATTTCCTGCTGCGCTTCTTATCGGTCCGGGTCCGTCCCGGTATGCTATCCATCCATGAATCTCATCGCGCTCCTCCTCTTCCCTCGAAGGGTTTCTACTCTGAGATGTCCAGGGTCTCCTGACTCAGGGCCTCCTACTCACAGGCCTTCCCGTCCCTAAGGACAGTGGCTTTTCTGTTTTCGTTCCCTTTACAGTTGCGGGGCAGTTTCCGTTTTTCACGGGATTCCCCTCGAACACCTCTTCTGAGCTGCCTAAAGCAGCTTATACTACCGTCATAAAGCTCATTGCGTATTGTCCTGACTGGAGCAGGTCCCGTTCATGAGTTTAACCACCGGGTACCGCTGCCACTGCTCGATAATATTAATGCAGCCGTATCCCTGCTCAATCCTGAAAATGTTTTCAAGGGGAGCCCCCAGTATGTGACTGAGGATTACCCGGTTAACGCCGCCATGGGCCACCACGGCAATCTGCCCTGCAGGATGAGCGGCTGCAATTATCTTCCATGCGGCGAGCGTCCGTTTCTCGACCGAGGTGGTGGTTTCGCCCCCAGGAGGACTATACAGAAGAGGGTTCTCAGCCCAGTTTTCGAATTCCCGGGGATACTGCTCCCTGATTTCTGAAAAAGACATGCCTTCCCAGAGGCCGAAGCTTCTCTCCCTGAGTTCAGGAACTGTAACCGGGATAAGGCCGCAGGAGTCGGCGATGATTTTAGCACTCATAAATGCCCTGCGCAGATCTGAGCAATACACGGCTTCGAGCCCGGAAACAGAAGCTGTTTCTGCTTTGACATTGCCTGCTGTCCCGTGAATGTCCCTGAGATAGGAGTTTGCATAGGCCTCCGACGCAGCCGCAACATACCGGGCAAGCAGTGACGCAGTCTGCTGTATCTGGCTGACACCTGCTGCAGAGAGCGGCAGATCGATGCTGCCCTTGTAGCGCTTGGTATCATCTCCTTCTGTCCGTCCATGCCGTATTAAATAAATGGTCGAAAGCATGGGTGCCTATCCTGCAACCGGGGTTCCGGGTTCTTTGTCGGGCCGCGAAAAATTGCTTTCATAGCTGATATACGCTTTCCCTCCCGGCTGTCTGATAATTTTCACATCCACGCCGAAGGCATGTCTGATCCTTTCTTCTGTCAGTATTTCCTCGGGAGTGCCTACCCCCAGTATTGATCCCGGCTGGATAAGGACAACCTTTTCGAACTGAAGCGCTATATTGATATCATGGAGAGCGATGACAACTGATATACTTCTTTCTTTGTTGAGCTGCTTAAGGAGCCTGACTATTTCGACCTGGTATCTGATATCGAGGTTTGCCAGGGGCTCATCCAGCAGGAGCAGTCCTGCTCCCTGCAGCAGGGTCATGGCTATGAAGACCCGCCGCTGCTCGCCTCCGCTCAGATCGGAGAGGTAGGAGTTGCGCTTGTCTTCCAGGCCCACGAGGGTTAACGCCTCTGCAACCGTCATGGAGGGCCTGACGTCATAGGGATACAAGCCCATGCCTACAACCTCGGCAACGGTAAAGGGCACGGAGATATCAATGGTCTGCGGGAGATAGCTGATGAGCTTTGCCCGGTCCTTGTTTGCATAGGCCCTGAGCGGCTTGCCCCAGAGTGAAACAGAGCCTGCAGCAGGCTTTAGAATGCCGCTTCCCAATTTCAGAATCGTTGACTTCCCTGAACCGTTTGCACCCAGGAGTCCTATGAATTCGCCTTCACATACGGTGAGTCCAAGGTCCTTCACGAAGGGAGCTGCTCCGGTATAGGAGAAAGAGACTCCCTGCATGTCGAGGATGGCATGTTTACAGGCTGAGGACATTTTTCCTCCTCAGGAGAAAGAGAAAATAGGGGGCCCCGATAATAGCGGTAACAATACCGGCCGGCAGTTCCATCGGCGGCAGAATCGACTTGCTGATCAGGTCGGCAAAACAGAGGAGTGCACCCCCACTGAGCGCGGATACCGGCACCAGGTAACGGTTGTCGGAACCCACCATGAACCGCATTATATGCGGTACCAGCAGGCCGATAAACCCGATCATGCCTCCCAAAGAAACAGAGGCGGCTGTCAGGAAACCAACAGATACAAAGAGAAGAAGGCGTTCTTTCCCTGGCGAAAAACCGAGGCTGTGCGCAAACTCGTCACCGAGAACCAGTGCATTGAGGGCCCTGGCCCGGACTATCGGGATGGCAAGTCCCCCTGCAACGAGCACGAGCCCATAGGGTACTCGCGTCCAGTCCGACATCGAGAGGTCCCCGAAGATCCAGAGTATCGCACGCCGGAGACCTTCATCTGCAGAGATACTCATGATGAGCATCAGCAGGGCCGAAAAAAGAAAACTCAGGCCTACGCCCGCAAGCAGGAGCCTTTCGGGCCAGATAACGCCCCTGTTCCATCCCATCATGCCGACTACGGCTCCGGTAGCTATTGCCCCGGCAAAGGCAAAAAGAGGGACAGTGACTGCTCCGAAGACAGAGGCCCCTGCAAGGATTCCAAGAGCAGCGGCAAGTGAGGCGCCGCTGGAGATGCCCAGGACATAGGGGTCAGCGAGAGGGTTTCTCAGGATGCCCTGAAGCACGGCTCCTGAGGCCCCGAGGGCCATGCCCATAAGGAGGGCGACAACGCTCCGGGGGGCTCTGATCGAAAGCAAAATTTCCCGGCTCGTCTCATCCAGGTTAAACGGATTGATCACGCTGGGCCCCCAGAAGAGAGAGAGCCCGAAGGAGAAGAAAAAAATTACTATAACAAAGAAAATTTTCAGCTTCATGGTTTGTCTCCGAGCAGGCGGGAGAGGTCCTCTATCCCTTTTGGTGTCCTGGGGCCCAGGCGGTAGAGATCATCGCCAATATAGAAGACTTTATTGTTCTTGACCGCCGGGACGGACTTGAGTCTCTTGAGAAGGCCTTCGGACATTTTTTGTATGCCTTCCCGCATATCCCCGATGACGATGATGTCCGGAGCCTGACGGAGCAGTTCCTCAATAGAATACTTGGGGTATGACACCCGGGCCTTTCCGGCCACATTTTCTGCTCCGAGCAGATTCAACACATCGTCGATGAGGGTCCCCGGGCCGGCAGCAACGAGCGGGTCGGGCCAGACAATGAAAAATACCCGTTTTTTTCGCAGAGGAGCTGGTTTTTTGAAGCGGCTCAGCGTTGCCTCGATTTCCTGTGCCAGAACTTCCGCCCGCTGTCCTGCCCCGAAGGCCTGTCCTGCCTCACGCAGGTCGCGCGGGAGCTCGCTGAGCCGGCGGGCAGTAAAGATGTAGGTTTTTATACCCATGGATCTGAGTCGTTCTTCAAACTCCTTATGGTTCCCGTTAGTCGAAACAGCTACGAGGTCGGGCTTGAGATTCAGAATTGCCTCAAGAGAAGGGTTCCACATGCCGCCTACTTTCGGTTTCTTTCTGGCTTCTTCAGGGTAGTCGCAGAAGGTGGTAACCCCGATAATCCGGTCGCCGAGTCCCAGGCTGAAAAGTATTTCCGTAATGTTTGGTGCCAGAGAGATTATCCTCCGGGACGCTTCGCCGTACGATGACGACGGAATAGCGCAGAAAAAAAGCAGCAGGATTAAGAATAGTGTCGCCGGTTTATGCACGTGTTTTTATGTTCCTCTTCTCCATAAAATAAAAAAATCCTCGGGACCCATAAAACAAGTCCTGAGGATTGCACCCTGGTTTACTTTATCCTCACCTTCCTCCACGGAAAGGCATGTCAGATCAGCGGCTTTCATACACTCAGTGCTGCCTGAGTAGGCACGGTTCGCTGATTACTCTCTTGTACAGGCAGGTCTTCTGGCTCTCCCGGTCTTTGCCAAGCCTTCCCATCCGCTGCGGCGGACAGTGGCGCATTTCCAGCAAAAAACGTCTACTCCGAAACACCGGAGTCGGGACTACAGCGGCGGGACCGCTCCTGATTCCAACAGGATTCCCTTTTAAGTCAACAACACCTGTAACTGTTTCTAGTTTGCAGGATGACAGGAGATAAAAGCAACAGTGTTTTCATCCGGAGCGCCGCAGCAGAACTGCCGTGTTGCAAAAAAAGAACCGACGTTTTATCATTAAAAACAAACAAGGGATGGAAAGAGGTGTTATGAAAAAGACCGTACTGCTGCTTATTGTTGCTCTGTCGTTTGCTGCCTGCGGCGGAAAAAAAGAAGTCAAACAGGTTTCTCAGGAGTCGGCTGCCTATACCGAGGCGGCTGCTATGGCCGAGACGATACGAAATGCCTTTGTCGGCAATGACCGCGTGGCGCTGCAGAAGAACTCGACAGAGCAGGGTTATCGGGACATCACTGCCAGCAAGAAGATGTTTGACCAGATTGAGTTGTCATTTACGCCCCGCTGGTTTGAGATTGAGCAGAACCAGGTGCTTCTGAATGTCTCGTGGAAGAGTGTCTGGACCATCGCGGGCAAGAAGACCGAAGACCGTGGCATGGCTGTCCTGGTGCTGGAGGGCAGGCCGCTGAAGGTCTCAAAAGTCCTGCGTGCCAACCCCTTTATATACCCGGAACAGTAAAAGCTATTTACAGGTGCTGCAGGAGCCTCCGCTGCAGGAGCTGCAGCCTGACGAAGAACCGGCAGCAGGCGGCTTCTCCCCGCCGCTCATTCCGAAGGTTGACATCTTTTTCCTGATATTTCCGGCAGAGCATTTCGGACACTGCACCGTGGTGCCTGCAAAGACCAGTTTCTCGAACTCTTCACCACAGTCATTGCAGGCATATTCAAAAATAGGCATAAAAGTATTATTTTCCCGAAGAGGATTTCTTCTTCGGGACCTTTTCCCAGTCCTTTAAGAACTTTGCGAGTCCTATATCGGTCAGCGGATGCTTTATCAGCTGCGTGATGACAGAATACGGGATCGTTGCAATGTCCGCACCCATCCGGGCGGCGTCGAGGACATGGAGAGGGTTTCTTATGCTGGCGACAATAATCTCGGTATCAAATAAATAGTTGTCGTAAATATCGACGATCTCCTGGACGATAGCCATGCCGTCATGACTGATGTCATCGAGTCTTCCGACAAAAGGGCTGACAAACGTTGCCCCTGCTTTTGCCGCAAGCAGCGCCTGCGTGGAAGAGAATATGAGGGTGACATTGGTTCTGATGCCGGCTGCCGACAATTTTTTTACGGCCTTCAGCCCTTCCTCGATCATCGGGATTTTAATAACGATATTTTTATGGATCTTCGCCAGGACTGTCGCCTCCCTGATCATTTCACCGGCAGTAAGGCCGACCACCTCGGCGCTGACCGGCCCGTCAACAATGCTGCAGATTGCTTTGAAGGTCTCAACAGGGTCCTTGCCTTCCTTCGCCAGAAGTGACGGGTTCGTGGTTACGCCATCGACCACCCCGAGATCCCATGCCTTTTTGATTTCGTCAATGTTTGCTGTGTCAATAAAGAATTTCATGAAACCACCTTGCTTTTTTATAGAAACTTATGATTATAATGACGGGGCTGCAATTCAGCAGCATACATTTAATAACTGCTTTAGTATAAAAAAAAGTATAAAAAATCGCAACTTTGTTTTTTTAACTGACTGATTTCAATGAATTATTATCTTTTTGAGGCTTGTGAGGCATTTATTGTGCTGTCGGCTGATAATTCTGGAATCAGATAAATAAGTAATTCTTATCTATTTATCAGAAATATGAATTTGACTTAAAAAAAAGGTGAGGCTTATAGTTATAGGGTTGTAAAAATATTATAACTGCCATAAGTAAAATTTATTTGAATATCATATGGTGTTTCGGAAAGCAGACCGTGGACGCAAAACCGCTTCGTACAGACTGAACAGACTATCAGTAAAAGATACGTTACTGACTTTAATTTAATTCACAGGAGGAATACAGAATGTCTTTGATTAAGCCACATGGTTCAGACGCACTAAATCCATTATTTGTATATGACACGGCTGAAAATGAAGCCCTGCAGAAAAAAGCTGAAGGTCTTGCTTCCATTGTTGTGAGTTCAGCTACTGCAGCGAATGCGGTTATGCTGGGCGGTGGCTACTTCAACCCCTTGACCGGTTATATGAATAAGGCCGATGCCCTGTCTGTTGCTAAGAGCATGAAAACAGCATCCGGCTTGTTCTGGCCTGTTCCCGTCTTGAACCTGGTCAAAGATGCCGGTGGCGTTAAGGCCGGCGACCGGATAGCACTGAAAGATCCTAACATCGATGGCCATCCCATTCTTGCAGTTATGGATGTGGAAGCGGTGGAAGAGTTCAGCGATGCAGAGATGGCGATGATGTCTCAGGAAATTTATCGTCCTCGTGCTGAGGAAGCACATCCCGGAGTTGAAGCCTTCAATTCTCAGGGTAAGATCTGCATATCAGGTCCGATCAAAGTATTAAACTTTTCTTACTTCCAGTCTGAATTCCCGGACACGTTCCGCACTGCAGTTGAAATCCGCAACGAGATCGCTGAGCGCGGCTGGAGTAAGGTCGTTGCCTTCCAGACGCGCAACCCGATGCATCTTGCTCACGAAGAACTTTGCCATATGGCCATGAAGCGCCTGGGCTGTGACGGTCTGGTTATTCATATGCTGCTTGGCAAGCTGAAGCCGGGAGATATACCCGCACCTGTGCGTGATGCTGCGATCCGTAAAATGGTTGAGCTCTATTTCCCCAAAAACAGCGCAATGGTTACCGGGTACGGCTTCGATATGCTTTATGCCGGCCCGAAAGAAGCTGTATTGCATGCAGTATTCCGCCAGAACATGGGCGCAACGCACTTCATTGTCGGTCGTGACCATGCGGGCGTCGGCGATCACTATGGTGCATTTGATGCGCAGACCATCTTTGATAATGAGGTGCCTGCCGGTGCACTTAAAATTGAAATCTTCAAAGCTGACCACACTGCCTACTCGAAGAAACTGGACAAGGTTGTAATGATGTGTGAAGCACCTGATCATGTAAAAGAAGACTTTGTTCTGCTTTCAGGTACAAAAGTTCGTGAAATGCTGGGTAAAGGTATTGCACCACCCAAAGAATTCTCACGGCCTGAAGTGGCTGAAATTCTGATTAAATACTATCAGAGTCTTGAAAAATAAATTCATCATTCATACGTAAAGGCAACGCACAGAGAAAGGCGCATAATTATCGACTTCATTAAGATATGGGCTGCGGGCAAGGGGCGGAGGATACGCCCCGCTGCCCCGTTGCCCGTTACGAAGATGAGAGGGGGTGAAGTACCGGCATCATTAAAAGGAAGCAGGTTTGTTAGAGTGCTTATCTATAATCATCTACATCACCAATAAAAAATCTCAAAGGAGGTTAGTTAATGCCAAGTTTTGTTATTACAGAGAAGTGTGACGGTTGCAAGGCGCAGGATAAGACTGCTTGCCAGTATATCTGCCCCAATGACCTCATGACCCTCAACAGGGATCTCATGAAGGCATACAATCAGGAGCCGGAGCAGTGCTGGGAGTGCTACAACTGCGTGAAGATCTGCCCTCAGCAGGCTATTGAGGTACGGGCTTATCAGGATTTCGCACCCCTGGGTGGAAACGTTATCCCGATGAGAGGTACTGACTCCATCATGTGGACGATCAAGTTCAGGAACGGATCCCTCAAAAGGTTCAAATTCCCGATCAGACTGACCGCAGAAGGCTCGGTTGATCCGTATGCAGGCAAGCCGGCTGCAGATCTGTCCAAGCTGAAGCAGCCAGGGTTTTTCACACATCAGGGTGCGGGCAAGACCATGCCCTCACTGAAATAAGGAGGCTAAATAATGGAAAAAGAAACCTGTACGTTTTCATTTTGCCAGAAGCCTGAGGTGGTTGAGGTAGAAACCGATATCCTTCTCATCGGCGGCGGTATGGCATGCTGCGGTTCAGCCTATGAGGCAACGCAGTGGGCAAAAGGCAAGAACATCAAGATCACCATGGTCGACAAGGCAGCAACAGACAGATCCGGTGCCGTGGCCATGGGACTTTCCGCAATCAATACCTATATGGGTGAGAATGACCCCAAGGATTATGTGAAGATGGTCAGAGGCGACCTCATGGGCATAACAAGAGATGATCTCGTTTATGACCTTGGCAGGCACGTCGATGATTCCGTCCAGCTCTTCGAAGAATGGGGTCTCCCCATCTGGAAAAAAGGCGATGACGGCTTCTCCCTCGACGGCTTCCAGGCAAGAGATGCCGGCAAGAAGCTGCTGAAGGACGGCGGCGAGCCGGTTCGTTCCGGCAAATGGCAGATCATGATCAACGGTGAATCCTACAAAGTCATCGTTGCAGAGGCTGCAAAGAAGGCCCTTGAACTCAACAGGGCTGAGACCGGTGTTGCACAGAACCACTATGAAAGAGTATTCATCGTAAAACTTTACCATGATGCCAACGACCCCAAGAGGGTTGCAGCAGCAGCCGGCTTCAGCGTAAGAGAGAACAAGATATACCTCTTTAAGGCAAAGGTCATGATCAACGCCTCAGGCGGAGCAGTTAACGTCTTCAGGCCGCGTTCGACCCAGGAAGGCCAGGGCCGCGCATGGTATCCTGTATGGAACTCAGGTTCAGGCTATGCACTCGGTCTTCAGGCCGGCGCAGAGCTGACCATGATGGAAAACAGGTTCGTGCCTGCACGGTTTAAGGACGGCTACGGTCCTGTCGGCGCATGGTTCCTCTTCTTCAAGGCAAAGGCAACCAACGCACTCGGCGAAGACTATTGCGTCGGCTCCAACTTTGAAGAGACTTCAAAGCTCTACAGCCCCTATGCTGCAAAGCTCGGCACCTGCATCAGAAACCATATGATGATGATGGACATGAAGGCAGGCAAGGGCCCGATCTATCTGAATACCCATACAGCCATGGATATTCTCAGCGCGAACTTCAAGGAAAAGCTTGGCGACAAAGAAGGCGCCAAGAAGATCAAGCACCTTGAGGCAGAGGCATGGGAAGACTTCCTCGATATGGCTATTGGTCAGGCCGGTCTCTGGGCCTGCAAGAACATCGAGCCGAACAAGGAGCCTTCAGAAATCATGCCGACCGAGCCGTATCTCCTCGGTTCACATGCAGGCTGTGCAGGCTTCTGGTGCAGCGGACCTGACGATCTTGGTGCACCTGCCCATTACAACTGGGGCTACAACAGGATGTCCACCGTCCCCGGCCTCTTTATGGCTGGCGACATCTGCGGCGCATCCGGCCACAAGTTCTCCTCCGGCTCACATGCAGAAGGAAGAATTGCAGCCAAGTCAGCACTGCAGTTCATGTTTGACCACGCAGATTACAAGCCTGCGATCAAGGAGACTGCAGACCAGATTGCAGCAGACCTTTACTTCCCGTTTGAGACGTATGAGAAGTACAAGACTGTTTCAACTGATCCGGCAATCAACCCTCATTACATCAGGCCGAAGATGCTCCAGACCAGACTGCAGAAGATTTCCGACGAGTACTTTGGCGGAATCTCCACCTGGTACATGACATCCAAGACCATGCTGAACGAAGGTCTGAAGCTGCTTGAAATGCTCAAGGAAGATGCTGCCCTCATGGGCGCAAGCAACCTCCATGAGCTGATGAGATGCTGGGAGAACTACCACAGAATCCTTTCTGTTGAGGCACATGCCCGTCATATCCTCTTCAGGGAAGAGACCAGGTATCCTGGCTACTACTACAGAGGCGACTTCCTTGCTATCAATGATACAGACTGGAAGTGCTTTGTCAACTCGAAGTATGATGCTGAAAAGAACACATGGGAACTGAAGAAGGTCCCGTATGTTTCGCTCGTAGCAGACTAGTCACCTGTGCAGGGAGGGCGCAAGCCCTCCCTGCATCTTTATACAGCGCAATGCACAATGCACAGCGCAAAACCGGTTTTTGTACTGTACAGTATGCATTTTGCACTCGAGCAAACTGACTTACTGCCTAAAGGAGGATAAGCATGGCAGAAAATAAAAAAGTACTTGTTATCGGAGGCGGCTTCAGCGGCCTTACGGCAGCGGTTGAAACGGCTGAGGCAGGGTCCGAGGTTATTATTGTTGAAAAGACCCCCTTCTTTGGCGGCAGGGTAACGCAGCTCAATAAATATTTCCCGAAGCTTTGCCCCCCCAACTGCGGTCTTGAAATAAATTTCAAGCGGATCAAGAACAGTGGAGACGTAGCGTACCATACCCTCGCCGAGGTCGAAAAAATCACCGGGCAGGAGGGTGCCTTTGAAGTAACCGTCAAGATTAAACCCCGGTATGTCAATGATAAGTGCGTCGGTTGTAATGCCTGCGCCGAGGCCTGTCCTGTCGAGATGCCGAACGAGTTCAACTTCGGGCTGGATACAACAAAGGCCGCCTACATAACGCATAATCAGGCATTTCCGTTCATTTATGCAATTGATGACCGGTACTGCAAGGGCAAGGCCTGCGGCAAATGCGCCGAGGCCTGTAAATACAATGCGATTGACCTTGATATGAAGCCGGAGACCATAACGCTCAAGGTGAGTTCAATCATTTTGGCCGCGGGCTGGGACCTGTATGATGTTTCGAAGCTCGACAACCTGGGCGGCGGAAAAATCAAGAACGTTATCACCAACATGCAGATGGAGCGGCTCGCCTCCCCGAACGGGCCGACCGCAGGCAAGGTACTCAGGCCGTCCGACGGGAAAGAGGTGAAGAACATCGCCTTTGTCCAGTGCGCCGGAAGCAGGGATGAAAACCATCTGCCATATTGTTCCTTTATCTGCTGCATGGCATCTTTGAAGCAGGCAACCTATGTCAGGGAACAGTACCCTGATGCCAAGGCCGAGATTTTCTATATCGATATCAGGACCCCCGGACGCTACGAGCAGTTCTACTGGAAGGTCAAGGACGACCCGAATGTTACTCTGACAAAGGGCAAGGTTGCCGGTATAACGGAAGACCCGGCCACCGGGGACGTTATACTCGAGGCAGAGGATATCTTTGGAGGCAAGAAGATCAGGAGGTCCTTTGATATGGTTGTCCTTGCCGCAGGCATGGTTCCGTCAACAAAGAATTCGAAGATCCCCGTTGAAGTCTCGTTAACACCAGACGGCTTTGTGCTGCCTGCAACCCTTCAAAAGGGTATCTACGCAGTCGGCACGCTCAAGAGCCCGGTTGATGTTGCTAAGTCAGTTCAGGATGCAACAGGGGTTGCAATAAAAAGCATTCAGAGTGCGAGGAGGTAGAGGCTACAATGGAGAAGAAATTCGGTGTATATATCTGTAAAGGCTGCGGCATCGGCGAGACCGTTGACATAGAAAAGCTGAAGAAGAACACGGCCGGCGGTGCAAGAGTCCCTGCAGAGCAGATCAAAGAGCATGGAATTCTCTGCAGCCCCGAAGGGCTGGAGCTGATCAGAAACGATGTCAAGGAAGGGACGAATACCATCATCGTTGGCGCCTGCTCTCCCCGCGTCAAGTTTGAGGAGTTCGATTTCCCCGGGACCCTGACAGAGCGGGTCAACCTCCGTGAGTTTGTGTCCTGGACCCAGGAGCCGATGACCGAGGCGACCCAGACTTTGGCCGAAGATTACCTGAAGATGGGTGTGATCAAGACGCAGAAGGGAAATCTGCCGGAGCCCAATATCCTGCCTGACCTGAGCAATGCGATTATGGTTATTGGCGGCGGTATTTCCGGACTGACTGCAGCCCTTGAGGCAGCGAATGCAGGTTACCAGGTTACCCTGGTCGAAAAAGAGGCTGAACTCGGCGGGTGGTCGGCAAAACTCTATAAGGAAGCTCCCCGTCAGTACCCTTATGAAAAGCTGGACGAACCCATGATCTTCGACAAGATCAAGGAAGTAGAAGCGCATCAGAATATCAAGGTCTATAAATCGACGACCATTGAGAAGACGGATGGTCAGCCTGGTCTTTTTGATGTGACGCTCGCTGCCAATGGAGCGAGTGAGACCATCAAGGTCGGGGCCTTTATCATGGCAGCCGGCTGGAAGCCATATGATGCCACGAAGCTGGTCCACCTCGGCTATGGCAATCCGAATGTTATCACCAGCGTACAGATGGAAGAGATGGCGAAGAAGGGCAAGATTATCCGCCCTTCTGACGGCAAAGAGGCGAAGAAGGTTGCCTTTATACAGTGCGCCGGTTCCCGTGATGCCAACCATCTTCCGTACTGTTCGTCCTTCTGCTGCGCGACCTCTCTGAAGCAGGCACAGTATGTGCGCGAGAAAAACAGCGACGCAGTCGCCATGATCTTCTACAAAGACATCAGGACCCCGGGCCAGAGCGAGCTGTTCTATAAGAATATGCAGAACAACCCCGGCGTGCTGCTGACCAAGGCTGAAGTAAGCGCTATTACCGATGCCGGCAACGGGAACCTCTATGTCGAGGCTGACCACACGTTTCTCGGTGAGAAGATACAGGTAGAGGCTGACCTGGTTGTTCTTGCCATCGGCGTCGTCCCGGCTACCCGTGCTCCGCAGGAGTATCTCGATGGCCTGACCGAGGCCGGTAAAAAAGGCGATGATGCCAAGAAGGCTTACGTGGATGAAACCGCAAAGCCTGATTTCATATTGAATCTCAACTATAAACAGGGGCCGGAATTGCCGACTCTGGAAGGTGCCTACGGCTTTGCCGATTCGAACTTCATCTGTTTCCAGTACGAGACGAGAAGGACCGGTATCTACTCTGCAGGATGTGTGCGTCAGCCGATGAACATGGCTGAAGCTGCCCAGGACGCTGCCGGTGCAGCACTGAAGGCTATCCAGTGTGTGGAGCATGTTGCCACCGGCACGGCAGTTCATCCGCGGGCATGGGATCAGACCTTCCCGGACCCGATGATGATCAAGTGTACCTCCTGCAAGAGATGCACGGACGAATGTCCGTTCGGCGCTATCGACGAGGATGCAAAGGGTACGCCGTTCTTCAGAGTCAACCGCTGCCGCCGCTGCGCTACCTGTCTGGGCGCATGTCCTGAAAGAATCGTTTCGTTCAAGGACTTCAGCGTCGACATTGTCGGTTCCATGCTGAAAGCGATCGATATCAACGAGGATGACTTCCGCATACTCGTGCTGGCCTGTGAAAACGATGCCTATCCTGCACTCGACAGTGCTGCGATCAAACGCATGAAGATCAGTCCGAGCGTCAGGATAATTCCTGTGCGGTGCCTGGGCGCAACGAACCTTGTCTGGGTTACGGACGCCTTCTCGACCGGTATCGACGGGGTCCTGCTGTTGGGCTGCAAGTATGGTGAGAACTACCAGTGCCACTTTGTCAAAGGCAGTGAGCTTGCCAACTACCGCTTCAGCAAGGTTCAGGAGACGCTGAATAAACTCCAGCTTGAGGCTGAGCGGTGCCAGTTGATACAGGTATCGATTTCAGAGTATGACAAGCTGCCGCAGATAATCAACGACTTTGTGGCACGGGTTGAAGAGATAGGGCCTAATCCGTTTAAGGATCTGTAAAATAGCAGGTTCCAGTTATAAAAAGAGGAGGAATACATGTCAGAACAGATTAAACCTGACCTTAAGTTTATAAACAGCGTTATCAACGCCGGTGGTGAATCGCTCAAGAAATGCTTTCAGTGCGCGACCTGCAGTGTGGTCTGCAAAGTCACCCCTGACGACAAACCGTTTCCGAGGAAAGAGATGGTCCAGGCACAGTGGGGGCTGAAGGACAAACTGCTCAGCAATCCGGATATTTGGCTCTGCCACCAGTGCAGCGACTGTACTGCCTATTGCCCCCGTGGGGCAAAGCCCGGCGAGGTGCTCGGCGCAATCAGGAAACTGAGCATTGAGCATTATGCCTTCCCGAGCTTTGTCGGCAAGGCAGTGGCTGACCCGAAGTTCCTGCTGCTTACGTTTGCTGTCCCGGTGCTGATATTCGGCGCTGTTCTCATGGCCCTCGGGAACCTGAAAATTCCCGATGGTGAGATTGTTTACGCAGAGAAATTCATGCCGGTTCCGGTTATTGATGCTGTCTTTATCATGTCCGCTATTTTTGCCATGATCGGCTTTGGCGTCGGCATAACCCGCTACTGGAAAGACCTGACCTCCGGAACAAAGGTGAAGGGACTGCCCATGGCCGCCATCATGGCCACGGTTACGGAGTTCCTGGCGCACAAAAAATTCAAGACCTGTGAAGAGACCGTGGACCGGTCGCGCTCGCATCTGTTTACGTTCTATGGCTTTGTCGGTCTTGCAATAACGACAACCTGGGCGATTGTTTACCTGTATGGTATGCAGTGGCTGTCCCCGTATCCGTTGCGCGATCCGATGAAGATATTCGGGAACCTTAGTGCTGCCTCGCTGCTAATCGGCATCACCCTGGTTATCATCAACAGGCTGAAGCACGCGGAGAAGGCCGGTTCCGGCAGTTACTTTGACTGGCTTTTTATCGGCGTCATTTTTACGATCGTAACCACCGGCCTGCTTTCAGAGATTCTGCGGCTGCTGCATGTTCCGGTGCTGGCTTACCCGGTGTATTTTATTCACCTGGTCGTGGTTTTTTTCCTGTTTGCCTATGCCCCGTTTTCGAAAATGGCCCATATGGTCTACAGGACAACCGCCCTGGTTTATGCAAAGCATACGGGCAGGGATAAAGCTTAACAAACGCATGGCTGCATATGAAGCAGCCCAGGGAGGTATGAGCGTATGGCTACGGTGAAAGAGATTCTCGGAGATGTAGAGAGAGAGATTGTGTCCCTTGCCACGGACAGGACAGTGGCGGATGCCGTCAGCATTATGGTCGAAAATGAGATCGGCGCATTGGTCGTGGTTGACAGCGACGGCAAACCGGTCGGCATGTTCACCGAAAGGGACGTGCTGAAATGCTGGACCAGGAAGGGCGACCGCCATTTCAAGGACATCAAAATTGCGGAGGTCATGACCACCAATCTGATCATTGTTGAGGCTGACGATGACCTCTGCTATGTGACAACCATTATGATCAAGAACAGGATCCGGCACCTGCCGATCCTCGAGAAGAACAAGCTGATCGCCATGCTGTCGATCAGGGACGTGGTAAAGGCTCAGGTGACCGATCTCCGGGCAGAGAACCATTATCTGAAGGATTATATCTCAGATAAATACCCGGGTTGATACGATTTCCTAAAAAGTTTTCATCTGGAATCAATAGCTTAAAGGAGGTGAAGTCAGAGGCCTTTAGTCTTGGTACGGTTCAATAATTTATTTATATAATAATTTTTTTAAGAAAAGGAGGAGTTTGAATGAGTGGACTTAGTAATACTATTTTATTTGCTTTAGGTTGCGGAGCGTTAGGCGTTATATACGCTGCGATGACTGCAATGTGGGTATCAAAGCAGGATGCAGGAAATGCGAAGATGCAGGAGATTTCAAATGCGGTCAAAGAGGGTGCAATGGCTTTCCTCGCACGTGAGTACAAAACGGTTGCTATGGTTGCGGTGCCTTTGACGATTATGTTGTCTTTCCTCGGGACCTGGACAGCAATAGGGTTCGTTATCGGAACGGTCGGTTCGGCGGTAGCCGGATACATCGGCATGATGGTATCGGTGCGGGCCAATGTGCGTACAGCTCAGGCTGCCCACAAGGGCCTCCAGGCTGCACTCGGCCTTGCTTTTAAGGGCGGATCAGTTACCGGCGTTATGGTTGTAGGTCTTGGTATCATCGGACTTGCGGGTTTTTATTTTATAGCTAAACAGTCTGCTCCTGAACAGGCATTCCATGCACTTGTAGGACTCGGATTCGGCTGTTCGCTTATGAGCGTGTTTGCCCGTATCGCAGGTGGTATATATACAAAGGCAGCAGACGTAGGAGCTGACCTCGTCGGAAAAGTTGAAGCTGGAATTCCTGAAGATGATCCCAGGAACCCTGCTGTTATCGCAGATAACGTTGGTGACAACGTAGGTGACTGTGCAGGCATGGCAGCTGACCTTTATGAAACATATACGGTTACGCTCGTTGCAGCAATGCTTCTTGCAAAGACTGTTTTTGGCGCTGAGAGTCTATGGGTCGAGTTCCCCCTCATGCTCGGCGGAATATCTATCATCGCTTCCATTATCGGAACCTTTGCAGTAAGGCTCGGTAAAAGCGGATATATCATGGGCGCCCTCTATAAGGGACTCGCTGTTGCCGGCGTTCTTGCCGCAATAGCATTTTATATCGTAACCGGTGAATTCCTGAAAGGTGTAGATCCGGCTTCAATGGTCTCTCACCCTTCATTTACACAGATTAACGTTTTTCTTATGGCGCTTATCGGTCTTGCATTGACCGGAATAATCGTCGTAATAACTGAGTACTTCACTGCTGCCCAGTATCCACCGGTGAAGCATATTGCACAAGCCAGCTTGACTGGTCACGGAACAAACGTTATCGCAGGCCTTGCGGTCAGCATGAAGTCAACCGCAGCACCTGTTTTGGTTATCGTTGCTTCGATCCTCGGCGCTTATCAATTAGGCGGCGGGTTTGCTGGAGACTTGTCGGGCGGTCTTTTTGCTATAGCCCTGTCAGCTGTTTCGATGCTTTCTATGACAGGCATTGTTGTAGCTATTGACACATACGGCCCGATTACAGACAATGCAGGTGGTATAGCTGAAATGGCAGGAATGCCTGAAGAGATTCGTGCTATCACAGATCCGTTGGATGCAGTCGGCAACACCACAAAGGCTGTTACAAAGGGTTATGCTATCGGTTCGGCAGCCCTTGCAGCTCTCGTTCTTTTTGCAGAGTATTCAAGGTCATTCTCTACTCCGATCCTGTTTGACCTTTCGAACCCTATGGTTCTGGCAGGCCTTTTCATCGGCGGTCTGCTTCCTTATTATTACGGCTCGCTCCTGATGGAGGCCGTTGCTAAGGCTGCAGGCGGCATCGTTGTTGAAGTGCGCAGGCAGTTCAAAGAGATTCCCGGCATCATGGAAGGCACGGGAAAGCCGGAGTACGGCAAGTGCGTTGACATCGTGACCAAGGGCGCCATTCAGCAGATGATGGTTCCTGCGCTTATCCCGGTTGTTGTTCCCGTTGTTGTTGGACTTCTCCTGGGCAAAGAGGCCCTCGGAGGCGTACTTATGGGAAGTATCCTGACCGGACTCTTCCAGGCTATCGCCATGACCAGTGGCGGCGGCGCATGGGACAATGCCAAGAAAGCCTTTGAAGACGGCGTTACTGATTCTACAGGAAAAGTTCACAAGAAGGGCAGCGAGGGCCACAAGGCCTCTGTCACGGGCGACACAGTCGGCGATCCTTACAAGGATACCGCAGGACCTGCGATCAACCCGATGATCAAGGTCATCAACATTGTCGCGCTTCTTATCGTTCCTTTGATCTAGAAGCTGTTGCAGGAAATACCAAGGGCTGGTCGGGATATTCCCGGCCAGCCCTTTTTTTTATTTACAACAATAAATTGAGATCCCTGAAAAACCTTTATTTTCGGTCATTCCCGTGAAGACGGGAATCCATAGCCCACTGATTATTTATAAACCTGGATCCCCGGGTCAAGCCCGAGGATGACAGATTCCGGACTTTTTCATAAGTCTCAAGTTAAACAGAAAGTTCTTTTTTTAGCCAGTTCCGGATCTCATCGCTGATGGCATACATGCCGCATACCGGGGGCAGCACCGGCTGCTCGATTGCAGCCTTTACCATTTCCGCCGGCACTTCCTCGATCTTCCCCACGGTGTTGGTTATATCGCTCCTCCCGATCTTCAGGAGCATCAGGGCCGGGATTTCGGATTCGGTCTCGATATAAAACATATACCCGGTTATATCCTTCAATTTTTCAAGATCTTCAGGCCGGGACTGAAACCGCGGCTCCATCATCATCTGCGGAGTTACATCCAGCTTGATCTTCGGGAGTATATCAGGTCTCTCTTTGATATCCTTCAAGCCGAGCAGATCGAAAACACTTTTGTCATCAATTTCAGGAATGTCCATTCGTTACCTCTTTCTTTACACGTCGTTCAGGTACTGTAATATGAGCAATCTTCTCTTCGTTCCACTCAGCAGAGACATACAGGCCGCAATAACAGCTGCCGAATTCACTGACATCAGCATTACGGTAGGCGCAGGGACAGACGATGTCGGCGTCCATCTCCCCGACACCTGATGCCAGCCTGCAGGGGCAGGACCGGTAGCCATAGCGTGCTTCATTCCTGAGCAGTCCATCCAGAATATCCAGGACAAACGTCTTGTCGCGATTGAGCTCCATCCCCTGACTGTGGGCATAGGTCGTCAGCAGATCAAAGAGCTGCTCAGGAGTCATGTCTTCCCGGATGCATTGCTGCCGAGGATCTTGGCCCTCAGCCGGTCTATATCATATCCGACGACAACTTCTTCAACCACAGTGGTCGGATAAGTCGACTGTGGATTGTGCCTTGCTACTTCCTTGGTCATCACCCACTGCTCTCCACTCTGCAGCAGGTCGACCTCAATAAGCGTGTATGTGATGCCGTTGTCGTCAAGAAACGTCTTCACCTTTTTGCATACAGGACACGTGCTGAGAGAATAGAGCGTCACCTTTTTCATGTATCAATCCTGGGCCTCGTGAATTGCGGGCTGACCGGCTGTGATGGTATCAACCCCAGAGGTTATAGTATAATACAGATAACGTGCTCAGTGGAAACAGAGCGGCATGAGCGGCGAATACTTTCTTCCCTTTTCCCATTTATCTGCCAACGTCCGTATGCCATTGACGCAAAATCATTACAACAGAGGAGTGCTTTCATGGGTGAAAAGAAGAACAAGGACAAGGCCGCAGTCAATGAGATAAAACAGGCCCTCCAGGGCAAGATAAAACAGAGCGTTATTGTCCCGGAGTTCCTTACCAGCAAATCGCGCTTCAGATTTAAGTGTTATCCAGGCATCGGCTGTTTTACCAAGTGCTGCAGCGGCATCAAAATTATTCTTTCCCCCTATGATATCTATCGCCTTAAAAACAGGCTGGGCAAGACCTATCTGGAATTCCTCAACGAGCATACTGTCCCCATGACCATAGAGGGTTCATCCCTGGAAACCGTAGGTCTCCGTATGCTGGATGACGAAGGACGGTCCTGCCCGTTTGTGACCCCTGATGGCTGCACCGTCTACACTGATCGCCCTCTTACCTGCCGATACTATCCTATAGGGATGGGCATGATGAAGAAGGACACCGGCACGTCCGGAGAGGACTTTTTTATCAAGGTCAAGGAAGACCACTGCCTCGGCCATAACGAAGAAAAGGTCTGGACCGTCCAGGAATGGCGGCAGGACCAGGAGTCTGATGTTTATGATGAGATGAACAACGACTGGATGGCGATCGTTTTGAAAGCGAAGACCCTCGGCAAGGTAGAGTTCAGCCAGCGTTCGCTCCAGCTCTTCTTTATCGTCAGCACCAACCTTGACCTCTTCAGGGACATGGCCCTTACCCCGAAATTTATCTCGGCCTACCAGCTCGATGAGGAGATGCTAAAGAAACTCGCAGCGGACGAACTGGAGCTGCTGAAGTTTTCTCTGAAATGGCTTCGGTTCGTGACGTTCAACGAAGGTGACTTCACCGTAGACCAGGAGGCCAGGGCGAAGGCAAAAGAAAAACTCCTTGCCCAGGCCGAAGAAGAGATGAAAAGACGCAGAGAAGAGGAAGCAGAGATTGAAATAGAGGATTAGCCCTGGCAAGGGCTTTATTCTAATACTTCAGTTTTAAAAAGTTCCTGAGCAGGTCCTTGCCGGAGGTGGTGAGGATCGACTCGGGATGGAACTGGACCCCTTCGATGATGAACTCCTTATGCCTGACCCCCATAATCTCGCCGTCGTCGGTCCAGGCCGTTATCTCGAGGCAGGCAGGCATGGTCTCTTTCTTGATCACCAGGGAGTGGTATCGGGTGGCGATGAACGGGTTCGGCAGCCCTTCATAGACGGTTTTGCCATCGTGCTGGACCATCGAGGTCTTTCCGTGCATCAGCTTCGGGGCCCGGATGATATCGCCACCGAAGGCGGCGCCGATCGACTGATGGCCGAGGCATACACCCAGAATCGGGATCTTTCCGGCAAAATGTACAATTGTCCCCACTGAAATTCCGGCCTCGTTCGGCGTGCACGGCCCGGGAGATATGACGATCCTGTCGGGCTTCATCTGTTCGATATCCTCAAGGGTAATTTTATTATTCCTGAATACTTTGATATCCTCCCCCAGCTCGCCAAGATACTGGACCAGGTTATAGGTAAAGGAATCATAGTTGTCGATCATCAGCAGCATCAGCCCAGACCCTCCTCAGCCATTTCAACGGCCTTTATCATTCCGCGGGCCTTGTTCACCGTCTCGGTGTGCTCACTTTCGGGCTGAGAGTCGGCAACAATGCCTGCACCTGACTGAACATAGATCGTTCCATCTTTAATTATGAGTGTCCGGATCGTGATGCAGGTATCCATATTCCCGGAGTAACTGAAGTAGCCGACGGCGCCGGCGTATGGGCCGCGCTGGGTCGGTTCGAGTTCATCGATGATCTCCATTGCTCTGACCTTCGGAGCGCCTGATACGGTCCCGGCAGGAAAGCAGGCAGCAAGGACATCAAAGGCATTCAGGCCCTTCTGCAATTCACCTTCGACATTCGAGACCAAATGCATGACATGGCTGTACCGCTCAACCGCCATCATCCCGGTCACCTGCACCGAGCCCGGTTCCGAGACCCTGCCGACGTCGTTTCTGCCGAGGTCTACCAGCATAATATGTTCGGCAAGCTCCTTGGGGTCCTGTTTGAGTTCCTCTTCAAGCGCCCGGTCCTCTGTGTCTGTTTCTCCCCGCTTCCTTGTCCCGGCTATAGGGCGCAGCACAATCTTCCTGCCTTCGAGTCTGACGAGAATTTCCGGCGACGACCCGACGATCTTCGCTTCACCGATATCAATAAAATACATATAG
>PNOC01000019.1 GCA_013824615.1 Thermodesulfovibrio sp.
CGGCTCAGTAACTCTTTCAGCCCCTAACCCGACACCGACGAGCTATAGCGCCGATGCCGTGAAGTTCGTCTCAGTTCCGTAATAATTTGGTCCATAATAGTTTGGTCCATAACAATTCGGTCTGTAACAATACGGGCCGTCAAGCGCATTGCCCCGGGTTCGCCGGGGTAATGCGCTTTTTTACTCATTTGTCAGGCCATCTGTCATTTGCCGCAGGACATTTGCGGTGAAGACCCCTGCCGGATACGTTCTCCCTGTATTATTTTCTGGGGATTGGTTATGAAGAGGTCGTCTGCAACAGCCCTGCCGAATTTGCGTGACACCGTCTCATAGGCAGGCGAGAGAACCGGCGGCCTGCTCCTGGCGTCATGGGCGTCGGATGCAACAACATGGATATACCCCTTTTCGATCATCGTCAGGCCGGGACTGCTCTGGTCGCGGGTGGTGATGCTCATGGCAGTGACCTGGAAGAGGGCACCACAGGCTATAAGTTTTTCCATAATTGCCAGGTCTTTCAGTATCGGCATATTCCTCTCGGGGTGCGCAATTATGGGGGTGATGTCCGACTGCACCAGGTCTCTGACGATGTTTTCAAGTTGGGGCAGCGGAGGAAGCAGGTATGCCGGAAGTTCCAGGAGCATGTAATGTCCGCTGTTAATCAGTGGAAGTTCCTCCGTTCCGATGCGGCTTGCAAGGTCCCTGGCAATCCTTATTTCGGCCCCGCCGTAAAGTCGTAAAAAGGGTATTGCTCCCTGCAGTTCCCGGACCGCCGTCTCTATGATGTCTTTTGTATTATTGTAAACACCGCTGACAATGTGAGGGGTGGCGACCATGTCCGAAATGCCGTCTTTGAGGGCAATTTCGATCATTTGCATCGTTTCTTCAGCGGTGGATGCCCCGTCATCAAGTCCCTGCAGGATGTGACAGTGTATGTCGGTGAGCCCCCTGTTCACGTTCGTGGCATGCTCCTTTCTGTGAGATCCGGAGATTCGATCATATATAGCTCGCTATTCACCGGCCGGTCATATACTGATAAAAAGCCACAGGGTGATAACCAGGACAAAAAGCGCCAGGGCCAGGACGAAGACCGGAACCCTTCTGCTGACGCCGCCGCTGTCAGACAGAGGGAGGCCTGGCGGTTCACTCCAGGCTGCAGTCTGATCAGGCAGGGCATAGACGCGCTTCCCGCCGCCCTGCTGCAGTTTTTCATGGGCCTCGTTGATCTTCTTTGCTTTTTCTTCATATTCATGGTTATCAGGATATCTGTCAGGATGATAAAGCACCATGAGACGTTTCCATCTTCTGGTTGCCTCGGCCCTGTCCGTATTTTCCGGAAGGCCCAAAGAGACAGACGGGTCAGCCCCTTTGTTAAAAAGCAGGAGGTCAATGATTGTTCTGGCGGAGTCCTGCACTGCCGTGGCCGGCCTGCCTGTCAGGGCTGCGATATGCTCTGCCGTGGCAGTGTCTTCGAGAATATCGATGAGGACCTCAAAGCATTTTATTGCCTTTCGGTAAAGCTCATCAGGCGTACTCCGCCCATAGCTGCAGAGAAGTCCCGATGCCAGTAGTAAATTGTACTCCCGGTCCCGGGTTCTGTAAGCACTGTTAGAGAGTTTACCCATGCATACCCATTGATTGTGATAGCTTTCACCAGCTCATGCTGACCAGTTCCGTGCGAATTGCTTCATATCGTGTACGCCCTTCCCAAAATCCTCAATCGGGAGGTCAGTCTTTTCAACAGGTTCCGGATTGTCCGGTCAAGCCGGACAATGACAAAAAAATACTTTATACCCGGGAATGAATCAGCGTTATCCCTTGAAATAGGATGAATAGTAGTTTGAATAGGAGCCATATTTGAGATCGTCCTTTTTTACGCCGTTCAATACGACTCCCAGCAGGTTGCCGTTCACGTTCTCGAAGATCTGCTTTGCCGAGGTTATCGCGTTCCTCTGCGTCTGCCCTGCCTTGACTACCAGTATCGTGCCGTCGACAAAACTGCTGAGCAGAATGCTGTCGGGCATCCCCATGATCGGAGGAGCGTCAATAATGACAAAGTTGTATATCTCTGACAATGCATCAAGCAGGTCTTTCATCCGCGTCGAGTGCAGGAGTTTCGAGGGGTTCGGCGGCACAGGCCCGGAGGTCAGGATGCTCAGGTCCTTGACAGAGGTCGCCTTAATCAGGCCACTGTGAATATCTTCGAGGGCAGTATTGCCGGACAGGCAGGTTGAAAGGCCTGCCCGGTTATCCACGCTGAAGGAATGGTGCAGCTTCGGTCTTCTCATGTCGGCATCGATAATAATCCCCTTGCCCAGGGTCTCCGAGAGGGCAGAGGCGATGTTGAGACAGATGGTGGTTTTGCCTTCACCTGCCCCGGGACTGGTGACGAGTATTTTCCGGGGGGGCGTTGAGGATGACGACAGCATGATAAACGTGCCGATGGAGCGAAACGCCTCTGCAACAGGGTTTGTGAATTCAGAGCTGATCACCTGCGGCCGCCGCTCTGCATTCAGCTGCGGCTGATACGGTATCATGCCCAGGGAGGTCAGGTGCATTTTCCGCTCTATTTCTTCGGTATCCTTTACGCTGTTGTCAAAATAATCGACAAGAAACGCCAGGCCGACGCCTCCCAGCAGTCCAAAAATGATCGACAGAAGGAAGTTCTGGGTCTTGTTCGGCTTGTCCGGCTGCTTCGGATATAATGCCCTGTCGACGATCTGGATGTTGGTCGATTTGCTCAGTGCGGCCACTCCCACCTCATTGAGCCGCTGCAGCAGGTTGTTATGCAGCTCCTTATTTACTTCGACCTCTCTCTTGAGCGACTGGTACTGGACGGCCCGCTCCTGAAAATCAAGGACCTTGCGCTTTTGTCCTTCCAGCGCGGCCTGGAGATAAGCTTCTTTCTTGAGAGAGGCTTTATAGTCGGATTCTATCGACCTGGTCAGAACGGCCTCCTCCTTATCGATGTTGTGGCGGATGGCATCCAGTTGGCGCTTCATGTTCTGCATCTTCGGATAATCCGGGGTAAAGGTCTTCGTGAGGTTCAGGTATTCGGCTTCCAGTGTTGCATACTGGTTCTTCAGGTTCTGCATCAGGCCATTATTGATAATGGCGGGATTGTTTGATCCGGATTCGACTATCTGTCTGTATAAGGCCTCTTTCCGCATCCGCTCGGCGGTTTCACCATTCAGGGAAGAGGAGATTTCGGACAGTTTTCTCGTGAGTACACTCTGCTTGTCGCTGTCAATATATATGATTTCATTTTTCGAGGCGTATTCGTTCAGCAGTCTCTCGGATGTTTCTACCTTTTGCTTTGCACTTTCAATCTGTTTTTCAAGAAAGTCTTTGGCCTCTCTGCCGGCATCGACCCGGCTGTCGAGGTCATATCCTATATATTCATCTGCTACGGCGTTGGCCACATTGAGCGAAATCTCCGGTTTGTGGGACATGAAGCTTATCTTCATGAGCTGAGAGTTTTTGACGGGGATGACCTCGAGCCTGCCTGTCAGGGAATTACTCAGATACGGCGGGATCTCTTCCTTCGGGGTTGCCTTTTGCCCACCCTCAACGGTTGCCCTGCTGGTCTTTTCCTCTTTCCCCGGACCCGGGGGGAGGAAATACGAAAAAACATTTACTACCGGATCAATGACCGCACTCAGCATTGCAGATAATTTATTTTCGATCGGCAGGAAGTCTCTGTTCTTATCGAGTTCAAGCCTCCTGATTACCCTTTCGGCGAGACTCCTGCTTTTCAGTATTTCGCGCTGTGTTTCATAGGTATCGGCATCGAGGTTGGTCATCCCCTTGAAGGAGAGAACGTTCGGACCCTGCTTATCGATTCTTATCACGACCGTTGAGCGGTAGAGGGGGACCAGGGAGAAGGTTACGACCGCCGTGGTGATAACCACCGCGACGAAGAAGGACAGGACAACCCATTTTCTCTTAAGGATGACGGATATATAATCTCTTAAATGGTAATCCTCCTGCTGTTCATAGCTGCTGTATCTGACGAAGGGTGAGGGCGGCATTTCGGAAGGTTCATAGGGTTTTACCGCGTACTGCCGGGGTATCTCTCTGTTATTGTTCTCCTCCATGGCGCCCTCTCAGAAGCCTTTGCCCAGGCTGATGGCGCCGAGATTTATGGCACCGCCTATACCCTTGAGGAAGGACTTTAACGGGCTGTTGCCGATGATGATAATGTCCCTGTCTATCAGTTCAGTATCAAGGGTCCCGCCTGCCAAAACCGAATCATAGTCTACGGATAAGACTTCACGTTGAGCTTTTCCCGTATCCCGGTATATCTTGATATCCGAGCTTGAGGCCTCATAGCTGAGCCCTTTTGCCATGCTGAGTGCCTGCGTCAGGGTGGTCTTTCCTCTGAGCTGAAATTCCCCCGGTTCTTTTACTGAGCCGGTTACAAAAAAAATGCCGCTGCGGGGCACCTGAATGACATCGCCGGAGTGCACCGGAATATTCAATTCGGTCCTTCCCTTTATCAATAATTCATTCAGGTCTATAACGATCCTTTCCCTGGCGTTTTTCTCCGTGGAACTCCCGGTTACGGTCTGTACGATACAGACAAGTCCTGCTTCCGGGCTCAGCCCTCCGGCCATTGAGATCATATCGAGCAGGTATTTCTGGCCGGTAACATAATAGACGAGCGGATTTTTTACTGACCCCAGGACCGAGATGCGCTGGCTCCTGAATTCTTTGACAAAGACACTGACCACGGGTTCTGTCATATACTGCTCAAGCCTCTTTGCAATGAGGGACTCCAGCTCCGCGACGGTGAGTCCGGCCGCTTCGATCCTGTCAATAAGATGAAGCTTGATATATCCTTTCGCACTGACCCTAGCTGACGTTTTCAATTCAGATACCTGAAACACGTCGATTTCGAGAAGGTCTTCAGGTCCGATCCGGTAATCAGCGGAGGAAACAGTCTGCCGCGATACGGTGCTGTTGTTGATGAGTTTTGCGTTCAGAAGTTCTGCTTTGTCTGCCGCGGCCGGCGAGGCATGCTGCAGCAGAACAGCCTGCGTCAGCTTCTCATTGCTGGCACAGGAACTCAGCAGAAGCAGAAAGAAGATCAGGACGACAATAAGTCCGCCGAACAGTTCATTGTGCAGCATGACGGCTATCTTTGGTTTTATGGCTGAAATCTTTCGTCTTTGTAACGGCAGGCCATGGTCGATCATATAAGCTCCCTGTGCCGCAATGTGTAGCTGCACTTTCTATCGAGCAAAACACATGCCATCGCCTGCTCGCGGTCCCGCATGCAGTGCATCAGGACTTCCTTGCCTGAAAACAGCCTTTTTTACAGGAAGTTACCGATATGGTACGATCATGGTTCATTGCGTCTATACTTCTGCCCGAAGTTGCTTGTCAGGTCTGTATCTTTTAGATACAGACCTGACAAGCAAGAATTATTATTGTGGTGCCTTCAGATACATCTTGAGGCAGGACAATGGATGCCAAATAAAATTCAATCTTTTTCTGCAGGAAATGCTGGGTTACTGACCCGTAATCTGAAAAAAATCTCGGATAGGCTGTTTTGTATCCGGGTATGGTTATTGCTTAATAAAAGAGCATGATGGATGGCCGCGGCTTCAGGGTACCGGCAGGCGGGTCTTTGGCCCTGCCATGCGGGGAAATAAACAACCAGGTGGAATGTTTGGCGGATCTGACCCGCAGGATGGCATGCACATGTTAAGGATGTCAGCTGAATTGATTCCTGTTTACCACAAGGTAAATAAGCTGTATGCCAAATTCAAAAGCCCCCATAGACTCTATGACAGCATCACGAGGGCGGCCGCGAACCTAGTCAACGCCGAGAAATGCTCGCTCATGCTTGCGGAGAAGGATACCCATGCGCTTCGGGTGGCTGCCGTTACCGGCGGCGACCGGTGGCTCATTGAGAGCATCAGGATGCGGACAGGCGAGGGTATTGCGGGGAAGGTCTATGCAGACGGCGTTCCTATCGTTACTGACTGTGCCGCGGGTATCAGCAAGTATGTGCCTTGCCCGAGGCCCCGGTATAAGACTTCCTCGTCGGTGATTCTTCCCCTGGGTATGGGGCATGAGACAATTGGCGTCCTTAATGTTTCTGATAAGCGCTCCGGAGATCCTTTTTCCGAGATCGATCTCTCTGTCCTTTCGGCTTTTTCGGCCCAGGTTTTTCTGATCCTGAAGATCTCCAACTGCTACCGGGAGGTCGAGCATCTTCGTGAGCTGTCGACCACTGACTGCCTTACCGGCCTCTTCAACAGGCGCTATTTCAATATACGTCTTGAGGAGGAGCAGCAGCGGGCAATGCGCTCCGGAGGCATGATCTCTCTTGCCATGCTCGATATCGATGACTTTAAGCACTTCAACGATACTGAAGGTCATCTTGCGGGCGATCTCATATTGAAAGATGCCGCCTCGGTGATGGCCCGTTCGATACGGGGGAATGATATTCTTGCGCGATATGGCGGTGAGGAATTTGCGATTATCATGCCCCAGACGTCCGAGATGACGGCCTTAAAGGTTGCCGAGAGGATCAGATGCGAAATCAGAAATATAAGGCAGTCACCGACGTGCCGGCTCCCCGGACGGAAGCTTACCGTGAGCATCGGCATTGCGGTATATAATGACTGCAGCAGACCGATAGAAGATGTTATTGAGAGGGCAGACCTGGCCTTGCACAGAGCAAAGCTCCTGGGGAAAGATTGTGCGATCCTGTACTCTTACAATTCCGAAAAGACGGAAGAAGAGACCGTATGGAGGAGGTCCGCAGGGTCTGTATCTCCGGACCTTAAAAAAATTGTTGAATAAAATCAGCCGACATCATTAATATAGCGCAGAGGCAGGAGTATGGAACTTACAAAACGGAAGTTTGCAATTCTCGAAGAAATCTCAAGTGCCATCGTCGTTACCGATAGCGTCGAAACCGTAGCGCATCTCATGCTCGATCTTGCCCTGGAGTATGCCAATGCCGAGTCCGGGTCTCTGATGCTGATAAACGAAAGCGGGGAGCTCTTCATCCTTGCCTCAAAGGGCATCGACAGCGAGTTAACAGCCGGCTACACGGAAAAGATCGGGGAGGGCATTGCCGGTGTTGTTGCCAAGAAAAGGACGCCCCTGCTCGTGCGGGACATTGACAAAGACAGGAGGTTCAGGTCAAAAAAAAGGAACCACTATAAAACAAAGTCTTTTATCTCCTGTCCGGTCATCTGCAGAAAGAGGTTGCTCGGGGTCTTTAACATTAACGACAAGAAAACAGGTCAACCCTTTACTGAAGATGAATTTGCCCTGCTCAAGATTATCGCCAACCAGGCTGCCATAATCCTGGAGAATGCCTTTCTGCAGTCCCGGTTGCGGGCCAAGTCTGCCGAGTTAGAAGAAGTAAGCAAAAAACCGGTCGATACAGGACTGTCTGAACCAGAGCTCTTCACTCAGATATCTCATGAACTTCGGACTCCCCTGAATTCCATCAAGGGTGCGATATATTACCTGGGAAAAAGCAAAAATATTGCCGGGGCAAAGATGCAGGAATTTTTCGATATTATCGAGCATGAGACAGAGGATCTTGGAAAAAGTGTCGAAAATCTGCTCAATGTACTGAGGTTCGAAGATGAACCCCGGCCCCGGTCTAAATCCGCCGCAGGCATGCCTCCTCCGACCAATAATAAAGTGCCGCATCCGGGTTTTTTGAAGACCTCCTCAACGAAAAAAATGTCCCGGTGACAGGGGTCCCGTAACAGTCTGCCGAACACGCCTTCTTCGGGTTTTGAGCCAGATGCGCTGACAGACTGTTCCATCGCGGTCACTTGATTACTCCCTGTTTTTCTCCGGCCCCGCGCCGGGTGTCTCTTTGAAAAATAGCAGGTTTTCCTGTTAATATCTCCTGTGTTTCTTCAGCAGTTGATCAATGGCCTAACTCTCGGTAATGTCTATGCCCTGATTGCTCTGGGATACACCATGGTCTATGGGATTCTCGAACTGATCAACTTCGCCCATGGCGAGGTATATATGTTGGGGGCGTATCTCGGTATTATCCTGCTGGGTTTCTTCACGGTTATCGGCCTGACGGCCTTTAGTTTGCCGCTGTCTTTGTTCCTTGTCTTTGCCCTGACGATTATATTTTGTGCATCCTATGGTCTCACGATCGAAAAGATCGCCTACAAGCCCCTGCGCAACGCGCAGCGACTCAGCCCCCTGATCAGCGCGATCGGGGTCTCGATATTCCTGCAGAACTATGTGATGCTTACCCAGGGTACGTCAGACAAGGTCTTCCCGTCGGTCATCGGGAACGCGGGATTTGAACTTTTTTCGACCCGGGTGACCTATCTGCAGGCCTCGATCATTGTTGTTTCGACCCTCATCATGATTATGCTTCACCTTTTTGTGATGAAGACCAGGACCGGAAGGGCGATGCGTGCCGTGGCTCAGGACAAGGTGATGGCCTCGCTGGTCGGTATCAATATAGACCGGGTCATTTCCGTAACGTTTGTTATCGGGTCCGGACTTGCCGCTGTGGCCGGCATTATGGTGGCGATGTACTACGGCCTGGTGAATTATTCGATCGGCTACTCAGCAGGCATCAAGGCCTTTACCGCAGCGGTTTTGGGAGGCATAGGCAGTATTCCCGGGGCCATGATCGGCGGCATTGTACTGGGACTGGTTGAAAGCTTCGGCGCCAGTTATATATCGTCTGAATATAAAGATGCCTATGCTTTCGTTGTCCTGATACTTATTCTCCTGGTGAAGCCCGAGGGACTGCTCGGAAAAAGATCCGAGGAGAAGATATGATCAGGGCAAAGTCAACAGGATCGAGAATCCTGCCGGCTCTGGGCATGGCCCTCTGGCTGTCGTTCCTTTTTTTGCCGTTTAAGGGTATCAGGGCTGCCGCAATCCTTTTCGTCGCACTGGCCGCTGCCATACCTTTTTCTTATCTGCTGATTCGGGGCATAAGGAATATAACCCCGTTTTTCTCAGTAATGCAACAGCACCTTCCTCAAGGTCGCCTTCTCAACGGCCTTCTGCTGCTGGCGGTGCTCATCATGCCAATCGTGGCACAGGACTATATCATCGATATCGCGGTGATTGCGGGCATCTATATCATCCTTGCGCTCGGCCTGAATGTGGTCGTCGGGTTTACCGGGCTGCTGAATCTGGGCTTTGTGGCCTTTTATGCCATTGGCGCATACAGCTATGCGCTGCTCAATACAAAGGCGGGGATGGGTTTCTGGTCTGCGCTGCCGGTGTCGGTAACGCTCGCGACGGCCGCCGGGTTTCTGCTGGCAGCACCTGCCGTGCGCCTGAGGGGAGATTATCTTGCCCTCGTTACCCTGGGGTTTGGAGAGATTGTCCGCCTGATCCTGAACAACTGGGACAGCTTCACCAGGGGCCCCAACGGGATTTCAGGTATCGCGTCACCGTATATTTTCAACATCTCGCTCGACAGGCTTTCCCATTATTACTATCTTGTTCTTGGTTTTGTGGTCCTGGCGGTTATCGTAATGAGGCGGGTGGAAGATTCGAAGACCGGCAGGGCGTGGGTTGCGATCAGAGAGGATGAGATCGCGTCTGCTGCCATGGGCATCAACACAACCCTCTACAAACTTTACTCCTGTGCCTTTGCGGCCTTCTGGGCGGGTCTGGCGGGGAGCCTTTTTGCTGCCAAGATGCGGTTTGTCTCGCCCGAGAGCTTTTCGTTCATGGAGTCGGTGCTGGTCCTCTGCATGGTTATCATCGGAGGTCTCGGCAGCATTGTCGGGGTCATTATCGGGGCGGTTGTGCTGGTGTTTCTGCCTGAGGTGCTGCGCGAGGTCCAGATGTACCGGATGCTGGCCCTCGGCTGCGGACTTGTATTCCTGATGGTATTCCGGCCGCAGGGACTCTTCGGAGGACGCAATGCAGCTTCTTGAGGTTAGGGCGCTCTCGAAACATTTCGGGGGGATCAGGGCAATTGAAGAGATAAGCTTTTCAGTCCGGGGTGAGGTAATTCTGAGCATCATCGGTCCGAACGGCGCAGGCAAGACAACGCTCTTCAACTGCCTCACCGGTTTTATGAAGCCGACGAAAGGGAGTATCCTTCTTTCAGAAAAAGACATTTCTGCGCTTTCTCCTGCAGGGGTGAACAGACTCGGGATTGCACGCACGTTTCAGAATATCAGGCTCTTCCGCGAGATGACCGTGATAGAAAATGTGATGGTCTCTCAGCACGCCGCGATCAGGTACGGCCTGCTGGCCTCTCTTCTGAGGAGCCCGTCCTTCAGGCGCGACGAAAGGGTTGTGCGGGAGAAATCGTTTGAATATCTGGAGCTTCTCGGGCTCGAACAGTATGCAGAAAAAGTCTCGGGCAGTCTTTCGTACGGCGCCCAGCGGAGGATCGAGATTGCCCGGGCCCTTGCTACCGGGGCTTCAATAATTCTGCTCGACGAACCGACAGCCGGTATGAACCCCCAGGAGACGGATGAGATGATGGCCCTTATCAGCAACCTGCGCTGCATGGGCAAGACGGTCCTCCTGATAGAGCATGACATGAAGGTGGTGATGGGCATCTCCGACCGGATTGTGGTGCTTGACCACGGGGTGAAGATCGCCGAGGGGGCACCTGAAGAGATTAAGAACAATCCCCTGGTGATCGAGGCCTATCTCGGCAAGGAGACTGATTAGGCCCTTATGCTGAAACTTGAAAATATCCATACCTTCTATGGCCCCATAAATGCGCTCCGGGGCATTAATCTGGAAGTAGGCAAAGGCGAAATCATCTCCCTCATCGGCAGCAATGGCGCCGGCAAATCAACCTGTCTCATGACCATATCCGGCGTGCTGCATCCCTCTGAGGGTAGAATCCTGCTGAACGGGGTTGATATAGCGGGCGAGGAACCGCACCACATTGTCAAAAGGGGCATCAGCCATGTGCCTGAGGGCAGGAGAATATTTCCGAAACTGACCGTACTCGAAAATCTTCAGATGGGGGCCTTCCTCGGCAGGGGCAATGTGAGAGAATCTCTTGAGACTGTTATGGGGCTCTTCCCGATCCTCGGAGAGAGGACTCGACAGTACGGCGGGACCCTCAGCGGCGGAGAGCAGCAGATGCTGGCCATCGGCCGGGCGCTGATGTCAGACCCGGAGATCCTGATACTGGATGAGCCCTCGCTCGGGCTTGCTCCGATCATGGTTTCTAAAATCTTCAGGACGATCCACGAGATCAATGCCCGGGGGGTCACCGTGATGCTGGTCGAGCAGAACGCAAAGGCGGCGCTGAGGCTCTCCCACCGCGGCTATGTACTCGAAAGCGGGGCGATCACCCTACACGGAAAAAGCAGCGAACTTCTCGATAACGACAAAGTAAAACACGCATATCTGGGGGAATAGCTTCCCCCCGAAGATCTTCCTTTTAGATTGACTTGCACTTCACTGCTAAATATAATTAAAACATAAAAAAATATACATAAATAAAGATCAACCGTTCCCGGAGCATAGCGCCTTGGGTAGAAAGTTGACACGTATGAATCCAGAGGTACAAGGAGGAAGGCATGAACAAACAGTTTTTTTTATTGATAATTATTTTTGGTGTTTTCCTGTGTGCAGGCCCCGTCAGTAATACAGCATCTGCAGCAACGTACACGGTCACGAATACGAGCGACTCGGACCCCGGCTCCTTGCGGGATGCCATAACGAGTGCAAATGCAAATCCCGGGGCTGATCTTATCGAGTTCAATATCAGCGGGGGAGGGGTGCAGACAATCACCCCGCTGACACCTCTGCCGACTATTACAGAAGCGGTGACGATCGATGGCTATACGCAGCCGGGCTCGAGCAAAAACACCCTGGCTGATGGGGATAACGCGGTCCTCCTGATTGAAATCAGCGGAGCGAATGCCGGGGCAACAGCTACAGGTCTTATCGTCAACGCAAGCAATGTCACAATCTCCGGGCTTGTTATCAACCGTTTTTCGCAGTACGGCATTAGCATCACCGGTGCCGTCGAGGGGATGACGATATCAGGCAACTTTATCGGCACCAATCCGTCAGGCACTGCTGCGGGTCCGGGCAACGCGTGGACGGGAATCATTTTGAATTCAGGGGCAGGAATCGTCCATACAATCGGAGGGGAACTGCCCTGGCAGCGGAATGTCATCTCAGGTAATGTGGGGGGAGGCATTGCCCTGTATTCATTAGAACAAACAATTATAAAGGGAAATTATATCGGCACCAACGCTGCCGGTACCCAGGCCATTGCCAATACCGGCTCGGGAGGTATTATTGTCATGAGTTCCGGTCATACCATCGGCGGCAGGACACCCGGAGCGCGCAATCTCATTTCCGGCAATAACCGCGATGGCATTTACGTTGCAAACGCGATAGGAGGCGGCACAACTCAGAATGTCGTCATAGAGGGAAATTATATCGGCACGGATTTCAGCGGCACTTCTGCCATACCGAATTTTAACAGCGGAATATATATGTTCGGAGCCGGGGTTAACGTCAGCAATAATCGCATCGGCGGAACTGAAAAAGGCAGTGGTAATGTCATATCCGGTAATGGCGCCACCGGCATTGCGCTGGTGGCCCAGGTTAGCGGTGGACCGGGGTCGGTCACCGGCAACCTTGTCCAGGGGAACTTCGTCGGGGTCGATGCCCACGGTTCTGCGCTTCCGAATAACTGGACAGGGGTATGGCTCAGCTCACTGGATCCATCGTGCACGGTGAACGGTAATACCATCGGCGGTTCCGAGGCAGGGGCCAATACGATCGCCTACAATAACGGCAACGGGGTAAAAATCGCCGGCGACACGAGTACAAAGAACACGATACTTTATAACAGCATCTTTTCGAACACAGAACTGGGGATTGACCTTGGCGGAGACACCTTTGCCAGTGTCGGAGACGGCATTACCGGAAATGACGCGGGTGATGTCGATGCCGGGCCGAACAATCGCCAGAATTTTCCAGTTCTGACCGCTGCCCAGACAGCCTGCGGCTACATAAACATCCGGGGGACCCTCAACAGTACTGCGAGTACGGCGTATACCATACAGCTCTTTGCCAATACGGCATGCGACAGCGCAGGAAATGGCGAAGGGGCGACCTACCTGGGCCAGACAACCGCAACAACCGATGGGTTCGGTAACGGGACTTTCTCTGTCATACTCCCGGATGCTGCTGCGGGAAATTATATAACGGCAACAGCAACCGATCTTTTGGGAAACACATCGGAATTTTCTGCGTGCGGCATAGTCGCCTCCGGCACTCAGCTTACTGTCAACAGCACTCTTGATGTTGTTGATGCAAATACGGGCGACGGTATCTGTTTAACGGCAGGGGGGCTCTGCACCCTCAGGGCTGCTGTGCAGCAGGCCAATACTGCAAGCGGCTTTTCCTGCATCTCGGTTCCCGCCGGTATCTACCCGTTGACGCTTACCGGGGACGGAGAAGATGATGCAGCAACAGGCGATCTGGATATTCGCAGTAATATGGTTATAGTCGGTGCCGGGGTAGAATCTGTCTTCTCATCCACGTATATCTCGGGGCAGCAGGACAGAGTCTTCCATGTCGATCCTTCCGCATCAGGCATTGCTGCCGGTTTTTCCGGACTCTGGATTACCGGAGGGTTACCTCCTGGCGTGGATACAGCAGGTGGGGATATTGCTAATAACGGGTCCCTGCTGATCGAAAAATGTAGAATTTCGAGCGGTACTGCCACCTTTGGCGGAGGCATTTATAATCAGGGAAGTACTGTGGTGAACAATAGTGTCATAAGCCTGAATAATGCAGCTTTTGGGGCTGGCATCTACACGAAGTGGGGCACATTCAGGTTAACCAGCAGTACGATAGAGGGTAACACTGCCTCGGGAAAAGGAGCCGGGATGAATGTCTACATCGGAAGTAATCTTGAAATTAGCGGCAGTACGGTCACTGACAATGTAGCCTGGAACGGTCTCAATGAAGGGGGAGGGATTAATATCGAGGCAGGGACGGTGGCGATTACCAATAGTACCATCTCCGGCAATGATGCACCGAATACAGGCGGCGGGATAAATGCCGAGGCGGGCAGCCTGACAATAACGAATTCTACGATCACGAATAATGGTATTCGGTACGGTGGCGGTGGCCTGAATGTAAAGTTTGCAACAGGGACGGTAACCAACACGATTATCTCTTGGAACACCGGCGACTGCCGGGGGGGAACGCTCACCTCGGGCGGCCACAACCTCAGCTTCGATGTTTCCTGTGGTTTTACCTCGGCAGGTGACATGATGGGCACAGATCCGCTCCTGGGCCCTCTAGCCAACAACAGTGGGCCTACTCTGACGCATGCGCTGTTGTCCGGCAGTCCTGCCATCGACGCAGGGACGAGCGTGGGTGCTCCGGCGACTGATCAGAGGGGGATTGCGCGACCATACGGAGCGGCAGTGGATATAGGGGCTTATGAATTCATTCCGTCAGGATCTGCTCCGGTCCGAATTGCAGGCGTGACGCCGGTATATTATCCGACAATACAGTCGGCCTACGATGCAGCGGTAAATGGAGATACCCTGGAGGTCCAGGGGACAGATTTCGCAGAAACGGTCCTGTTTAACCGTGCGACAAATGTTATGTTTCGCGGCGGATATGATTCTGGCTTCTTCATCAACAATCTGATGACCAGGCTGACAGGTTCGGCCTCGTTTAATTCCGGATCAATAGCAGTCGAAAACCTTTCGATCCAATAGGCATTAGACAGGAGGCATTAGAAAGGCAGTTGTGGCAGTTTTCAGAAGGTGCTACAGCTGCCTGTATTCCTTCAGCAGCTCCGGGTAGAGACGGGGGTTGAAGAGGATATTGGTGATGAAGTAGCACTCATGGGTGCAGTAGCATTCTTTGTTGCTGATTGCCTTCAGTATTTCCCTGGCTGCTGAAGTCTTCAGGACTTTGTTTATGTCATAACCCGCATCCCGGATATTTCCCATTTTCTTTGTGAGGATCTCACACGGAAATACATCGCCGTTTTCGTGTATCACCAGATTGAGTTTTCCTGCATAACAGGGGATCAGTTGTTTCTGTTCCAGCTCTGTCCGGTGGATCAGCCTGCGCTGGAGGATATCCTGGGCTGCCTTAATCTTGGCCCCTTTGAACCGGTAGATCTCGGTTGTCCGATCCTTCAGGTTGCATTCAAGACGCTCTATCGCCTTCCGGTATTTTTCCTGATCGACCTGTTTGAAACTCTTGTCCGAAAGATTTCCGCGAACCAGGGATATGGTGTGGGTTCTGATATGTTCGAGTCCTTTGACGAAATCGATGATCGGCTCCATCTCATCCTGATTTTCTGAACAGAAGACGGTATTGATGCCGAGTTCAAAATTTGGATATTTTGAAACCAGTTTCCCGAGCAGGTGGTAGGTCTGCATTGTTTTGGCAAAACTGTCCGGTGTATTGCGCACGTCGTCATGCTGCTGATAAAGCCCGTCGAGCGAGAGCTTGACGGCTATAGTGCTCTTCTGGCTGTCTTTGAGAATAATCTCAGTTTTTTCGTGAATTACTTCCGGCAGCATGCCGTTTGTAGGGAAGAGCATGATCGCAGGCCTGTTGTTCTGATAAAACGTCCTGCTTATTTCGACAAGATCTTCGCGCAGGAAGATTTCCCCGCCTGAGAAGGCAAGCCAGAGCAGGCTTCCGAAGGATTCGGATATTTTTGTGATCTCGGCAAGCGACAGCTCGTCCGAAGTCCCAGCCGGAGGCTCTTCCGCCTTCAGGTAAAAACAGAAGGGGCAGCGGGCATTGCACCTCCTGGTCAGGAAGAAGGTCAGGTGAATCGGTCTTTTCTTAGAGATGACCGAACCGATATGACGGAAGGGCGAATGCATATCAGAAAGCCTTGCCGCGGAAGACCAGGTAGTATCTCACGAGGCCTGAAAATCCACCGGCACCGACTGCCAGAGGATAGAGTGCGGTGTAATAGAGTGCTGCCAGCCAGGCGAACCCGGGCCCTTTGGCCGCATGCATGGCCCCCAGAAGTCTGCGGCTGGTATATAGATTGGTAACCATGGTGAGCAGAGCAACTGACACTGCCGGTGCTGCAGGCAGCTTGCCCGGGCTGAGAATAAGGAGAGCCCCGGCAACAGCAATGACAAACCAGGAAATGACATTCACCTTGAGTTCGACCGAGGCCGTACCCGAGTCCGCTGCCAGGTCCTTGTTCTGCAGGGAATAGATTGTCCAGAAATGCGATTTTCTGAAGGCGTTCCGCATTGATTTCACCAGGGAGAAGTTGAATATGTGTGTCACGAGTATGGCGGGATTCATCTCGAGTTTTATGCCGGCCCTCCGAAGGCGATGGCTGAATTCAACATCTTCGATGATCGGGAGAAAGGTCTCAGGGAAGCCCTGCTGCTCCAGAAAAAGTTTTCTGCTGATTGCCAGGGCGTGGCCGGCAATATAATCAGGTTCGGTCTTTTTCGTCTCTGAATAATGGATAAAAACAGACTGAAAGGTGCTGAAAAAGTCTTTGTCATACGGCAGCGGGGTATAGGTACCGCCGAAGACACGTCTTTCGTTTCCTCTGAGAGTCTGGTCGACGACCGAGAGGGTGTCGGGCAGCAGGAGGCAGTCTGCATCAATGAAAAAAAGAACCTCTCCGGTGCTCTGGCAGGCACCCTCATTGCGGGCTCTGGCAGAGCCGGACCGGGTCCCGAGCTTAATCAGCCTGCAGGGGAACTGTTCTATGATCCGGACCGAATCGTCTCCGGATCCATCGTCGACCACAATGACTTCATAATCGTCAAACCGGGAGGTATAGGCAGCCTCAAGGCAGCTGCCGATTGTTTTTTCTCCGTTGTAGTTCGGAATGATGACAGACAGTCGTTTACCCATAGGTTTGATATTATGAAATAAAGTCACCGCTGGAATCTATTTTTGACATTAGTTATTGACGGATTATGTCGGTTATGACACAATGATTTATTCCAGGAGGCTGGGCCGTGAGGTCTGTATGAAAAAAAAGATTGCGGTGCTTGTTAGGGAACGGCAGCAGGAGGCGCTCAGAATGGCGGTTGGCCTGACCCTTGCCGATGACGAAGTCACGGTCTTTGTGGTGGGCAGAAAACTGGCTGCCGACGGCTCGATAGCGATGAGCCTGGAGATGCTTCAGGAGATGGGCGCAAATATATATTCGGATAACCCTGAAAATAGTCTCGCAACGCTGAGCTTCGACAATATTGCAAGGAGTCTCCATACGTTTGATGCTGTGGTGCCGTATTAGGATTTTGTGGTTGTTTTTGAGCGGAGAGATTACCTAAAGCTACAACTTCAGGTTGACAACATGTTTGCCTGAGATGCTATCTTAATATATGAGTACCATACTATATGGCGGAAAGTTAAGGGGAAAAAAGAGGAGGTGGTCTGCGGAAAAATGATATCGCTGTTCGGGTAATATCTTTTGGCATATCGTACAAATAAATAAAACGTAAGGGGAGAAAATATGAAGAAAATTTTGTTCGTTGTTTTGATTGCCGCTCTCAGCTTTGGCGGTTACCTCGCTTTTACCACTGTTGATTCAAAGACCGCAACTGTTACCGCTGCCAAGGCCAAGACCTATAACGCGACCGTTTATGTTGCGGGGCACGGCGGTCATTTTGCTCAGGCTGACGTGACGATCGATCCGAACAATGCTGACGACCCGATAAAGATGAACAAGCTCGACAAGATCGATATCGGCGATACCAAGACCCACAAGACCCACGACGCCCGCATCGATTCCAACAACAATACGGTCATGTTCTGGTCCACCTATCAGCTTGATCCTAAGGGCAAGCAGCATGTCGGCAAGTCTGACCTGAAGACAGGCAAGGTACTGCTCGATATCGCTATGGATCCTGACAAGCGCTCCACCGGCGGCGAAAAGAAGATGCCGATCTATTGTGCATCAGGACAGTCAAAAGACAACTACATGCCGGTATTCATGGGCACTGAGGGCTATGTCGATGTGTTTGACAAGAAAGACCTCAAGCACAAGCACCGCGTGTTCATCAGCGACCTCGGCTATAAAGCCGGCACCTATCAGTTTGTCCACGGAGTCAACAGCAACAAGATGGACAAGTTCCTGATCAGCATTGCGATGAAGGGCGAAGACGGCAAGATGAACGGCAAGGTTGATCTGGTTATGGTTGACCTCAAGGAACTCGATAAGGGCAAATTCAAGCAGATCGGCAAGACCGTTACACATGCGGGCGAACCCGGCAAAACCATCAATTTCAGAAAGTATTTCAGCAGCGACGATAAGGTTGTCTTCCAGTCTGTAGGCGACAGATTCTGGCTGCTTGATGCAAACACCCTTGCAAAACTCGACGAGAAGATGAGCACCTCGGGTGAAAACCATGATGCCATGCCGACCCCTGACAACAAGTTTGCACTCCTGACCGTAAGAAATGGCAAGACTGATGCCTGCGATGCAGAAGGCAAGCCGATCATGAAGGACGGCAAGAACGTTAATATCACAGACGGCCAGATCCAGCTGTATGATGTGGACGCCAAGAAGATCGTCGGCAAGCCGGTTTCGACCTGCTTCGCCTGCCATAAGGCTATGGGGCTTGGTGACAAGACCGCTATTCTCTGCGGCCTGGACGCAGTCTACAAAAAATAGTATTCCTCCTTTCTTGAATCTTTCTATGCGGCCCAAGGCCCTGCCGGAAGGCCGCATAGAAAGAATCTTCTTGTATCCCTTATAATAAAAAGTATTATGGCTGATTCTTTTACCTTCTTTTCATTTGCGACAAAGAACCTCAGACGGAAACCGCTCAGGACAACAGTTCTTATTCTGGCCATCGGGCTGCTGGTTTCTGCCCTGGTCTTTGTGCTGTCGTTCGTGAGACGTGTTGATTCTGTCATCCGCATTGCGTCCGACCGGCTCGGGGCTGACGTTATAATCGTGCCGTCGGGCTCGCGGGGGGCTGCCGAAGATATCCTGCTGGAAAACAGGGTCAAGTCTTTCTATATGGACAAGGGGATAATCGAAAGAGTAAAACAGGTAAAAGGCATTGAGGCCCTGACCGCCCAGACCTACCTCGTCAGCATTACCGGTCAGTGCTGCGATGTGCCTGATACCGTGGTGGTTGCCTTTAACCAGGACACGGATTTCATTATCAAGCCCTGGCTCGACAAGGCACTTAAGGGCAGGTTGCATAAGGGAGAGGCAATCGTCGGCAGCGAATCTGCCTTGAATATCAGCCTTGGCCTGACCGAGGTGGACAGTCACCTTTTCGGTAATTTATTTAAGATGAAGGGCACGCTTGAAAAGACCGGCACCGGGCTTGATACTGCAATTTTCATCGATGAGTCTAATATTGAAGATATCCTGGTAAAGGGCAAGTCCAGCCTGAAACCTGGACAGATTTCCATAATATTTGCCAAAGTTAAAAAGGGAATCGATCCCAGCAAGGTGGCAGGTGATATCGGAGACTCGATCGTTGAGGTAAACGCCGTTGCCAGGAAGGACATCGGCAGAAATATACTGGGGACCCTCAAGGACCTTAACCGGATCTTCTTTGTTACTGTTGCGATGGCCTCCATCCTTTCGATTTTTCTGGTCTGGGCTGTATTTTCCGCCATTGCGAATGAGCGGGCCTGGGAGATCGGCATCATGAGGGCAATCGGCGCACGCGAGTCGCATGTCAGCAGGCTTTTTATGGTCGAGGTCCTTTTTATAGGCCTGATCGGCAGCGTTATCGGAATTGTCGCCGGAACGACGGTATCTTTTTTTCTGGCAAAGCATTTTATGCTTCTGAAGAATGTCTCTGCGGATTTGAGTCTGTGGGAGCGTCTGACGATAGCTTTATTCAGCCTGGCCGCAGGCACCGGCATCTGTACGCTCGGAGCTCTCTCGCCGATACAGAGACTCAGAAAGATGGAGCCTCTTCTGGCAATACGGAAGGATTGATTATGACACAGATTGAAATTGCCGATCTGTCCAGGACCTATACCGTGGGTGGTCTTGTGATCAAGGCTGTTGATCACGCTTCTCTGAAGATAGCAAAGGGCGATTTTCTGTCGATCGTTGGTCATTCCGGTTCGGGGAAGACAACGCTGCTTTCTATGATCGGCGGGATAATCAGGCCGACGTCAGGCAGGATACTGTTTAACGGGAATGATCTCAGCAGGCTTGATGATAACCATTTGTCCGGATACCGCAATGAAAAGATCGGGTTCATGTTCCAGTTCGCCAGTCTTCTGCCGATCCTCACGGCCAAAGAAAATGTTCTGCTCCCCGGACTTTTTACTCCTCAGCAGGACCCTCAACAGAACAAAGCGAACGAGGCAAGGGCAATCGAGTTTTTGTCCATGGTTGGGCTTGGGGACCGGGTTGATTCATATCCGAACCAGCTTTCAGGAGGACAGCAGCGGCGTGTTGCCATAGCCCGTGCGCTGATAAATAATCCTGAGGTCATACTTGCGGACGAGCCCACCGGAGATCTTGACGAAGAGACCGAGTCCGAGATTATGGAACTCTTCAGGCGGCTGAACCGCGAAAAACAGATTACCTTCATACTCATCACCCATAACCTGCACCTGGCAGAGCAGGCCGCTCGCAGGCTCAGGATGGCTCAGGGCGTAATAACAGAACTTTGACAGATTCGTACACATAAAACTTTCCCGGAAAACCCCTCCAAACCTCCCCTTATCAAGGGAGGCTTAAAGACTTCCCCCTTGATAAGGGGGGACTGAGGGGGGGTGACTGTCAGATTTTATAAAACTCCGGTCGTCTGTCGGTGAAGAGATTATTTAAGGGGTTCAAGTCCTTATTCCTTGCCAGGGAAGGGTCAATGTCAATAACCCCGGATTCCTGTTTATCGCCGGAGGCCCTGCAGAGGATAGCGCCTTTGGGTGATACTATCTCACTTCTTCCGATAAAGGTCAACGCGTTAACCCCATCCCGTTTCTCTGTTCCCACCCTGTTTGCCGTGACAGCGAAAACTCTGTTCTCGAGGCACCGTGTCACCATGGCGTCCGGGCAGAAAGGCAGCACCAGGTTTGACGGATGGGCGATGATCTCTGCACCCATGAGGGCAAGTGTCCGCGCAGATTCCGGGAAAAACCAGTCAAAACAGATCATGATCCCTATAGCTCCTATTGGCGTTTTCCAGACCCTGAAGCCGGTATCTCCCGGGGCAAACCAGCGCTTTTCCTCGAAAAAAAGATGGGTCTTCCGGTAGACACCGAGAAAGCCCTCCGGGCCGGTCAGGACCGCAGAGTTATAACAGGTGTCTCCCTCACGCTCTGCAATTCCTGCAACGATATAAGCCCCGCGTTCTTGCGATAAGGCAATGAGACGCTGTGTGGTGAAGCCGTCGGGTACTTCTTCTGATAGTTCCATTGTCTCTTCTTTTGAAATGAACTGATATCCCGTGCTGAAGAGTTCCGGCAGCACAATAAGGTCAGCGTCGACGGTTGCTATGCGTGAGGCTGTATGCTCAGTATTGGACTCTATATTTCCAAAAACAGGGTTTGTCTGAATGAATGCGGCCTTCACGAAAAGAGTTTCACTCCCTTTTCAATATGCTCTGTTTTTATGACGATAAAGCCATCCCTGAGGATACTCTTCAGGAGAATCGGACTGCAGCCGTCGGTGTTGTCCCATTTTTTGTCGGCCAGCCTGAACTTCATGCTGCACTCATTGCAGATGATATCAGCTCCTTCTTCCCGGTAACCTTTCATATGCTTGTAACACGTGAAACAGGCGTCGAAATAGGCCGAAAGTTCACCGGTACTGTCTGTCCGAACAAGGAAGTTGATACGTCTGCCGGATTTCTTGTAGGTATAAAAATGGACTTTCCCGTCGCTCACTTCCGTGAGCGCGATACGGATTTCACCGTCAGAGGCAGGCAGTGTTTTATATGCTGCCGGCTGTTTGCTGCAACTGCAGACAAAAGCCATGAGGATACAGATAACAGGCAGGAAGCCCTTTGTCATGCACGGGTAGCGCATCAGTAGCCCTCGAGAGTGAAAGACGTCGTAACCATCGGTATTGTTGCTAGTATAACAAATACCGTGAAGGCCGCTACGGATAGTATGATCCACGTCCTCTGCATCTGCGGTATGATCCCGGCGAGCGATTTGATTTTTTTAAAGGGCATGATTATTCCTGACATGGTGCCGAAGAAGCCTCCGGCAAAGAGGGTTCCATAGAGAAAATAGCCGACATAGTAATAACCGGACTGCAGGATATCGAACGGACAGTGATGTGTCGGTATCTGGTAAAAATAGAGTGAAATAAACGAGATAATTGCTGCGACGGATACGATAAGGAATATCAGGGACAAGGCCGAGTAGAGTACTGAAGAAAAAACCCTGGGCGCCGTGCTGCTGCTGGTTGCGGCAGTTATTCCGAAGAGGGCGGTGATTGTAAAGAGAACAAAAAATACAACCCGCATGGTTCTTACGGGCAAAGAAGCAAGCGAGCTGCTGAGACCTGTTCCCCCTTCACTGAAGAGCGTGCCGCAGCAGGAGGTTATGACGTCGGGATCAATATTCAGAAAATAAAGGAGCTGCAGAATATCGGCCGAGAGCATTACCGGAAACAGAAAGAGCAGCAGTCCGTATTTCAGGCGGGTCAGCGGATAGTCCTCTGCCCTGGTATCGACATAGTTCACGGCTATCCAGGCGGCTGCCGTGAAGAGAGTTGCAAGTCTGGCGTAGAGTGCCGGAAAGCCATAAGGGTTTGCATTCAGTGAGCCGGTGGCGCACATGGCCCCTACCAGAAGGTTATGCAGATCGTCAGCAGTATAGATAAAAAGAAAGGCGGAGAGGATTTCGAAGAAGAGGCCGTACTGGATAATCGTGGAGATGAGGTAGGTCCGGCGCTCCAACACGAGCTGTTGTTCCGAACTGCTGGTGATATCCCATTGCCGCAGTATCCGGACACCGAGAGAGGCTGCGAAAAAAAACAGGAGCAGTGTTATGAGCGAGCCGGTGTAGAGCGCCAGGATGCCGGGGTGGAGTATCATCCTTTCTCAGACATTCCTCTGGATGCCGAGGGACCTGCCGTCGCGCATCGATACGACCTGACTGATGCGGCTGTCTTCAAATACGACCGGATCGTGAGAGGCTATAACTACCGTCCTGCCCTGGTCTCTCAGGTGGTGCATTATCTTCATGAAGTCTGCGGCAAGTGCTGTATCGAGATGAGCAGTCGGCTCATCGGCAAGGATGATGGCCGGGTCGTTGATCAGCGCCCTTGCTATCGCAACGCGCTGCTGTTCTCCTCCCGAAAGGCTGTTGACAGGGAAATCCCTGCGTTTGAGCATGTCGAGGTCTTCAAGAATAGCCTCAGCCTTCTTCAGTCCGTCAGCCGGATTGCTGTCTGTCGGCAGAAGAGGGATCAGGACATTCTGGAGTACGGTCATCCCCTGAATGAGGTTGAACTGCTGAAAAATAAACCCGAATATCCTCCGCCTGATATTTGTCAGAAACCGTTCAGGCAGATGCGACACATCTTTCCCTTCTACGGTGATGCTGCCGGAGGTCGGCCGCGCCATGCAGCCTATCAGAGAAAGGAGCGTTGTTTTTCCGGACCCGCTGGGACCCTTGAGGACAGCGAAATCATTCTCCAGGATTGAGACCGAGACGCTGCGGACCGCAAACGCTTCATTCGGTTTCCCCACGTTGTAAGTCTTGGTGACAGACTCTGTCCTGATAACCTCACGCGGCCTGCCCTGGGTCATTCCCTGAATCATGTCTGAAGACATGCCTAATCCAGCACCTCAACGGTTATCTCGCTGAATTTCAGGACTTTTTTGCCATTGTGGTCTTTCAGGAATTCCTTTGCCTTCTGCTCAGATTCAAGAGGCACCAGTTCCGCACCCATCGGTCCCGTGACGTTGCTGCCGGATACATAAAAAAGCTTCCGGGCATCCATGAGTTTTGTGGAGTAATATTCAGTGACATAAAGCATCTGGATATCAGACTGCTTTTTCGCCGGGTTGTACTTTTGCGGGTTGAAATAAAACCGGAGCATATCTTTCGGTCCGTCGAAGACCGCATAGGTGCCGTCAGCAAAAATGATTTGGGCGACCCACTCCTTATACTTGGCAACGAACATACCGCAGACCTGGCACTTGTCAGTCTTTTTGACCTCGACAGGTTTTTTGTCCGCACCAAACGAAAGGGATGCTGTCAGCAGTATTCCCGCTATGCAGAGCGGGAGGATGCAGCGTTTCTTCATCAAAGCCTCCTCGGTGATTATTCCTGCCTATACAGGATTCAGGATAGTTGTCGATGTTTTTATTATATATCAAAACGAAATATAAGGACTGATGAGTCTTTTTTCTTCGGAGCGGGCTCCTGCCGCGGCCGGGGTCAGGGGTTTCCGGGAGAGTCCTCTATCTGTAAAGATATCTTTAAGTATGTTAAAATAGCAAAAAAGTTGCGGGCCCTTTCTGTGGCCTTTGAGGAGAACGGAAGCATGAAAATATCAGGTGCGGAAATTTTTATTGAGAGCCTTAAAAAAGAAGGTGTACAGCATATGTTCGGTTATCCCGGCGGCGTTGTCCTGAACATCTTTGACAAACTGCATGATGAGAAAGGACTTGAACTTATCCTCACCCGTCATGAGCAGGGTGCGGTCCATGCTGCAGACGGATATGCCCGTGCCACCGGCAAGCCGGGGGTAGTCCTCGTCACCTCAGGACCCGGCGCGACCAATACGGTTACCGGCATCGCTACTGCTTATATGGATTCGATTCCGATGGTGATATTTACGGGACAGGTCCCGACGCTGCTGATCGGCAATGATGCCTTCCAGGAGGCGGATATCGTCGGTATTACACGTCCCTGCACCAAGCATAATTTTCTGGTCAAAAACGTTGAAGATCTTGCCGGGGTCATTAAAGAGGCTTTTTATATTGCCATGGCCGGACGACCAGGGCCGGTGCTTATCGACCTGCCGAAGGATGTGACGACCCATAAGGCCGAATTTGTCTATCCGGAGGATGTAAAACTCCGGAGCTATAATCCGACCTATGATGGGAACAAATATATGATAAAGCAGGCGGCCCAGATGGTCGCGCGTGCGAAGAAGCCGGTCATTGTGGCAGGCGGTGGAGTTATCCTCTCCGGTGCCTCGAAAGAACTGAAGGAGTTTGCAGAGTATGCTGATGTACCGGTGACGATGACCATGATGGGACTCGGTGGTTTTCCCGGATCGCATAAACTCTCTCTCGGTATGCTCGGCATGCACGGGACCTACTATGCAAATAAGTCTATACAGGAGGCAGATCTGCTGATTGCTATCGGCATGCGCTTTGACGATCGCGTCACCGGCAAGATCGATGCCTTTGCCCCTCATGCAAAGATCATCCATATCGATATAGATCCCACGTCGATCAGGAAGAATGTCCGCGTCGATACCCCGATCGTCGGCGACGTCAAGAACGTCCTCACGGTCCTCAACAAGGTGATGAAAGAGGAAGTAAAGGATCAGTGGGTAGAAGTCAGAAAGGCCTGGACCAAGCAGCTCGATGCATGGCGCAGGGAAAGACCGATGACGTATGACCGCGAATCGGACATGATCAAACCGCAGTATGTTGTCGAGAAGATTTATGAATTGACGAAGGGCGATGCGATCATCACGACCGAGGTCGGACAGAACCAGATGTGGGCAGCGCAGTTCTTCAAGTACGATAAACCCCGGACCTGGCTTTCCTCCGGAGGGCTGGGCACGATGGGCTACGGACTTCCGGCAGCAATCGGCGCACAGCTGGCCTTCCCCAATAAACTGGTCATTGATATCGCCGGAGACGGCAGCATACAGATGAACATTCAGGAGCTGGCAACAGCGGTGATTAACAAGCTCCCGGTTAAAGTGGCCATTCTCAATAACCGGTTTCTCGGTATGGTGCGCCAGTGGCAGGAGCTTTTCTTCGAGGAGCGGTATTCGCATACCAAGCTGGACGATGTGGTCCCGGACTTTGTGAAACTTGCCGAGGCTTATAACGCGGTCGGACTCCGGGCGACGAAAAAGTCTGAGGTCGAGGCGGTCCTGAAGGAGGCCTTCAGCATCAAGAGGCCTGTATTTATGGACTTTGTGACGGACTGGCAGGAGAAGGTCTACCCTATGGTGCCGGCCGGGGCTGCCATTGATAATATGCTTTTTTATGAAGAAAAAAAGAAGGTAGAGAAGAAGCTGAAGGCAGTCAAATAATAAAAGATATTCCCTAATGTAAGGTATAGAGGAGAGCCATGAGACATACAATATCGGTACTTGTTGAAAATAAATTTGGGGTGCTGTCCCGGATATCCGGACTGTTCAGCGGCCGGGGCTATAATATCGAAAGCCTCTCGGTGAACGAGACGATCGACCCGCAGATTTCAATCATGACGATCGTCACCAGTGGTGATGACTGGATCGTCGAGCAGATTACCAAACAGCTGAACAAGCTGATCGATGTGATCAAGGTCGTCGACATGACAGAACTGGACCATGTCGAGCGGGAGATGGTGCTTATAAAAGTGTCCCCGCGCCAGGAGGACAAGGCAGAGGTCCTGAGGCTTGCAGAGATATTCAGGGGCAGGGTGGTCGACTCCAGCCAGAAGACCTATACGATCGAGATAACCGGCGAGGAGAAAAAGATCGAGGCGATTGTCGAGCTGCTGAAGCCGATGGGCATCAAAGAATTTGTACGTACCGGAAAGATTGCGATTGCCAGAGAGGGCATCAAGAAGGCGTAGCGGTTTTTTCGTATCTGGCTAATTAGTCCCCTCCATTTGCAACAACTCCCCCTTCCCCCTCTTAACTTAAGAGGGGGAAGGGGGAGTTAAGATTCCAGGCACGTTTATGCCGTGCGGCAGTATGGCGCCTCGAGATTTTTTTCTGTCCACCGCAGGGGAAGGGTCATCCTGAAGGTCGTGCCGGTGCCCTGCTCACTCTGCACGTTTATCTGTCCCATATGCTCTGAAATAATCTGACGGACGAGCGGCAGCCCGATGCCAAAGCTGTATTCTTTTGTGCTGAAAAAAGGGTCGAATATCCGGTCAAGGTCTTGGGCCGGTATTCCGCAGCCGGTGTCGGAAATGGTGACTGTGGCCGTGGCAGGTTCCAGTGACGAGCAGATCGTGATTTTTCCGCCGGCCGGTGTTGCTGCAATGGCATTCCTTATTACATGGCAAAGTGCCACCTGAATAAGATGTTTTTCCATGTTTACGTTAAGGGGGCATGCGGAGAGCTCAACCTCAAGTTCCAGGCCCTTGTCTTCGGCTTCATTACGGGTGAAGGTCAGGGCACTCTCCAATACCGTGTTCAGGTCATCATAGACAAACAGTGTTTTCTTGTCTTTGAGGAACGAGCGGAAATTCTGGACAATGGTATCAAGTTTTTCTGCTTCGCCGATGATGACCCTGAGGCGCTCCTGAACCTTGTCCGGGTTGTCCCGGCCCTCAAGTATTTTTTTCCCCGTGAGGCCGATTACCGTAGCGGGATTCCGTATCTTGTCCGCAATAGTCAGGGCCAGCAGGCTCATGGTTCTTTCCGCCAGGAGAGATTCTATGTCCCGGTTGAATTCTTCAAGCAGGTCCCGGTAATTTTTTTCCGTACGCAGGAGCCTGGCAAAGGTGAGAGCTTTATCCACTGAATGCAGCAGGTGGTCGGGCTTGAAGGGCTTGAGGATGAAGTCAAAAGCACGCATCCTTACGGCATCGACGGCCTTGTCAAAGTCCGTATACCCGGTCATAAGAATCACCTGAAGTTCCGGCTCAATTTCGTGAATTCTGGCCAGCAGTTCAATCCCGGAGATAACCGGCATCGATATATCACTGAGGACAAGATCAACCCTGTTATGCTGCAGATGTTCAAGGGCCTCTGCAGCGCTTCGGCAGGAAATCGTCTGGTATCCATATTCGTTCAGAAGCAGCGCTGTAAATGAAAGAACCTGCTCGTCATCGTCTACTACCAGGATCAGGATGTCTTTTGTTTTGTTCATGTTCCCGTAATCATTTTATCATATGCCGGCTCCTGGAGCCAGCCCTAATCAGCCCTGACCTGCTGTTTAGTCCGGATACCCGGAAAGTCCTCAGGAATATACTCATGCCGGTTTCTTATTCTGAAACAGCACCTGCAGCACTTCGTCAATTCTTCTGAGGGAGACCATAAGCCCGGAGGCCTGATCTTTTCTCATAAGAGCGATATCCAGCTTTAAGAGCTCCTCCCCCAGTGCATCAAAAGCTCCTCTGACATCCAGGTCATTATCCATATACCGGTTAAAGGTTTGCAGCATATTTTCCTGGACCTGACCCTTTCGGGGGACTGCCTTGCCGGCTTTTGCCCTGATTTGTCTGATAAGGCCGGTGACTCTTCTCAGCCTGGCAGCAGCCTTCTCCATATTCCTTTTAGAATAGCTCAACTTCATCCGGTAGTGGCTGTAGATAAGGAAGAACCGTATCTCCTCCGGACTGTAGCCCTCCCCGGCGAGCGTTTCCGTATAATGGATATTCCCCTTGCTCTTGGACATCTTCTGTCCTTTGACCACAAGATGTTCGGCGTGGAGCCAGAATCTGGCCATGGGGTATGATCTTACGGATTCAAGGATGGCCGCCGAATAGTCATGATGACGGAAGAGGTTGTCGATGCCGCCACAGTAGATGGAAAGAGTTTCGTTAAAATACCTGCTCACCATCGCAGGGTCCTGTATGTTCCAGGAGGGTCGGCCTTTCCCGATTGGCGTCTCCCAGTAAGCCGTGTCTCCTGCTTTATATCCATGCCAGAGTATGAAATCGCCTTTGTTCCACTGTACGCCGGGATAGGTGTCCTGATGAAAGCGTCTTGTTTTTTTCGGCCACAGAGACATATCAAGGCCGTACAATTTTCCGAAGCCCCTGAACGTCAGCGGATCGAAATAGACGCTGCCTTTATACCAGTAGGCGTGGCCGTCGCTGACCAGCTGCGCAATGATCGCGGCCATATCTTCGACATGCTCTGATGCTACCGGCAGGTAGTCCGGAATTCGCATTCTCAGAAGTTTCATCTCCGCAATAAAATGCTTCATGTTGGCCCTGGTGAGCTCCACCACGGTAGACTTCCGCTTCAGCGCTTCGCGTATTGCCTTATCTTCGATGTCGGTAAAGTTCATGCCCCGCCTGACCGTATGTCCCTGATATTCCAGGTAGCGCACCAGGACATCTTCAAAGAGAAAGGTCCTGAAATTGCCGATATGGGAACGCTGGTAGACCGACGGGCCACAGGTGAAGACCGAGACCTCTTTTTTATCGACCGGTCTGAACAGTTCGTTCTTTTTTCCGAAGGAGTTAAAGAGCCTAAGCATAATGCTATTTTAAACAAAATTGTGTTAATTTAGAAAATGAATGCAAGGGTCGTATCGGTCAATACCAGCGAAAAAAAAGGCGTCCGCAAGAAGCCTGTTTCAGAGATCATCATCGATGAGAATTTCGGCATCCAGGGTGATGCCCATGCCTCGTCGGAATGGCACCGCCAGGTGAGTCTGCTCGCCCTTGAGAGCATCAGGACGATGCAGGAGAAGGGGCTGGATGTTCATCCGGGTGATTTTGCCGAGAATATTACGACCGAGGGGATTGACCTTGTTTCTCTGCCGGTCGGCACGGTGATGACGATAGGCGCGGAGGTGGTCGGCAAGGTGAGCCAGATCGGCAAGGAGTGTCATAACCGGTGTGCGATCTATTATCAGGCCGGAGACTGTGTCATGCCGAAAGAAGGGATTTTTATTATTATCCTGAAGGGCGGCAGGGTGCAGGCCGGTGACAAGATCGAGATTCCGGCATGATAAAAGCCGCGGTCATCACCCTGAGCGACAAAGGGTCCCGCGGCGAGCGTGAGGATCTCAGCGGACCTGCGATTGCCGAAATGATAAAGTCAATAAACGCGGAAGTTTATTATTATGAAGTAATACCGGACGAGCAGGACCTGATAAAGGAAAAGCTCATTCATTATGCAGAGAGAGCAGACCTTATTCTTACTACCGGAGGGACCGGTCTTTCTCCCCGGGATGTAACGCCTGAGGCTACGCTTCAGGTGATCGATCGTGAAGTCCCCGGGATCGCCGAGGCGATGAGGATGGGGGGACTGCAGAAGACGAAAAGGGCGATGCTTTCCAGGGCTGTAGCAGGGGTGAGAGGGAAAGCCCTGATCATTAATCTGCCGGGGAGCCCGAAGGCGATCAGGGAAGGTCTTGAGATTATCATGGATGTGATCCCGCATGCAGTCGAAAAGATCAAGGGGAGTATGGCAGACTGTGCCGCAGGGGAGATAGCCTGAAATGACAAACAATGTCTCATTCCCTCTGGCCTTTCTCGCCGGGGTGTTCTCATTCCTTTCGCCCTGCGTTCTGCCGCTGGTGCCTTCATATGTTTCTTTTATCACCGGCATTTCATTCGAAGACCTTAAAGAAGGTGCTGACAAAAAAAAGATACGCTTTCTCACGATCACGAATTCTCTGGCCTTTATTGCCGGTTTTTCCCTGATATTCGTTGCACTGGGAGCGTCCTCCTCGGCGGTAGGAAAATTCCTTTTCGACTACCAGGACTGGATCAGGATAGGTGGAGGCATCCTGGTGATCATCTTCGGCTTTTTCATCTCCGGCCTCATCAGGCTTGATTTTCTCACCAGGGAAATGAAGTTCCACGTCAGCGGCAAGCCGGTGGGGTATCTTGGCTCGTTCTTCGTCGGGATGACTTTTGCCGCAGCCTGGACGCCCTGCATAGGCCCGATCCTCGGGACTATCCTGCTGTATGCAAGTACGCAGGGGTCTGCCGTTTACGGCTTCAAGCTCCTTGCGGTCTATTCTCTGGGGCTTGCCGTGCCGTTCTTTATCTCATCTCTCATGTTCAACTCATTTCTCAGTTACTCAGGCAGGATCAGAAAGTATATGCGCTACATCATGATAGCAAACGGCGCACTCCTTATCATATTCGGTATCCTGATGCTGACGAACAACATCCGTCAGCTTACCGGTCTCTTTCCCGACCTCGGCATTAAATTCTGATACCCCGGCGGCACGTGCGACGCCTGTTTCGGTGCTGCCTCTCCGTGGTATAATATCCAGTCTTTTCTGAACGATCCCGGACAAGCCGGGATGACAGACTGGCAGTCGTATATTTATTTGCAGATCGATTACATCCGGAGGTATGAAGTTGGACGAACGCTATAACCCTAGAGAATTAGAGCCCCGGTGGCAGAAATACTGGGAAGACCATAATACGTTCAACACCGGGACAGAAGGGGATAAAGAAAAGTTCTATTGCCTTGAGATGTTTCCGTATCCCTCGGGCAGGATCCATATGGGGCACGTCCGCAATTACGCCATCGGCGATGTCATTGCCCGCTATAAGAGGATGAAGGGCTTCAATGTCCTTCATCCGATGGGCTGGGACTCTTTCGGCATGCCGGCAGAGAATGCCGCGATCAAGCATGGCGTCCACCCGTCGAAATGGACCTATGAAAATATCGAATACATGAAGACCCAGCTTAAGCGCCTGGGTCTCAGCTATGACTGGTCGCGCGAGATCGCAACCTGCAATCCTTCCTATTACCGCTGGAATCAGTGGTTCTTCATCAAGATGCTCGAAAAGGGACTTGCCTACCGGAAGTCCTCGTATGTGAATTGGTGTTCGTCGTGCGAGACGGTGCTTGCCAATGAGCAGGTGATCAATACGCAGTGCTGGCGCTGTGACAATGTCGTCGTACAGAAGGAGCTGTTTCAGTGGTTTCTTAAGATAACCGACTATGCGGATGAACTCCTGAAGGGCTGTGACGATTTGACCGGCTGGCCTGAAAAGGTTGTGGTGATGCAGAAGAACTGGATCGGCAAGAGCCATGGGGTCGAGGTCGATTTTCCAGTCGATGGTGTGGCCGAGAAGATACGGATATTCACGACACGGCCTGACACGCTTTTTGGTGCGACCTTTATCTGCCTGTCACCGCCGCATCCGCTTGCAAAACAGCTGGTTGCTGACCAGGCAGCCCTCGAAAAAATCACTGCCCAGTACGGGAAGGTGGACGAGAAGATCGGGCTCTTTACCGGTCATTACTGCATAAACCCGATGACCCGGAAAAAAATACCGGTCTACGTTGCGAACTTTGTCCTGATGGAGTACGGGACCGGGGCGATCATGTCGGTGCCTGCCCATGACCAGAGGGATTTTGATTTTGCAAAGGAATACGGCCTGCCGGTCATGGTCGTGATACAGCCCGCTGAAAATAGTGCAGGGGCTGGGATTGTTCCCGGCCAGGAATGCGGGCAGCCGCAAGGGTTGCCCCTGCAGGAGGCCTATGTGGAGGCCGGTCTGCTGGTAAATTCCGGCGAATTCACTGGCATGCAGAGCGAGGCTGCCAAGGAAGAGATAATCACGTATATTGAAAAGAAGGGCCTCGGGAAAAAAGTTGTCAACTATAAACTCCGCGACTGGGGTATCTCGCGCCAGAGATACTGGGGCACGCCGATTCCGGTCGTCTACTGCGAAAAGTGCGGGATAGTACCGGTCAGGGAAGCGGATCTTCCGGTCATACTTCCTGAAGATGTCAAATTTACCGGCACCGGCGGTTCCCCGCTGCTTGTTGCCGAGTCATTTCTGAAGACCTCCTGCCCGACCTGCAACGGCCCGGCCCGGCGGGAGACTGATACCATGGATACATTTGTTGATTCATCCTGGTACTTCATCGCCTATTGTCTCGGGCTGAATAATCTGAAGTTTGAGCAGGGGGTTGCTGTTCCTGAACTGAAATACTGGATGCCGGTTGACCAGTATATAGGCGGCGTGGAACATGCGGTGTTACACCTTCTTTATTCACGATTTTATACACGGGTGGTGCGCGATCTCGGGTTGACGGACGTCAATGAGCCTTTTATAAACCTCCTGACCCAGGGTATGGTGATCAAAGACGGGGCCAAGATGTCAAAGTCAAAAGGCAACGTGGTCGACCCGAATTATCTGATAGAAAAGTACGGGGCCGATACTTCGCGGCTCTTTACCCTGTTTGCCGCACCGCCGGAGAAGGACCTTGAGTGGTCGGACAAGGGTGTCGAGGGTGCCTACAGGTTCCTTTCGAGGATCTGGAACCTTGCCTTTAAGTATAGCGATCGTCCGGATGGCAAAGCATTAGCGGGCAGCGATGAAGTCTCTTCCGAGGTCAGGGGACTGCTCAGGAAGACGCATCAGACGATCCGCAAGGTGACCTCTGATATCGAGCGGGAGCTTCACTTTAATACCGCCATAGCAGCCCTTATGGAACTTGCCAATGAGATGTCTTCCTTTGAACCAAAGGAAGACAGGGATTATACCGCGTTCAGTTTTGCGCTCGAAAGCATGGTGCTGATGCTCGCGCCCTTTACCCCGCACCTGGCAGAGGAACTCTGGGCAGGGATCAGCAGGGGCAGAGGCTGTGTTTCAGAACAGGCCTGGCCGGTCTGGGATGAAGAAATGGTGCGCGAGGATGAGGTTGAACTGGTGATACAGGTCAACGGCAAGATGAGGGGGAAAATTACGGTGGCTGCCGGTCTGCCGGAGGAGAGCCTGAAAGAAGCTGCGCTCGGAGATGCGAAGACTGCTGAAAGCATTGCCGGTAAGCAGATCAGGAAGGTCATTGTTGTCCAGGGCAGACTCGTGAATATTGTGGTGGGTTAGAGATGGCAAATTCGAGGGGTAAATACCGCTTATACAGAAGCAGCTTTTTATATCTGTCCCTGTTTGTCATGATCATCCTTCACGGTTGCGGTTACCATCTGTACTCCCAGGCTTCACTACCCTTCAGGGAAATAGCCATTGATACGATCGAGAACCGGACCGTCGAGCCGGGGCTGCAGGATATGCTCCACCGCGCTGTTGTTGAGGAATTTACAAGGCAGGGTATCTCCGTCAACCCGTCTGCACGACAGCGGCTGTCTGCTGTGGTGCAGAAGTTTGATATGCCGAGCCTATCTGAAAAAGACGGCTTCAGCAGAGAATACCGGATTGTTGTTGGTGTAGACTTTACGCTTACAGATGAGCACGGGCAGAAAAGATACATAAAGAATCTCGGATCGCCGTTTATGGCCCCTTTTGCAGGGGCGGACGAACTGGGAAGACTCCTTGCCTCGAAGCGCATTGCCGTGGAAGGTGCACTTCGTGATGTGGCACAACAGCTTATCGGCCTGCTGATCTATAAATGAGTTTCAAAAATTTTCTCGACGAGCTGAAGAAGGGTCTGCCTGCCCTGAATTATATCCTGTCATCGTCAGAACCCTTCCTCCATGCAGAGGCCATTGCGCTTATAAGGAAGCAGGTCCCTGCTGCTGAGCAGGATTTCAATTATCAGGTGTTTGACCTGCTGGGATCCAGGGACAGCGCTATCCCCTTCGATCATATCCTTGATATCCTCAATACCGTACCTTTTTTTTCAGGGCATAAATTTGTCATTGTCGAAAATGTACAGAAACTGCTGAAGAAGGACCAGAAGAAACTTGCTGCGTATCTTGAAAACCCGTCCCCGAGTGCGACGCTTATCCTGACGCATGCGGGGGCGGTGAAGAAAGATCTGAAAGAGATGCTGAAGGGCCTGAAACAGATCCCCCTCGATATCCGTGAGGGCGAGATTCCAGCCTGGCTTCATGCAAAGGCCCGGGCCAGGGGGATAGAGTTTTCTGATGCTGCGGCTGAGTTTCTTGTCGGCACGGTCGGCACTGATCTGGGGCTCCTCTCCTCTGAAATCGAGAAATGCGGCCTGCTCGGAAAAACCAGGATCGAGCAGGAGGATATTGCTGAGATTATCGAGGGGAGGCGGACCTACAATGCGTTTGCGCTGATCGATGCCATCCGGGCGCGGGATGCCGAACTCGCCTTCAGAATCTACCGGGTGTTGAAAGAAACCGAAGAGCCATACAGCCTGCTCGGTGCTTTGAACTGGCAGTATGGCAGGTTCTTCGCTGAAAAAGATTCACCCAAAGACAGAACGTATTATCGTAATGTCTTCAGGGAATTAAGCAGGGCTGATAAAGAGATAAAGAGTTCAGGAACTCCCTACCCCATGGAACTGCTGCTGGTCAGGCTTTTGCAGCTTTCCCGGAGGCGTTAACCCTTTTCGTCAGTCTTGAAATCTTGCGTGAAGCAGTGTTCTTATGAATAACGCCTTTTGAAGAGGCGGTGCAGATGGTCTTGACAGCCAGGCGGAGGGCCTTTGCGGTCTCTTCCGCATTGTTTACGGTGAGGGCGGCCTCGACGTCCTTGACGATATTCTTTATCTTCGAACGTACAACCCTGTTGCGGGTGTTTCTTTTGTCGGCCTGCCTGTCTCTCTTGAGTGCTGAAAGGTTCTTCTTTACGGGTGCTTTTGCTGCCAAATTCTTGTCCTCCTGAAATAGTAGTCTTATTTTTTACCATAAATAGTGGTTTTAAAGCAAGTTTGTTGCTATATTTTCCCAACAGCGGCAAGGTAAACGGTGAACTCATCCTCCCCGTCCACACCGAGGAGTTTGTCCATTTTCTGCTGATCGTAGGCCGCAACAGCGCAGACACCGCAGCCGGCGGCAGCCGCAGCTAGGTAGAGATTCTGGCAGACATGCCCCGCATCGAGCGCTATCACCTTATGGGCCGCGATATCATAACGCCATTCCATCCGTTGAGGGAGGGTGGTCCATATGAAGGTAATCGCAGTCCTGGCGATGAACGTCTGTCCGTGCGCTGCTTCAGCGGCCCTGACGGCCAGGTTGCCGGGTTCTTTTTCGAGCAGAAGCTGATGTTCGACCGGAAGATACCGGTAGATGCCCTGTGCAGTTCCGGCAACATTCAGGATACAGAGATAGGTCTCAAAGGCATGGCGGCAGCCTGCCGAGGGAACCGTCCGGAAGGCAGTGCCTTCATTGGCCTTCCGCGTGATGCCCTGCGTTGCCCAGAGCATGAAAGACAATTCGTCAAGCGAAACAGTATCCTTCGTGAAATTCCTGTGGCTCCTGCGGTCCCCTATCGCGGTGATGAGGTCGGGGCTGCTGAGGCCCTGCCATGTTCCCGGTGCGGCAAGGGCTATGCGTTTTCCGTCGACAGGGCACGGCTTCTGGAGCGGCGGAGGGGGAATTCCCCGGCTCTGGGCTGTCTGGGAGAAGTCGACTTCTTTTCTGACCGTATCTTTCAGAAAGTAGCGGAACTGGTCCCTCAATTTCTTGTCCATTGTTTAGGCTCCTTCATGTCCTTTAACCCATTATAAAACAATAGACGGGTTTGTAAAAAGCTCTGAAGCGCAACGCAGCATGCGGACTTTTTACGGACCCGTCAAACCTTTATATGCAGCACCGGCAGGCCCAGCCGCTGCCTGTTGTTCTCCCCCTTGAACAGGTCTTTTGTCCTTTCAGGGGCGTCGCCGCGGGCGCCTTCATGTCTTGCCTGGAGCTTGGCCGGAAGGCTGGAGGCATGGTGTATGGTGTACTTCCCGAACTTTTCCGAGATCAGGTCGACCGCGCGATAGATATTTTCCATCTTCTCGATACGGGTGGTATCGTCGAACAGACTGTACTGGACGTTTTCCTGCTTTACCAGTCCGGCAAGGACTATCCCTGTCTGGCGGTAAGGGGTCCTTATTTTATAGAGCTTCCTGAAGCCCTTATGCAGTGAGGTATAAAGGTCCGCAGGGTATGCGGTCGGCCGGCCGAGTTTCAGTTCTATCCCGCTGTCCCTGAAGTCCTGCTGCCGCAGCAGGACGATCAGCCGGGTGGCTGCGAGGTGATACCTCCTTGCCTTGATGCAGGCGGCCTCGAGGTTTTTGCTGATCTGGCCGAAGATGAAGGTCTCGTCATGAGACGGCGGGGTGAAGGTTTTTGTCTTGCTGATCGACTGATAGCTGCTCTTTGACTCTGCAGTGACCGGGTAGACACTCCTGCCGTTGAGTTCATGCCAGATCTCCTGGTAGGGCTTCGAGAGGTGCTGTTTGATAAAGCCTTCGTCTTTCCGTGCAAAGTCGAGCGCGGTGATCACACCGAACTTGGCCAGAAAGGCTGCGGTGTTTGGACCGATTCCCCAGATCTTGCCTGCAGGAAGGCCCTGCAGATACTGGTGGATCTCCCGCCCCGGTATCATGGTAAGTCCATGAGGTTTTTTATGTTTTGACCCCACCTTGGCAAGGACCTTCGAGAGGCTTACCCCTACGGATACGGTTATGCCGAGTTCCTGTTCGACCGCAGTCTGCATCTGCTCCGCGATCATGGAGTAGGGGCCGTGGAAACTTCGCCTCAGGCCGGTAAGATCGACAAAGGCCTCGTCGATCGAGTATTCCTCCACATCAGGGGAAAAACGCCTCAGGATCTCGAACATCCTGACCGAAAAAAGACTGTAGGTCTCGTAATCAGAGGGCAGGATGACCGCATGGGGACAGATCTTTTTGACATCCGAAAGCGGCACCCCGCGGCCGATGCCGAGGGCCTTCGCCTCGTAGCTTGCAGCAGAGACGATCCCCCGCTCCTTCCCGGTGATCACCGGCAGGCCCCTGAGTTCAGGATGGATCGCCTGTTCGCAGGAGGCAAAGAAGGCGTCTGCATCCAGATGCAGGATCGCGCGCGGCCAGGAATGGATGGTGAGGGGTTGGGTGGTCATGGGTTGTGATCGCTCGGTTTTTGCCATTTCCGACCGGTCATGGCATGCCATGACCCTGCCATAAAAATCATTCCATGCAATGCATCATCGCGGACGGCTCTCGAGCATTTTCTGGAGTTCATAAGCAGTGATATGGGCCTTAATGACTGTTGAGTTTGTTTCCTTGTATGTACGGAAAATATTCCAGAGGCCATAAAATGCAGAAAGCGCCACGACCAGGTAAAAAAGTTCTCCCATAAATTTCAGCATGAATCCGTTAACCATTTTGTTTTTTCTCCTTATGATCTTCGATTTTGTTCATTTGTATTTTCTTATCACTGCGGTGACAACGCCGGCGATCTTGAGTTCTCTCAGGGGCGTGATAGGTTTGAAGTTCGGGTTTGCCGGGATCAGGGTGACCTGTTCTCCCTTTTTTTCGAGGTATTTCATGGTCCACTCCCCGTCCACCTCTGCGATGACGATGTCCCCGCTCTTGCTCGCCTGACCGCGGTCGACGATCACCATGTCTCCCGGAAGTATGCCGGCCCCGGACATGGACTCGCCCGAGACCTTCAGCATGAAGGTGGCCTGGGGGTTCTGGATCAGCAGGTCATTGAGCGAGAGGTTGTCCGCAAGCTCCTCTTCAGCAGGGCTTGGGAAGCCTGCCTCGACTGTGCCGAGCACCCTGACCGGGGCGGCGATCGATTTCGGGATAAGCCGGCCTTTCTGGTCCCGCTCCAGGATATTAAGCTCGACCAGCTTGCTGATCAGCTTATGCCCGGCATTTTTGGATTTAAAGCCTACCAGGTCCCCGATCTCGGAGAGACTCGGCATCCTGCCTTTATCGTGATAAAAGCCTGAAATCGCCTCAATCCTGTCCCTGAGCTTTTCCTCCTGCCGGTCTGTTTTCATGATTTTATTATAGGTGAACGATCGTTCACTGTCAAGGATAAAATAAAAAAATTCCCCCCCGGGGGTCAATCGCTAATACAACAGCTATACCGCTGCTGTTGCCGGGGCGGGCTCATATGTTTACAATAAGAGTAGAGGAAATCTGCTCAGAAACCGGGGTGTATTCATATGAGCTACAACAGGAGATATAGCGGGTGGGGGAAGAAACCCCGGCCGGCAGCAGGCAGCGGAAAGTCAGCCCTGGAGATTGCAAGAGAATTGAAGCAGGCGGGGAGCCCCCCCAGTCCCTACCGCGAACAGTCGCTCAAAATACACGGACTCATCTGTGCTAAATGCGGGAGAGAGTTTGATGAGAAGGACCGCCATCTCCTGACTGTCCATCACCGGGATGGAAACCACCGGAATAATCCTCCTGACGGTTCGAATTGGGAAAACCTCTGCGTCTATTGTCATGAGGACGAACATAGCCGGGGACTGCTTGCCGATTATCTGAATTCTGATACATGACGACGACAGAGCCTTAAGAACGTGTGCGGCCGCTTTGAAAGAAGCAGTTCCCTTGAGGTGCTCTCGGCTGAGTTCAACGTGGGACATACTCCCCCTGCACTGGACCCAGGCTATAATATTGCACCTGGCCGGGATATACTTATTCTGAACGATACTGGTGCAAGGCAGTTTCTGAAAAGCAGGTGGGGTTTTGTCCCCTCCTGGGTCAGAGATTCCCCGGCCGGAGCCAGAATCATTAATGCCCGCTCAGAAACGGTTGCTGCAAAGCCGATGTTCAGAGACGCCTTCAGAAAGCATCGCTGCCTGATCATTGCTGATGGTTTTTATGAGTGGCAAAAAATACAGAAAAAGAAAGTCCCTGTATATATTCATCTGAAATCCGGAAAACCGTTTGGTCTGGCAGGGCTCTACAGTCAGGGACTGTCGGAGACCGGGAAAAAATTCTATACCTGTACCATTATTACAACTGACGCAAATGACCTGCTGGCACCTGTTCATGACCGCATGCCGGTGATCATTCCCAAAGACCAGGAGGATGCATGGCTTAATCCTGGTCTTAATGACGAGAAGAGGCTGCTTGCTATGCTCAGGCCCTATCCGTCGGAGAACATGGAGTTTTACGAAGTCTCTGGCCGGCTCAATTCCCCTCGATACAATTCTCCCGATACGGTAAAGCCGCTTGAGAGAAAGGACAGTTCGGAACTGCCCTGAAACAGGCAGGTTGACCCTCCCGGTGCAGTGCCGGAATTCCCTGCTTTGGCGTTTTTTTTCGGGAATTTTTGTGTTGCAATCATAGTTATCGTATGCGATAGTATTAACGTTCTCATGATGACAGAGCAGGCAGGTCACTTCAGGTTTCACAGAGGAGTTCCATGAATTCATCGGCTTCAGCCTATGGCATCAAACCGCATTTTTTTCTTTTAGCACTGCTTCTTGTTGCTTTGGTTTTTATTCCGGTGCTGACTACCTGGTATTTCCTTGAGTCGGATCTGTTGGGAAAGGGCCTTACGTCCGGGACCGGTTCTGGTGCTCCCGTTGGCGTTGATTTCAGGAAAAACCTTGATTCCTCAAAAACGGCTTCTTTTTTTGTTGCTCTGGCAGTCTCCGGAGTGGCGGTATTCAGTGTGTGGCTGTATAGCAGAAAGGTCTTTGTACTCCCGGCACAGGACATGGATGTGATGGCAGATATGCTGAAGCGCTGGGATTTTTCTTCAGTGAATAAGCAGTTGACGCGGAACACGGTGGTTATTGACAAGCTCCGGGAGGCTTTTCCCTGTATCAATAATCTTGATTCCACCCGGGCTCAGTTAGAGCGTATGAAGACCCATGACCTTACCGAAATGAAGGCGTCTGGCGCAGGCGCGCTCAGCCGGGATGGTGAGGGGGCTTTCTGCTGTCTTATCAGCGGGTATCATGACGTGGTTACGATGATGGATGCGGATATCAAAACGATTCAGAACTCTTTGATAGAAACCTCCAATATTCTCGGTTCAGTTCTGGGCCTGATTGGAGATCTCGGCGGCTCAACGCAGGGGCAGACTACTGAACTGACCCTGGTCACCACGGCTGTTGCGGAAAATACCAGTACGGTCAACTCGATAGCTGAAATTGGCATGCGCTCGCGGGACAATGTTAACAGCATTGTCAGTGATATAGGGCAGAATGCAGAGCAGATTACCCTGCTGTCCGACTCTATCAGCAAGATTCAGGAAAGTACGGTGCAGATTACTGATATTATAACCGTCATCAAGGAGATAGCAGAGCAGACGAATCTTCTTGCCCTCAATGCTGCTATCGAGGCGGCCCGGGCCGGTGAGCAGGGTCGTGGTTTTGCGGTTGTCGCCGACGAAGTGCGCAAGCTTGCGGAAAAAGTGGCCAAGGCCACTCAGGCGGTGGTTGGCCTGATAAAATCGACAGAGGAAAGAGTAGCGGTGGGTGTTCAGGTGGTCGATAACATTGTTGTTGCTAACGGGAAGGTCCAGGCCCGAGCGCTGCAGATACAGGAAGGCATTGATAATCTGGCCTCTGCAGTCCAGGAGCAGAGTGCCTCTATGGGCGAGTTGAACTCGTCAGTGATGAGAATCTCGAATGATTCTGAACATATAAGCCTTTCAACTGCAGAGCTTACTGAAACAATTTTGAAGATGGTGGATTCGATGGATCAGGCTTCAAGCGTTGTGAACACCTATAAAACATAAAAAACTTCAGGCCCGACGGGCATTCAAACAGTATGAGGAGATAAACAATGGCTGACAAACCAAAGCTGAGTATGTACTGGGCCGCGTCATGCGGTGGCTGTGAAGTGGCGCTCGTCAATCTCAACGAAAAGATCCTTGATGTAGATGCCGCCTTTGATTTCATGTTCTGCCCCTGCCTGCTTGATACAAAAAAAAAGGATATCGAGGCGCTGCCGGACGGCGCCATTGCCATTACGCTTTTTAATGGCGCTATCCGGACTGCCGAGAATGAGGAGATGGCGCATCTCCTGAGAAAAAAGTCGCAGGTTCTTATTGCGTTTGGCTCGTGTTCGGCTGAGGGCTGCATCCCCGGACTCGCAAATTTTCACAGCAGGGACGCCTTGATGAAGGCTGTCTATCTTGATAATCCTACGATCGACAACCCCGGGAGGATTCTTCCGCAGCCGGAGACAAAAGTCCCTGAAGGAATGCTCCATATTCCTGTTTTCTTCGACAAGGTAAGGACCCTGGCTGAGGTGACGGATGTAGACTTTTTCATTCCCGGATGTCCGCCGGAGCCGCACCAGATATGGAATGTGGTGAGTGCTGTGGTGGCCGGTGCTCCGCTGCCGCCCAAAGGCAGTGTTATCGGGGCGGGAAGGTCTGCTGTCTGTGAGGAGTGCGACAGGAAAAAAGAGGACAAAAAAATATCAAGACTCTTCAGGACCTATGAGATTATTCCCGAAAGAGAGCCCTGCCTGCTTGAGCAGGGGCTCATATGCATGGGCATCGCCACCCGCGACGGTTGCGGGGCGCTCTGTCCGAAGGTGAACATGCCCTGTACCGGGTGCTACGGCCCGCCGGAGGGAGTAATGGACCAGGGGGCCAAGATGGTTGCGGCGCTCGGCTCGATCATCGACATAGGCGATACCAAGGGCCTGGCAGAAGAGGAGATCTATCAAAGAATAGATGCCATCCTCGGTGCAATCCCTGATTACGCCGGAATGTTCTATAAATACAGCCTGCCGGGATCAATTCTGAAAGGGAGGATCGCATGAAAAAAATCAGCATTGATCCGATTACGAGGCTTGAGGGGCACGGCAAGATCGAGATATTCCTTAATGAGGAAGGGGATGTTGCCAATGCCTATTTTCAGGTGCCTGAACTCAGGGGTTTTGAGCGGTTTTCGGTAGGCCGGCTGGCTGAAGATATGCCGGTGATCACCAACAGGATCTGCGGCGTCTGCCCTGAGGCCCACCATATGGCCTCGGTCAAGGCGCTGGACATGCTCTTCGGTGTAGAGCCGCCGCCTGCGGCAAAGAAGATACGCGAACTCCTTTATATGGCCTTCTATGTGACTGACCATACGACCCACTTCTATGCGCTCGGCGGGCCTGATTTTATTGTCGGGCCTGAGGCCCCGCCCTCAGAGAGAAATATCCTTGGCGTCATCAGGAAGGTTGGACTCGACATCGGGAAACAGGTGATCGACTGCAGGGCCCGCAACCATCATGTGATCGAGATGCTCGGAGGCCGGGGTGTGCATCTGGCCGGGGGCCTGCCGGGGGGCTGGAGCAAGGCGGTTTCAGAGGAAGAGAGAAAAGAGATTGAAGAGATCGCGAAAAAGAATATTGATTTTGCCCTGTTCAGCCTCAAGGCCTTTGATGACATTGTCCTGAAAAATGAGAAATATCTTGAGCTCGTCACCTCGGATGTGTATCTGCATAAGACCTATTACATGGGCACGGTCGATGACAAAAACCGGGTCAACTTTTATGACGGCATGATCAGGGTCGTTGACCCTGAGGGTAAGGAATTTGTCAAGTATCCTGCTGCCGACTATGCGGAGCATATCGCCGAAAGGGTCGAGCCCTGGACCTATCTGAAATTTCCCTATCTGAAAAATGTCGGCTGGAAAGGGCTGGTGGATGGCATAGACAGCGGGGTCTATATTGCCACGCCTCTTTCCAGGCTCAATGTCTCTGACTCCATGGCAACCCCGCTTGCACAGGAGCATTTCGAGCGTATGTTCGAAGCGTTCGGATCAAAAAAGGTCAATGGCAGGTATCAGCCGGTTCACCACCGGCTGGCGACCCATTGGGCCCGGCTGATTGAGCTTTTATATGCGGCTGAGCATATGCTCGAACTCAGCCAGGACCCTGAGCTGACCTCTCCTGAGGTCAGAAACATCCCTCAGGGGATAGCCGGGATGGGTATCGGATCGGTGGAGGCACCGCGCGGTACACTTACCCATCACTATGTCAGTGATGAACGGGGGGTGCTCACCAGTGTGAATCTCATAGTCGGGACAACGAACAATTATGCACCGATGAGCATGTCGATCAAGCGGGCGGCTGAAAAACTTATTTCAAAGGGGAGGATGGTGGAAGAAGGTATGCTGAACAAGATCGAGATGGCCTTCCGGCTTTATGACCCCTGTCTTTCCTGTGCGACCCATTTCCTGCCGGGGCAGATGCCTCTGAAGGTGATCATCAGGAACAGCAGCAGCGACATTATCAGGACGCTGCAGAGGGACTGAGGAGGCTCATGAAAACAGTAGTCATAGGCCTGGGGAATCCTATTCTCACGGATGACAGCGTCGGGATTAAGGTGTCGCGTGCAGTCGGAGACCTGCTGGCTCAGCAGTGCGAATCTTCCCGGGGCAGCGATACCGTAGATATCAAAGAGGTTTATGCCGGAGGTATCCGGCTTATGGATGCCATGACCGGCTATGACCGCGCATGCATCGTGGACGCCATGGTGACCGGCAGGTTCAGGCCGGGTGCGGTGAGCGAGTTTGATCTGGCGGAGCTCTGCAGCACAAGGAATATTGTCTGTACGCATGACACCAATCTGGCGACCGCACTGGAACTCGGCAGAATGCTCGACCTGCATCTTCCCTCCAGAATAAAAATATGGGGGATTGAGGCCTGCGATGTAACGACGTTCGGGGAAGAGTTGACAGAGGAGATTGCGTGTGCAGTCCCGGTTGCGGTCAGCGCGATACTCAGTGAACTCCAGATAGATGCTGATACGGATGCGAATATTCATGACAATGTTCAGGGGGAGATACCATGAAAACAGGAGTATATTTCTGTAAGTGCGGAACAAATATAACAGAGAAGATTGATGCGGAAAAGACGAGGGAGACACTCGTGCAACACTATCCCGGAATTCATTTCAGCGCCGTGGATTTTATGTGCTCTGAAGAAGGCAAAGAGGCGATAGAGAAGGACCTTGTTGCCAACGGCGTGGAGCGGGTGGTGATTTCAGCCTGCTCTCCCCGGGACCATGAAACGACCTTTATGCGGGTGCTTTCGAAGGCCGGGCTGAACCCGTATCTGATGCAGATGGTGAATGTCCGCGAACAGATCGCCTGGGTTACTGCAGACAGCAGCAAGGCCACGGAGAAGGCCGGCCGGTACCTCTGTTCAGCAGTCAACCGGGTGCAGCTGCACGACCCGCTGGAGAAGAAAGAGATAGATATCTGCCCTGATGTGCTGGTAATCGGGGCCGGACCGGCAGGAATGAAAACGGCCCTGAGTATTGCCGGTTCCGGCAGAAAAGTTGTCCTGGTCGAGAAGTCGCCGGTCATCGGCGGCATGCCGGTCAGATATGAAGAACTCTTCCCAAATATGGAATGCGGCCCATGCATGCTTGAGCCGCTCATGGGCGACCTGCTGCATGGTGAATACGCCGGGAATATTGAGCTGCTGACGATGGCCGAGGTGACCGAAGTGGTCGGCTCCTATGGCAATTTTGTTGCTAAAATAAGTCAGAAGCCGCGCTTTGTTGATATGCATACCTGCATCGGCTGTGCGGAATGCATTGAGCCCTGCCCGGTCAGCGCCACGAACATCTTCAACTATAATCTGAACGAACGCCGGGCTATTTCGTTTCCTTTTGCCGGTGCTCTTCCGAATGCACCTTTTATTGATGAAAAGCTCTGCATTTCCCTGAAGGGGGGCGAATGCAGAAAATGTCAGGAGTCCTGCCCGGTCGAGGGTGCTATTGTCTTTGACGACAAAGCGACGGTACTCGAGAGGACGATCGGTGCCATTATTGTGGCTGTCGGGTCTGATCTTTATGACTGTACAAAGGTACCCGATCTCGGATACGGCAGGCTCGGCAATGTATATACCAGCAACGAGTTCGAGCGGATTATGGCGTCGAACGGTCCGACTGAGGGAGAGATCAGGACGGTGAATGGCAAGCCGCCCTCGAGCGTTGCCATCATCCACTGTGTCGGCAGCCTGGACCCGAACCATAAGGAATACTGTTCAGGTGTCTGCTGCCAATATGCCTTCAAGTTTAACCATATCATAGAGAAAAAACTGCCGGGGACCAGTATACATCATTTTTATAAAGAACTGGCAATACCCGGAAAGGAAGAATTCAGCCTCTATAAGCATGCCCGGTCGAACCCGCATGCGACGTTCATCAGGTACGGTGATATCAGGGATCTGTCTATTGCAGGGGATGAAGCGGGTAGTCTGGTTTCCTACCGGGACCTCTACGGGAAGTCGGGGAGTATCAAGGCGGATATGGTGGTACTCTGCCCGGGAGTTGTTCCGGCGGCAGGATCAGAGACACTGGCAGCGGTGCTGGAGGCAGGGCAGGACAGTTCCGGCTTTTTTGAGGAACTGCACGGCAGGCTTGATTCTGCCCAGTCCAAAATCAGGGGGATATTTCTGGCCGGCACCTGCCAGTCACCGATGGATATTCAGAAGGCCATGAACCAGGGAATGGCGGCTGCCGGGTATATTCTTTCAGGCCTTGTGGCGGGCCGGAAGCTTGAGATTCAGCCTGTCAATGCCGAAGTCGACCCTGAGCGGTGCTCAGGATGCAGAGTCTGTGTTGCCGTATGCCCTTACAAAGCAATATCCTTTGATGATGAAAAAGCAGTTGCTATGGTCAACGAGGTGCTCTGCCAGGGGTGCGGTACCTGCGTCGCTGCCTGTCCTTCAGCCTCGATCAAAGGCAATCATTTTACCAATGCAGAAATTCTCGCAGAGATAGAAGAGGTGCTGAAATGACAGCAGACAACCCCGTATTTGAGCCGAGGATCATCGGGTTCCTCTGTAACTGGTGCTCGTATGCCGGAGCTGACAAGGCAGGGACAGCGCAGAACCTTTACCCCCCGAATGTGGATGTAATCCGGGTGATGTGCAGCGGCAGAATAGATCCACAGTTTGTGCTGAAGGCCTTTGAACAAGGGGCTGACGGGGTCCTCATTCTGGCCTGCCATCCCGGTGACTGCCATTATAAAGAGGGTAACTACCGTGCGGTGCAGCGCTACCGGCTTCTGCTGCAGATGATGGAGTCCTTCGGCATAGAGAAAGAGCGGTGCCGGTTTGATTTTGTTTCTGCCGGAGAGGGTGACAAGTTTGTGAACGTCATAACTGATATGGTCAATACAGTCAGGGCAATGGGTCCTGTAAAAAGTCCTGTGTAACAGGCTGAAAATCATGTATATTATATACAGTCCAAGGAGGATATATTATGGCAATACAGACACTTGATGCACGGGGCCTGAAATGTCCGCAGCCGACATTGAAAATAACGGCTATGGCCGTCAGGATGAAGCCCGGTGATGTGCTGGAGGCTGTTGCAGACTGTGCAACCTTTGAAAAAGATGTCCGGGATTGGTGTGCGCGCTCAAAGAAGATACTGCTCTGGATGCGGGACGAAAGCGGCGCCAAAAAATGCCAGATCCAGTTCTGACGCGATTCCGGCATTGAGAGCCTTCCCGCAGGACCTTTCCTTCGGTAATAACCCTTCGTGCCTGCAGCCCGGCCTCTCCCTACGCTGCTATCCGGCCGAAATACATTTCCTGCAGGCGGGAATGCAGAGAGGGCCGTGGGCAGGGGCACCGCCCGGTGAAAGTCTGCGCCGGAGAAGGGAGAGGTTTGGGAAAGAATCATGAGTGACAAAACAAGACGTGATCTGATAATTGAAGAACTGAAAAAGCAGAGAGGGAAAGAGCCGACTGTTGACGTGGAGACGGAGATGGTCAAGGTGGTCATCTTCCGGCTGTCGGAGGAGTTCTTCGCCTTCCCGGGGGCTGACGTGAAGGAAATCCTTCTTTTTATGGATATTTTTCCGGTCCCTGGTTCCCCGGACTTTATTCCCGGCGTGATCAATAACCGTGGCGACATTGAGTCTGTCATGAACCTCAATGGATTCCTGGACCTGGCCGGCAGCGAAAGGACAACGTCCAGCCGGATTCTCATCGTCTCCAAGGCAGCAGTGCGTTCAGGGATAGCCGTGGACGAGGTGCTCGATGTCGTGGACGTTCCTCTTAATGAGATTAAGCCTCCTCTGCATACCCTGGATGATGCCAGGAAGGAACTGGTGAGCGGCGAACTGCTCTATAACGGCAATCCCGTTGTCATACTGGACATGACCCACCTGTTCGGGAGGCTCTGCATTCCTGATGCGTGACCGGCAGGCAGGGCCGGAGGGCCTCCCGGCAGAACTGGATTTCCTGATGTTCAGCTCTGCCGGTGTTTCCATGGCCGTGGAGGCAGCCCAGGTGGAGGGCATCCTGAGCCCTGAGGCTGCGGAGTTGAGAGGAATCTCGTGCGGGCTTTTGAGCGAGATCCTGGGTATGGGGTGCGAAACCACTCCGGCGTCCCTAAGAGTGCTTCTCTACCGGGACCAGTCTGAGACATGCGGAGTAGGTGTTGACCGCCTGGAGTCAATTGTCCCGCTTCCGGTGGCGGCCCTGCGGCTTCTGCCTGAACTTCTGCTGTCCCCTGCGGGGCAGCAGCCTTTTTGGGGCGCTGTCGTGCAGGGGGAAGACGTTATTCTGCTGATTGATTTATACCGGCTGAAAGGCCTGAAATCATACAAGCCATATAGAGTGGCAGCAATTGCCTGAAAGAGAGGAAATACATAGCATGCATAAAACAGGTTTATTCAAGAACGACATGACCTCCAAGAACCAGTTCCTGCTGTTTCTGATACTGCCGATGGTTATTGCCATATCAATCTTTGTACTGATTTCCCTGTCAGTGATCAAAACAGCAGGTGAAAAACGCATTGAGGCTTATGACTCTGTGCTGCGGACAGACAGAGAGTCTGCAGCCCGGCTGCTGCTGGACAGAAACGCGATGGTGGCCCGCGAGGCAGCCCTTTCGGAGGAAATGTCCAGGCTCGTGATGAAACGGGCCGGCCTGCTGTCGGTGCTGCTGCTGCTCTGCACAGGATATTTGATCACCCGTTTCCAGCGGAATTTTTATGATAACATCGGCAAGGCGTCGGATGCCGTCAAGCATATGGGGTCACATGCCGGTATGCTCTCGGTAACCGTTTCACAGTATGCGGCGGTTGCGTCCGAGGAGTCTGCCTCTATTTCGGAGATCACCTCTACCACGGAAGAACTATCTGCATCATCGACGCAGATAGCCGATCATGCGAGGGCAGTTGTCGATACCGCTCAAAAGACCTGGGAAGATACAAAGAAAGGCGCTACCGCCATCGAATCCATGATCATGAAGATGTCTGAGATTCACGCTAATAGCCAGAAAAGTGCCGCAGAGATCGTTGACCTCGGCAGGAAATCAAAGGAGATCACCAAAGTTATGGAGATCATCAACTCCATTGCTGACCATACAAAGCTGCTTGCCTTTAACGCAGCTCTGGAGGCTTCGAGCGCCGGAGAGGCGGGCAAAAGATTTGGGGTGGTTGCAGCGGAGATACGCAGGCTTGCCGACAGCGTGACCGAGTCCACGAGCGAGATTGAAGCAAAAATAAACGAGATCCAGGAGGCGGTCAACAATCTGACCGTTGCCTCGGAAAAGAGTTCCCAGGGCATAGAGCAGGGCATGGAGTATTCCTTTCAGGCGGCCTCACTTCTTTCTGAAATCGTGGATGCTGCGCACACGACCATGGATTCTGCAAAGCAGATATCACTTTCCACCCAGCAGCAGAAGACGGCGAACAGTCAGGTGGTGATAGCCCTGCGCGAGATCATGCAGGGCACGATCACGACAGCAGCCTCGGTTGAGGCGCTCGGTGCTCTCAGCAGTGACCTGGCCGCCGTATCTCACGACCTCGAACAGATTCTGAAGAAGCTCGGGTACAAGGGGAGTGAAGCGGGGCAGGGGACAGCTGAGAGCAGAGGCAATGTATAGGGCTGAAATCCCGTTGTGTATGAGGAGAGCGTCATAATAAAAGCACGGGTTTTGATCGTGGACGACAGTGCGCTGGTGAGAGACCTGCTTAAGGAGATTATAGGCCTGGACCCGGAATTAGAGGTGGTGGGTGAGGCCGTGAACGGCCTGGAAGCTGTTGAGAAGGTGCGGAATCTTCGTCCGGACATCGTTACGATGGACATCGAAATGCCTGCCATGGACGGGCTCCAGGCCATTTCCCAGATTATGGCCGAGAATGCTGTCCCGATCCTGGTAGTGACAACCCGGGGTGACGCCAAGACTGCCTATACCGCCATATCAAAAGGTGCTCTGGACCTTGTGATGAAGCCGGATATCAGCCTGGAGTCGGCAGGCGAGTTTGTGGCTAAGCTCAAGCTGATGTCAAAGGTCCGGGTGATCCCTCATATTGCCGGCAGGAGGGCACACCTGCATGCCGCAGTTGCGGACGGGCCGCCAGTCTGGAGCGGAGGTACCTCCGACCGGATAGTTGCGATTGCTTCATCAACAGGAGGCCCGGACGCCCTGTCCATTGTTCTGTCGCGGTTGCCGGTAAACTTTTCTGCTTCGATCGTGATAGCCCAGCATATCTCGGACGGTTTCGTGGAAGGGATGGTCGGCTGGCTCAAGCCCCTGTCGCGGGTCGGGCTGAAGGTAGCTGCCGATGGGGAATATCTCAGGCCGGGGACAGCTTATGTCTGTCCCCCGGAAAACCATATGCGGGTTGACAGGTCAAGAAAAATTATCTTTGTGGAAAGGCATGCAAAGGACATATACCGGCCGTCGTGTGACCTGCTGCTGTCGTCCGTGGCCGAGTCGTTCGGAAAGAAGGCCATTGGGGTTATCCTTACCGGCATGGGGAGTGATGGCGTTGCAGGGATACAAAAGATCCGGGAGGCCGGGGGCAGGACCATTGCCCAGGATGAGCAGACCTCGGTTATCTTCGGAATGCCGAGGATCGCCATTGAGAGCGGTTGTATCGACACGGTGCTGTCGCTGGAGGCGATTAGCAGCGAAATAGCGCGGTCTGCGGCAGTTGCCGCGGGCGGCACAGATACCAGGATTAACCTATGACCCTGACGTCGTTTAAATGTCTTATCAAAGAGAAATGCGGACTCTCGTTCGATGATTCACGCGAGCCCATACTGGCTGCAGGTATCAGGACGAGGCTGTTGCGGCGGGCAGTATCTTCGCACGAGGAATACCTTGATCTTTTGGCCCGCGAGCCGCATGAATTTGATGCACTGGTGAGTCTCCTCACCGTCAATGAGACCTATTTTTTGCGGGAACCGCAGCATTTTACCGTCCTAACTGAACAGTTGCTTCCGGATATTATGGCAGGGAAGACCGGCGGCAGGATCAAGATAGTCTGTGCCGGGTGTTCGACCGGGGAGGAGCCGTATTCAATTGCCATCATGCTCATGGAGAAGTATGGGCCGGCGTTTCGCAGTATGTTCTCTGTCATTGGCATGGATATAGACGAGGAGGCGCTCGGCAGGGCAACAGCAGGCGTGTACGCAGAACATTCCTTCCGGGGTGTCCCGGAGCATATACGGAAGAATTATTTTGACAGACAGGACAACAGTTATCGTATCCGGGAGGCTGTCAGGGAAGGTGTGGAGTTCCTGCAGCTGAACATATTCGGCGATGCATACCCGGATACGGTCAGGGATGCGGATGTCATCTTCTACCGGAATGTTTCCATCTATTTTGAACCAGCTGCCCAGCAGCATGTTTTCAGAAACCTGGCAGGGCTGCTGAGTGAAAAAGGGTATCTCTTCCTGAGCTCCACCGAGACGTTTGCACACAATATCGGGATCCTCTCCCTTGTGGAAAAGGGAGGTGTGTATATTTACAGTAAAGGCGTTGAGGTCAGGATCGAGGAAAGAAGAAAACCCTCTGTCAGTCCCGACAGGCCTGCGGCCCCGGGGCTGCCGGTGCCGGCTAAAAACGCTGCGGTTGCCGAGAAGTTTAAAGCGATGAGAATAAAAGACGAGCCGCATACGCTGTTCGATAAGGCACTCCTGCTCGCCGAGGCGAAAAAGTATGATGAAGCCCTGCAGCTGGCCGAACGCGTCGTTGAACTGCAGCCTTCCTTTATCAAGGCATATATGCTGCGGGCCGGCATTCTGCTGAACCTTGAGAAGTTCGGGGAGGCTGAGGCGGTCTGCCGCTGCGGGATGGAGTACGACCCCTTGTGTCTTGAAGGGAATCTCCTCCTCGGACTCCTTGCCAAGGTCCGCAGCGATTTTGCGGAGGCGCGGAAGAGATTCAAGGAAGCCCTGTATGTCGATGCAGCCTGCTGGGTGGCCCACTTTTATCTCGGTGAGATTTACCGGTTTGAAGAGGATGAAGAGAGGGCCTGCCGGGAGTTCCGCATCGTGATAAAACTGCTTGAGGAACAGAGCTCCTCCGGACATGGACTTACTTTTTTATCGTTTCCCTTTCCCGTGGAACAGATCGTTCACCTCTGCAGGCATAACCTTGCAGTAAGAAGGGGAAGCGGACGGAGCGTGGACTGAAAATGGCTTTTGACATCAAAAAATTCGTTGCCAGGTTTGCGGAGGAGGCCCGCGAGCATATCGAGGGTCTCAACCGGGGGCTCGTCGAGCTTGAAAAGAATCCCTCAGACTCAGAGAACCTCAATGCAATTTTCCGTGCGGCCCATACGATCAAGGGCTCGGCGCGTATGTTGAAACTGGCAGCCATTACCGAGCTGGCCCACAGGCTGGAAGACGTCTTCGGGGCGTTGAGGGAAAAGCGTATTGCTCCTAACCGGGAGCTTGCGAGCCTCCTGTTCAAGGGTGTTGATGCCCTGGCAGTCCTGGTGGAGGCAGTCTCCTCCGGAGACCAGACTTCTACGGCAGATGCCGCTCTCTGCGAGGCCCTTACTCAGGCTGCGGAGGGTGCGCCGGCTGCAGGGACCCTGCCAACGGCTGTAGCGGTCGAGGATAAGCGCCCGGATGCGGCAGCCTGTGTTGACGACCTTCCGGCAGGGACCGAATACCGCGAAGCGCAATCTCCGCAGCAGTCAAAATCAGTTCCTGCTGCCGAGAGCATCCGGGTAAAGTCCGAAAAGCTGGACGACCTGATACGGCTTATGGGTGAAGTCGTTTCCCACCAGCACAAATTGAAGCAGCATATTCTGGACATAGGGGCCCTGGAGCATGAGGCAGCGAGTAACGTGGGACTTTGTGCCAGGGGTGCAGGGGGGGAAGCTTTTCTTGAAAATGCCCGCTCCCTGCACATGGGTTTGAAACAGCTGCTGTCTCTCACCAGGCAGGACAAGATTCTGCAGGACATCCTTACGACTGAGTTTCAGGAGAAGGCCCTGAGGCTGCGCATGGTCCCGCTGGAGACGGTCTTTGATCCGCTGCACCGGCTGGTGCGGGATATTTCGGACTCACTCGGCAAGGAAGTCGATTTTGAGGTCCTGGGCGGAGGGATCGAACTCGATAAGAAAATGATAGAGAAGCTGAGCGACCCCCTCGTGCATATGCTCAGAAATGCCATAGATCATGGGGTGGAAGAACCGGCGGTCCGGCTGAAAAGCGGCAAGTCCTCGTGCGGGAAAATACGGTTATCTGCCACACATGATGCCGGCAGCATTGTGATCGAGCTGCGCGACGACGGTGCCGGTATTTCAACGGAAAAGATCAGGGAAAAGGCGCGGGTAAAAAAGTTGTTTGATGCCGCTACGCTGGATGCCATGCAGGAATCTGCGCTGCTTGACCTGATTTTTCTGCCCGGCTTCAGTACGAGCGGGATGATCACCGACATTTCCGGCCGGGGAGTCGGTATGGACGTGGTGAAGAAAAATATTGTCGAGGGCCTCAAAGGGACGGTGAAGATCGAGAGCAGGGAGGGGCACGGCAGTACCTTCTCGGTCAGGATCCCCCTGACGCTCGCCATTATGAGAATCCTCCTGGTTTCCTGCTGCGGTATGACCTTCGGCATTACAACGCACCATGTGACCGAGATCATCAAGGTGCCGGAGAGCGAGATTATCAGTGTGGTGACCCGTAAGGCTCTGCGGCTGCGTGAGGAGTTCATTCCGGTGGTTGAGCTGGGCGAGGTTCTGAACTTCAGGCCGGATGACCGCAGACAGACAGGGGGCATGCACCTGATACTGATCGTGCAGTTCGGGGCTGAAAAAATCGGTTTCATCGTGGATGCGCTGTATGACGAGGAAGACCTGGTTATCAAGTCCCTTCCTACCCATATGAGGAATGTGCGGCTTGTCTCCGGTGTTACCATATCGGGACGGAATGAAATTATCAGCATCCTGAACATACCGGAAGTCATGGCAGCGGCGAGGAGTGCTGGCGGGACGAGGACCGTGAAGCAGCAGGACTCGGTCGCCGGGAGGGAGATCCGCATCCTGGTCGTCGACGACTCGGTCAATACCCGTGAGATAGAAAAAAACATTCTGGAATCCTATGGCTATCAGGTGACCCTCGCGGGTGATGGCCTGGAGGCCCTTGAAACAGCAGCTCAGTCGCACTACGACCTGGTGATTACCGATGTGGAGATGCCGCGGCTGGATGGGTTTTCGCTTACGGAGCGCCTGAGGTCTGACAGTTCCTACCAGGATGTTCCGATTATCATCGTCACCTCCCGGGAAAAGGATGAGGACAAGAAGCGGGGTATCAGCGTCGGCGCGGATGCGTATATCGTCAAGGGGGCTTTTGATCAGAGTAACCTGGTGGCGACGGTGCAGAATCTTATCGGAAAAGGAAAGGATATATGAAGCTCGAAAATGAACAGGTGAGCATTTTAGTGGCTGATGACGATCCGCTGGTGCGGGACATGATAGCGATCATCCTGCAGGACGAGGGATACCACGTCGATACGGCAGAGGATGGCGCAGAGGCCCTGCAAAAATTCAGTTCCGGGAGTACCTTCGGCCTTATCGTTTCTGATATGAATATGCCCGGGATGGATGGCCTGGCCCTGATCAGGGCCGTGCGGGAGGCGGAATCTGACCTGCCGATTATTATCCTGACAGGGAACAGCGAAGTCACCACCGCCATCCAGGCGCTGAAGACCGGCGCCAGCGATTATATACTGAAGGACGAGAACATTCAGGATACTATCGGCATTGCCGTGGAGAAAGCGCTCGAAAAACACTTCCTGAAAAAACAGAACCAGCTGCTGCAGGAAGAGCTTGCCCGGAGGAATGAGAAGCTTGAACTTGAAAAGGCCCTTGCGCAGAAGGTCCAGAAGAATATCCTGCCGCGGGACCTGGCATTTCCGGGGTTTGAGGTCGGGTCGTTTTACCGGCCGTCCGACAAGATCGGCGGAGATTTTTTCGATGCATGGGAAAACAGCGGCAGGGTCCATTTCCTGATCGGCGACGTCTCCGGACACAGTACGTCCTCGGCGCTGATCATGGCGGTGAGCAAGGGTATTCTCCAGTCGCTTGGCCATACCCGGCATGACCCACGGGAGATCGTCAGAACCGCAAACCGGATGATCTGCAATATCGTCAGTGACAGCGGGATGTTCCTGACCCTGCTCTACGGTGTCTTTGACCGTTCAAACGATGAGCTGACAATCGTTTCTGCCGGTCATAATCCTGTATTTCTGGTAAAGGGGTCTGAGGTCACCAGCGTGGATTCGACCGGGTCCGTAATTGGCTGGGACCCGGAGGACACCTGGGACGCCGCAACGGTTATTTTTTCTGCAGGTACCAGCCTCGTTCTCTATACTGACGGCCTGACAGAAGCAAAAAATAAGGCAGGCACTGAATTCGGCGAGGAGGGGCTGACGGCTCTCCTTACCGATAATCTGCCGGCGGATATTTTGATCGGCAGGATACTGCAGAAGGTTGAGACATTCTGCACCGGGGAGTTTTCCGACGACCTGACCCTGTTTGTTCTGAAACGGATACCGGAAGATGGATAATACCGTGTTTTCAACGAAAATTGAGCCGACATTCGAAAATGTCTCGGCGACGCGGCTGGCGGTCGAGGCCGCCTGCAAAAAAAATTACCCGCAGCCGGCAGCTGAGCCCCTAATCGGAGAACTGCTGATGGCCGCGACAGAGGCGATGAATAACGCCGTTGAGCATTCGGGTGCGAAGGAGGTGGAAATAGAGCTCGCAGCCGGGGCTCAAGGCCTTATTTTCCGTATTAAGGCGGCCGGGAAGCGTTTTGATCCGCCTGCAGAGATTGGATTTCCTGACCTTGATGGTCCGGACGGCCTGCCTGAGGGAGGCTTTGGCCTTGCCATTATCAGGGAGATGGTTGATGCAGTAGACTATGCGTATAACGACGGAAAAAATACTATTACGCTGACAAAATATATTTCGAAAAGCTGAGGAGGAGATGATGGAGATTAAAATTGGTATGGATGGAGATTTCGTGATAGCCGAGCTGTCGGGAGATCTTGTGGCAGCCACGGCAGAGCAGTTTAAGTCTCAGCTCTGGAAGTTGCTGGAAAAGAATTTTATGTATGTGGTTCTGGAACTGAGCAAGGTTACTTTTATGGACAGTTCCGGCCTGGGGGCCTGCATGGCAGCGCACAAGGCCTTTAATGAAAAAAAGGGGGCGCTGGTCTGCACCAAGCCGAGCGAGACCGTGGCCAAGGTTTTTCGCGTAACCCGGGCTGATCAGAAACTGAACATGGCAGGGAACAGGCTTGAGGCGGTCATGTTTCTCCAGAATGCAGTGCTGAAAGCGAGGCAGTCATGATTAAGGAGCCAGGGAAGCTGGGAGAACTGCTGATCGCAAAAAAGATCATCACGACCGCGCAGCTTGAAGAGGCGCTGAAGAAAATGCAGGAGTTCTCGCTGCCGCTCGGGGAGATGCTGATCCACCTGAGATATGTAAGCGAGCATATGATGCTCGACACCCTGAGCAAGCACCTCGGGGTCGATTTCCTGAACATTGCGGAAAACGATTACCAGATCGTCGACAGGACGCTCTCGCGGGTGCTCCCCCTGGAAATCTGCCAGAAGAACAAGGTGCTGCCGATCTTCCAGATCATTGACGAGGAGATCAGGGAACTGACCCTGGCGATGGCCGATCCCTTTGCCGAGGATGTCATCACCGAGGTCGCCTCGATTACGGAGTGCCGTGTCAACCCGGTGCTGGCCACCATCGCAGCCATTGAAGGTGGTATTGCCAAGCTCTACTCCATCAAAACAGATATTAAGATCGAGAAGTATTCCATGCAGAAGGGTGACGCGACATCCATCGTCAACAGCATGCTTCAGAACGCTGTAAGACTTGGTGCAAGCGATATTCACGTTGATCCGCACGAGAAAGAATGCATTGTCAGGATGCGGATTGACGGTGTCCTGGAGCCTGTTTCTGTCTATCCGATTGCCTTGCATCCCTCTGTCGCAACGAGGATAAAGGTCCTGGCAAGCGGGGCAAATGCAAACATGAAGATCGAGGACCGGCGGCTTCCGCAGGACGGGGCGATTGTCGGCAAGTATGACGGGCACCAGGTAGACTGTCGTGTGTCGACGCTCCCCTCTCTTTTCGGCGAAAAGGTCGTCATCAGGCTTTTCGACAAGGACAAGGCGGCATATATCGGCCGCATAAGGGACCTGAAGATGTCACCGAGGATGGAGCTCAAGTTCCGGCGGTGCGTAAGGCACCCCAGCGGGATCAACCTCGTCACCGGGCCGACCGGCAGCGGAAAGACGACGACGCTGCATGCCGTGATCAACGAAATCAGTTCGGTCGGTATCAGCGTTGTTACGGTTGAGGACCCGGTCGAATACCAGGCTGGCGGCTATGTGAACCAGAGCTCGCTTATGCCTGCGGCCGGCTACACCTATTCCCGCGCCCTGAGGGCCATCATGCGGCAGGACCCCGATGTCATCCTGATCGGCGAGGTCCGGGACCGTGAGACAGCCGATATTGCGACCCAGGCTGCACTGACCGGGCACCGCGTTTTTACCACGCTGCATACCGACAATGCCGCCGGCTCGTTCGCACGTCTGATTGACATCGGCGTCGAACACTTTCTGGTCTCTTCCACGACGATTTCATCCCTGAATCAGCGCCTGATCCGGAAGGTCTGCACCAACTGTGCCGAAGAGCATGTCCCGACAAGGATAGAGCTTGATGATATCGGTATTGACAGTGATCTGATCGACGAGATCCTGAAAAACCCGCAGCAGTTCAGCATGCGCAGGGGTATGGGCTGCAGCCAGTGCCGCAAAACCGGGTACCGGGGGAGACAGGGGGTCTATGAGCTGATCACGGTCACCCCGGAGATACGCGAACTCATTCATAAGAACCAGTCGACTGACGTAGTCGCCATGACAGCCAGGAAGAAAGACAACGTGAATATGATCTTTGAGGAAGGCCTGAGGCTCTTCCTGACCGGGGTTACAACCCTCGGTGAAATGCAGCACCTGCCCCGGGGTGATTATAAGATGAAGTCGGTTGCCGAGATTCTGAAGGATTCTGAGCTTTAATGAGCGAAGCAGTCAGGGAAAAACTGAAGGGACTGCGCAAGGTATTCGAAGGCCAGCTCCCCGGAAAAATCCTCCAGATAGAAAAACTCTGGGAGGATCTGTTCCAGGACCGCTGGGATCCCCGGAAAGCCGGAGAAGCGGCCCTGCTGCTCCATACTCTTGCCGGCACAGCCGGCACCTTCGGCTTCACGGCAGTGCGGACTGCGGCGAAAACCATGGAGACTCTGCTCAGAACAGCGCTGAGAGATGGTGAGGTGCCGGCAGCCGGCGAGCACCTTGCTTTGCTTAAGGAGGCCTGCGGACAATCCGATGAGAATCCTCCTGTGCCGGCTCCTCAGAAACCGGCTCCCGTCCGGGTTGTTCCCATACCCCCGGAAAATGATGAAATTTTCCTGGTCCATGACGATCCCCTGGTGACCGATTCTCTGGCCCTGCAGCTTCGGTGCTTCGGGTACCAGGTCTCCACGTTTGCCACGTTGGCAGAACTGACGACGGGGCTTAAGGCAGCAACCCCGCAGCTGATTATCTTTGACCTGTCCTCCCAGGAGGACCGCCGTGCGGTTGCCAACACGATTGCGGAGATCCAGCAGGGGCGGGAGGCTCCTGTCCCGGTGATTTTCCTCTCAGGCCGAAGTGACTTCAACAGCAGGCTGGAGGCCATCCGTTCCGGCGGCCACGCCTACTTCGTAAAACCGGTAGATGTCGGCCGGATGGTCGATCGGCTGGACGTACTTACGGCACGCAGGACCCGTGTCCCCTTCCGTATTCTGATCGTTGATGATGAGCCGCTGCTGGCCGACTATCATGCGACCGTGCTGCGACAGGCGGAGATGATCACGTCGGTGATCATTGATCCTGAACAAATGCTCGAGACCCTGATCGACTTCAGGCCTGACCTGATCCTGATGGATGTCTATATGCCTGCCTGCAGCGGGATGGAACTGGCCAACCTGATACGCCAGGATGAAACATACATAGACATTCCGATTGTCTATCTCTCCTCAGAGACGGATGTCAGCCGGCAGCTGGTTGCGATGAGCCGCGGGGGGGACGACTTCCTCACCAAGCCCATCCAGCCGGAGCACCTCATAACCTCGGTAACACTCCGTGCTGACCGCTATCGCACCCTGCGCTCCTTCATGCTGTATGACGGGCTGACAGGGCTGCTGAACCATACCAAAACAAAAGAACAGCTGGATATTGAAGTCTCGCGCGCCCTGAGGCAAAAAACCGCTCTCTCCTTTGCCATGATCGATATCGACCTTTTCAAGTCCGTGAACGATACCTACGGCCATCCGGTCGGTGATCAGGTGATAAAGAGTCTTTCCCGTCTGCTGAAACAGAGGCTGCGGGCCACAGATACGGTGGGACGTTTTGGGGGAGAGGAATTTGCGGTAATTCTGACTGATACCGATGCAACGGCAGCGTACAGAATTTTGAATAAACTGCGGGAAGATTTTGCGAAGATCCGGCATGCGAGCCGTGAAGGCCTTTTTCCTGCGACGTTCAGCTGCGGCCTGGCGTGCCCGACACCGGGGAGCACCGGGGCCATGCTGATCGACGAGGCGGACAAGGCCCTTTATGCGGCCAAGAGGTCCGGACGAAACCGGGTGGTCTGCGGGTGTGATATCAGCTTAGAAGAGGAGTAACAAAAAAGGGGAAGAATGGCGTCATTCTTCCCCTTTTTTGGCAGAACTATCTGGGCGGTCCGGCTGCAGGTGCCTGCTTCAGCGGCTGCGCGTCCTCCGGTTCCTGATCAAGGTCAGGAGGTGGAGGCAAAAATCTTTCAGTGCGGCGCGGCCGGTATCTGTAGCCCGGCACCTGGTTCCCTTGTGAATACATGCACTGCTGGTAGGCAATATCATATCTGCGCTGTGCCTCCCAGCCATATACACGACCGGAATCATATCCTGACGCAAGCCCTGCAATAAGTCCGTATCCGGCACCTATGGCGGCCCCTCTGCCGGCTCTTCCGCTTATTGAGCCTATGGCAGCTCCGAGTCCGGCTCCTATGGCAGTGCCGGTAACAGCTGATTTTGCGACTTCCTGATCAGCACTTTCCTGCGTCACGCCAATCTGCTGTGCGGCCCATCTCCTGCAGATGGCGTCGTCCTCCTGGAATACCTCAAAGGGTTTCCCCTGACCGGGCAGAACCATCACGCGGGGACCGGTCGGAACTGTTGCACAGCCCGATGTCATCAGGACCCCGAGCAGCAGGACACCGAGCAGTAAGACACCCAATCCTGTTTTTATTTTCATTGCACTACTCCTTTCCATCCGAAGGTGGAGGCGTTGGAAGAACCCTTTTCCATCCATCGGGGCAACGCTTTATGTAAGGGTAATAACCTTTGGGATTATCGCAGTAATACCAGTAGTACTCCTGTTGCGTGTCGTTCTGTTCAATATAGGTATCCGGGCTCCGCTCGATAACAACTGACGGTTCCCGGTAGCCATAACCATAAGGATAACCATAAGGATAACCATACCCATAACCATAGGGATAGAAATAGGGATATGAATAAGGGTACCATCCCGGAGACCAGGCCGGTGTAACTATCACCCCTCCTCTGAAGCCGTGACGATGGTAATCACGTGCATCGGCGGTTACAACTCCTGCAAAAAGAACAATAATAGCAAGACCTATCGCCATAGACAAATTTTTCATTATCCCAACCTCCTGTCTGAACAGCTGCAAGACCATAACCGCAGGGCACCGTAAGCCCTGATTACACAATACGCGTTAATTGTGATTATTTTGTGAATTTTCCGGATCACGGGTATCATGCTGAACCGGCTCCGGCACAGAGGAGGCCTTGCCATGCCGGGCTTCATATCTGTCGATGACCCTCCGCAAGCTCGCGTATTGGGGTTCGGTAAACTTGCCAAAATACTTCACATCCAGGAGTTGCCCCTCGGCATCAACAACCGTTGCAGCGACTTCCCCGTCCTGAAGTCTGTAAACATGCATGCGCGCGTATGTTTTCATGGTGTTGAGTCTACCATACGTACCAGTTTTATCTCCTGAAGTATGTAACCGTTCGTTCCCCTGATGACGTTTGAATTATAATACAAGAAGGGTACAGAGGAAGACGGTAATCATAATTTCCAGCAGCAATACACGGGAGACGACAAAGATGAAAGTTATGGCATTTAATGGAAGTCCCAGAAAACAGAACAACACGGCGATCTTGCTTGAGAAGGCCCTTGAAGGGGCCGCTGCAAAGGGAGCGGAAACAGAGCTCATTCATCTGTACGATTTGAACTTTAAAGGCTGCATAAGCTGTTTTGCCTGCAAGACCAGAGGTGGAAAGAGTTACGGCCGGTGCGCGGTGGAAGACGCCCTGGCACCGGTATTCAGAAAAATCGAAGAGGCCGGCGCCATCATCCTTGGTTCCCCGATCTATTATGGAGCTGTTACCGGGGAGATGAAGTCCTTTATGGAACGGCTCCTCTACCCGTATTCAACCTATACCAATCCGCCGCAGACGCTTTTTCCAAAAAAAATTAAGACCGGGTTCATCTATACCATGAACACCTCTGAGTCAGCCCTGCAGGAACGCGGTTATCTGCAGTACGCTGAATATCACAAGGCGGCACTGCAGAAGACGTATGGTGCCTCCGAATATCTCTGCAGCTGCGACACGTATCAGTTTGAGGACTATGCAAAGGTGGTTGCAGACCGGTTTGATCCCGTCAAGAAAGCCCGGACGCATAAGGAAGTATTTCCGAAGGACTGCGAAAAAGCCTATGCCCTGGGGGCGAGGCTTGCCGAAAAGCTGGAGTAAGCGAAAAGGAAAAGAGACATCCTGAGGCGAGGCGACAGGACGTGCGGACCTGGCGCGATCCCCCCTTGAACTGTATGAATACTTTTGATTTACACAGGGGGCTATTAGTAAGACCCCTGTGTTGTCATTCCCGCGAAGACGGGTCTC
>PNOC01000020.1 GCA_013824615.1 Thermodesulfovibrio sp.
ATTTCGCCTGTTCAATAAGCTCTGCCGCTTTTCTGAGAGACGGCCTGTCGGGAGAACTCCTTCTGGGGTGAATGGGGGAAATCATGGCCGTGTGCAGGTCAGCGACGTCCATGGCCGCGATATTCTCCGGAAGCTCCAGCTGTACAGCGCCGGGTTTTTCAGACTCTGCAACCTTGAAGGCCTTGCGCACCATTTCGGGGATAATCTCCGGGGACTCAATCCGGCCGTTCCATTTGGTCACACTGCTGAAAATCTCGACGATATCTATGTACTGATGAGACTCCTTATGGATCCTTTTGAGGTCTGCCTGTCCCGTAATAGCCACCAGAGGGGCCCCGTCAAGAAAGGCGTCCGCTACGCCGGTAAGAAGATTGGTTGCGCCGGGACCGAGGGTTGCCATGCAGACACCTGCCTTGCCGGTCAGCCGGCCGTATGCATCTGCCATAAACGCGGCCACCTGCTCATGGCGGGCGACGATAAAGCGTATGCGTGAGGTCCGGAGAGATTCCATGAGGTCAAGCGTCTCCTCTCCCGGCAGGCCGAATATATATTCAACTCCCTCGTTTTCGAGACACTTCACTAAAAGGTCAGATGCCTTCATCCTGTGTTACTCCTTTATCACGATAGTCTTGATGTTCACAAATTCCTTCAGCCCGTAGTGGGACAGTTCTCTTCCGATTCCCGACTTTTTTATCCCTCCGAAGGGGAGCCTTGGATCTGATTTTACCATGTCATTGATAACGACGCATCCTGACTCGATCTGCATGGCAAGCTGTTCAGCCCGCACAAGATCACGGGTCCAGATAGAGGCCCCAAGCCCGTATTCCGTATTATTCGCCACCCTGATCGCCTCCTCCTCATCTCTGACAATAATAACCGGGGCAATCGGACCGAATACCTCCTCGGTGAGTATCCTCATCTCCGGGTTTGTATTAAAAACAGCAGTAGGAGGGAAAAAGAGTCCTTTGGCAGAGGCATACTCAGTCTGAAGAACTTCTCCGCCCTTTTCTTTTGCATCCTGAAGCTGAGCCTGCAAGGTCTCCATAATCTCTTTTCTGGCGACCGGGCCTATGTCAGTCGCCTCCTGCATAGGGTCGCCGATCTTCAGTTCTCCCAGGCGTGAGAGGAAAACCTCCCTGAACTCCTGCGCAACCTTTTCCATGACGATGAAACGTTTTGCTGCAATGCAGCTCTGTCCTGCATTAATTGTCCGTGCGCTCACCGCCATTCTGCCTGCTTTGCTTACATCTGCATCGTCGAGCACGATAAAGGGGTCGGAACCTCCCAGTTCGAGCACTACTTTTCTGATCCCTCTGCCTGCACGCTCTGCGACCTGCTCTCCAGCCTTATTGCTGCCGGTCAGGGAGACTGCATCCACCTTGTCCTCATCAATAAGCCTCAGTGCTTCATGGGCACTGATCAAAAAAGTCTTCATGACATATTCCGGGAAACCCGAAATTCTAAAGGCCTCTTCAATGGCAAGCGCGGACATCGGGACACTGGAGGCATGCTTCAGCGCAACAACATTGCCTGCCATGATCGCAGGGACAGCAAAACGGAAGGCCTGCCAGAAAGGAAAGTTCCACGGCATGATAGCCAGTACAATGCCAAGGGGCTGAAACAGGACGTAGCTTTTTTTCGCTTCAGTCCTGATCTCCTCCGGTTCAAGCATCTTTTCGCCATGCGCGGCATAATAGTCGCAGAGCAGGGCACATTTTTCTATCTCTGCTGCTGCCTCCCTGATGGGCTTCCCCATCTCAAGGGTTATAGTCCTGGCATACAACTGTTTCGCTGCCCTGAGATGTGCTCCGAGCTTTCTGATATACTCTGTGCGGGCTGAGACCGCCAGGTCGCGCCATAAGGGGAACGCCTGCCGCAGGCTGCCGATATCGCGGTCTACAGAGGCGGGAGGCATGAGCTCAAATTCTTCAAGAACTTCTTCGGTATAAGGGTTGATGGACTGTATCTTCATCTGCAGCTCCTTTGGAAGATCACCCGGGTTCTTCCTATTGCCCGGGCATCTGTGCCTTTATGAACTCCCTGTTCAGTTTTGCGATGAAGGTTGCGCTGATCCCTTTGGGGCAGACTGCCTGGCATTCATAGTGATTGCTGCAGCTGCCGAACCCCTGCTTCAGCATTGCCTCGGTCATCAGGCAGACTCGCCTGGCTGCTTCGGTCCTTCCCTGGGGCAAGGCTGCAAGATGTGCAACCTTGGCCGCGGTGAAGAGCATCGCGGAGCCGTTCGGACAGGCCGCAACGCAGGCCCCGCAGCCGATGCATTCTGCAGCATCCATGGCAGTGTCAGCGTCAGCCTTGGAGATCAGAACAGCATTTGCATCCGGCACCCCTCCGGTATGCACCGATACGTATCCCCCGGACTGCATGATGCGGTCAAGCGCCGAGCGATCGACAATAAGGTCTTTAATCACCGGAAAGGCCCTAGCCCGCCAGGGTTCAATGTAGATGGTGTCCCCGTCCCTGAAGCTCCGCATATGGAGCTGGCAGACGGCTGTTTTCTCCCGGGGCCCGTGAGGCATGCCGTTGATCACCTGGGAGCACGTGCCGCAGATGCCCTCGCGGCAGTCATGATCAAAGGCTATCGGCTCTTTGCCGGCCCTGATCAGCCCCTCATTGACTACATCGAGCATTTCGAGGAAGGACATATCCGGGGTTATTGCTTTTACCTGATATTCTTCAAGCCTGCCCTGATCGTCAGGTCCCTTTTGCCTCCAGACGTAAAGTGTCAGGTCCATTACTTATAGCTCCTTACAGCCAGGTGAACGTTTTCGAATACGAGCTGCTCCTTATGCAGTTCCGGTTCTCTGCCACTACCCTTGAATTCCCAGGCGCCGACATGACAGAACTTTTCATCGTCACGCCTTGCCTCTCCGTCCGGCATCTGGTGTTCCACCCGAAAATGGCCTCCGCAGGATTCGTTGCGAAGCAGGGCATCCTTTGCAAGCAGTTCCCCGAACTCCAGGAAGTCTGCCACCCGTCCTGCTTTTTCGAGTTCCTGGTTCAGGTCCGCCTCTCCGCCGGGGATCTTTACATTTTCCCAGAATTCAGTGCGCAGTTCGGGGATGCGTCTGAGCGCCTCTGCCAGGCTGTCGCTGCTGCGGGCCATACCGACATGCTCCCACATGATATGCCCCAGTTCGCGGTGAAACTCGTTCACGGTCTTCCTGCCATTAATCGAAAGAAGCCTCCTGATGGATGCTTCACATCCTTCGACCGATGCAATGAACTCAGGATTCCCGGTGCTGACAGCCCCTGGCTTTGTCTGTGCCAGGTAGCTGCCGATGGTATAGGGGATTATGAAATACCCGTCTGCAAGCCCCTGCATAAGAGCGCTGGCGCCCAGGCGGTTGGCCCCATGGTCGGAGAAATTTGCCTCTCCGAGGACAAACAGCCCCGGGATGCTGCTCTGCAGATTATAGTCGACCCAGAGTCCGCCCATACTGTAATGAGGCGCAGGGTAGATACGCATCGGCTGCTGATAGGCATTTTCATCGGTTATCTTTTCGTACATATCAAAGAGGTTGCCGTAGCGTTCGCGGATCTTGTCTTCGCCAAGGCGTCTTATGGCGTCGCCAAAGTCAAGGTAGACGCCGCGTCCGCCTGTTCCAACCCCATGGCCCTCATCGCAGACCTCCTTTGCAGCACGGGAGGAGATGTCCCTCGGCGCCAGATTTCCGAAGCTGGGGTATTTGCGCTCAAGGTAGTAATCTCTCTCTTCCTCCGGGATATCGTGCGAAGGCCGTCGGTCACCCCTGATCTTTGGCACCCAGACCCTGCCGTCGTTTCTGAGAGATTCAGACATCAGGGTGAGCTTTGACTGGTGGTCTCCGGTTACCGGGATGCAGGTCGGATGGATCTGTGTATAGCAGGGGTTTGCAAAATATGCCCCTTTTTTATAGGCCCGATAGGTCGCAGTTACATTGCTTCCCATGGCATTGGTCGAGAGATAAAAAACATTGGTATAGCCGCCGGTACAGAGACAGACTGCGTCAGCCGCATAACAGCTTATTTTGCCGGTTACCATATCGCGCACCGTGATGCCCTTGGCCTCGTTATTCACGACAACGAGATCGAGCATTTCCGTGCGGGGATGAAGCCTCACACTCCCGGCTGCCACCTGTCGTGACAGGGCAGAATAGGCCCCGAGTAGCAGCTGCTGCCCGGTCTGTCCCCTGGCGTAAAAAGTGCGCGAGACCTGAGCCCCGCCGAAGGAGCGGTTATCAAGGTATCCGGCGTAGTCCCGGGCAAAGGGGACCCCCTGCGCAGCACACTGATCGATGATATGGTTGCTCACCATAGCCAGCCGGTATACATTTGCCTCGCGGGACCTGAAATCCCCTCCCTTGATCGTATCATGAAAGAGCCGGAAGATGCTGTCTCCGTCATTGGGATAGTTTTTGGCCGCATTAATGCCGCCCTGGGCTGCGATGCTGTGGGCCCGGCGGGCGCTGTCCTGGTAGCAGAAGGCCTCGACGTTATAGCCGAGTTCGCCCAGAGTTGCAGCTGCCGAGGCACCGGCAAGTCCTGTCCCGACAACAATGACCCTGTATTTGCGTTTGTTGGCCGGGTTGACCAGCTTCATCTCCTGGCAATGCTTGCTCCACTTTTCAGCAAGCGGCCCGGAAGGGCATTTTCCGTCAAGGATCATGGCTGTACTACCCTTGTTGTTATACCCATTATTCCCATCGCCCTCATTTTTTCCAAATTACCTCAGCAGTCCTGTAAAAACCGTGATCGGGAATGCTGCATAACCCAGAAATATCAGGATCGCAGCCAAGACCCCGGCCTTCATCACCTTCGGAAGAGTTCTTTCGTTATTAAGTCCCAGGGTCTGTACTGCCCCCTGAAGGCTATGCATAAGGTGCAGCCCCAGCGCAGCCAGAGCCCCGAGGTAAAGTAGAGAGACAGGCATTTTTCTGAAGCTGAGCACGACCATCATAAAGACATCCGGCCGGCCCAGGCTGTCGAAGTGACGGCCTGCGGCAAGCTCAGGATTAATGAGCTGGAGTGTGAAATGCAGAAGATGAAAAAAAATAAACCCTCCGATCAGGAGTCCTGACCAGACCATGCTTCGCCCTGCCAGTGTTGTGGCGCGGCTTGACTTGATTGCATAGGCCCGGGGCTTTGCAGCTCTGTTTTCGAGCGTCAGCTGGATACCATAAAAAACATGCAGCAGCAGCACCGTAAGCAGGAGCAGGCGGAAGGCCCAGACCAGGGCGCCGAAGCGGTGAAGCGCTTCAGCGTAAGCGTTGATGCCATCAGGTCCATAAAAGAGAGTGGTATTGCCGAGCAGATGCACCAGCACAAAGGCGATCATCGACAGCCCGGTTACTGACATCACCAGTTTTCTTCCCACTGAGCTCTCCAGCATGTTCATGTCTTGCCAGTCATCCCGTCAAACCGTCACAGCACCAAAGGGTTTTTATCCTTCTTTGCATAGCCGATACCCTTCAGGGCAGTCTCTATCTCGGTCAGGATTCCCGGATCATCGATCGTCGAAGGGATCTTGAACTCTTCCCCGTCGGCAATTTTCCTCATGGTGCCGCGGAGGATTTTTCCGGAGCGGGTCTTGGGAAGTCTTTCCACTACTGCTGTTTCTTTGTAGCAGGCAATAGGGCCAATCTCGTCCCGGATAAGTTTTGTCAGCTCTTTCCGGATCTCTGCAGGAGTTTTCTTGGCTCCTGCCTTCAAAACCGCAAAGCCTACCGGTAATTGACCCTTCAGGGCGTCTCCGGCGCCGATGACTGCGCATTCGGCAACATCAGGGTGAGTTGATATGATCTCCTCCATTTCGCCGGTCGAGAGTCTGTGCCCGGCGACATTGATAACGTCATCGACGCGGCCCATGACAAAAATATAGCCGTCTTCGTCTCTGTATCCACCGTCAGCAGTAAAGTAATATCCCGGAAACATATTCAGGTAGGCCTGGAGAAAACGCTCGTCTGCATTCCAGAGCGTCGGCAGTGTCCCGGGAGGCAGCGGCAGTTTAATGGCTACAAGCCCCTCCTGTTTGGGCCCCAGGACCTTTCCCTCCGGATCAAGTATCTGGACATCAAACCCCGGGACCGGTTTCGTGGACGAGCCCGGTTTGATCGGGAACTCCTCAATTCCCATGCAGTTTGCGGTGATCGGCCAGCCGCTTTCAGTCTGCCACCAATGGTCAATAACAGGTTTTTTCAGGCGGTCATGCGCCCAGTGGTAGGTGTCAGGGTCAAGGCGTTCACCTGCCAGGAAGAGATACTGAAATCTGGAAAGATCATATTTCTTGATATGCTCACCGAGAGGGTCATCTCTTTTGATGGCCCGGAAGGCTGTCGGAGCAGTGAAGAGGGTTTTGACGTTATGCTGTGAAATGACTCTCCAGAAGGCCCCTGGATTCGGTGTGCCTACTGGCTTGCCTTCATATATTACCGTAGTGCAGCCGGTGAGGAGAGGGCCGTAGATTATATAGGAATGACCCACAACCCAGCCCACATCCGAGGCGGACCAGAAGACCTCTCCGGGTTTGGTGTTATATATGTTTTCAAAACTCCATCTCAGGGCAACGGCATGGCCTCCGTTGTCCCGGACAATACCCTTGGGGATGCCTGTGGTGCCCGAGGTATAGAGGATATACAGAGGGTCCGTGGCCTTTACCGGGACACAGGCAGCCGGCTCTGCTGCATCCGCGAGCTGCTGCCAGTCGAGATCCCGGCCCCTGTACAGGGCGGCCTTTACAAACTGCCTCTGATAGATTATGCATTTCTCCGGTTTGTGTTTCGCCAGCTCGATGGCCTTGTCGATCATCGGCTTATATTCAAGAATCCTTGGGCCTTCCAAAGCACCTGAGGCCGTGAGCAAGACCCTGGGCTTTGCATCATCAATGCGGATGGCCAGTTCATGGGGTGCAAACCCGCCGAAGACTACCGAGTGTACAGCTCCCAGACGGGCACAGGCGAGCATGGCAACTGCTGCCTGGGGAATCATCGGCATATAAATGATGACGGTATCCCCCTTGGTTACGCCGATTCCTTTCAGCCCGCCGGCAAAGCGCGCGACCATATCCAGGAGTTCGGCATACGTAAATTTCTGGATGGTATTGGTGACCGGGCTGTCATAGATAAGGGCGGTCTGATCAGCCCTTCCCCTCTCGACATGCCGGTCAAGGGCGTTGTAGCAGGTATTCAGCTCTCCCCCGGTAAACCAGCGATAAAAAGGTTTGTTCGAATCGTCCAGGACTTTGTCCCATTTCTTATACCAGTCGATCTGCTCAGCTGCCTCTCCCCAGAATCCGGCCGGATCATTAATGCTCCGCTGAAATATCTCCTCATACCTGCCCATAGATGTTACCTCCTGTTTCATTATATATTTTTTGTCCTCAAGCGCAACAATAAAACCGTAGATTACATTACATCATAGTCTAAAATTCTGCTTGCAGGAAAGCAACCCCCGCAGCACATAAGGCAGGATGCCACCCTGTCGGAAATAGTCAACCTCGACTGTTGTGTCAATACGGGAGAGGAGCTGCACTTCCTGCCCGCTTCCGTCCCGGTGCCTGATCACCAGGGTCATATCCTGCCGGGGTCTGAGGTCATCCAGGCCCGGGATAGCAAACTCCTCGTCTCCCCTGATGCCAAGCGACTGGACAGAATCACTGCCCTTGAACTGGAGCGGCAGAACTCCCATGCCGACCAGATTGGAGCGGTGAATCCGCTCAAAGCTCCTGGCAACTATTGCCCTGATGCCGAGAAGCCGGGTGCCTTTGGCCGCCCAGTCTCTGGAGGACCCGGTGCCATACTCCTCCCCGCCGAATACAATGGTGGGGGTCCCCTGCAGAAGATACTTCATGGCGGCATCATAAATAAACATCTGTTCCCCTGAGGGCTGAAAAAGGGTGATCCCGCCTTCCTGCCGGCGGCCCTGCTCATCCTGGGGCAGCATTAGGTTTTGGATGCGTACGTTCGCGAAGGTGCCGCGTATCATGACCTCATGGTTTCCCCTGCGGGTTCCGTAGCTCTGGAAGTCGGCCCTGGATACCCCGCGTCCTGCCAGATACATCCCCGCCGGAGAGTTTTCCCTGATAGAACCGGCAGGGCTGATATGGTCGGTTGTGATTGAGTCACCGAAGATTCCGAGTGCGCGAGCATTGGTGATTGCCGTAACTGAACCAGGCTGCAGAGTGAAGTTTTCGAAAAACGGCGGCTCTGCAATATACGTGGATTCCGGCCAGTCATAGACTTCTTTGGAAGCAGACTCAACGCTGTTCCATAGTGGATGGTCTTTGGTTAAGTCTCTGTACTGGCGGATGAAGGTTTCCGGATCAGCTGCAAACTTCATGACCGCAGCCACCTCTGTGCTGTCCGGCCATATATCCCTCAGGTAAACTTCTCTGTTGTCGCTGCCTCTGCCGAGAGGTTCTTTATCGAGATTCCTGAGTACAGTGCCAGCAATGGCAAAGGCTACCACCAGGGGTGGACTCATAAGAAAATTGGCCCGAAGATGCGGATGGATGCGTGCCTCAAAATTGCGATTGCCAGAAAGGACCGCCGCGCAGGCCAGGTCATTTTTGACAATAGACTCTTCAAGTGCCGGATCCAGCGGGCCTGTATTCCCGATGCAGGTGGCGCAGCCGTAAGCTGCGATCGAGAATCCAAGTTTTTCAAAATAGGGAAGGAGACCCGCTTTTTCAAGATAATCATGCACAACGCGCGAACCTGGAGAAAAAGATGTCTTCACCTTCCTGTTTACCGCAAGCCCTTTTTCCACTGCTTTTTTTGCCAGGAGTCCGGCGGCTAGCAGCAGTCCGGGGTTTGACGTGTTGGTGCATGAAGCGATGGCTGCGATCATGATATCGCCAGACCCGATATCCAGGCCCTTGTCTGAATCAATATTTGATTCCATGCCTGCTTCTGTGTCAGGTATTGCCCTTGTTCTGAAGCGAAGCAGCAGGTCTTCTGCCTTCTTTCCAAAACCGCCCTCAGCTATCGGCCTCTCAAACAGATACACAAATCTGGCCTTCAGATCAGGCAGGTCTATCCGTTCCTGGGGACGCCTCGGGCCGGCAACAGAGGGTTTGACAGAGGACAGATCCAGCTCGAGCACCCTCGTGTAATCGATCTCATCAGCTTCAGGAATGCCATACATATTCTGAGCCATGAAGTATGCCTGAAATGCCGAGATTTCAGCTTTAGTGCGGCCGCTGCCACGGAAAAAATCTATGGTGGTGGTGTCCACAGGAAAATATCCCATGGTTGCCCCGTATTCCGGTGCCATGTTGGCGACCGTTGCCCGATCCGGCAGAGAGAGGGAAGCTGCTCCTTTTCCCACAAACTCTACAAAAGCTCCGACCACCTTGGCCTTGCGGAGGATTTCGGTTATGGTCAGGGCCAGGTCGGTTGCCGTTACCCCTTCTCTCAGTCTGCCCTTCATATTTACCCCTACGACGTCCGGGGTTAGGAAATAGACCGGCTGTCCCAGCATGCCCGCCTCTGCCTCGATGCCTCCAACACCCCACCCCACAACGCCGAGACTGTTAATCATCGTGGTGTGGCTGTCTGTCCCGACCAGGGTATCCGGGTAGTATATGTCTTCTTTTCTGTGTACTCCCCTTGCGAGGTATTCCAGATTCACCTGATGTACAATGCCGACGCCCGGAGGCACGACCCTGAAGGTCCTAAATGCATTCATTCCCCACTTCAGAAACTGATAGCGCTCACGGTTGCGCAGGAACTCCAGTTCCATATTTTTCTGAAGGGCCTCCGGCTTCCCGTAATTATCGATCTGGACCGAGTGGTCTACGACCAGGTCAACCGGGACAAGCGGCTCGATAATACCGGGATTCCTGCCCATCTCTGAAGCCACACGGCGCATGGCAGCAAGGTCGCAGAGAAGGGGCACCCCGGTAAAGTCCTGAAGGAGAATGCGTGCAACCACAAAGGGGACCTCTGCAGTGCGCGGTGCGTTGGGGCGCCATCCGGCAAGCTGGCGGACATGTTCCTCGGTGATCTTAATGCCGTCAACGTTCCGCAGCACGGATTCAAGGACTATCCGAATTGAAACAGGCAGGCGGGAGATCTTGCCGAAGCCGGCGGCCTCAAGAGCGGGAAGGGAATAGTACTTACCCTTCCCGCTCTGTCCCGGCACAAATTCCCGGAGCGTATTGAACAGGTTGTGGCTCATTGCATGATGTGGTGCACGCTGTTTACTGCCACTGCTATATCACGAACATATCGACGAACTCATTTACCGGCATGGCGTCCAGCTTTGCCTTGTTCAGGCATATTTCCAGGATCGCAGTCTGCTGCTTTGCAGGAAACCGGCGGGCCAGGTTCGTCCTGAATTTTTCAACGAGTACCGGCATACCTTCTTTCCGGCGGCGGCGATGACCGATCGGATACTCGACCTCGATCTTTGCGGTCTTTGAGCCGTCCTTAAAAAAGATCTGGATCGCGTTGGCTATGGAACGCTTTGCCGGATCATGATAATCCTTTGTATACTGGGAATTTTCAATACAGGCCATCTTGTCCCTCAGGGCATCGATGCGGGGATCTGCCGCGATTGCATCTTCGTAGTGGGCAGAAGTGAGCTGTCCGAAGATCAGGCCTGTGGCTACCATATACTGCATGCAGTGGTCGCGGTCTGCCGGGTTGTTCAGCGGTCCTTTTTTGTCGATGATACGGATGGCCGACTCGTGTGTGGTGATCTCTATTTTCTTGATCTGATCAAGCCTGTCTTTCACCTTGGGATGGAGCTGCATGGCGCATTCCACTGCTGTCTGTGCATGAAACTCTGCAGGGAAGGAGATCTTGAAGAGGACCTGTTCCATAACATAGGACCCGTAAGGCCGCTGAAACTTGAACTGATTTCCCCGGAAAAGAGAATCATAAAAGCCCCAGGTCTTGGCAGTGAGCACCGACGGATATCCCATCTCGCCCTTCAACGCCATGAGCGCAAGCCTGACCCCGCGGGCCGTGGCATCGCCCGCTGCCCAGGACTTCCGCGAGCCGGTGTTCGGTGCGTGGCGGTAGGTCCTGAGAGACTGCCCGTCCACCCAGGCATTTGAAACCGCGTTGATCACCTCTTCTTTTGTGCCGCCGAGCATCTTTGTTGCGACTGCGGTTGTCGCAACCTTTACCAGGACAACATGATCCAGGCCGACCCGGTTAAAGGCATTTTCAAGGGCGATGACCCCCTGTATCTCGTGGGCCTTGATCATGGCGGTCAGGACGTCCTTCATGGTAAGCGGAGCCTTGCCTTCTGAAACCGCCTTGCGGGAGATAAAATCGGCTGTGCCAAGGATTCCTCCCAGGTTGTCCGAGGGATGGCCCCACTCTGCGGCAAGCCAGGTGTCGTTGAAGTCGAGCCAGCGTATCATAGTCCCGATGTTAAAGGCTGCCTGGACAGGGTCGAGCTGAAACTGCGTGCCGGGGACCTTTGAACCGTTCGGGACGATTGTTCCGGGAACGATCGGGCCCAGGAGCTTGGTGCAGGCAGGATACCCAAGGGCCTCAAGGCCGCAGCCGAGGGTGTCGATAAGGCAATAGCGTGCCGTATCATATGCCTCTTTTGATTTTATCTGATAATCGCTGACGTATGCAGCAATGTCAGTAAGTACCTTGTCCGGCGCAGGGCGGACGTTCGAAACAGGTGAACTCATTCTATTACCTCATATCTTTCATTAAATTTCTTCCGGCTGCAAAGCTCCAACATCTCAGCCCCTCTGCTCCATCGTGATGTATTTCCGGTCATCGAGCCCGGTATAGTTTGCGGACGGCCGGATGATCTTGTTGTCAAGACGCTGCTCTATTATATGGGCCCCCCATCCGGTGGTCCTTGAGATCACAAAAATGGGAGTGAACATCAGGGTCGGCACACCCATCATGTGGTAGGAGACCGCCGAATACCAGTCAAGGTTCGCAAACATATTCTTTTCGTTCCGCATGACGGCTTCGATCCGGTCGGCCACGCGGTGCAGGTTCATGTTGTCTCCGTCCTTGCAGAGATTTCTGGCAATCTCCTTTATAATCGGGTTCCGGGGGTCGGATACGGTGTAGACCGGGTGGCCAAAGCCGATGATGATCTCCTTGTTGGCAACCCTTGCCCGAATGTCGGCTTCAGCTTCTTCAGGGTTGCGATAGCGCCGCTGGATTTCGTGCGCCACTTCATTGGCGCCGCCGTGCTTCGGTCCGCGCAGTGCCCCGATGGCCCCGGTGATGGCAGAGTGCGTATCAGAGAGCGTTCCTGCTATGACCCGGGCAGCAAAGGTCGAGGCGGTAAACTCATGCTCTGCGTAGAGGATCAGGGACTGGTCCAGCGCACGCTCGTGGAGTTTCGAAGGCTTGCGGCCGTGCAGCAGGTTCAGGAAATGGCCGGCCACGGTGTCGTCATCGGTCTCGACCTCAATCCTCCTGCCGTTCTGGCTGAAGTGCCACCAGTAGAGAAGCATCGAGCCGAAAGAGGCAACCAGCCGGTCAATAATGTCGCGTGTGCCCTGGATGTTCCGGTCATCCTTCTCGGGAAGTACGGTTCCCAGCACTGAGCAGCCGGTCCGCAGCACATCCATGGGATGCGCTGCAGCTGGAATCTCTTCAAGCGCGCTCTTGACCCGGGCAGGCAGGCCGCGCAGGCTCGCAAGCTTCTGCTTGTAGTCTTTCAGCTCCGACCGGGCCGGCAATTCGCCATGCACGAGGAGATACGCCACTTCTTCAAAGGTGGCCTTCATCGCAAGTTCCTGTATATCGTAGCCCCGGTAATGCAGGTCATTTCCGGTGCGGCCCACGGTGCAGACGGCTGTATTCCCGGCGCAGACTCCTGAGAGGGCAACGGATTTCTTCACCCTGGGAGCTGCTGTTTCTGAGGCTGGTATTGTCTCTGTACTCATTTTTCAGTCTCCTTAGAAAATATTTTATTCAGTTTTTCCTCGAATGCATGATAATCAAGATACTCATAGAGCTCGGAGCGGCTCTGCATGAGATCCAGAACGTTCTTTTGTGTACCCTCATTGCGAATCGCCCCATATACTGACAGCGCTGCCCTGCTCATGGCCCGGAAGGCTGAAAGCGGGTAAAGGACCAGAGAGACGTCTGCGCTGCGCAGTTCCTCGGTGGTATATAATGGGGTTGAGCCAAACTCAGTGATATTGGCCAGAATCGGTACGTTGACCGCCTCGGCAAACTTCTTGAACATGGCGAGGTCAGTCATCGCCTCCGGAAAGATCATGTCCGCGCCCGCTGCGACGCAGGCGCAGGCCCGGTCAATGGCCGCCTCAAGTCCTTCTACCGCAAGGGCATCCGTCCTCGCCATAATGACAAAGCTGGGGTCGGTCTTTGCGTCGACCGCTGCCTTTATCCGGTCCACCATCTCCTCTTTGCTGACTATGGCCTTGCCAGGCCGGTGGCCGCAGCGCTTTGCCTGGACCTGGTCCTCCATATGGACTGCGGCAGCGCCGAAGCGAATCATGGACTTCACCGTCCTGGCGATATTGAAGGCCCCGCCCCAGCCGGTGTCAATATCCACCAGCACCGGCAGTTCAGTAATATCGGTAATGCGGCGGAGGTCGGTGAGTACATCGTCCATGGTGCTGATCCCAAGGTCGGGAACGCCCAGAGAACTGGCAGCAACCCCGCCACCAGAGAGATAGAGCGCCCTGAAACCCGTCCGCTCTGCCAGGCGGGCAGCATAGGCATTGATAGCCCCGACCACCTGGAGAGGCCTTTCTTCCTGCACCGCCTTCCGGAAACGCGCCCCTGCTGATAATTTGTTATTCATAATTTATCGCCTCCTCAAACTCATTTCTTGTTTATATACTGTATAGCATATTAACAAGAAGCGTACCAGCTCTTTATGGAGAATTAACAGATGGAGATCAGGCACTGTCTAGGGGCAATAAATACTTTATTTTCAGATTGTTAAGTAATTATTATGAAAATGGCAAGGGGGAGGTGAACTAATAACTAGCCAGCTTGAGAGCGCAATAAAATGCGTATAAATTCATTTATTGCATGCAATATATTGCATTTAAGGGTGCGCTTAGGAGTAGAGGTGTATTCCTGCGGCACCTGCCTGAAGTATTACAATCTGGAGTCAGAGCTGAAGGTTGGCTTCAGGGGGACGACGAACCATGCGGTTGAGGGAAAGCAGGACTCTCAGAAGACTGTCTGGATCGGATAAAGACCGGATGTGTATTAAAGAATATCAAACGGAAATAAATAAGTATGGTGTCACCGGAAATTGTGAATCTTGAGGGCACATAGCACCGGAATGAAAGTTTGTATGAAATGTATTACTATATCAGGGTAATAAGGGTTGGGTGCAAGGTTTCCGGCCCGGGGAGACGCTGAAGAGTTGTCGAAGTAGTAAACGGTGAAATGTGTGGCTTGCGTTCTTACTGATGTAGTTTTTTTGTTTAGAAATGCCGACTTATTTGATAATTGAACCCTATTTCGAGAAGGGGGCTGCACCGTGAATCTCAAAAGAATCTCTCTCACCTGCCTGTTGTTCGTGTCAGTACTTTGTTCTATCTCGCCTGCCCATGCAATCTCGAAAGAAGAACAGGCATTTCTTTCGATGTATTTCAAGCCCGAGGAGCTGGAGATCTCCACCCGGCGCGCCATTCCGTTAATAAAAGCCCCTGCTATTGCCACGGTGATTACGGACAGGGAAATACGCACTATGGGGGCGAGGACGTTGATTGATGTTTTAAAGCTTGTTCCCGGGATGGGCATCTCAATAACCGACCAGGGGTTTTACAGGTTAGAGGTGAGAGGAACGGTCACCGGACAATCTGAAAAGGTCCTCGTCATGATCGATGGTCATGGCCTCAACAGAAACGTTGCAGGGAGCGCCTTTCCCTTTTTTCTTGATTATCTCAGTGTCGACAACATTAGGAAAATTGAGATTGTCAGAGGACCCGGTTCCGCCCTCTACGGTACCAACGCGTTTGTCGCGGTGATAAACATCATCACAAAGAGCTCAGAGGACGTGGAAGGTGCAAATCTATCGGTTTCAGGGGGAAGCTTTGACACCCGGAAATACAATCTTCTTGCGGGAAAGACTTTTAGTAACGGCCTGAAGATATCGGGCAGCATTGACTATTTGAAAACAGACGGACCAGACCTGCTCATAACAAGAGACCGGCTGTCAGGGACGCCGTTCACCACTGCACCGGGCAATGCAGATACCAGGTTTGAAGGGGCAGGTATATTTCTTGAGGCTTCGTATAAAAATTTAACATACCGCAGCCAGTATCTGGCCAACGACAGGGGGGCATACCTTGGTCTTGGTTATGCACTGACGGATTTCAATTCCATCAAGTCATATAATTTCTGGCAGGAACTGAGCTACAGTCATTCCTTCACAGAAAAGTTCTCTTCGAAGATTAAATTATATTATGACTATTTCAATCAGGACTGGCTTGTAAAAGTCTTTCCGAACGGTTTTGCCGGGTCGTTTCCAGATGGTATGATCGGCGGGCCGAAGGCCAAGGACAGAACAATAGGCGGTGAAATTCAGTTTGATTACAGCATTTCAGATACAAATCAGCTGCTCGCGGGGATTAATTACGAAGAGTTGAAGCAATATGCTGTGAAAGCCATCTCAAATTTTAATCCCATCACAGGTGAATACCTTGGAGCCGTTCAGGATATATCGTCGTGGGCCAACTGGAACAGGAATGCCAAGAGGTATATATTCGCCGCCTATTTTCAGGATGAGTGGAATATCAGAGACAATGTAAGCCTTACCGCCGGGGGACGGTACGACCATTACAGTGACTTCGGCGATACAATAAATCCTCGGTTTGGTGTAGTCTGGAGGTTTCTTGAAAATGCGGAGCTGAAGCTGCTTTACGGTCAGGCATTCAGGGCACCCACTTTCACAGAGTTATACACCGTCAACAACCCTACTCTCATGGGAAACCCTGCGCTTGCCCCTGAAAAAATTAAAACGTATGAGGCGAGTATCGGCTACACGTATGCAGGGCGGTTCAGGATCGACCTGAACTATTTTTACAACGACATGGATGACCTGATCGTTCGTAATCTCTCCACGTCACCGGCGACCTATGCAAACCTGGGACGAGCAAAAAGCAACGGCATCGAGGCAGTGCTCTCCGGAAAGTACTCTGCGGATAATTACTGGAAGATCTCATATTCCTGGCAGGATCCGAGGGACTCTCATACCGGGGCGAGGCTAGCCTTCGTTCCGGGCAACAGGGCAAGTGCCAGCGTGAATTATGGTCTTTCGAAATATCTTGTATCACATGTTGATGTCTTATGGACAGGTACACGCCCGAGGCCCAAGGGAGATACAAGGGATGATGTGGCATCATATACAACGGTCGACCTGACACTGACACTGAGAAATGTTTATAAGACCCTTGAGATCCAGGCAGCAATTCATAACCTATTTGATGAAAAATACGAGGACCCTGATCTATCGGGTGCTTCGCGGTTTATTCCCCATGATTATCCGAGAGAAGGGATTTCTGCACTGTTGCGTATCAGTTATAAATTTTGATTCCTCGAAGTGGCCGCAAGCGGCCGGAAAACAGTATGCTCACGCCGGAATTATCCGGCGCTGTTTTCTGACCAGAAAGCCTTCTGCAATCAATTTGTTCAGTATGGCCACAGCCCTTGATTGTTCGCTGTTCAGCTGCTTAAGGATTTGTTGTTCAGTCATGCTCCCTGTATCAAGGACTGTCTTGAGTATCTGACCCCGAAGCTGACGGTCGGAACCTCTGAAGGTACTTTGCTTCTGGTAGTGAGCGCTTTTTTTGGCGGGATTTCCGTGTTTTTTCTTGAGCAGGGTTCCATAGTCCATCAGGGCGTTATACCAGTTGCGCGGCTCCTTACGATCAAGGGTCCTCTCAACCAGGGGCAGGATTTCCTTGTCTGCAACCTGGTCCTGGTCATTGAAAAAGAAATGAATGAAGACGGCCCTGATATTCGTCTCGACAAAGACAACCGGCTGATTATAGGCAAAGGCCATGACGGCAGCGGCAGTATATCTGCCGACCCCGGGAAGTGTTGACAGGGCCTCTGCAGTATCCGGAATCCTGCCGCCCCGTTCATCCGTCACAAACTTTGCCGCGTTATGCAGAGCGATAGCCCGTCGGTTATACCCGAGTCCCTGCCAGGCCCGCAGAACCTCAGCGAGAGGGGCTGAGCCCAGCGCCACGACATCTGGAAAGAGTGCAATGAACTGCTGGTATTTTTCCGTCACCCGGTCGACCTGTGTCTGCTGGAGCATAATCTCTGAAACGAGGATACGGTACGGATCAGTCGTTCGGCGCCAGGGGAGCTTCCGTCGGTTCAGCTGATAATGGGCATAAATTACTGTTCTGAAGCTCCTGACCCGGTATGGGGTCAGGAGCTTTTCAAGTTTCATACTGGTGCATCCGGAAAGCTTACCGCCGCTGCATTTTTTTGGCGTGCTGAATGCGGACTTTTCTCCCTTTGAGCACAACGTCATTGATCGCGCTGACAACCCTGTCTGCCAGGTCAGCAGGGACTTCGACAAAGCTGAAAGTGTCATAAAGGGCTATATTGCCTATCCTTCTGGCCGGGATGCCCGCCTCGGCAGAGATGGACTTGACGATATCGACGACCTGTATCTTGTCCTTCCTGCCGATCGTCATGAAGAGCTTCACAAACCCCTTGGTCGAAGCTCCTTCAGAGCTGCTGGATTCTTTAATCTCGCTGACAGCCTGATCACCCGCAATAAGGCTGAGGGCAGCCGCAGCAACCACGGGGGCAGGATGCTGGGCAAGGAGTGTCTCCGCCAACCGGAGATAATCCGTATGCTTCCCCTGCGTAATTGCCTCGGTAAAATCGGCCACAATGCCGTCCTCCCGGGCTTTCTTGACCTCAGCCGTCGTCGGCAGGGCGCCTTTTTTGATCTTGGTCTTTGCAGAAAGTTCGATAAGTCTCAGCTGCCGGTATTCCCGGGGCGTTACAAAGGTTATCGCTATGCCGGACTTCCCGGCGCGGCCGGTCCTTCCGATCCTGTGCACGTAACTGTCGGGGTCCTGGGGGATGCTGAAGTTGATAACATGAGAGACGTCCGAGATGTCGAGTCCCCTTGCGGCAACGTCAGTGGCCACGAGGATATCAATGTCCCCCTTCTTGAACTTGCGTATCATTTCATCGCGATGGTCCTGGGTGAAATCGCCATGGATTGCGCCTGCATGATATCCCATCTTCTGCAGCTTGCTCGATACGTCATCGACCTCCCTCTTGGTATGGCAGAAGATGAGTGTCAGGGAAGGGTCTTCGACATCGAGCAGGCGGGTAAGTGCCTTGATCTTGTCCTCTTCCCTCACCTCGTAGAAAACCTGCTTGATTTTTGCAACGACGAGTTCAGACGCACTGACCTGAACGCTCTCGGGATTGTCCATGAACTTCAGGGCCAGTGTCCGGATCGGCTTGGGGAGCGTTGCCGAGAAGAGCAGAACCTGTCTTTTCTTCGGAATCTCTTTTAATATCGTCTCCATGTCATCGATGAAGCCCATGGCGAGCATCTCGTCGGCCTCATCAAAAACAATGCTTTTTATCTCTTTGAGAATAAGGGTCTTCCGCTGGATATGGTCGATGACCCTTCCCGGCGTGCCGACAATGATATCGACCCCCCTCTTGAGGCTGCGGATCTGCCCCTCCATCGACTGACCGCCATAAATCGCCACACAGGTGACTCCCTTGCTCTGGCCGATCTTATTGAGCTCCGACGCGACCTGAACGGCCAGTTCACGCGTGGGGACGAGCACGATGGCATAGGGGAATTTGCCTTTTTCGACTTTTTCAATCAGGGGCACGCCAAAGGCAACGGTCTTGCCCGTGCCGGTTTGTGCCTGGCCAATGACATCCCTGCCCTTGAGAGCCGGGGGGATGGCGATCTTCTGGATAGGAGTCGGCTCTTCAAAGCCCATGTCGCTGAGAGACTTCAGTACTGCGTCGGATATTCCAAACTCATAGAACTTCTTATACACTGGATCTGCTCCTTTGTTAGCGTGGTTTATACAATGGGGAGCTGGAATATCCTTGCATATACGCCAGCCGGCTTGTCAGCTTTTCTTCTTCCGTGAGGAACGTGCCCCGGGTTCGACCCCGAACCGCGGGTCATTCCGCAGGACGGCCTCGACTATATCTGCAGCAACTGATTCAAAATCTTCTAAAGACTCTGAAAGGTAAAGCCACTTCTTCAACACAGGGTGCTCTGCTGCAGCGCTGAACTCGCCCTGTATTGCCGGGTGAAACTCTCTTTCAGTCGGGATCAGGATCCCGTTCCAGGGCTCCTCTCCTGAGGCAAGCACCAATACCAGCCGGCCATGAAGATAGGCCGCAAGACAACCGAACATCGGGCGTTCCAGATAATCCGGCTGATCGAGCAACGGCTCCAGGATCCAGCGGAGTGTCTGGTGTTTTGGTTTCTTTTGCGCTGCGGGCAAACCTCTGCTCTTTTTTAACATGGCTTACGAGTGCGTAAAAGACAGCATACCGAGGTATGGAAAATACCACCTCCGGGACGACAATTCACAGGAGCTGCCCTTTCTCCCGGAAACAGCCAGGAAGAAATAGGGAAACAACTACTGATAAATATCCACCCTGAGTTCATCAGCAACCAGCACAGAAAGCGCCATGGCCAACTCTTCCGCATCTCCAGGGCCCGGTACCTTTCTCTCTTGCAGCTCGTTCAGGATAGTAGTGTAAAGCCTGGTAAAGGTTTCAGTATGCGTACGCCTCGTACTTGCAGGGCATTGCTGTTCCATATTCATCTCCTTGCCATTAATAATACCATAATTCCCAACTTCCCCGAATCCGCGCTATAGATTTTTCGTCATCACTGCCTGCCGCTTACAGGGCAACATGACATTTTTATTGATATTATTTTTGGGCTGTTACATAATCAAGACAGTATTATATTGTTTCACTATAAGGAACAGAATATGGGAACAGACAAACCCCTGAATAAGAGAAAACATGACCGATATATTATTGATGAAATCCCTGTTCAGGGAATCGGCGGCATTGTAGAGATCAGCAGAAAAGGCCTGAAGATCAGAAAAACCACCGGCTTCAGCACTGCCGGCCCGGCGTTGAATTTCAAACTTGGCACGGTCGAGATTAAAACAGATGTCCGCTGGGAAGACAATAATTTTATCGGACTGCAGTTTGCCGGGGCCTTCAATGACCCGTCTTTTATTATCAAAAGGATCCGAAGACCAAAAGAAGCAGTCATCCCACCCCAGATGAGCGTACCGGCCAAGTCCATCCTGCAATATAAGAAAGACGAGATCCTGACGGCTATGATAAACCTTCTCATGGAAGTCGAGAGCTTTGAGCCGAATCTCACCAAAATTGGGACTTTCATCAACGAGATCTGTGCTCTCGAGGAGCAGGAGAGAAAGAGCGCAGAAGATGCCGCGGAGGGGAAGGAGGAAGAACTGCAGGAGATACGCGAGCAGTCCTTTCAGGAGGAGGTGATTGCGCGGGCGAACAGTCTGCATGCCCAGGATCAGGGCAGGGTTATAGACATCAATTTTGCGATCACCACTCTTGGGCTTGACAATGTCCGTGAGATATTAAGAAACTATGTTCACAAGAGGATCTTCAAGGCAGAAAACGCGGTGCCGGTATTCCAGAACCTTGAAGTTTTTAATATTCTCAAGGCAGCTGTTTTCAAGAATCTCTGCCGTATGTTCAGCATGACCGAAATTCAGCCCGAGGGCAACGCCCTTCTCTCCTTTGAGACAGCTGGAATCGAGATACTGATACGGGAGAGCAGCGGCATTCTCGAAAGCTATTATAAGTCGCCTCTGCGCCTGTATGCAGAGATCTCGCGGATGTACGAAAAAGCCTTCTTTGGCATAGACCCGGTACGGATAAACAAATACTATTTTGAAAAGGGGCTCGGAACTTTCCAGGAGCTCTATAACGGCTATGTTTTAGCTCATGCAACACTCAATCCACAGTACACGCCCTCCGATGACCTCAAGATATCCCTGACGAAAGATGGTCTGGTCTTTTCCTATATGGCGTACCTGACCTTTCTGGCTGTCTGTTTCATCATGGACAGAGACAGGGACAGCGGGTATGTCCTGAGCCAGCGGCTCAGGGGCAAGGGGATGGATGATGCGAAAATACTGAATTTTCTCGATACCTCGGTCAATGAGGCACGGACGATCGCAAAGGATTTTGGATTGCAGGCGGTCTTCACGCGGCCCCCGCTGCCCGCGGGCTCCCTTAAAATTGAAACCTACCTCGGCAAAGACAGCCGGTTCGGATACCTTCTGCAGTCTTTCACTGACTTCGACCGCCTGAACCTCAGGCGCATGGCGCTCAGATATGAGGACAGTTCCTACGCCCACTTTATACTCGGCAAACTGTTGAACGCTGATGCGCTTGAACTCAACACCAAGACCTTCTGCGTGATACCGTGCGGAAATACCTCGGACGACCAATGGTATGTCAGGGACTTTACAAATTTCGATCTCCTGATCTTCCGGGACATCAATAAACTTCCCGATTTTCATCTCAGCACTTTTATCAAACTCTGGAACAGCTTTGAGGGACAGATTATCGCGACCTTCAGCAACCTCGATTTTCTCGATTATACAAAACCACAGCTGTATACCCTTCTTAACAGCAGTCTGGTCGACTTCCCTTCCTATTTCCTCAATGATGCTGTCTACGGAAGGATGGTCGAGCACGCGGTGCAATGCCTGAAACCGTATATCGGCGAGCAACAGATTGACAGCAGCAGATACATGAACGAAGTATATACGATGAACCACATCAAGACAGATATCCTGCTCAACAAAGAGATCGCCTGATTGCTATAATAGAGGCACATTTATTCAGAGCCGGGACACTGCCGGCAGAAAAGGAGAGTTTGATGAAACGTAATGCAGGTTTAGTAGTGAGGTTGCTGGTTCTGTTCCTCCTGGGGCTGGCTATTTCAGGATGCAGCAAAAAGCAGGAGACCTCTGCTCCGGCGGACAAGCCAATGGCCTCTCAGGCTGTCAATATGCAGGATGGCAAGTGGGAGATCACCAACACTCTTGAGATGCAGGGCATGCCTGCAGGCATGATGAAGCCCCAGACCTTCTTCTCCTGCCTCAGCCAGAAGGATTATGTCCCCAAGGGGGCTGACCAGAAAGACTGCGAGATGAAGAGCATGAAGGTTGACGGCAATACGGTCAACTGGGAAATGGCCTGCAAGGATTCCAGCGGCAAGGGCAAAATCACTTACGCCGGCAACTCCTTTGACGGTGTGATGGAGATGATGATGAAAGACGGCGGCAAAGAGATGAACGCCAAAATGACCATGAAGGGCAAACATATCGGCCCCTGCGATAAATAGCTATAGCCGCTGTCGGATGAAATGGGCCCGGAGATAACTTCGGGCCCTTTTTTTCTTCATCCGCGCAGCCTTTCCCTCCCTGAAAGCTTCAAGCCTGGCGAGCAGGGAAACCGCCCCTATACATTGATCAGACCTTGGCCAGCACCGGCTTTATCGCCACGGCAGCGACCTTATATTCCGGGATCTTCACCACTGGGTCGAGGGCGTCGATCGTCAGTAAGTTCGCCGCGGCCTCGTGATAATGCATAGGCATGAATACGAGCCCGGAGGGAATCTTCGAGGTGATGCGTGCGCGCACCTCCAGCTCGCCGCGCCTTGATCTGACACTCACGACCTCGTGGTCCTCAATCCTGAGACGCTCTGCATCCGCAGGGTTTATCTCGATGTACGGCGTTCCGGCATGCTCCTCGATCGGCACAACCCGTCTCGTCATCGTCCCTGAATGGTACTGGAACAGATTCCTTCCGGTTGTGAGGACAAACGGATATTCGTCGCTGGTAATCTCGGCAGGCGGGGTATACGAAACCGCAGTAAACGGGACCTTGCCCTTGGGAAACCCGTCTTTATAAAGGTACTCGGTGCCCGGATGCTCCTTTGTCGGACAGGGCCACTGCAGCCCCCGATGCGCAATACGATGATAATCAATGCCCGCCAGGGCTGGCCATACGCTCCCGAACTCCTCGAATGCACCTGCAGGGCTGGTGAATTTCATGTCATAGCCGAGACGCGCAGACAATGCAAGTATGATCGCAAGATCGCCCTTTGCCTCGCCCGGAGATTCGACCGCCTTGCGCACCCGCTGCACCCTGCGTTCGGTATTAGAGAACGTTCCGTCCTTCTCTGCAGCACAGGCAGCAGGAAGAACAATGTCGGCAAGCTTCGCAGTCTCGGTCATGAAGATATCCTGAACCACCAGAAAGTCGATATTTTCGAGCGCCTTAATTGTGTGATGCATATTCGGGTCGGTTAGTACAGGGTTTTCTCCCATGATATACAGCGCCTTGATCTTGCCCTCAACCGCAGCATTCATCATCTCGGTCGCGGTCAATCCTGCTGACGGCGAAAGCGGGACACCCCAGGCCTTCTCGAATTTTTCCCTGACTTCAGGCAGATCCACTTTCTGATATCCCGGATAGACATTGGGCAGACAGGCTGCATCGGATGCCCCCTGCACATTGTTCTGTCCCCTCAGGGGGTTCACGCCGGTAGACTCACGACCGATATTGCCGGTCAGCGTCGCCAGATTCGCAATCGCCCTGACATTGTCCGTGCCGCAGGCATGCTGGGTAATACCCATGGTGTAGAAGATGCCGGCACGCCGGGAACCACCATAAAGCCGTGCTGCCTGGACAATCTTTTCCTTCGGGACACCGGTAATCGTCTCGACATTCTCCGGAGTGAACTCTCCAAGCGATTTTTTCCAGCTCTCATAGCCCTCTGTTTTTTCAGCAATGAACTGCTCGTTCTGGAGTCCTTCCTTTACAATGACATGCGCTATCCCGTTAAGCAGGGGAATGTCTGTCCCGGGTCTCATGTTTATGAAAAGCTCAGAGAACTTGACCATCGGCACCTTGCGTGGATCTGCAACAATGATCTTCGCCCCTTTGCGAAACGCCTTTATCATCCTGTTTGCAATGACCGGGTGAGTCTCCTTGGTGTTCGACCCGATAATGAAGATCACTTCCATATCCTCAATCTCCCTGATCGAATTGGTCATCGCCCCGGATCCGAATATGGCGGCCAGACCGGCCACCGTGGGGCTGTGTCAGAGTCGGGCGCAGTGGTCTACATTATTCGTGCCGACCGCCGCGCGCATGAACTTCTGGAAGGCGTAGTTCTCTTCGTTGGTGCAGCGGGCAGAGGAAAGCCCGGCAATAACATCCGGGCCGTGCTCGGCCTTTATACCCTTTATTCTATCGGCAATAAGGTCGAGGGCATCATCCCAGGAGGCTTCGACAAAAACACCGTCCTTTTTTATCAATGGTTTCCTCAATCGGTCAGGACTGTTCACATATTTATAGGCAAACCGTCCCTTGACACAGAGCAGACCCTCGTTGATCGTATCGTCCTTCGAGGTCACCCGGACGATCTCGTTATCTTTGACGTGATAGGTAAGTGAACAGCCGGTACCGCAATACGGACAGGTCGAATCCACTTCCCTGACCCCCATCTGACGACCCTTCTTGGACCAGAGCTTGCCGGTCAGTGCCCCGGTCGGGCAGACCGCAACACACTGTCCGCAGAATTCACAGCTGAGGTCCTCTTCAAAAGATGTGCATATCTTGGCGTCGAATCCGCGGTAGCCGAACTCAATCGCCTCGACACCCTGAACCTCGTCGCATATCTTGACGCACCTGCCGCACATAATGCATTTTTCGAGGTCCCGCTCGATGAACGGATTGCCGTCTTTCTTGGCATACTGCCGGCGCTCCCCTTCAAAGCGGTTCTCCCTGATGCCGTATTCGTAGGCAAGCTCCTGCAGGGTACAGGCCCCGGCCTGCTCACAGACCATGCAGTCATTGGGATGGTCGGAAAGGATCAGTTCCAGCACCGTCTTCCTGAGTCTCTCGATTGTCGGGCTGGTGGTCACGACCTCCATGCCCTCACTAACCGGTGTTGTACATGACGTGACCGGTCGGGGCATGCCCTTGATCTCGACGAGGCAGAGGCGGCAGCCGCCAAACGGGGTCAGCTTCGGATGCTGGCAGAGTGCAGGGATATAGATCCCCGACTTCCGCGCGGCCTCAAGGACCGTTGTCCCTTCAGGCACTACCACGTCAATGCTGTTTATTTTGAGTGTAGCCATTATTACTCCTTTTTGACTGCCTTGAACTTACATGCGTCAAAGCAGGCGCCGCACTTGACACAAAGCGATGCATCGATTGAATGCAGCTTCTTCTTTTCTCCGGTGACAGCACCTGCAGGACAGGCCCGCAGGCAGGCACCGCAGCCCTTACATGCTTCAGGCAGCACCGAATAGGTCAGCAGGTCCCTGCATACTCCCGCCGGGCAGCGCTTCTCGTTTATATGGGCCTCATATTCATGCCTGAAATACTTGATGGTGCTCAACACAGGGTTCGGCGCCGTCTGCCCCAGCCCGCAGAGTGAGGCAAGTTTAATGTCAACGCTCATCTCTTCAAGCAGCGGGATATCTCCGGGTTTCCCTTCGCCCCTGGTGATCCGCTCCAGGATCTCCAGGAGTCTCTTGGTCCCTATCCTGCAGGGAACACACTTGCCGCATGATTCCGACCGCGTGAATTCCAGGAAGAACTTTGCAATATTGACCATGCAGTCAGTCTCGTCGAGCACCACCATACCGCCGGAGCCGACGATCGAGCCTACCTTTGCCAGAGATTCGAAGTCCACGGGGGTATCAAGCAGATCCGCAGGAATGCAACCGCCCGAAGGGCCACCGGTCTGGACAGCCTTAAACTGTCTGCCGCCTTCGATCCCGCCGCCGATATCATAAATGATCTCCCGCAGGGGGATGCCCATCGGAACCTCTATCAGGCCCGAGTTCTTTATCTTGCCGGTTATTGCAAAAACCTTTGTTCCTTTTGATTTCTCTGTCCCGAAGGAGGCGAACCACTCCGGTCCGTTGCGCATGATGTAGGGGACATTGGCAAGGGTCTCAACATTGTTGATTACCGTGGGTTTCCCCCAGAGCCCCTGATAGACAGGAAACGGCGGCTTTGCACGCGGCATCCCGCGCTGTCCCTCGATCGAGGCGATCAAGGCAGTCTCTTCCCCGCATACAAAAGCCCCTGCACCAAGCTTAATCAGAATGTCAAAATCAAACGAAGTTCCCATGATGCCCTTGCCGAGGAGATTCTGCGAACGTGCATCCTCCAGGGCCTTCTTCAAGCGTTCGACCGCCAGCGGATATTCAGCCCGGATATAAACATAGCCCTTGTCAGAACCGATGGCATACGCGCCGATGATCATCCCTTCTATCACCGCATGCGGATTGCCTTCAATGACCGAACGATCCATAAAAGCTCCCGGGTCGCCCTCGTCCGCATTGCATATCAGATATTTCCTGGCAGCTTCCTGCTTGCCTGCTATCTCCCACTTCGTCGCCGTTGGGAACCCTGCACCGCCACGACCCCGCAGCCCCGAGGCCTTAATAATACCGACGACCTCCGAGGGGCTCATAGAGGTCACCACCTTGCGGGCTGCAACATATCCTTTAACCGCAATGTAGGCATTGATATCTTCAGGATCAATATTGCCGCAGTCAGAGAGAACAACTTTCTGCTGACGGTTATGAAAATTATGGTAATCCTCGCCAGCTGCCCACTCCGTCACCGGGGCATTCCCGACTATATGCTCCTGGACAATTCTGGGCACCATATCTGTCTTGACATGCTCATAGGTTACTTTCTGGTCACCAATTATCACGTCGACCAGAACATCCTTTGCGCAGAGCCCGCGGCAGCCGACTTTTTCAGAAGAGCAGCGCTTCCCGACTTCTGCAGCAATCCCGGAGGATGAGACCTCTTTAACAAATGCATCCAGAACTTCAGCACCACCGGCAGCAATGCCGCCCGTACCCATGCAGACTTTTACCGTAATGTTATGCTTGTCCATCAGCAGGCCCCTTGATTGCGCGAACTTCTTTGATCAGTTTGTCCGAGGTTGATTTTCCATAGACCTTCTTGTTGATGATAAAGACAGGAGCAATGCTGCAGGCACCGACGCAGTTCACTTTTTCGAGCGTAAACTGCATGTCCCCGGTAGTTTCTTCGCCTTCAGCCAGCCTGAGTTCCTGGCGCAGACCATTGATCAGTCGTTCAGACCCTTTGACATGGCAGGCTGTCCCGCAGCAGGCGGTAATGATATTCTTGCCGCGCGGGTTCAGATGAAATTGTGAATAGAAGGTGGCAACGCCGAAAAAACGGCTCGGGGCAATGCCGAGTTCATCGGCAAAAAAATCGACAGCCTCCCGTGGAAGATACCCGAACACCTCTTCAGTTTCCTGAAGCAGGTAAATAATATTTGCCTCTTTTTTCCGGTAGGATTCAAGAATTCTGTTTAATTTTTCTTTCATACGCCTTCTCTGTTATTGAGTGGTTTATATTATCACAGATAATTACTTTTTTCTTTTTGAAAGACCGCTGCACGTTGAGTCCACGGTAATCACTGTTTTCACATTCCCCCGCGGATTAAAATCACCGGTTACCTTGAGATAGCGCGGTTTCAGCCTCTTTGCCAGCTCGTCAAAAATCCTGTTGGTGACATCCTCATGTGAGACGGGTTCATTTCTGAAGGCATTCAGATAGAGCTTGAGTGCCTTGAGTTCCACGATTTTGTCGGCCGGGACATAGGTGATGATAAAGGTTGCAAAGTCGGGATAGCCGGACCGGGGACAGAGGCAGGTGAATTCAGAAAAGCTTATATTGATCTCATAATCGCGCTCAGGCTTCGGGTTCGGCCAGATCTCAAGCCGGGCCTTCCTGATGGCACGTTCGCCGTATTTCATCATTCAATCTAACATGCCCTGAAAAAAATTGTAAAGCCATGCTTGACAAAGCCTTTTTTGTTGGTATAGATTATCGATATACGTAAATTGAACAGAACAGTTCTTCATATGTAAGAATCCCGCATGGATAGGCAAAAAACCTTCCGGGAAAAAATCCAAACGCAAAACCCAGATGAGGTGCATGTTTTATGGGAACAATCTCGATTTCCGAATTAAAAGAAAAAACCATTGATGAGCTGACGGATATGGCAAAAGAACTGAAGGTGGAGGGTGCCAGCGGCTTGCGGAAACAGGACCTGATATTCGCAATCCTGCAGGCCCAGGCTGAAAATTCCGGAAACGTCTTCTCTGCCGGAGTTCTCGAGATCCTTCCTGACGGCTTCGGCTTCCTCAGATCACCTGATTACAGTTATCTTCCCGGACCAGACGATATTTATGTTTCTCCCTCGCAGATTCGCAGGTTCAACCTCAGGACCGGAGATCTCGTATCAGGCCAGATCAGACCTCCAAAGGAATCCGAGCGCTATTTTGCCCTGCTGAAGGTCGAGGCCATTAACCACGAATCTCCGGACGAGAACGTCAAAAGGCCTCTCTTTGATAACCTGATTCCCTACTATCCGACGGAGAGGATCAAGCTCGAATACGATCCTACCGATTATTCGACGCGTGTCATGGAATTTATCGCCCCTATCGGCATGGGGCAGAGAGGGATGATCGTTGCGGCGCCGAGAACCGGAAAGACGGTCCTGCTGCAGTCGATTGCCAAGGCGATCAAAAAGAACCACCGCGACATACACCTGATCATCCTCCTCATCGACGAACGGCCGGAAGAGGTGACTGACTGGAAACGGCAGGTCTCTTCTGCTGAAATCATCGCCTCAACCTTTGACGAGCCGCCGCAGCGCCACTGCCAGGTAGCTGAGATGGTCATCGACCGGGCCAAGCGTCTGGTGGAAAGCAAAAAAAATGTCGTCATTCTTCTCGACAGTATAACCCGTCTGGCCCGGGCCTATAACGCGATCATGCCGGCAAGCGGCAAGGTGCTTTCGGGCGGACTGGACTCAAATGCCCTGCAGAGGCCGAAGAGATTCTTTGGTGCAGCGCGTAATATAGAGACCGGCGGCAGCCTCACGATTCTTGCGACGGCACTGGTCGATACCGGCAGCAGGATGGACGATGTCATCTTTGAGGAATTCAAAGGGACCGGCAATATGGAACTTCACCTTGACAGAAAGCTGGTCGACAAGAGGATATTCCCGACTATCGACATTAACAGTTCAGGGACAAGGAAAGAAGAGCTGCTTGTTGATAAAGAAGTCCTCTCCAGAATGTGGATTCTCCGGAAAGTCCTGAATCCGCTCAGCACGGTCGAGAGCATGGAGTTCCTCCTCGGCAAACTGACCGGAACAAAGACGAACCGTGAGTTCCTGGATCTGATGAATAAATAGTCCGGGATGGAAAACAGGAAAAGGGCAAAGCGGTATCTTTTCATTGGCGCTGTTGTCGGAGGGGTCCTCAGCCTCTCTCTTGCCCTTCTCATGGATTCCATGTACGCTGACTCTCTGCAGGGAACGTGGCGGGATGCCATTGCCAAAGACCTCAATACTTTTTTTAAGCTGGGGGTCACCTCGGGCAGCATTATTGTCTATTTCTTTTTTGCAATCGTACTGGGCCTGCTGGCGGCCTTCGGAGGGCTTATGGGTTTTATCTTCTCCTTCTTTCTGTATAAATTCTTCAGCCTGCTGGGGTCAAAGTAGCCACGCATGAGAGACCCCTCTTTCTTTTCAAAGTTTGTCGAGGAACACCATACTTCAATTATTTTACTGCTGCTGCTTATCTCCGTGGTTGGTGGTATCGTAGGCCTCAGATACTATAAGCATACCAAGGATGATCCTGAGTTCTGCATGTCCTGTCACGTAATGCAGGATGCCTTCAAAACCTGGCAGAAAAGCAAGCACCGTGACTTCACCTGCCAGAAATGCCATGTGATGAGTCTTCTGGAACAGAACAAGATGCTTATTTCGTATGTGGTCAAAGGGCCTACCGGCAGCACCAGCCAGACCCATGGCCGCATCTCCCCGTGGGATGCCTGCAGGTCATGCCACCTTTCTGAAGTTGCTCAGGGGTCTTTGACACTGAATAAGTCATACGGACATGCAAAGCATGTCTTTATGCAGAAGATCAACTGCAGCAAATGCCACATGGGCTCACTGCACCTTTTCACCCCTAATGAGCAGGCCTGCTCCGAGTGCCATAAGGATAAAGTCATCCATGGCATGGGAATGGAAGGCATGTCCTGTCTGAAATGCCACAACTACAGCGAAAAAGACCCAAAGATGATCACGACGGAAAAATGCATGTCCTGCCATAAGAATATACCGACGAAAGGGGTCATGGCCGCGCTGAAATGTTTTGACTGCCATCATCCCCACGGCAAGATCAAACCTACAAGCCAGGACTGCCTGAAGAGCTGCCACGGCAATGAGGCCAAGGTGGGCCAGCATGAGCTCCATATGACCAAGGCCAAGATGAGCTGCCTGGATTGCCATAAGGCCCATGTCTGGACGGTCGGCAAAAAAGAGGCCGGCAACCTCTGCAACCGCTGCCACAAACTAAAAGACCCGGCGACGTTTATCTATTAAATCAGGAAGGCCGGGGTTTCCCGGCCTTCCTGATTTACTGCTTTCACTGCTGCAGTAGCCGTTATACCGCGGCCCCGGCTACCACCATCCTGGTAAAGACAATCTTTTCATTTTCATAGTCAACCTCTACCATATCGCCGTCAGTAAAGGTTCCATCCAGAATCTTCCTGGCAAGCTCATTCAGGACCGTTTTCTGAAGCACTCTTTTCAGTGGCCTGGCTCCGTAGACCGGGTCGAACCCGATAGAGCCGAAATATTCCTTTGCCCGGTCGGTCAGGACCAGATCAATATTTTTCTCCTTGATATAGCGCTTCATCCTGCGCACCTGAATCTCGACGATCTCCTTGAGTATCTCTCTCGTCAGAGGATTAAAGATAACAATCTCGTCAACCCGGTTCAGGAACTCCGGCTTGAAAAAAGTCTTGAGGTCTTCCATGACCTTGTCCCTGAACCCGGCGGCTGCATTACCCACCCAATGGGAAGGCGGCGTTTTGGACTGTTCTGCCAGCATCTCCTGAATATGCAGGCTGCCGATATTCGAGGTCATAATCACAACAGCGTTTCTGAAATCAACCGTCTTTCCGTGGCTGTCGGTCAATCTCCCGTCATCCAGAAGCTGCAGGAGCAGGTTGAACACCTCAGGATGTGCCTTCTCTACCTCATCAAAGAGTATGACGGAGTAGGGTTTTCTCCGGACAGCCTCGGTGAGCTGGCCGCCCTCTTCATACCCGACATATCCCGGAGGAGCACCAATCAGTCTGGAAACGGTATGCCTTTCCTGGTACTCTGACATATCGATCCGGATCATGGCACCTTCATCGTCAAACAGGAATTCTGCAAGTGCCCGTGCCAGTTCAGTCTTCCCGACCCCGGTGGGACCCAGAAATATAAACGAACCTATCGGCCTGTTCGGGTCCTGGATTCCTGCGCGTGCCCGTCTGACTGCGTTTGCCACAGCCTCAATTGCTTCATCCTGGCCGACAACGCGGAGCCTCAGCCGGTCATCCATCTGGAGCAGTTTCTGGATTTCACCTTCAAGCATCCGCGATACCGGTATATTGGTCCATTTCGATACCACATCGGCGATATCTTCTTCGTCCACCTCTTCCTTCAGCATCTTTCTTTTCTGCTGTACATCGAGCAGTCTGGCATTTTCAGCCTCAAGCGACTTCTGCAGTTCCAGCATCTGTCCGTAGCGCAGTTCGGCGGCCTTTGCCAGGTTGCCTTCGCGCTCTGCCTTTTCAGACTCGGTTTTTGTCTGCTCGATCCGGCCCTTGTAATCGCGGATCTTCGCAATGACCTCTTTTTCCCTCAGCCACTGGGCCCTGAGTTCATCCCGCCCGGACTGGAGTTCGGCCATCTCTTTCCCGAGCTTTCCCAGTTTGTCCTTTGACTCTTTCGAATCTTCGCGCATCACTGCCTGTTTTTCTATTTCGAGCTGCCTGAGTCTTCGTTCGATCTCGTCGAGTTCAACCGGCATGCTGTCAATCTCCATCCTCAGCTTTGAAGCGGCCTCGTCGATCAGGTCAATCGCCTTGTCAGGCAGAAAGCGGTCTGTGATATAACGATGCGAGAGCACTGCCGCCGAGATAAGTGCTGCATCCTTGATTTTAACTCCGTGATGCACTTCATACTTTTCCTTCAGACCCCGAAGAATCGAAATCGTGTCCTCGACGCTCGGCTCCTTGATCAGCACCGGCTGAAAGCGCCTCTCAAGCGCAGGGTCCTTTTCGATATGCTTGCGGTACTCACTGATTGTTGTAGCGCCTACGCAGCGGAGCTCCCCGCGCGCCAGGGCAGGCTTCAGCATATTTGATGCATCAATCGCCCCTTCAGCTGCTCCTGCCCCAACAAGCGTATGGAGCTCGTCGATGAACAGGATGATCTTCCCTTCGGATTCTTCGACCTCTTTTATGACTGCCTTCAGCCGGTCTTCGAACTCGCCCCTGAATTTTGCACCCGCGATCAGAGAGCCCATATCAAGGGATACAACTTTTTTCTCCTTCAGGGTTTCCGGCACATCGCCGGCAACAATGCGCTGGGCGAGACCCTCGGCAATGGCAGTCTTGCCGACTCCGGGATCACCGATCAGCACCGGATTATTCTTTGTCCTGCGTGAAAGCACCTGGATGATGCGCCGTATCTCTTCATCCCGGCCTATGACCGGGTCAAGTTTACCCTTTGACGCAAGGTCTGTCAGGTCTTTGCTGAACTTCTTCAGTGCCTGGTATTTGTCTTCCGGGTTTTGGTCAGTCACCCGCTGCGTTCCCCGGATCTCCCGCATGGCGGTGAGGAGCCTGTCGTGATCTGCCCCGCTTTTTCTGAGGAGCTCCGAAGCGTATCCGCCGGCTCCTTCAATTGCGATCAGCAGATGCTCGACACTGACATATTCGTCTTTGAGGTGTTCGGCCTCTTCCTGAGCCTTTGCAAGAACGGCTTTCAGCCGTGGGGTAATATAAATCTGGCCAACTGCCGTCGGGCCAAGCACCTTCGGCAGACGGTCCAGGTGGCCCTCAAGGTCTTTGCGGAGACTTCCTGTGTTCAGGCCAACGCGCTTTACAAGCTGGGCGGCAACTCCCTCTTCGTCATCCAGGAGCACCTGCAGAAGATGTTCAACATCGATCTGCTGATGGCCCTTCTTCTCTGCCAGCCTCTGGGTATTTTGTATGGCCTCCTGACTTTTTACGGTAAATTTTTCCATCTTCATGCCTCCTTAGTCTTCTTTGAATGCCTTTCTCAGCCGCTCTTTGAAGTCTGCCCTTACATCATCTTCAAAGAGCTGCATCATCTCTTCCATTTCGTTCTGCATCACTTCCATGCGCCGGCGCATGCGCAATATGATGTCCACTCCGGCCTTGTTTACCCCGAGTTCACGCGTCAACTGCAGTATGAGGGTCAGACGCTCCAGATCGCTTTCTGAGTACAGACGCTGCGTTCGCCTTCTGAGCGGATGGATCAGCCCTTCTTTTTCATACAGCCGGAGGGTCTGTGGATGAACTCCGAGCATATCGCAGACAACACTGATCAGGTATATTGGTTTAGTCCTGTCTTTTTCATGTTTATTCATGGTCTTTCACCATCCCTTTTCTCGGCGACTCTTTATAGAGTGCCTCGATCTCCTGAAGGGCGGCCCGGGCCTTATCAGGGACCCCTTTCGGGACAGCAACCTTTATCAGGACAAACTGGTCGCCCCGCACGCCAGTCTTTGCTGCGGGAAATCCTTTTCCTGAAAGCTTGAATTTCTGGCCGCTCTGTGTCCCGGCCGGCAGGGTCATGGCCGCGACTCCGTCAATAGTCGGTACCTCGATCCTTGCCCCCAGGGCAGCCTCACCAAAGGTGACCGGTATCTCGACAGACAGATTGTTATCTTTGCGTGTGAACAGCGGATGCGGCCTGACGGATATCTCTATATGCAGAGAGCCCGGTGGCCCGCCGGCCGGAGCAGCGCCGCCCATACCCTTGAGCTTTATCTTGGAGCCGTTATCTGCGCCGGCAGGTATCTTCACCTTGAGTGATTCCGTCTGCTGCAGGCTGCCTCTGCTGCTGCAGAGACGGCAGGCCTTTGTAATTTTATGCCCGCTGCCGTTGCAGCCAGGGCAGGGCTGAGATGCCTTGAAAAACCCCTTTGAGGTCGCCATACGACCGGTACCCTTGCAGGCATCGCACTGCTGGTAGGTCTCTGCCCCCGTGCCCTTGCAGGCCTTGCAGCTGACCTCGCGGTTAAAGGATATCGGCCTGGTGACCCCGGAGAAGGCCTCCTCAAGCGAGAGTTCAAGCCCCATTACCAGATCATGTCCGGCCTGTGCCTGCTGCTCCTGCCTGCCTCCGGCACCAAACAGATCGGAGAATATATCGCCAAAGCCTCCGAAATCAAAATGGTCACCGGATGTATAGGTGCGGTAATCAGCGCCCGGCCCGCCGCTGCCTCCACCAAACGGAGTTTTCCCGAACTGGTCATATTCGGTTCTCTTCTTCTCGTCGCTCAGGACCTCATACGCCTCGGTAAGCTCCTTGAACTTGTTCTCTGACGTCTTGTCTCCCGGGTTCAGGTCGGGATGATATTTGCGGGCAAGCTTCCGGTAGGCCTTTTTAAGCTCCTCCTTTGAGACCTTTTTATCAACCCCGAGTATATCGTAATAATCCTTCGCCGATGGAGCCATATGTCCTCCTAAGTTTATATTTTTTATAATATTACTTTAGTATGTTCTTGTCAAGTTAGTTAACATGGAATAAAATGTAGCAGGCAGGGGATGTGCTGAAGCAGCACCCTGACAGAAAATAGAGTCTGGGTATAAACTGCCATTTTTGTTTTTGGCCGTCATTCTCGCGAAGGCGGGAATCCATTATTTCAGGAGGTTCTGGATCCCCGGGTCAAGCCCGAGGATGACGACTTCTGACTTACTACACAGACTCTAAATAGAATTAAGGCTGCAGGAGCTTAGAGGCAGCGGCAAAAAGCTCTGGCTTCAGCCCCGGCTCAGAAAGATATATTCCGGGAAAAAAACCTGTCCAGCGACCACTTGCCGCCGCCGCTGATAATCAGGGCAAGAGATATGGCAACTGCCAGGATGTGAAATTCAAAGCCCTCTCCCTGCTGCTTGCCCATCCAGTTCATGAAAAATCCGTGCTGAACGTGGTTGCCTGCTGCACAGATAACCATGTTCACCGCGATGCCGAGCGCAGCAATGCGGGTGCCCATTCCGGTAAACAAGGCCAGGACCCCGGCTGACTCTGCCAGGATAGCAAGGAAGGCCAGAATCCAGGGGATGCCGGCCTTGTCAACAAAAAAGCCCATCGTCACACTGAACCCATTGCCCCCAAACCAGCCGAGCACCTTCTGCGCCCCGTGCGGAAAAAAGACGACCGCCAACAGAACCCTCAGAACCAACAACGCAGTACTATCATCAGTGGACAGAATTTTTTTAAGCATTGCGCTTCCTCCCGCCGGCTTTTTTTAATTTTTCAGGTATTTGCACGTACCCTTGTTTGATTTTGACGCAGCATAGCAATTAAGTCAATGGGGAGAAACTGCGGCAGCAAATCTTCTGCAGAAAAATGAGAAGGGGGATATCTGAAAAATGTTCAGTAAACCTGGAAGAGCTTCAGGAAAAACTTGATCAGGGGCATAATAAAGAGGTTGGCAATGCCCGAATAGATAAGCACCAGGACGATAATAAAACCGAACGGCTCAATTCTGCTGAATACCATCGCCTGTTTCTGGGGAAGCAGCCCGGTCAATACTCTTCCGCCGTCGAGCGGCGGGATAGGGATCATATTAAAAGCAGCCAGCACCACGTTGATGACAACACTTGCGGTCGCTATCAGAAACAGCGGTTGCAGTACTGTTTCATTCACGCCAGCAGGCATAACCATTGACAGCGGCACTATCAGCAGCTTCAGGACAATGGTACTGACAAGGGCCAGTGCAATGTTCATGACCGGCCCGGCAAGAGCAGACAATGCCATGTCCTTTCGCGGATTCTGAAAATTCATCGGATTGATCGGCACCGGTTTGGCGTAGCCGAAGACGAACTGCCCATTGGTTAGGAAATGCATCATCAGAGGCAGGATGATTGTGCCGAAAGGGTCTATATGGACAAGCGGATTCAACGTAAGACGTCCGGTAAATTTTGCCGTCGGATCTCCGAGCTTGTTGGCTACAAACCCGTGCGCCACCTCGTGAAAGGTTATTGCAATCAGAATTGCAGGTGCAGAAATCAAGAGCCTTTTTATGACATCAACAGAACTAGCTTCCAAAGCAATTCACCATATCTGAAAACCTTTCTCAGGGATTTTCTACCCCGGCCAGCTGCCAAACCTCAGAAGTTATTGCCGGTGCCTGTCTCCCCGGATATATTCTTCTGTATCGTCGATTGAATCATCGATTACGGTATCGATTGAACCAGGGCTGTGGGAATAGGCAGCACCGGAGATCTTCCAGATAAGTTCAATTTTTGCGATGATGACTTCCGGCTTGCCATAACTATTATTCATAATCTCCCCCTCACTGTCAACGGCCAGCAGAAGATCATTTGTCTTTAATAACGAACCGTCAAAACCGGCAGACCAAAGCTTTTCCTTGACCTCATCCAGAAAACTCCGGCTGGTCCGTTCATCTATAATGCCCTTATAAACAGCCTTGAAAAGATCGACCGGCATATAGAGCTGTCCCCGCTCCGCAACAGAATAATCAGGGCCGTTATAGTAACCGCGAATCGTAATATAGTTATGGTTTTCCTGAAGAACAGGATTGCCCTCCGGGTCCAGAATCTCTTCATGAGACCGGTATCGTCTGAAGTCGGCAGAAGCCTCTATCTTTGGTGTCCCGGTCATATATATGGCCCTGACATAAACCGTTGGTATCTCCAGTTCGTTCAGAGTGCGGGCAACGGCAAATTCCTCAAAAGGACTGTTTATGCCGTACTGCCTGATCTTTGGACTGTATCCCTCCTCTGCTTCATCAGGCATCTCCCCGACGCGCGAGGTCTTCCAGACCAGGTGTATATTATCCTTGGTGATGGTATAAAAGACCTCTTTTGTATCGGATAATTTCAGCGATGGGGTCTTCCGCCATCTCTCCGGAAGGAAATAATCAAACAGCCGGGCATTTCTGCCAACAACCCACAGATTGCCCCCCGTGCTTTCGGCATGCCCATAGATATAAGGAATACCGAAGATCTCCATAGACTGCAGATGGGCAGGCAGCGGAGTTGGTTGAAAGCGGTCTCTCTGGTCGTCGAGATAGTGGTGCCTTCTTGAATCTTTGACCTTCTGGTCATGCTCCGCAGTCCGCAGAAGCAGTTCATAGTCGATCAGCGAATAATGACCCTCTTTTATCAATTGATACAGGAATTCTATCTGTTTCTTACAGGCAGTGCCCCCACGATGCACCCGGCCGATCTCCTCAACGCGCAGAGTATCTGCTTCACTGAATATTATATGTTCCGGTTTCATATCAGCGACCAGGTACCCCTTCTTGTCCAGCGCCGAAAGCACCTGATAATTGAGAACTTTCAGGTGGTGAACTATTTCATCATAATTCAGGTCTATCTGCTCGAAGACCTCCGGAAGGTTTTTCCCCTTGATCCACTCATAAATAAGCTTGTACTGTTTCAGGATGTCCAGGTCAATCCCCGGATGTTTTGCATGTATGCGGTTTATTCTGGAGCGGGACCTGCCGCTCTGCCAGGGCTGCATTCTCTCCGGCGGCACATAAATAGCCAAGGGCCGCTGAGTCCTGACCCGAATCTCCCGCGGTCCATAGCCGCCTTCCCTCATCTCCATAACCAGGGAAAACTCCTCCCAGGGACTGTTGAACTCAGCGTCGCAGAATTCCTGCAGGGTATGGGTATCCATGGGAACATCTTCACCAACCCTGCAGTTCTTGACCACCAGATCAAGGGCCCTGCCTTCAACCTCCCTGGTAGGAACCCTGTAAACAGAACTCGTGCCCCTTAGTTTTGTCCCCTGCTCGTTGAACCAGTCTCTCTCATACCAGTTCCTGATTTCAAAATGCTCGGGAAATGGCTCTGCAAAGCGGGTGAGATACAGGTCGCCTCCGTCGCTGGTTTTGGTATGGACATACACCACGCCAAGAATATGGACCAGCGATTTCTTTGCAGCTATCCTGTCCACGCCTGCTCCGAACAATCCCCCGGACAATCCCCGGCATGAAACAATACAGGTTTAGCCAAGTCGGGCCCTTAACTCCTCAAGCTGCCTGCGGAGTCGTTCAGGCAGGTGGTCCCCGAAGCGGGCAAAGTGCTTCTCTATGTCAGGCACTTCTGCAGCCCAGGCAGCAACATCAACACTCATCAGCTCCTTCATATTTTCAGCAGAAATATCAAGGCCGGCAAGGTCAAGGTCCCCGTCCACGGGCAGCAGGCCGATTTGTGTGCTGCGGGCGCGGACCTTGCCTTCGATTCTCTCACACATCCATTTCAGCACCCGGCTGTTGTCGCTGAAACCGGGCCACAAAAACATACCGGCCGGACTTTTCCTAAACCAGTTGACATAAAATATTTTAGGGGCATTGCTGCCGAGCCTGTCGCCCATCTCAAGCCAATGCTGGAAGTAGTCGCCCATGTTATACCCGCAGAACGGCGTCATGGCAAAAGGATCCCGACGCAGATTGCCCACGGCTCCAATATTTGCAGAAGTCGTCTCGGATGCTGCCGTAGCACCGATAAAAACACCATGGTCCCAACTGGTGGCCTCATAAACCAGCGGCACAACACTGCTGCGCCGGCCTCCGAATATAAAGATATCAATGGGGACCCCTGCAGGGTTTTCCCAGTCCTTACAGATAACAGGGCATTGGGAGGCAGGAGCAGTAAACCGGGCATTCGGATGGGCAGCATCCTGACGGCTCTCCGGTGTCCAGTCGCGTCCCTTCCAGTCGATCAGATGAGCCGGCACTTCATCAGACATGCCTTCCCACCAGACATCTCCGTCATCAGTCAGGGCGCAGTTGGTAAATATCACATTCTCCCGTACCGTATCCATGGCCATTGGGTTGGTATCATACGACGTGCCGGGAGCCACCCCGAAAAATCCATTCTCAGGGTTGATGGCATACAGGCGGCCGTCAGGCCCGATTTTCATCCAGGCTATATCATCGCCGATGCACTCACATTGCCAGCCCGGAATTGTTGGCCTCATCATTGCCAGATTCGTTTTTCCGCAAGCCGAGGGAAAAGCAGCGGCAATGTGATATTGCTTCCCTTCGGGATTGGTCAGCCGCAGAATAAGCATATGTTCGGCCATCCAGCCTTCACGGCGGGCCATGGCTGACGCTATGCGCAGGGCCAGACACTTTTTCCCCAGCAGGGCATTCCCGCCATATCCGGATCCGTATGACCAGATCAGGTTTTCCTCGGGAAAGTGACTTATATATTTGCTCTCAATCGGAGCGCATGGCCACTGAACGTCTTTCTGGCCTTCCGCGAGCGGCGCACCAATGGAATGCAGACAGGGAATAAATTCACCATCACTGCCAAGCATTTCATAAATCCTGTCGCTCACCCGGGTCATGATATGCATGTTGCAGACCACGTAGGGGCTGTCGGTCAGTTCTACCCCTATCTTTGAAATCGGAGAACCCAGCGGCCCCATTGAAAAAGGGATCACGTACATGGTGCGGCCCTTCATACAGCCCTTATAAAGACCTTTCATCGTCTGCTGTAACTCATCCGGAGGCAACCAGTTATTTGTCGGCCCTGCATTATCTTTTGACGAGGTGCTTATGTACGTGCGATCCTCAACGCGGGCCACGTCACTGGGATCAGACCTGAAGAGAAAGCTGTCCCGCCGCTTTTTCAGCACGGTGGCGGTGCCGGCTTCGATCATCTGAGTCATCAGGCGATCATATTCCTCCCGGGATCCATCACACCAGCAGATACTGTCGGGCTGGCACATAGCAGCAACGTCCTTGACCCACCTGTTGAGTTTTTCATTTTTTACCGTTGAATTCATAAATATCTCCTCAAAAACGTTTTCCCGGCCGGTCTTTAGTTTACCATTGATCAGGCCCCGGTTTTCCATTGGAACTTATTCTTATAAAAAATAACACAAACAATAAATATTCTTCAGATTTCATCTCTGCATAGTATATAATTACTACTTGGTGTCCATGTCTTCTGTTGTTGTTATACCTGCTCGCTACGGATCAACCCGGTTTCCGGGTAAGCCTCTTGCACCCCTGAAAGGCATCCCGGTTATTCAGCATGTCTATCAGAACTCCCGTAACTCCCTTCTCGCCGCGGATATAGTCGTGGCAACCGATAATGACCTAATCCGTGATATGGTCCGCTCTTTTGGGGGGACTGCTGTCATGACCTCGCCGGACCATGCCTCCGGCACCGACAGAATAGCTGAGGCGTTACGTTTACTCGGCAGGGAATATGATATAATTGTGAATGTTCAGGGGGATGAACCACTGATTAGACCGGAGATGATCGATGCCGTGATCTCGGTCCTTGATGACGAGAATGCTGCTATCGGAACCCTCGTCAGAAAAATCGACAATTCTGATGAAATCTTTGACTCCAATGTGGTCAAGGCAGTGTTCGACGAACACGGGTATGCCCTCTATTTTTCAAGGGCTCCGATCCCCTTTCACCGGGATGTCTGGAAAAGCACTGCAGCAGGAACAGAGGTCATATCGCAGAACGCATCTGTCGCTGAACCTCCTGACTGTTTTAAACATATCGGCATATACAGTTACCGCAGAGAGGCCCTGCTCAGACTGACGTCCCTTGAGCCTTCCCGGCTTGAGCAGATTGAGAAACTCGAGCAGTTGCGCGCGCTCGAACATGGTTTAAGGATAAAGGTCCGGGAAACGGACTTTGAAACTTTCGGGGTCGATACCCCTGAGGACCTGGAAAGGATAGAGAAATGGCTAAATTTATCTTTGTAACCGGCGGAGTGCTGTCTTCTCTCGGCAAGGGAATTGCTGCCGCATCAATCGGCGCCTTGCTGGAGGCGAGCGGCCTTAAAGTCACCATCCAGAAGCTGGACCCTTATATCAACGTTGATCCCGGCACCTTAAGCCCTTTTCAGCACGGGGAAGTCTTCGTGACCGACGACGGGGCTGAGACAGACCTTGACCTCGGCCATTATGAACGGTTTACCCATATACGAATGTCTCAGGGAAATAATTTTACAACCGGCAGAATATATTATAACGTGATCTCGAAAGAGCGCCGAGGCGATTATCTCGGCGAGACCGTGCAGGTTATTCCGCATATCACCGACGAGATCAAGCAGGCCATCAAGTCCGTCAGCGTCGGCTATGACGTGGTGCTTGTGGAGATCGGCGGCACGATCGGCGATATCGAAAGTCTCCCGTTCCTCGAGGCGATCAGGCAGATGCGGTATGACGTAGGTCGGGAGAATGTCCTGTATATACACCTGACCCTTCTTCCCTATATAAAGACTTCCGGGGAGCTGAAGACAAAACCTACACAGCACAGCGTCAGGGAGATCCGGGCCATCGGCATACAGCCTGATCTGCTTTTATGCAGAACCGACCGGATGCTCACGCCTGAGGCAAAAAAGAAGATTGCCATACACTGCAACCTTGAGGGTGATTCTGTCATCAATGCAATCGATGTCGACACGATCTACGAAGTCCCGCTGGCCCTGCAGTCAGAAGGACTCGACCAGCAGATCATAAAGAAGTTGAACCTGAGCGCCCATGAGGCTGATATGGGGTTATGGCAGGACATCGTCCGGAAGATCAAGGAACCGAAAAATGAAGTGAGCATTGCGATCGTCGGAAAATATGTCGGGCTGAAGGATTCGTACAAGAGCCTTACCGAGGCCCTGATCCACGGGGGGATTGCCAATGACTGCAGAGTGACTCTCGAGTGGATCGATTCTGAGGAGGTTGAGGCACACGGCCCGGAGCGGTTTCTGTCCGAAGTCGACGGCATTCTTGTCCCGGGAGGCTTCGGCTACCGCGGCATTGAAGGAAAGATCAGCTCTATCACCTATGCCCGCGAAAAGAAGATCCCGTATTTCGGGATATGCCTCGGCATGCAGTGTGCCGTAATCGAGTTTGCGCGGAATGTCTGCGGATTAAAGGCCAACAGCTCGGAGTTTGATATCAATGTTCCTGCACCGGTCATCTATTTGATGGAAAAATGGTTTGACTTCAGAAAAAACAGGATAGAAGAGAGGACTGAGCTGACACACAAGGGCGGCACCATGCGCCTCGGAGCCTATCCCTGCATACTCGAAAAAGAGAGCCTTGCCTTTGCTGCCTATAAAGAAGAAGAGCTGTCTGAACGCCATCGCCACCGCTATGAATTCAATAATTCCTACAGGGAGACAATCACCGGCCATGGCATGAAGATCAGCGGGACAAGCCCTGACGGGGAACTCGTTGAGATCGTAGAGCTCCTCGACCATCCCTGGTTCCTCGGGTGCCAGTTCCATCCTGAGTTTAAATCACGGCCGACTGAACCGCATCCGCTCTTCAGGGCTTTCATCGGGGCCGCGCTTCAGGAAAAACACTCGCTCTTCCCGGATCTGGAAGATGGCAATAAACATTAATAACCTCTCTGTCTGCGGCGAAGGTCTGCCGCTCGTCATTGCAGGGCCGTGTGTCCTCGAGGATGCCGGTTCCGCACGCGACACAGCCGGCAGGCTCAAAGAGATCTGCAGCAGCCTTGGTCTTCCGTTTGTTTTCAAAAGCTCCTTTGATAAGGCAAACAGATCTTCGCTCGGCTCCTTCAGGGGCCCGGGAATGGCTAAAGGCCTCAGGATACTTGCTGATATTAAAACTGACCTGAACATCCCGGTTCTGTCGGATATCCATACCGTCGATGAGGTCGGCCCAGCTGCCGAGGTCCTCGATGTGCTGCAGATCCCCGCCTTTCTCTGCAGACAGACCGATCTTATCCTGGCAGCCTCCCGGACTGGCAGGCCGGTAAATATCAAAAAAGGCCAGTTTCTTGCGCCGTGGGATATGAGCAATATTATCGATAAATTTATTTCAACGGGAAACAAGTCCCTGATGCTTACCGAACGCGGCAGCTCCTTCGGCTATAACAATCTGGTCGTTGACTTCAGGAGCTTCCCGATCATGCGTGCGTTCGGCTATCCGGTCATCTTTGATGTCACGCACAGCCTGCAGCTTCCCGGTGGCCAGGGAGGAAGTTCAGGTGGCCAGCGCGAATTCGCCGGGCCCTTTATCCGGGCCGCGGCAGCACTCGGCGTTGACGGATTTTTTCTGGAGGTCCATCCTGAGCCGGAAAAAGCACTCTGCGACGGGCCGAATATGGTCCGGCTTGACGACCTGCAGGAGATGCTCAGGTCCATGGTAACTATTGTCAAGGCCTTAAGAAAGACTGAGGTATCCCTTGAAACCAGATGACCATAGGCCAGATAATCATAGGTATGTATCTCTATACTCCGTGATATTCCTGGCGTTCTTCTGCACAGGGGCTTTTGCGGCCGGTCAGGAGACTTCACCTGCCTTTACAAATAAGGATCTCGATCAATACAGGCCGCAGGCCACCGCTGCCGAGCCCCCTGCCCGGGAGCCCGGAGACCACAAAGCGGTCAAACAGCAGAAGACCGAGGCAGCCGCCAATAGAAAAGAACAGGAATACTGGTGCAAGAAAGCCAGACAGATAAAGAAGAGTCTGACTATTGCACAGGATGAAGTCACTGAACATACAGCCCATCTCAATGAACTTTCAGCGGCAAAGACACAGGCAGCAGGGAGGAAAATAGCGAACCTTGAGAAGCAGCAGAACAAGGCCGGCAGAGACCTGAAGGCAGCCGGCAAGAGGCTGAAAGAACGTCAGCAGACCCTTGCAGAGCTTGAGGATGATGCCTACCGCAACAACGTCCCGCCGGGGTGGCTGCGATGCCAGTTCGAGTAGAGGAAGAAATACCTTGGTAAGCCTCATCGATACAGCAAAAAAAGTCCTCCGGACTGAGGCTGATGCAGTCTATGGCCTTATCGATAAACTCGACGAAGGATTTGACAGGGCCGTTGAAATTATCTACAGCAGCTCCGGCAAGGTCATTGTGACCGGCATGGGAAAATCAGGTCTGATCGGCAAAAAGATCGCAGCGACACTCGCCTCGACCGGGACCCCTGCCTTTTTCATGCATCCGGCAGAAGCAAGCCACGGTGATCTCGGAATGGTGACTGCTGAGGACGTTGTAATAGCAATCTCAAACAGCGGTGAAACCGATGAGCTGATCGGGCTGATCCCGTTTCTGAAGAGATTTGATATACATCTCATCTCCATGACCGGCAAAAAAGATTCAACTCTGGCAAAGACGGCAGACGTCAACCTTGATGTCTCGGTTGCTGAAGAAGCCTGTCCTCTCGGCATCGTGCCGACAGCCTCAACAACGGCAAGCCTGGCCATGGGGGATGCCCTGGCAGTTGCCCTGCTGATCAAGCGGGGGTTTGATGAGAAAGATTTTGCATCTTTCCATCCAAGCGGAAGCCTTGGCAAGAAACTGCTTATCAAGGTAAAAGACCTCATGCATGCGGGAACTGCGCTCCCTTTTGTTGCTCCTGATGCACCGATGATCACGGCAGTGGTCGAAATATCTTCAGGCCGCCTCGGCATTGCCCTGGTCACAGACCAGGATAGCAGGCTGCTGGGTATTGTCACGGACGGAGATATCCGCAGGGGCGTCGAAAAATGGGGGAAGGTCTTTTTTGACATGACGGCTGCTGACGTAATGACCAGGAACCCCAAAACAATCACAAGTCATGAACTTGCCGCAAAGGCCCTGTCCCTGATGGAACTTTTTTCTATTACCGTTCTGGTGGTCCCGGATGAGGAGAACAGGGTTGAGGGGATTATCCATCTGCATGATATACTGAAAAAAGGGATTGTATAGTACCATGACGAAAACAGCTGTCATACGAAATGCGGCAAAAAAAATAGAGCTGCTCATCCTGGATGTCGACGGAGTACTGACTGACGGCAGCATTACTCTCGATAATACCGGCAATGAATACAAGTCTTTTTATGTGCGTGACGGCCACGGCATCCGGATGCTGATCAAATCCGGCATCCGGGTTGCCATCATTACCGGCCGCGTTTCAGAAGTGGTGGAGCGCCGCGCCGCCGAGCTTGGGATCACAGAGGTCTTTCAAAAAAGCCATGATAAAAGAGTGGCATACAATAAACTGCTGCAAAAATATGCGCTTGCTGATTCCGCGGTTGCCTATGTCGGTGATGACATCGTCGATATCCCGGTCATGAAGAGGGTCGGGCTTCCTGTTGCTGTTGCTGATGCAGCTGAGGAGGTTAAGGAGATTGCCTGTATGGTTACGAAAAACAGGGGAGGCAGAGGGGCCGTGCGTGAGGTTTCAGACCTGATCCTCAAGGCCAGGGGGCTATGGAAGGCTTTGTTCAATGAGTACCTTAAGACTTAATCTTCCGACAGCGCTCACCCTGAGCCGCATTTTCCTGATCCCGTTTTTTGTCCTCTCGGTGTATCACCACCCGGTTCTCGGGGCCCTGGTCTTCGCAATAGCCTCAATTACGGACTTCCTGGATGGATACCTTGCCAGGCGCTCCGGCCAGATAACGACCTTTGGGATCATCATGGACCCGATTGCCGATAAGTTTCTGGTCATCTCCGCCCTGGTCGTCCTGGTGGATATGGAGCGCCTTCCGGCCTGGATAGCCATCATCCTGATCGTCAGAGACTTCCTGATAACAGCACTCAGAGTCGTCGCTCTTTCAAAGGACATTGTCATCCCGGCTGAAATGGGCGGCAAGCTGAAAACTGCTGCACAAATAACCGGGATACTCTGCATAGTACTCATGGGCACGTTCTTTGATCATCTCCCTTTTGACCTCTATGACATCGGACTGGTATCCATATGGTTAGCACTCCTGCTGTCCGTGGTCTCCGGAATACAATATACCGTTGCCTTCTGGAGGAAAACTTGACTCTTGTCCTCCTCCTGCTCGCTGCCTTTTTTCTGGGTTCAATCCCGACCGGTCTGCTTATCACCCGGGCGAGGGGCATTGACATCAAGAAGGCCGGAAGCGGAAATATAGGCGCAACCAATGTCCTCAGGACAACGGGAAAACTGCCGGCCTTCCTTACCCTGATCGGTGATATGGCAAAGGGAGCGGCTGCGGTGGGGATTGCAAAACATTACGGGCTGGATATCTTCTGGGTCGGTATGACCGGGTTTCTTGCGGTCGCAGGGCACATCTTCTCGGTCTTCCTGAATTTCAGGGGGGGAAAAGGCGTTGCAACCGCTCTTGGCGTCCTGTTGATTTATTCTCCACAAACATGCCTGTTTACTATTATAATATGGCTTATGACCGTTGCGATTTTCCGATATTCATCGCTGGGGGCCCTGGTATCCTTCGCCCTGCTTCCGATCAGTATTGCACTGCTCGATTCGCCGGAGAAGCTCCCGTTTGCCGTCTGCGTACTCGCGCTGATCCTCCTGAGGCACAGGGAGAATCTGCAGAGACTGCTCACCGGGACAGAAGCAAGGCTGGGGCAAAGACCATGAAACAGTTTTTTGTTATTATGGTTGTGCTTGCGCTGTTGCTGCCGGGTATCTCCCTGGGAGATGATTTCTACGAAAACCAGCTGAATCAGGGGATCCAGAATTCCGACTCATATGCCTATCTCCTTATACAGCAGGCGGATAAGAACAGTTCCGGAGCCATGAACCTGCTGAACCAGGCCCTCAGTTATGCTCCGGATCTGCCTGCAGTTTATTTTGCCCTTGCCAGAAAAAACCTGTCTCTATCCGGTTCGGGCCTGCTGCAGAGTTTTGATTATCTCGTCAACGGCTTCAACGCGTATACCCGTAATTTTTGGTGGTCATTCACCCTTTCTGGTGCACTTTTTTTCAGCCTGGTTCTTTCCTTTATCCTGGCTTATGCCGTTGTCATTGCCGTGCGACTGCCCCTGGATATTCCTCTGCTAACACACGACCTTAACGAAAGTCCTGCCCGCATATTCAGTCTGGTTATTCTGGTGCTGCTTTCTGCTCTGAGTCCTCTTTGTCTCATTGCAGGGACGCTGGTTTTAATCGGAATCTATATGAGCAGAACCGACCGCAATGCGGTCTTTGGCTTTTTGCTTTTTCTGCTTTTCCTGCCTCTGTTCGTATCCGGAGCTTCCCTGTATATCAGCGCTCCTTCCTCAGGAGCCATAAAGGCTGTGGTGCAGACAAACGAGCTGAAAGGTAATGAATATGCCATAGCAAACCTGGGCAATAGCAGACTGGACCAGGAGCGCTTCTCCTATGCGCTGGCACTGAAAAGAGCAGGATTATTCCGGGAGGCAATAGCGATATATACACAACTTGCGGAAAAAAATCCTGACGCCCGCCTGCTGGTCAACCTTGCCAACTGCTATGTGGGACTTTATAACTTTCAGGAGGAAAACAGGAGCAGCCTGGATGAGGCAGTGAAGTTGTATAGCCGCGCAATTGCAGTAAAACCTGTCGCCTCTGCCTATTATAATCTGTCTCAGCTCTCCCGTGAACTGCTTGAATTTGAAAAAGGGGATGAATACTTCAAGGCAGCCCTCAACACTGACCGGACAGCTGTCGCACGTTTCAGGACCGTTTCCGGCCGGCATATGAACAGGTTTATTGCCGATGAGACGCTGACAGGGAGTGAACTGCGAAGCTACGCAAAGGCCAACGCAAAAAAACCTTTTACCTTCGGCCTGACTATTCTGCCGCCGGCAATCATCTCCCTGATAGCAGTGGTACTGATGTTGGTGTTGGTCCTTCTCCCCGGCCGTCTCAGGCATACCGCCTACCGCTGCAGAAAATGCAGCGCGATACTCTGTAATCGCTGCGAACGTGATCTGGTCGTGGGCCAGATATGCTCACAGTGCTACGGATCGCTCCTTAAACTCGCTGAGCTCGACGCCAAGAAACGGGTTGCCAGAATACTGGCTATTTACGACCAGCAGAAAAAAAGGCGGGATGTCATGAAAATCCTGTCGTTCGTACTCCCTGGCTCTTCTCATATTTATGCAGGCAAGATTCTGCTGGGTCTGCTGATACTCTGGCCCTTTCTGTTCTGCACTCTCTTTCCGTTCATCAGTGCATACTTCTTTCCCGGCAACAACCTTATCTCGCACTGTGTCCTCAGCGTGATATCGGCACTGCTGGCCCTGATCATTTATGGCGTTTCAAATATTTTTACCCGACGGGGGATTGCAAAGGGATGGCTTTAGAAGGATCATTAACAGACTTTGGTCTCGCTGATATTCTGCAGCTGATCTACTTTCAGCGGAAGACCGGCGTTTTGACGCTCTCCGGAAAGATGGACCGTATCAGGCTGCTTTTTATCGAGGGAAAGATCACCGGTGCCGAGTCAAAGCGCAGGATTGATGACAACCGGCTGGGCAAGATACTGCTGAAAAAAGGTTTCATAAAAGATGGGGATCTGCAGACCGTCCTTGAAGAGCAGAAAAAAACCGGTACAAAGATCGGGTCGATACTGATCCGCAGAGGACTTGTTGAACAGGGCTTGATCCATGAAATACTCTCGGGCCAGATAACCGAAACAGTAATACAGCTCTTCAGCTGGAAACACGGGTCATACGAGTTTACTGCCCAGGGAATACCTGTAGACAAGGAACTTGATCTTTCTCTTGATACCCAGCACCTTCTGATGGAAGGACTGAGGATTGTCGATGAGTGGTCGATGATCAAGGGACAAATATCCCTTGATACACTCTACAGAAAGACGGGCGATGAGCCTGCCTCACCGCTATCTGAGGATGAAGCCGAGGTCTTCAGCTTTGTGGATGGAGAAAATGACGTGAGTACGGTTATAGACTTTACCGGCAAGGACAACTTTCTGGTTTCGAAAACCCTTTTATCCCTTCTCGAAAAAAAGCTTATCGAGTCTGTGGACCCGGTTCAGGTACGTGAGGAAGCAGAAAATATTACGGCAGCAGGCAGGCAGAATCTTCTTGATTATGCTGCTCCGGCCTCACTTCTGGCTGCGGTGCTGTTGTCATTCCTGGTCATGTTTCTGCAGCCGAACAATTATATCAAGGAATACAGGGCCTCAGTTAAAATCAGCGAGCTGCGCTCGTCCCTTGAGACTTATAAGATAGAACATGGGGCCTACCCTGAAACCCTCGAGGCAATCAGCACTGTCAGGGATCCCTGGCGAAAACCCTTCCGCTACCGGGTTGCTGACGGTGCATTTTCTCTTTTGAGTACGGGAGTTGACGGCGCAGAGGGGACCGCCGATGATATCTACTGAGACCCCACTGCCAAACAGGGCGGTAGTCTTATTAAGCGGTGGTCTCGATTCCTCTACGGTAATGGCCATGGCCGTTGCTGATGGGTATGATACCTATGCAATAAGCTTTGATTACCACCAGCGCCATAGCATCGAGCTTGAGGCTGCCAGAGCGGTTGCTGTCAGCCTCGGAGCAGCAAAACATCTCGTTGTATCGTTTGACCTCAGAGAAATTGGCGGCTCCGCCCTCACTGCGGATATCTCTGTTCCGAAACAGGCAGCTGGCACGCCAGGACAGGAAAACTCTGATATGAATCCGCTCATGCGGGTACCGGTCACCTATGTCCCCGCCCGCAATACTATTTTTCTATCTTTTGCCCTTGCCTGGGCTGAGGTACTGCAGGCACCCCATATTTTTATTGGTGCCAATGTAATGGACTATAGCGGCTATCCGGACTGCAGACCTGAATATCTGTCCTCATACGAGCATATGGCTAATCTCGCGACAAAGACAACTCTTGATGGTACATTCAGGTTTTCGATAAAAGCACCCCTCCTGTCCATGACCAAAGCCGATATTATAGCGAGAGGATCTGCCCTGGGCCTCGACTACGGACTTACCTGGAGTTGCTATGACCCTCAGCCCCCCGGTGAAAGTTTTCGTGCACTTCCCGGAACTGCTTTTGGCGGCTATACACCCTGTGGTGAGTGTGACAGTTGCAGGTTCAGAATAAAGGGCTTTGCCGAAGCCGGCCTGAAAGATCCCGGGAGCCTGCATGTACTATAAATGCCCCATAATCTTCGACAGGATGCGTCCATGATATCGGGTAATCCCGAAAGGCAGAGACTTTTAGCCACTCTTCCTTCTGTTGATGAACTGCTAAAAAGTTCTGAAGGTGCTGCTTGGCTTGCCCACTGTCAGCGAAGGCTCGTGGTCCAGGCAGTGAGGGAGGCCATCGCCGGGGCCAGGGAAGAAATTCTGTCATTAAATTTTTCAGGGTTCACCCGGGCTTCCCTCATACAGGATATAGATCGCCAAATTCTAAAAAAAGCCTCCTTTAGTCTCAGGCATGTTATTAATGCTACCGGCATTGTTCTGCATACAAATCTTGGAAGATCGGTCCTTTCCGAGAGGATGCTGCAGAATGTTGCTGCTGTCAGCAGCGGTTATTCCAACCTGGAATATGATCTGGAAGCCGGTGAAAGAGGCAAGCGTTACGTTCATACAAAAAACCTCATCCGGGATATAACCGGTGCTGAGGATGCTTTTATTGTCAATAATAATGCAGCGGCTGTGCTTCTGTGTCTGAATACTCTCGCAAGAAACAGGCAGGTCATCGTCTCCAGGGGAGAGCTGGTTGAGATAGGAGGGTCCTTCAGAGTCCCGGATGTCATGACTGCCAGCAGTGCACAACTATGCGAGGTAGGTACGACCAACAAGACTCATCTGCATGACTATTGCAATGCTGTAACAGATCAGACGGCCCTTCTGCTGAAGGTCCACCAGTCGAACTACCGCATCACCGGATTCACCAAGGATGTTCCGGTTGCAGCCCTGGTGGATACCGGAAAGCGGCTCGGCCTGCCTGTTATGTATGATCTCGGCAGCGGCTGCCTGATTGATTTACGGGCATACGGCATTCACTCTGAACCTTCGGTTAAAGAGATCGTCAGTGCAGGGGTCGACCTGGTAACCTTCAGTGGGGACAAACTTCTGGGTGGTCCGCAGGGCGGGATTATCGTTGGGAAGAAGAAGTATATTGAGCAGATTCAGAAAAACCCTCTTGCCCGGGCGCTCAGGGTTGACAAGATGACTATAGCCGCCTTTGAATCTGTCTTCATGTCCTATCTCGATGAAAAGAGTGCTGTCAGCGAGATACCGGTACTGCGGATGCTCCTGCAGTCTCCTGACAAGATCCGGGGCCGTGCTGTCAAACTTGCAAACAGGCTCAGGAAATACATTAAGCAGGAGCAATTCGAAATCGTAAAGGACAACTCAAAAGCCGGGGGTGGATCACTTCCCGAAATCGAATTTCCAACATACGCCGTATCCATAAAGCCTGTTCACATCTCAGTTAATGAACTGGAACGCCGGCTCAGGGCAGGGACTCCGCCGATTATTGCGAGGATAAAGGGCAGTGTTCTTCTGCTGGATGCGCGCACCATCACTGACCGTGAGGTGGAGGTTATAGCCAGCGCAATCGCTGCATCATTTTATCCGGTATAACCAATACCGATGGATTTCCAGATTAGGGTTTATTGCTTATTTTTTTCAGTAACAGGGCTGATAACAAAAACCTCGGAAATTCCTCCTCTTTGACGACCCTGTAAAAATCACACTGTTCACAGCTTTGATACTTCTGTGCAAAGGTCCCTTGAACGCTGCCCTGGCAGAGAGTACCGGCGACAATCCAGCAGCTTCTCCCTGCGTTCTGTCCGCTATGGGTACCGTCGAGCCTTCCTTCCTCTGAGGCCGGGCAGATGCCAAGATCCTTTGCATGCTCCCCCCCTGTCTCTCTTCCGCATTTTTTGTATTCCCAGCAGTTCTTTTTTTTCGTAGACATGTACTCACCTCGTTATGTTTAACTTATCTATTTAATTATTATACTATTAATCTTCCGGGGTTGACGAGAAATACGATAATCTTCGCCGGTGTTAACTAATATTAATATTTGAGAAAAGGTAAAGGCAATAAAAACATGCGACATATAATACTAGGGACTGCAGGCCACATCGATCATGGAAAAAGCACCCTGGTCAAGGCACTGACCGGCGTAGATCCTGACCGGCTCAAAGAAGAGAAAGAACGCGGCATAACCATTGATATAGGATTTGCAGAGCTGACCTTTCCTGATAATAATTTAACCGTTGGGATTGTGGATGTCCCCGGTCATGAGCGGCTTGTCAGGAACATGCTCGCCGGAGCAGGCGGTATTGATATGGTGCTGCTTGTGATCGCCGCTGATGAGGGAATAATGCCGCAGAGCCGCGAACATCTGGCTATCTGCAATCTGTTAAGGATAAAGGCAGGCCTTATTGTCATAACAAAGTCTGACCTTGTCGAACAGGAGTGGCTCGATCTCATTCAGGATGAGATCCGGGAGTTTGTCCGCGGCACCTTTCTCGACGGATCTCCGGTTATACCGGTTTCGTCACGAACCGGAAGTAATATTGAATCAGTCAGGACTGAGATCGGAAAACTTGCACTCGCAGTCACCCCCAAACCTACGGGAGGGCTTTTCAGGCTTCCTATAGACCGTGTATTCACCCTTAAAGGGTTCGGCACGGTCGTTACCGGCACTGCTGTATCCGGTTCCCTGACCGTTGAGGACTATGTCGATATCCTTCCTGCGGGCATACGTACAAAGGTAAGGGGTCTGCATAGTCACGGCGAGGCCATTAAAAAAGCATATGCCGGTCAGAGAGTTGCCATTAATCTTCAGGCAGTTGAAAAAGAGAGCCTCTGCCGGGGGGATGTTGCGGTGACCCCTGACCGTTTTTTTCAGACAAAGACTGTCAATACGTATCTGGAACTGCTTCACGATGCACCGGACCTGAAAACGAAAAGCACGATCCATTTTTATTGTGGAACAGCAGAGGTCGTTGGCCGCCTTATTCTCTTTGAGCGTGATGTTATCAAGGCAACTGAGCAAGGTTATGCCCAGATCAGGCTCAAGGACCCGGTTGTTGTTATGGCGGGTGACCGGTATATTATCAGGCGGTTATCGCCTCTTGAGACGCTTGGAGGAGGTCTTGTTCTGGATTCTGATCCGGCAAAAAGGAGACGCAAAGACGGCATTGAAGACCTGAAAATATTGTATACCGGATCGCTTGAAGAAAAGATTACTATCAAAGTTGAGAAGGCAGGCATACAGGGAATATCATTAGCTAAAGTCGAGGGTTGGATAGATTCTGAAATTACGGCTATTAAGAACGCTGTTAAAAATAGTGTGGCCTCAGGACTTGTTTTGCAGCATGATGACATGCTTGTCCATAAGAGTTCTTTTACGCTCATGCAGCATAAAATTATTGCCCTGCTTCAGGAATTTCACCGGATGAATCCCATTCGACCCGGTATACAGAAGGAGGAGATAAGGACTTCTCTTGCCATGGAACCTGGATTGTTTACTTTTATTCTTATGCACTCTGACAGAATTGTTATCGACAAAAACCTCATTCGGTTGAAGGACTTCAAGGCTGCACTGACTGTTGGAGAAGAAGAAAATTCTTCGAAAATTCTTGAAATTCTTAATAAAAGCCGGTTTCAGCCTCCTTCAAAAAGTGATCTGATGAATATGCTTTCCATAGACCAGAAAAAGATGAGTGATATACTGAATCTATTGATACGGGAACATAAAGTTGAGCGCATCAGTGATTCTCTCTATCTGTCGAAGGAGACCTATGACGCTATACTGGAACTTGTGCGGGGATTTTATACTGCAAAGAATGAAATGACTGTTGCAGAGTTCAGGGATCTGCTGGATACTTCACGGAAGTATGCCTTGCCGTTGATAGAATATTTGGATACCCGGAAAATTACCTTGCGTGTTGGTGACGCAAGAAAACTTATTTCAAAAATATAATGGCTGTTCTGTATGTATTAACCATATAAAGTCTTTACTATTGCTATAATATTATATATATACATCGTAGTAGTAATAGGTCCTGTCAGTAAGTGAATAATAGATTTAACCCATTGCTGAATAACGTTAATTAAGTATGATAACCCCGTGAAAAGAAGCAGGGGATCGCCAACAGATCAAGAGGGTAATATTTATTTACCCGATATCAACATACTGAGAACATACTTATTGTCTGGAATCTGAATTTACGCTATAATAACTACCTCCCATCCTCGTAGTTATTAACAATTGTTTGTAAGTTGTTAATAAAGGCAAAACTATTATGATTAATGAAGAAATATGGAATAAGTGTCTTTTGATCATCAAGGAAAAGGTTGAAGAAAGCGCCTTTGAATTGTGGTTTAAGACGATAAGAATGACCGGCATCAAGGATAATACCGCAACTATTGAAATCCCTAACAGATTTTATAAGGAGTGGATTGAAGACTATCATCCGAATCTTATAAAGGAATCTCTTGAGCAGGTGACAGGAACCCAGATCACGCTGAAGTATCGTGCTGAGGAGAAACAGCAGAGTGTTCAGATAAAACAGATTGAGCAACTGGAGAATAAGAGGATCAAGCTCGAAAACAAAGGGATATATCTTAATCCGAAGTATACTTTTGATAACTTTATTACAGGTAACAGCAATCAGTTTGCTCATGCTGCTGCGATTGCCGTGGCTGAGTCCCCGGGGAAGACCTACAATCCCCTGTTTATTTATGGTGGGGTTGGTCTGGGAAAGACGCATCTGATGCATGCCATAGGGAACAGGGTGCTGCAGGGCCGGCATAACACCAGAGTGCTGTATATCTCGTCCGAGCAGTTTATGAATGAGGTGGTTCATGCGATACGGCATGAAAAGATGGCAGAGGTTCGGGAGCGCTTCAGGAATCTTGATCTGCTTCTTTTTGACGATGTTCAGTTTATTGCCAAGACCAAGGCAACCCAGGAAGAGCTGTTCCATACATTCAATGATCTTTATGAAAAGGCGAAGCAGATCGTGATATCAGCAGACCGGCCACCGAAGGAGATCAGCGAGATCACCGACCGGCTGCGTTCAAGATTTGGCATGGGCCTCATTGCGGATATTCAGCCTCCTGATGTCGAGACGAAGATTGCGATTATTCAGAAGAAGGCAGAAATCATGGGCATCAAAAATCTGTCTGAAGAGGTCATTAACTTCCTTGCCCAGAAGATAAAATCCAATATCAGGGAGCTTGAGGGGAGCCTCATCCGGCTGGCGGCGCTTTCTTCTCTGACCGGTGAAAAGATCAATGTGGAGACGACGCGTAAGCTTCTGAAGGATATTATTACGGATGATACCAGGCCGGTCACTATAGAATTTATACAAAAAATTGTCTGTGAGTTTTACAATATAAGTCTCGCTGATATCAAGGCGAAAAAAAGAACCAGGGAGATAGCGATACCCAGACAGGTTGCCATGTACCTCTGCAAGCAGTTGACGAAAGTATCCCTGCAGGATATCGGCAATAACTTTGGCGGCAAGGACCACGCTACAGTTCTGTATGCCTGCAGACAGATTGAAGAGCGCCGGGGTAAAGACGAGACGATCAATAGAATGATAGAAAACCTTATTCAAAAAATAAAGACTTAGGTCAGGAGGGGCAATGAAGATAGTTGTAACAAAAGAAGAGATGCTCTCAAAACTCTCCACGATACAGAATATCGTTGAGAAGAAAAACACTATGCCCATATTAAGTCACTTTCTGTTGGATGCAGGCAAGCAGGGCTCATCGATAGTTGCAACAGATCTGGACACAGCCCTGAGGGAACCCCTGAACCTGAAGGTCGAAAAAGAGGGGAAGATCTGCATTCCCGCCCGGAAGCTGTTTGAGATAGTCAAAGAGGTCGATGGAGAGCTTCTGCTGGAGACGATCGATGATCAGTGGCTGAAATTAAAGGCAGGTGCGGGCTCCTTCAGACTTGCCTGTCTTTCAGCCAAGGAATTTCCAGCCTGGCCCGGCATGGATGATACGCAGGATTTGACAGTCAAGGCCTCTGTCCTGATAGAGGCGATCGAAAAGACGGTCTATGCTTCCGGAGAGACTGATACGCGGTATACCCTGAACGGGCTTCTCTTCCATTTTATGGGAGGCAGTAAGCTTACCGTTGTCGGCACCGATGGTCACCGGCTTGCCATTCTGGTCAGGGAAATAACCGGATCCGTGAAGGAAGAGCAGAAGCTTATTATTCCCCGGAAGGCCTCGACAGAGCTGCGGAAACTGCTGGAAAAGCAGGGAGACGAAGTCCGCATAGCCATCGGGCATAATCATGTTTTATTCACGGTTGGAGAGATACAGTTCCTGACGCGGCTGATCGAAGGAACGTATCCAAACTACGAGCAGGTGATACCTGCGAATAACGACAAGAGTGTTTTTATCAGCAGAGACCTTCTCGCCAGGACAATTCGGAGGGTGGCGATCATGTCTAAAGAGCAGACCCGGGGTGTGAAGGTCGAAATATCTCACAACCTCATGAAGGTGTCATCTCAAAACCCCGATATCGGCGAGGCCCAGGATGAGTTGGCAATCGAGTACACCGGGGAAGATCTGACTTTGGGATTTAATGCCAAGTATCTGCTTGATATTCTTGAAGTTATGGATTCAGAAAAGGTCCAGCTGGAGATGCAGGCCCAGTTGAGTCCCGTACTCATCAGGGATGAGAAGGACCCGCAGTACCGGTGTGTCATCATGCCGATGAGGATATAGAAGACGGCGTAAGCAACAGTAAAATTATTTATTAAGGATAGAGGTACGATGGGAGAAAAGGATAACATACCGCAGGAAACATACGGTGCTGAAGATATTAAAATTCTTAAGGGGCTGAGCGCTGTCCGCAAAAGACCGGCCATGTATATCGGCTCGACCGGTCCTGACGGGTTGCACCATCTGGTCTATGAGACCGTGGATAACAGCGTTGACGAATCACTGGCAGGCTATTGTAATAATATCGATGTCCTGCTGCATCACGACGGCAGCTGCACGGTCATCGATGACGGCAGAGGTATCCCGACCGGCACACATCCAGGAGATGCTGAGGGCCGCTCTGCTACAGAGGTGGTACTGACCGAACTCCATGCAGGCGGAAAGTTCGAGTCATCGGTGTATAAGATCTCAGGAGGCCTGCACGGTGTCGGCATATCTGTAGTGAACGCTCTTTCGGAATGGCTTGAGGTGGAGATTAAGCAGAATAACCAGGTCTTTCAGCAGAGGTTTGAGCGTGGCGTACCGGCCGGTCCCCTGGTGGTTGTGGGCAAGACGAAGAGCAGGGGCACCAAGGTGACTTTTAAGCCGGATTTTGAGATTTTTGAGATTGTTGAGTTCAGTTATGATGTCCTTTCTCAGCGCCTGAGGGAGCTTGCCTTCCTCAACAGAGGACTGAAGATTACCATAGCCGATGAGCGCACTGACAAGAACCAGGAATTTTTGTACAAGGGCGGCATTGTCTCGTTTGTGGAGCATCTCAACAAGAACAAGACACCCCTGCACCCCAAGCCGGTCTACATTTCAGGAGAAAAGGACGGGATTACGGCCGAGGTGGCCCTTCAATACAATGACAGCTATTCAGAGGCAATATTCACCTTTGCCAATAATATCAACACCCGTGAGGGTGGAACGCATCTGGTCGGATTCAAGTCGGCACTGACCAGGACCGCCAACAGCTATGCCAACTCTTCCGGCATTCTCAAGGCCGGGAAGGACAGTGTTTCCGGAGATGACATCCGTGAGGGCCTGACCGCGGTAATCAGCGTTAAACTGCCAAATCCGCAGTTTGAGGGCCAGACCAAGATGAAGCTCGGCAATAGTGAGGCTAAGGGCATCATCGAGTCGATCGTCAATGATGCCCTTTCGACCTATTTTGAGGAGAACCCTTCGATAGCACGCAAGATCATTGAAAAGGCGGTCCAGGCAGCCAGGGCGCGCGAGGCGGCCCGGAAGGCGCGTGAGCTCACACGGCGTAAGGGAGCGCTTGAGGATACCGGGCTTCCCGGCAAGCTGGCCGACTGCTCGGAAAAGGACCCGGCATTGAGTGAGATATTCATTGTTGAAGGAGATTCCGCAGGCGGCTCTGCCAAACAGGGCAGGGACAGGAGGACACAGGCAATCCTTCCGCTCAGAGGAAAGATACTGAATGTTGAAAAGGCGCGTTTTGATAAAATGCTGGGCTCGGAAGAGATCAGGATCCTGATCACCGCACTCGGGGCAGGTATTGGGGCAGACGACTTTGACATAGCAAAGGTCAGATATCACAAAATCGTGCTTATGACCGACGCTGACGTGGACGGTGCCCATATCCGGACCCTTTTGCTGACCTTCTTCTACCGGCAGATGCCGCAGATTATTGAAAAGGGGTACCTCTATATTGCTCAGCCGCCGCTCTTCAAGGTCAAAAAGGGTAGGACTGAGAAATATATACAGAATGAGCCGGAGCTGCAGAGCATGCTTTTTGAGCTCGCCTCTGATGATATCGTGCTGACGATCAAAGGGCAGGATGTAAAGGGAAAGGCACTTATCCCTTTTCTGAAGAAACTTTCAAGCTATGAAAAGCTGTTTGAATGGTTTGAAAGACGGCGCAAAGACGTTAAGGTGCTGCGCTTCATGCTCAAGGAGGGGATCGAAAGGTCGCTCCTCAAGGATAAGCAGGCTATGGCTGGATTCCTTGAGAAACTGAGTATTGCGATTCCTGATCTTGCGGTAGGGGACCTGTATGACGATGAGGAGCATGAGGGGTTTGGGGTGGTGTTGACCCGCCAGAATTATCGCATCAAGTTTGATATGAACCTCTTTCTATCGCCCGAGTTTCGCGAACTGGAAAGCCTGCATGGCTTTATAAAGGACCTGGGGCCGGCACCCTACACGGTTACTGCAAAGGACGGACAGAAGGAGCTGTCTTCAGCAAGTCAGCTGCACAGCTTTATTTTTGAGGCGGCGAGAAAGGGTCTTTCTATCCAGCGGTATAAGGGTCTTGGAGAGATGAACCCTCAGCAGCTCTGGGAGACGACGATGGATGAGACCAAACGGACCCTCCTTCAGGTCACTATTGAAGACAGTGTCCAGGCGGACGAGATATTCACAATCCTTATGGGCGATCAGGTTGAGCCGAGGAAAGATTTTATTGTGAAGCATGCCCTGGAGGCAAGGAATATCGATATCTAGGTAACAGTTTTTATTGTCGGCGCATAAGCTTCTGTAGTTTATGCGCCGTTTTTATTTCAGAAGGAGAGGTTCCATTGTGATACCCTATATTGATTACAGCCTCTGCACCGGATGCGGGGCCTGTGCTGAATTGTTTCCCCTTTTTTTTGAGATGCGGGATGACCGGCCGTGGTTTATTAACTATGAGAAATTTGTTGTTGAGGAGCACAGGGAGGTCATGTTTTCCTGCCCCTTTCGGGCTATTTCGATCGGATAGTCTGTAGCTTTTGTTGCTCTGTTCAGCAGCAAAGACATCTACATCATTATCAGGATATTCATCATGGCTATCGACCAGAGTACATCTATAGCGAGATGAACCTCGGCGGTTGAGTCGAACAGGAGGTCTGCCCCCGGAGGGAACTCATCATTCCCCCGCCAGAGTATAAGGGTGACCGGTATTCTGGGGAGGGGGAAGAATCGGACGGCTGCGTCGCCGTGGAGGACCTTTTCCCCGCCCAGAGAGATCCCTTTATTGAGAAAACCCTCTGTGTCGTCGTTGAATTTTTCTGCAAGTTTGTCCAGCGGCAGGATGTGGGTCCCTCTGAAAAAGAGGTGCCCCCCCCTGAGGTTGAGCGGATTTATGAGTTTTCCGGAAAGAGCGATATCCTTTGCCGAGACAAGGTACCAGAGGATGGAAAGCCTGGAGAAATAGCCGAGCCTTGTCAAAAGAAGTTCCCCGGTCTTACCGCTGCCTGATATTGTTTTGTCAGCCGGCGATATAAGGATTTCAGCGCCAAAGGATTTCAGAATATAACAGCCTGAGGATGCATCAAAATCAACTGCCGCGCTTCTGCAGATCGCAGCAGGGTCTGCAGTTGCAAGTATATCCCAGCACTTATTTTCTCCGCATTCCATCAACACATTATAAAAGATTCTGATAAAATAGGGGAAGACATTATTGAAGGGCGGTTAGCTCAGCTGGGAGAGCGCCACGTTCGCAACGTGGAGGCCGGGGGTTCGATCCCCCTACCGTCCACCAATAAAAAAGGCAGGTCATAAGACCTGCCTTTTTGCCAGTATCCTGGCTTGGCCAGGGCGTTTGAATGATTACTATTAATTGTGGGCCTTAACCTCAGCAGTATCCGTAGCCTTGCCAAAGGAGCCGACCACATCAA
>PNOC01000021.1 GCA_013824615.1 Thermodesulfovibrio sp.
CAGGGGCCAGAGAGCCAGGCTGCTGGGAAAATGCATAACCGGGATAAGCAAGCTGACAAACCATCAGAAAAAAGAAGCAGACATAGAGCGAAATTAATCGTTTCATGGTTTATAAATCTCTTGATTAATTCTAACACAGAGAAGACACCGCCGGCTTTATGACACAAAAAAGCCCTGCTCATCACAGGGCTTTTTTTGGCAAACTGATAGAGAAACAGGATTTATCCACACTCTGAGTGCTTGGGTATAACGATACCCTTACTATCCGTCATTCCCCGACTTGATCGGGGAATCCATTGCTGTGCACAGGTGCTGGATCCCCGGGTCAAGCCCGAGGATGACACCTTCTTGCGCTACAAAACTATTTGACTCCGGCGTGCAGCTTGGCGGACTTGACGGTGTTTTTCATCAGCATGGTGATCGTCATCGGGCCGACGCCTCCAGGAACCGGGGTGATAGCACCGGCTATCTCCTTGGCTGCCTCAAAATCCACATCACCTTTGAGGATCGGGATCATCTTGCCGGTCTTCTCGCTCATCTTTTCGCCGACACGGTTGACGCCGACGTCGATAACACAGGCACCCGGCTTGATCCATTCAGGCTTCACCAGACCCGGAACTCCGGCCGCAACGATAAGTATGTCAGCGCGCTTGCAGTGGACATCGAGGTTCTTCGTGCCGGTGTGAACAACCGTGACCGTTGAGTTGGCACCCTTACCTTTCTGGAGCATGATGTTGGCAATGGGCTTACCCACGATATTGGAACGCCCTACCACAACTACCTCGGCGCCTGAGGTCTCGAAACCTGCGCGCACAATCAGTTCCTGAATACCCGCAGGGGTGCAGGGCAGGAACTTTGCCTCGTCTCCGCCTATCATCAGACGGCCCACGTTTACCGGGTGGAATCCGTCCACGTCCTTGTCAGGATCAATCGCATTGAGGACCTTCTTTTCATCCACCTGTTTCGGCAGCGGAAGCTGGACCAGAATGCCATGAATTTTGGGGTCCTTGTTATACTTGTCCACCAGCGCCAGCAGATCAGCCTCTGCAATATCGGCAGACTGGTCATCCTGAATGGAATAGAAGCCGATTTCGTGCGCCGACTTCTGCTTGGCGGTAACATAGCTGATCGACGCCGGATTGGCCCCGACCAGGATGGTAACCAGGCCCGGGACCACCCCGTGTTTTTCCTTGAGTTCTTCGACTTCCTTCTTGAGTTCTGCCCTGATCTGTGCGGCAACCTCGGTACCACTGATAATCTTTGCTGACATAGTATCCTCCTTGATTAATTGATGCGGTATTATAAAATCCGGGTGCTAATCCCTGTTTTTTATCAGTTCGAGAAGTTCCTGCCTGGTAGATTCCTTTGACCGGAAGATGCCCCGCACCGCAGAGGTCACCGTCCTTGCGCCGGGCTTTTTGATCCCCCGCATCGAAAGGCACATATGCTCCGCGTCGATGATAACCATGGCGCCCTTGGGTTTGAGTTTTTCCATGATCACATCCACCAGTTGGGCAGTGAGCCTCTCCTGCACCTGGGGCCGCTTGGCAAATATTTCAAGGGCCCTCGCCAGTTCGCCTATCCCGGCTATTTTACCCTTGCCGGGGATATAGGCTATATGGGCCTTGCCGATAAACGGCAGCAGATGGTGCTCACATACAGAATGAAACGGGATATCCTTGAGCAGGACAAGTTCGTCATGCACCTCACCCTCGATATGCTTCAGGATCTCCTCAGTCGGCGTCTCAAGCCCGGAGAATATCTCCTGGTACATGCGGGCAACCCGACCCGGGGTATCCTTGATACCCGGACGTTCGGGATCTTCGCCGATCCCCTCAAGGATAAGCCTGACGCCTTTTTCTATTTTTTTCAGGTCCATTAGTTTATTAAATAAGTGGATAAATAATTATCATGATCAGCATAAGAGTTTACCATGCCTCTGAAGTGATGTCAAAAGAAATCACGGCAGCCTCACACCTTCAGTTTATTTTTCACAAAATCGGCCAGCAGCAGCACCTGCTGCTGCAGACGCTCAAACTCTTTAAAGTGCAGTGACTGGGGACCGTCTGAAAGGGCATGTTCAGGATCAGGATGTATCTCGACCATAATGCCGTCTGCCCCTGCCACGACCGACGCCAATGCCATCGGCTGCACCAGCTTTCTCTTACCGGTGGCGTGGCTCGGATCAAAGATTACCGGCAGATGAGAAATCGCCTTGACCAGCGGGATGACCGACAGGTCGGAGGTGTTCCTGGTTGCGGTCTCGAACGTCCGGATGCCGCGTTCACAAAGTATGACATTCGGGTTTCCACCGAGGAGTATATACTCGGCCGAGGCAAGCCACTCTTCAACCGTTCCGGCCAGGCCCCGCTTCAAAATGACCGGCTTCTTCGTCCTGCCTACCTCATTGAGAAGGTCGAAGTTCTGCATGTTGCGGGCGCCGATCTGGAGTATATCAACATTTTCAGCAACCATGCCGACATGCTCCGGACTCATCACTTCGGTAACTACCAGGATGCCGGTCTCTTTCCGTACTTCATTGAGGATACGGATACCCTCTTCCCTCAGCCCCTGGAAACTGTGGGGACTGGTCCGAGGTTTATAGGCCCCGGCCCTGAGTACCGGCACCCCGCATTTTTTCAGGAACTTCGCTGTGGTGAAAATCTGCTCCCGGCTTTCGATCGCGCACGGCCCGGCAATCAGCAGCAGTTCTGATTTCCCGCCGATAGATGTCTTTCCCCCGAGCTTCACCACTGAATCGTGGGGATGAAAGTCCCGGCTGACAAGTTTATAGGGCTTGGTAACGTGGATAATCTCAAGGACTGCCCGGTTTTCTCTGAACGGAGCATCATCTATCCAGCCCTGGTTGCCGATCAGGCCTATGGCCGTACGCTCGGCGCCGGGGATGGCCACCGGTTTCAGCCCGAGTTTAAGAATGGTCTTGTTGATCTTCTCAACATCCTTCTTTGTCGCAGCGTGGTGCAGAACGATCAGCATGATATGCTCCTTTATTGAATTCTCGTATCGTTGCGTGTATCAACGTCCGTGTATGGTCTATAACTACTGCTGCCTGTCATTCCACGACTTGATCGGGGAATCCACTGTTCTCAATATTGTCTGGATCCCCCGGTCAAGCCGGAGGATGACAACTTTTCCCTTACGGACAGTTTTTGATTATACCTTATAATCATCTTCGGACAGCAAATCTTCATCCTCTTCCGGCAGGTGGTGAATTTCCTCTGAGTTCAGACCAACTATTTCAGCCCTCTCCTGCAGCTCCCGGAAAATAAACGGCCGGGTGGCCAGCGGGAGTTTCGGATCAGCATAAAGATCCCTGAGATCCGTCGTCTTCATCCCGGTTATGAACTTTACGACGTGCACCAGCGGTGCGTGCAGACTCCTGATCAGCGCATAGCGGACATAGTAGCGCAACGTCCACTTCCGGTCAGCAGCAAGCAGCCTGATAACAGCCGGGCTTACCGCAGTCCTGTTTATAAGGCCGCAGACATGGCCCTCAGTCAGCAGCGGATTTTCAAGGCAGATCCTTACGACTGACTCGTCCCCGTATTCCATAAGCGCCATCAAAATCGCCGCATTAGCCCGCCGGGCAAGAGCCTTCTGCATACCTGCCGGCATGGAGCGGATCCGCTCGGCAAGCATCCCTTCGATCTTCTGCCTCAGGTTGATCTGTACATTCAGGTCCTTTGCAATATCCGACAGATCAAAAATACGGATAAATTTCAGCAGCGAAAATACTACCCGCTGGGGTGTTCTGGGGTTTCTGCATATCTGAAACTTAAGCTTATAACTGTCCTTAAACCTTCTGTCCGTCGCCAGGAGGGCTAAGGTTTCAGGGGGAATATTCCTGCTTTTTGCAAGCAGAACCGCCATGTCCCCGGTAAAATTCCGGTTGAAGAGTACGTTAATCAGCACCTCAGGGTGAGGATCTTTGAGCAGTTGCCATAGGTCCTCTGGCTCCCCAGACCGGGCCTGGCGTATCCTTTCTTCAAGTGCTATCACAAATTATTGTACGCGTCAGGGGTGCCAGAGATAAAGTGAACATGAGAAATATGCCTGGAAGTCAGGCAGTGTCAGGAAGCCGGTCGAGAATTTCCCTGACCTTTTTGAGAAGTTTATTCGGCGAGACAGGCTTTGAAAGGAAATCCGCCGCATGGTCAATAAAGCCTTTCTGATAGATGAAGTCAGCATTATACCCGCTCAGGAACAGGACCTTAATCCCAGGATTAGTCAGGGATATTTCATCCAGAGCCTCCTTCCCGCTCTTCTTCGGCATGATGGCGTCCAGGACCAGAAGATCTATGACACCGCCAAAGTCATGCAACCGCCGGACTGCGTCTTCACCGTCCACTGCTTCTACCACCGTATACCCGGCCCCTTCCAGGACCGTGCTGATCAGTCTCCGCACATCGGCATTATCTTCGGCAACCAGTATCGCCTCCGTGCCGGTTTGGGGCTGTTCCAGATTAACTACGGGCAGCGCATCAGCCTGTTTCGTTATCAGGGGGAGATATATCCGGAATACGGTACCCTGTTCCGGTTCACTGTAGACATTGATACATCCGCCATGCTGCTGGATGATGCCGTAAGATATGGCGAGCCCGAGACCGGTACCGCGGCCCACCTCTTTCGTGGTAAAAAAAGGTTCAAATATCTTTTCAAGGTCAGCCTTTTCAATGCCCTTCCCGGTATCGGAAACTGATATCAGCGCATAACTCCCCGGCTTGGGGGCCGGAGGGGAGGCCAGAATATTTGAGTAGTATTCCACCCTCTCTGTGGATATGGTAAGCCGGCCGCCATCCGGCATGGCATCGCGGGCGTTGGTCGCAAGGTTCATCAGCACCTGTTCGATCTGCCCGCAGTCAGCCATGATCACCAGATCATCCGGGGACAGCACGGTTTCGAGCTCGATGTCCTCGCCGATCAACCGTAACAGGAGCTTTTCAATATTGCGCACAATCGCATTGGCATCAACTGCCTGAGGGTGCATAACCTGCTTCCTGCTGAAGGTCAGGAGAGTCTGTGTCAGGTGAGCCGCTTTGTCAGCCGATGACAGGATAACGTCCACGTGAGTCCTGAGCGGGTCCTCAACGCCGATCTTCCTCTGCAGCAGATTACCATACCCGATAATCGCCGTGAGAATATTATTGAAGTCATGCGCAACCCCTCCGGCAAGGGTGCCGATAGCCTCCATCTTCTGCGCCTGCCTGAGCTGCTCTTCAAGATGCCGCTGCCTGGTGATATCCCGGTTGCTGGACCGCCTGCCGAGGAATACCTTGCCATTGAATACCGGGCTGCAGACATGAGAGATCCACCGCACCTCGCCATCTTTCCCCTTAATCCTGAATTGAAGTTCATCGTGCTGGGGAGACCTGAAGTCGACAATATGCCCGGTCCATTGTTCGCGGTCTTCGGGATGGATCACTTGCTCCAGCAGGTTCTGCTCTCCGGTAAACTCCTCGGGTGAATAGCCCGTCAGGTCGCGGCTGGACGGAGACATATAAATAATCTGGAATTTCTCGTCCAGCCAGAATTCCCATGCCGTTGCCGACTCTGAAAGCGTTCTGAATTTCCATTCACTCTCGCTCAGCTGCCTGTCCTGCCTTGTCTTAATGCGGACAAAAACAAAAAGTCCCCCGCTGCCGACCAGCCAGAGAAGCAGATGGGTTAACAGCACAATCGTCATCTGCTTGCGCTCACTATCAATATAAGGCTGCAGAGGCACTGCGATGCTGATCCCTCCCCTGATATCGCCGACCTTATATCCCTGAATGCCATGGCACCTCAGACAACCGGCTTCAGTTATAAAGGGCTTAAGGATACGCAGATAGGGTCGCCCGCCAAGAGTGGTAATTTCAGAGGCCTCCTGCCCCCCCTGCTCAAAAGCGGTGAGCATAGCCCTCTCCCAGGTATCCGGCACGTTCGAGGGATTAATACTGTTGAGACTCCTAATTTTGCTGATGACCGGAAGAGGACTGCTTTTTTCGACCATCTCGAAAACCATTTTAGTCATATAGGCAGGGTTGACAAGGGTAAGTGACTTGCCGTCAGTCGTCTGGACGTCCCTGTCCGGAACCATCAGATACGGATTTGGGGCCACCTTGTCTGCGCTGGCATATACCCCGCCGAGTTTCGCTCCCCACTGCCTGTATGCGCGGTTGAGCTCAAAATACGTCCTGGCCTCGACCATCGCCTCCTGCAGATTACTCTTATGCTCCGCGTATAGTGTAAAAACCATGGAAATAGCAATGAGAAGGGTCCAGCCCGCCATCAGAAACACCGGATATCTTTTCGTAATAATACGGGATATGTGGGAACGCAGGTGCATGCCCGATTATCCCACGAAATACGGTGCATTGCAATATACTTGATTCCGGCCTGATTCGGGCTCAGGCAGGCCCGAAATCGGACAGTGCTGTCCTTCTCAGCAGGCCTCTCTGTTTGAATTTTTCCCTGTAAACTGTTACATTGTCTTTATCGGCTATGTTATTGACCTATAACAAAAAAAGGAACCACAGAATACGGCAGAACATTCTGCGCGGAGTGTATGAAGATAACCTGAAGATCATCGGCAAAGGTCCTGAGGTGATCTACAAACACCGCTACTATGTTCCAAAGCGTTTTCTGCTGCCGGTTGTCCTGTCTTTCCTGGTTATTGTCCTTCAGAGCAATTTCGCCTCAGCGCCTTTTCTGCCGGAAAAACAGCCTGTGTCCGGACCGCGGTCAATGCCGGTCCTGGCCCTGAATGCCGACGAGAGCGAAGGGCCCTCCCACTACAAGGCCTTTATCAGCACCCCGGGCATGCCTATCAGCCGCATCTTCGGCCTCGGGGTAAGGACTATCATGATAGATCCCGGACATGGCGGCAACGACACCGGTACCAAAGGGCAGAACGGGACCAAAGAAAAGGATATTGCACTGGATATTGCAAAGAGGCTGCGCGACCGGCTCAAAAAAAGCGGCAACTTCAATATATTGATGACGCGGGACCAGGACGTGACCGTCCCGCTTAACCGGCGGGTCGAAATGGCCAAACTCAGCCGGGCAGACCTCTTCATCTCGGTCCACCTGAATTATCTGCCGTCACGGCCTATCAATATGATCGAGACCTACTATTTCGGACCGTCCTCCGATCCGAAGGTCCTGAAGCTGGCCGAAAAGGAGAATGCAGACTCAAGTTACAGCATCAGCGACTTCAAGGACATTATCGGCAAGATCGGGGAGACCATGAAACTGCAGGAGTCCAAAGAGTTCGCCGCCTCGATCCAGAAAAAACTTTTTATGAACAGCAGAAAAGAAAACGGCAATGTTTATAATTTCGGCGTCAAAAGGGCACCGTTCGTGGTCCTGCTCGGGGTAGATGTCCCCGCTGTTCTGGCGGAGGTTTCCTGCCTGAGCAACAGCGAAGAAGAGGTCCAGCTTAACACAGAGCAGCACCGCGAGCATATCGCCCGCTATCTTGAACTCGGTATTTTAGATTATCTCAATAAAGGAGACGTAACCTATGAAGCAAGACGACAGACAGACAGATGAGAACATACTCTTTGTCGGAATCGACCTGGGGACTTCCCGGAGTTCGATTTCAGCCAGCAACAGCACCCGGGAATGGACTGAAAGCTATGTAGGCTGGCCCAAGGACTTCATTGCCATGCAGGTGGTCGGCAAACCGGTCCTCTTCGGCGCCGAGGCCCTTGCCAACCGCCTCTCGCTCGATCTCTGCAGACCGCTCGAACACGGCGTGATCAAGGAAGGCATCAGCCGCAATGAAGAGGCGGTCAAGGACATAATCAAGCACCTTATCGAACTTGCAAAGCCCGCCGAAGGCCAGAAGATCCACGCAGTCGTCGGGGTGCCGGCCGACACCCTGAAGGTGAACAAGCTGGCGATCAGGCGGGCGGTCTCCGAGGCGGTCGATTCCCTGATGGTCGTCACCGAGCCGTTTGCCGTGGCCTACGGGCTCAACCTCCTGAACAACTCCCTGGTCATAGATATCGGTGCAGGTACCACCGACTTCTGCATCATGCATGGCACGATCCCGACAGAGGACGATCAGAAGACTATCCTGACCGCCGGCGACTATGTCGATGACCAGCTCTTCAGCTATCTTGTCGAGAAGTATCCGAGCGCACGTTTTAACAAAAACATGGTCCGGCAGTTCAAGGAACAGTACAGTTTTGTGAAAGATATGGCGGAAGATATACAGGTTGAGATCCCGGTGAACGGCAAGCTGGTGCCGCACGATATCAAAAACGAGATCAAGCGGGCCTGTGAAAGCATTATGCCGGCGCTGACCGAGACCACGATCGAGATGATCGCCCGCTTCGACCCGGAGTTCCAGATAAAGATCAAGAACCATATCGTGCTTGCCGGAGGCGGCAGTCTGATCAGGGGTATTCGCGAGTACCTTCAGGACGCGCTGAAGGAATACGGACAGTGCAACGTGACCTGCGTGGAAGATCCGCTCTTTGCCGGCTCGGATGGCGCGCTCAAACTCGCCAAAGACATGCCCGCAAAATACTGGGAACCGCTGTAGGGAAGACAGCTGTTCTTTATGCTGACGCCGGAAACAGTATAAAAACTGAGAGAGAGGACACAGGTATAATGAAAAGAAGTTCATTGTTGTTCGCAGTTTGTCTGGGTCTCTTGACCCTCGTATGTGCGGCGGGAAGTGCCGTCGCAGCAGTGTCCGGCAAGGTTGTCTCTGAGACGAATGAATATGGCGGCAAAACGATCGAAAAGGTCTATGTCGTCAAAGATGTCAAGAAATCCAAAGATGTCAAGAAGGCCACGGATGCCAGGAAGGCCAAGATCGAAAAAGACATTACCTGTTTTGACGGGAAAGGGAAAAAGATCAAGGTTGAGAGCCTGTATACTGAACAGCACACCGCCAGTACGGGCGCGGAAAGGCGTATCGCCTATTTTGACGCCAAAGGTGAGCTGATAAAGATGGAAAAATATTTCGTCGAATCCTATGCCAAACTCAAGGGCTTTGACAGGATGATCGTCTATTATGATCTGAAAAAGAAGAAGCCGAAGACCGAATATTATCTGGGTTCGAAGTTGATAAAGGCCCCGAAATGACCGTTTTACCTCAGCGCCTTATCCAGGCACTCCTTCAGCTCAGAAAGCTTGTATGGCTTGTTCAAAAAGGCGACAAAGCCGAAGTCCCGGTAATGAGCCGCAACGGGATTGTCCGCATACCCGCTTGATACTACGGCCTTTGCCTTCGGATCTATCTCCAGGATTTCCCGAATCGCCTCTTCCCCGCCGATCCCGCCTTTAATGGTGAGATCAAGGATCAGCAGGTCAAACGGTTCCCCGGATTCTCCGGCCTGCCGGAACATTTCTATAGCCTGACTGCCGTCCTTTGCCCTTTCAACCTTGTGGCCGAGGGCCGCGATCATTTCGGCGGCCACTTTCCTCACCAGGTCCTCATCGTCCATCAGCAGGATTCTGCCCTTCTTTGCCTCAGGCGTGGCTACAGTGACCGGCCCTTCCTCCGGCTCTCCCGCAGCAACTGCAGGCAGGTAAAGGGTAAAGGTGCTTCCCTTATTAAGTTCTGATTTCACTCTAATCTCGCCGCCGTGGTTCATTATTATCGAATACGACGTGGCCAGTCCCAGGCCGCTTCCCCTATGTTTGGTCGTAAAATAGGGGTCGAAAATTTTTGCCAGGTTCTGCCCTGCGATTCCGGTGCCGGTGTCCCGGATATCTATGCGTACGAACCCTCTCTCTGCAGACAACGAAAGGGGAGCCGTCGCCAGGCCGTCCACATTTGCAGCACTGATATGCACCGTGCCGCTGCCGGCCATGGCCTCTTTGGCATTGAGAACAATGTTCTGGATAACCTGTGCAAGCTGACCCGCATCAGCCTCTACCTGCCACAGATCAGGGGCAAGTTCCATCTCGTAACCGATCGGGGAGCCACTCAGGGCAAACTTCGCCGCATTCTCAATCACGGGGTTAAGACTGATCCGTTTTTTAACCGGCTTGCCCCCCTTGGAGAAGGTAAGCAACTGGGTGGTGAGATTTACCGACAGATGGAGAGCCTCCTCAGCCTGTTCCAGCATGGCCAGAGACTTTTCCTTCTGGTCAATTGCCATCTTGGCCATCGAAATATAACCGAAAACTCCCTGCAGCAGGTTATTGAAGTCATGGGCGATGCCTCCGGCCAGGGTCCCGATGGATTCGAGCTTCTGGGTCTTGAGCCGTTCTTCTTCGAGGAGGTATTTTTCAGTTATGTTGTTGATGGTTTCGATAACAGAAGTAACCCTGCCGGCCTCATCTTTTATCGGAAACGCCTTTGTCTCTACATAGAGTATGTTGCCTGCGGCATCTTTATGACGATGAAGCGCCGAGTGGGATCTGCCGCTCTCAAAAACCTGCCGGACTGCACATTCTTCGCCTTCCTTGTAACACGGCTGGTTCAGATGATGAGACACCTCATAACAGTGTCTGCCGAGGACCGTCTCATCGCTGCCGCCCACCTGGCTGCAGTAGGCCTTATTGGCAGTCAGAATGCGATAGTCCGGATCGATGACGATAAAGCCCTCATCGACGGTATCGAGAATGCTCCTGACGAACTCCTCGCTCTGACGGATCTTTTCCTCAGCCGCCTTGCGTTCAGTAACATCGCGCGTCACGCCCAGCAGTGCAAAGATCTCTTCCTTTTCGTTGCGCAATGGAACAGCGTGGGTCTCCAGCCAGAGGTGGCGCCCTTTCATGCCGATGATCTCGAACAATAGTGTCCCGGTCCCGCCTTGAAAAACCCGGCTGGTCAGTTCCATAAACGGCTGTTGATACCCGGCGGCGATAAGAGGTCTGACGCATTGCCCCTTCACCTGGTCCAGGGAATCGACCTGAATCATATCCAGCCCAGCGCGGTTCATTGAAATCAGATTCGCATTCCTGTCGAGCAGCTTGACGCATGCGGGTTCTGTGTCAATGATCGTCTGAAGCATCTTCTCGCTCGCCTTCACCGCAGCCTCTGCCTGCTTTCGCGTTGTAATGTCATATGCCGTGCCGCGGCTCCCGGCGGGATTGCCCTGCCCGTCCCGGATGGCCTTGGCATTAAAAACCAGATGAATATCGCGACCGTCCCTGCTGAGGTGAATGGTCTCGTACCCTCTGACCACACCGCATTCAAGAAGGCGGGAAAAAGTCTCGCTATCCCTGGCAGCCAGTTCCGAAGACTGAAAATCCGTAAATTTTTTTCCGAGCATCTCGTCAAGACGATACCCGAGCACGGTCTCCCAGGCCGGGTTCAGGTAGGTATACCTTCCCTCGGCGTCACACTGCCAGATAAGATCCTGTGCGGTTTCGACCAGGTCGTGATACAGTGCGACAGACTGTCGCAGCGCATCTTCGACCTTCTTGCGTTTAGTGATATCCTGCACCGTACCGACCATCTTGACCACACTGCCTTTGCTGTCACGAAGCACATCAGCCTTCGCATTGATAATGCGGCGTTCCCCGCTGTCAGTCCGGATGATTGAATAATCAATATCAAATCTTTTTTTACCGGCCAGCGAGTCCGACACAGCCTGGTTCACCCTCTCACGCTCTTCCGGAGCAACGGTCTGTATAAAGGCCTCGTAGGAAGGCTCCACATTCGGAGCAATGCCGAAGATCCGGTAGTTCTCATCAGACCAGTGCATCTTGTTCGCACGAAAATCCCATCCCCAGTTGCCCAGCCGCGCCACCAGCTGCGCCCTGGTCAAACGAGCCTGGCTCTCCCTGAGCTCGGCCTCCGCACGCTTCCGGAAGACAAGGTCCATGACCAGTGAGGAGATCAGCTGAACGGCCTGCACGTCCTCCTGGTCGTAATCAAAGGTTTTATTGCCCACGCCTATGATGGAAACAATTTTATCACCCCGGAGAATGGGCACAACGAGTTCACGGACAACCTTCGCATGCCCCTCGGGCATTCCCTTCCTGTGGGTGAGTCCCGCATAGTCGTTATGGATAACCGGACCGCGCTGGGAAAAACAGTCCACCCAGACGCCTGCCTGGAGAATCGGATAGTGCCTGCCCTTTCCCTCAGCCGTGCACATGTTCCTGAGGGTGTTGGTCGACCAGGTCTGAAGGGTAAGGTTCACCTGGTCTTCGTCAACAAAATGAAAGAACCCGATAGTGCTGCCCGTATGCAGCTCCGCAGCATCGAGGGCACGCTGCAGGAGGTCGTCGATACTGCCCTGATCAGAGAGTTCCGAGAGTTCAAGCCGGATCTGAAGGAGAGCCTCGGAACGCTTGCGACTGGAAGTGTCGCGCAGGAAATTGAAGAACCGGCCTCCGTTAATCTGCCGGTATGAAACATTCACCTCCACCGCCCAGACCGTACCGTCCCTGGTGCGGTGCAGCGTCTCGAAGATATCGTTGCCTTCACGGATGATCTTCTCGATATGCTCGGCCGTCTCAGTCGTACTCTCCGGGGCCTCAAGGTCAACGATGCGCATGGCGAGCAATTCTTCGCGGGAGTATCCCGAGCGCTTTACATAGGCATCGTTCACCTCAAGAATACGGCCTTCCCTGTCTGATAACCAGAACCCGTCCGCCATAGTCTCTATGACAGCCCGATACATCACTTCCCGGTCAATGCCAGGGGCCTCTTTATTCATGCCAGCGTTATCGCTCAACGCCTGCTCGCTGAATGTATTGCCTCACTCTGCGCTCCTCTCACCGTCTGCCAGATTATTTCGGACAGCCTCAATAATCATTGTGGCATGAAGTGAGTCCAATAACAAGACTCAGCTACAGACTCAGCCACAGAACCGCAGGGGTTGCTCTCCCTTTGTACGTGCTGCCTCAGAAATGACTCAGTCCCCGAAGGATATCCCGATATCCCGGGCAGTCTGGATAGTATCGCCGTGAAGCGGGACGTGCTTTACCTGACCGATCACCTTTTCGAGCGGTATTGCCTTAACGTCAGGGGAAACAAGCGCAACCATCACGCCAAATTTTTTGGCTCCAATCATCCGCACGGCAGAGGCCCCGAATCGCAGGGCAAGCCGCCGGTCAAAAGTCGTCGGAGAGCCGCCCCGCTGAAGATGACCAAGGACCAGGGAACGGGTATCCTTCCCCGTCCGCTTCGATATCTCTCGTGCCACATACTCGCCGATACCGCCCAGGACCACCTCCTGACGGCCAGCCTCACCCTCACCTTTATGAATAACGTTTCCTGCAATAGGGGCCGCCCCTTCCGCAACCACCACAATGGCATAATGCTGACCATGGAGCTCGCCACCCATGATATGATTGCAGACCTTCTCGATCTCAAACGGGATCTCAGGAATGAGGATCACGTCAGCCGCGCCGGAAAGGCCGCTGTTCAGTGCGATCCAGCCTGCAGTCCTGCCCATCACCTCTACCACCATAACCCGTTCGTGAGACTTGGCCGTGGAATGCAGCCGGTCGAGCGCCTCAGTCGCTATGCTGACCGCGGTATCGAAACCGAACGTGATCTCGGTAGCGGCCAGGTCGTTATCGATCGTCTTGGGCACCCCGATGACCGGGATCCCCTTCTTATGAAAATCATGGGCTATCTTCAGGCTGCCGTCACCGCCGATGGCGATAAGGCAGTCGAACCCCAGGCGTCTGAAATTCTCGACCACCCTGTTCGAGACATCGCGGTACTCGACCTCGCCTGCCATATTCGTAAACGGCATATGAAAAGGGTTGCCCTTATTCGTCGTACCGAGGATGGTCCCTCCCTGGCTTGCAATATGTCTCACCTTCTCCGGAGCAAGGTGAATAATCTCGTCCGTATCGAGCAGCCCCGAATATCCGTTTCGGATTCCATAGACCTCGTACTGACGGTTATACGCCGACCGGACTACAGCCTCGATAACAGCGTTGAGCCCCGGCGCATCGCCTCCACCCGTATTTATAGCTATTTTCAGTGGTTTTCCCATTGTCGCCTCCCAGCATATTATTTATCACCAGCGCATAAGATGAAATGAGCATACTCCTGCCTGGATTCCCCGATCAAGTCGTGGAATGACACAGAAAAAAAGGCAGTTAAAATTGAGAGCCCTAAAAAGGCCTTTTATTGTCATCCTCGGGCTTGCCCCGGGGATCCAGAATGTCTTTATGTGAATATGATCGATACCTTATTTTTGAAGATTATAGCATGTTAAGGTAAAATACCCGAATGGAAAGATATCTCATCAAATGGCTCATCAATACCATCGCCATCATGCTGGCGATCAAGTTCGTCCCCGGCATCGGCTATAAAGGCGAATGGTGGGGGGTGCTGCTCGTCGGCCTGATCTTCGGTATCGTGAACACCTTTATCCGGCCGGTCGTCAAACTGCTGACGCTGCCGTTTCTGATTGTTACCCTCGGCCTCTTCACCTTTGTGACTAATGCCATGATGCTGAGTGTCACGTCCTGGATCTCTGAACAGTTCGAGCTGGGCTTTTACGTTACGGGCTTCAAGGCCGCCTTTATCGGTGCCCTCATTATCAGCCTTGCCAGTCTGGTAATCTCCTGCCTGCTGCCCTCAGAGGACAAAGAGCACCTGCATATTCAAATCAAGTAAGGAGTTTATATGGAAAGCTATCATACCGGCCAGGTCGTCTATCACGAGAACTTCGGTACCGGCAGGGTCGTCAATGCTGCAGATGAACGGATTACGGTCAATTTCATAAAGGCAGGAGTCAGAAATTTTTCAGCGCCTGATGCTGACCTGGAGCTTTCGGAAACACCCTTTCATGACAACGAGGATACAGAATCTATTGATACAGACGAACTGAAGAGCGCCATGAAGGACGTCCTCAGGGATGTATTGAGGGAAGAGGGCCTGATCGGCAACATTGCACTGGCAGACAAATGGGACAGTGGCGAGCTGGTATTGAAACCTGCCAAAGCAGACCTCCAGTCAAAATCAGTGCCGATAGATACCTTCTTCCACAAGATCGTCATGGTCAGAAACCAGCTCAGGGTACTTGAGGCGAATATCAATGCTTCCAGGAATCTTGCTGACAGCGAAAAGGTGGACCTGCAGCAGTATATCACCCGCTGCTATGGATCACTGACGACCTTCAATGTGCTCTTTGCAGACAAGAAGGACTGGTTTGTGGGATCAAAGAAAGAGGAGTAGACACAGCAGGCAGAAAGACCTCAAAGACGCTGCTATGACAACGTGATCTGATTATTAATCACGTAAACGAAGGTACACCGCATAAAATAAATTCAAATGAAGGCTGGCTGGCTCAAGGCGATGGCTGTAAGGTGTTGCAGGCAGCCTCTTTTCTGCCTTCCTGCCTGCTGTTTATTTGTAGGGTTATCTCAGGGCGGGCATTTGCCGCAGACTGACCTGAAGAGCGAGGTGCTGAGGTAGCGGTCACCGCGGTCCGGCAGGATCACGACGATAGTCCCTTTGCCGAGCTTCGCCGCAACCTTCAGAGCGCCGGCCATGGCCGCCCCACTGCTCATCCCGACAAAAAGCCCCTCTTTCAGCGCCAGGTTGCGTGTCATGTCAAAGGCGTCATCGTCCTGCACATTGATCTTTTCATCCAGCGCTTCAGGGCAATAGATCTTCGGCACAATCGATTCGCTCATATTTTTGAGCCCTTGCACCTTATGTCCCAGCAGCGGTTCAATCCCGATTATCCTGATTGAGGGATTAAACTCCTTGAGCCGTCTGCCGGCGCCCATAATGGTTCCGGTCGTACCCATGCCGGCCACAAAACAGTCAAGCACGCCATTTGTCTGCTCGATGATTTCCGGGCCGGTTGTCTCGTAGTGGGCCTTTATATTCGCGGGATTGTCGAACTGGTTCGGCATGAAATATCTGTCCGGGGATTCCCGCAGGATCTTGTGAGCAAGTTTGATGGCACCATCCGTGCCCTCGTTGCCGGGACTCAGCACCAGTTCCGCGCCAAAGGCCTCCAGGACCTTCCTGCGCTCGGTGCTGACACATTCAGGCATAACCAGTTTCACCTTATACCCCTTGGCAGCGCCGACCATCGCCAGCCCAATCCCGGTATTGCCGGAAGTAGCCTCGAGAATCGTGTCGCCGGGGCTGATAAGCCGCGCCTCCTCAGCTTCCTTGATCATGTAATACGCAATACGGTCCTTGACAGACCCGCCGGGGTTATTGCCCTCCAGCTTCGCATAAATCGCTGTCCCCGGATACGGGTTCACCGCATCCAGCCGGACCAGCGGCGTATTGCCTATACAGTCAAGAATACTCACGCATGTTTTCCTTTTTGCATACGCTGAATATAACAGATTGGCCTCAAAATTTTAAAGCAGAATAATTATCTTTTCAAGTACTGGCGGCTGTGTTATTATGGTCTTCAGGACAGTGGCAAGAATGCTCTGTTCCGAGGGGGTATACAAAATGGGTCGTTTGTTATCAGTGATTGTTCTGCTGCTTGTTTCTTGCACCGTCTCTCCGTCTGTTATACTGGCCTTTGTAGAGGTTCCGGAGACGACGAATACCGCTATCTATGCATACAGCACTGATGCATACGGTGTGCAGGCCGAGAGCACCAGTAATTATGCCATTTATGCCGTCAGTTATGCGCCTGAGGTCGATTTTGGTGGTGGTTTTGTAGCCAATTATGCAGGTGTACGTGCCCAGGGTGCTGATCGCGGCATCATTGCGACGACATCCTCATCTACCGGCTATGGTACTTACACCGGAGGCGGGAACGGCATATATGCATACTCAAACAACTCAGCCGGATTTGGCGTCACGTCAAATTCCACGTTAAGTGCCTCTTTGATGGGTGGTACCACTCCCGGCGGTGAGCTTTTTTTGGGGAAGATATGCACTTCTGCGAATTGGTTAACGGGCTGCATGTCTGAAGCGAATGTCTTTCGCGTCGACAGGACAGGACTCGTTCGTGCCAATGGCGGCTACCTGACCGGCGGTGCCGACGTTGCAGAGCATATACCGGTCCTGAAGTCTCCGACACTGGCTGACGTCGTTGAGATCGATCCTGAACACGAAGGTTATTTCAGGCCGGCCCAGACGCCGAACAGCACTCTGGTGGCAGGGGTCATCTCTTCAAACCCGGGACTGACGATGAATGCTGCCGATCCTGCGGGAGACTTGCCGGAGCAGGGCCCGCGCCTTGCGCTGACCGGCCGCGTTCCGGTAAAGGTAAGCTCTGAAAACGGCCCGATACGCCCCGGGGATCTGCTGGTGTCGTCATCCACCGCCGGCCACGCGATGCGGGCGCTTGCAAATCCTACTCCGGGCACGATTGTCGGAAAGGCACTTGGGTCCCTCAAACAGGGGACCGGGACTGTCGAAATGCTCATCATGCTGCGCTGAGAAGGTCCCGTGGTCTCAATCCCTTTGCTATAAGCAAACAGTAACCTCTGCTGCCAGAAGGTTTCACTGGCCATAGTGTATGTTTTCTGCTACACTGGAACTGGCCATGAATCTATCATTTGCATGGAGAAAAACAATGCATACTTCCATAAGGGCTTTTGTCGCTTTTGTCATTGTTCTTTTTTCCCCCCTGACTCCAGGTGCAGACGCGGTTACCCTGACCGGCAGCGGCTGCTCAGTGAGCACCGTCGGCTACCTTATCGATCTGGCAAAAGAATATGAAAAAGAGACCGGCGTCAAGATGCACATTGTCGGCGGCGGGAGCCCCAGCGGGCTAACCTCACTTGGGGCAGACAAGGTCGATTTCGCCGCCTCGTGCAAGGGACCTTCTCCCAAGAGTTCCCTGGACTTTGACTATATACCCGTCGCCTGGGACGCGCTGGTCTTCATCGTGCACAAATCGAACCCTCTGAACGATCTGACCCCGGAAAAGGTGATGGATATCTACAGCGGCTCATTCACGAACTGGAAACAGCTTGGCGGACCGGACATGAAGATCATATCCTATATTTCGGGTGCCGGATCCATGGGCGGTATCGGGGAGTCGCTCTCCAAAATGGTCCTCAAAGGCAAAGAGGTTTCCGCAACGCGTAATTCTTCAGTGCAGGCGTCATCGGTTGCAATATGGGAACAGCTCGTCGAAAAAACACCCGGAGGCTTTGCCTCAACCGGTTTTTCGAGCGCAAAAAAACGCAATGTAAAGATGCTGAAGGTCAACGGGATAAGTCCCACAAAGGCGAACATCATCACCGACAGGTACCCTCTCAGAAGGCCCCTCTATATTGTTATGAAGAAGGATGCCAGCCCCGAGACCCGGAAATTTATTGAATATGTCCTGAGCAAAAAAGGCCAGTTCCTGATCTCTTCATATGGCATGGTTTCCCTTCCTGAAGTAAAATGAAGCTGACGCTTCAGAAACGCGTCACGTTCCTGATCGCAGCTGTTGTCATAATGATCAGCGTGACCAGCTCTCTTCTTTTCCTCTCTTCCTATAAAAAAAGTATGGAGAGGGAGATCATCGCGAGGGGTATAACCATGGCTGAATCCCTCTCCAGAGCTGTTGACGACGGCGTGGCGGCTGAGAATCTCGATCTAATAAAGAGTCTCGAAGACATTGTCCACACAAAGGATGTTACGCTCTCCCAGGTGTATTCTTCCCTGTGGCTTGCCATAGATTCCTACCCCGCTGACAGACAGAGCGAGCCGCCTGCCCCTGCCGCCATCGAATACTTCAAGACCGAAAAAAATACTCATGCCTATTTTTTCACAAAAGACGGCCTCCTGTATGATTTCTATACCCCCATCTATTACGACTACGAACGAAACGGGCACAGGAACAAAGACCTGTTAATCGGCTATATACGGCTCACGCTTTCTTCTGAACAGTTCAGGGCAGCCTTGAAAAAAACTATAGCGACAAATATAGCAGTCTCAGGCCTGCTCGCGCTCATCGCCATCGCTCTGCTCAATGCCCTCATCAGGAAATACGTACTTCTGCCGGTCCTCACCCTCCACAAGTCTGTTTCCTCCTACAGGCAGGGCAATTTCCCCAGTGCTGTTCCGGTGCATGCGGACGACGAACTGGGAGAGCTTTCAGCTGAATTTAACGAGATGAGCCTTGCTTTGAAGGAGCGTGAAGAGAGGCTGTCTGAGGAAAAGGAACGTCTGACAGTTACCCTCCGGAGCATCGGCGACGCGGTGATCGTCACGGACACCGACGGTAAGATCACCCTGATCAACAAAGTTGCTGAAAAGCATACGGGCTGGTCCATGCAGGAGGCATCCGGAATGCACCTCACCGAGGTCTTCAATATTATCAACGAAAAAACCCGCGTACAGTGCGAAAACCCTGTTGACAAAGTTTTGGAGTCAGGGCTGATCGTCGGCCTGGCCAATCATACCGCTCTTATCAGAAAGGACGGCACCGAGATTATCATCGAAGACAGTGCTGCGCCGATAAGGGACAGGTCGAGCAAGACCTCAGGCGTTGTACTCGTCTTCAGGGATGTCACGGAAAAACATAAGATGGAAGAGGAGCTTCTGAAGGTGGAAAAACTTGAATCAGTGGGGGTGCTGGCCGGAGGCATAGCCCATGATTTCAACAATCTGCTGACCTCAATTATCGGCAATATTAGCCTGGCCAAGCTCTATATTGATTCGGGGAACAAGGCACAGGAGCGGCTGGCGGACGCTGAGACAGCAACGATCAGAGCGACCAACCTGACGCAGCAGCTCCTGACATTTTCGAAGGGCGGGGCCCCGGTCAAGAAAATGACCTCAATCGTCGACATGGTCAGGGAATCGGCAGGCCTGACTCTGGCAGGAACAAACATATCGCCTGAGTATTCTATAGCAGCAGAAGTATGGAATGTTGAGGTCGACCCGGGCCAGATCAGCCAGGTCTTTAACAATCTTATCATTAATGCGGTCCAGGCCATGCCAAAAGGGGGCACGATATGGTTTCAATTAAACAATGTCGTCCTCGGGCAGAATGAAGTGCCGCCCCTGCACGAAGGGAGATATGTAAAAATATCAGTCAAGGACACCGGAATCGGAATACCCAGGGAACACCTCCCTCATATTTTTGACCCCTATTTCACCACCAAGAAAAAAGGCAGCGGACTCGGACTGGCCAGTGTTTTTTCGATTATAAAAAGACACGACGGGCATATTACGGTTGAATCAATCCCGGCAGGGGGAACACACTTTCATGTCTATCTTCCCGCGTCTCCGACTGCATCGGTTGCCGCGCCCCCTCCTGAAGAGGGTATTACACACGGCAGGGGGAGGATACTGGTGATGGACGATGAAAAAATGGTACGGGACATCTCAGGCGAAATGCTCCGGTCTCTGGGGTATGAGGCCTTCTTTGCCGAACACGGGGCAAGGGCTGTTGCAATGTATCAGGAGGCCTTCGATGCCGGAGAACCCTTTGATGCGGTTATTATGGATCTTACGATACCCGGAGGTATGGGAGGCGGTGAGGCGATCGAAAAACTCCGGGCTATCCATCCGGACGTCAGGGCGGTTGTCTCAAGCGGTTATTCAAACGACCCGATAATGGCCTCCCATCAGGATTATGGTTTTAAGGCGGTCATGATTAAACCCTATAATCTCAAGAATTTCAGCACCGTGCTTCGGGAAGTATTAAAGCAGTAGTCTTCCACCAATAGCCGCCCTGACAAGGAGACCGTATACCATGAAGTACGCTGTCACTGTCAGACTATTATGCATTTTTTTGCTTTTCCTTATTCTGCCTCAGCCCCTCCCTGCAGCAGAAAGGACGATTGCCCTTTTCTTCTGGGCTGAAGGCTGTCCCCATTGTGAACAGGAGAAGTCCTGGCTCCAGGGCCTTCAACGGAAATATCCGGAACTGGAGGTCCGGGCTTTCGAGGTCAGGCATAACAGTGATGGTGCCGCCCTTTTTTCCCGCATGGCCGCTGCCTATGCGGTAACCATACAAGGGGTGCCCGCGATTTTTATCGGTGGCCTGCCGCCGGTCATCGGCTACCGGGGAGAGGATACTTCGGGCAGAGAGATTGAGGCGCAGATCCTTTTCTGCAGGACAAACCGCTGTGGTGATCCAGCCCAAAAACCCGAAAACAGGCCTCTCCCAGGAGGGTCCGGGGGGCAGGACCTCCTGACCACGGCCGATGGACTCTGCAAACAGGACTCCGACTGCCCCGACGCAGAACCGACCGTCTCGCCCGACACGTTTATAACCCTGCCGTTTGCCGGCAGGATCGATCCCACAAAAACCGCACTGGTTTACCAGACACTTATCATCGCCGCACTCGACAGCTTCAACCCCTGCGCTTTTTTTGTACTCTTTACCCTGCTGGGACTGCTTATCCATGTCCAGTCGAGAAAAAGACTCCTGCTCGTGGGCGGGGTATTTGTTTTCTTCTCTGGGTTCATCTACTTCATCTTCATGGCGGCCTGGCTGAACATTTTTCTTCTGACAGGCCAGCTTATGGCAGTCACGATATTAGCCGGCGTCAGCGCCCTGATCATTGCGATAATCAATATAAAGGATTTTTTCTTTTTCAAAAAGGGTGTATCGCTATCGATCCCCGACAGTGCAAAGCCCAAGCTCTTCGACCGGATGCGGAAGCTCCTTAAGGCAAACTCGTTAACGGCAATTATTGCCGGAACAGTCGTACTGGCGGTCGCTGCCAGTGCTTACGAACTCTTCTGTACTGCAGGGTTCCCTATGATATACACAAGAATTCTGACGCTGCACAAGCTCCCGAAGACATCATATTACCTGTATCTCGTGCTGTATAATGTTATCTATGTAATCCCTCTGGGACTGGTTGTCATCTTCTTTGCAATGACTCTCGGGGCAAGAAAACTGACCGAGACCCAGGGGCAGGTGCTAAAGCTGATCTCCGGCATGATGATGCTCTGCCTGGGACTGCTGCTGCTTTTCAAACCGGAACTTCTGAATAATATCTCTGCAACAACCGGCCTGTTGGGTGCAAGCCTGCTCCTGTCAGGGATCATGGTCTATCTCTCCGGAAAATTTTTCAAACAGCGGTCCTGATATATCTTCATATTATTTATCATTTCAGATTCTTCTGCAGTACAATACTTGTATGACTCAATCCATCAACATACGATGATGAAGCCGCCAGAGATTTCGCGCAGAATAATAAATCACGAGAGGCGTATTTCGATAAAGCCAGGTGAGTTTTATGTCTCCGGAGAGGAAGTAATAATAACGACTCTGCTCGGTTCCTGCGTGGCCGCCTGTCTCTACGATCCTGTGATGCGGATTGCGGGCATGAACCATTTTCTCCTCGGCAACCGGCGGTATTCGAAAGATATGCCCATCGCCATAACCGAGGCAGGAAGATATGGCATTTATGCCATGGAGCTGCTCATCAATGAGATGATGAAGCTGGGAGCGCAGAAATATAACCTCCGGGCAAAAGTTTTCGGAGGCGGGTCCGTTATACAGACTCCGGCAGACACCGATAATTTTTTCTGTGTGGGAGACGTTAACCGGAAATTCATTCTGGAGTTTCTGCGCAATGAAGGGCTTCCTCTGGTTGCTTCCGACCTCGGAGGAGACAGGGGACGGGTCATATACTTTTGTGCAGACGATTATTCAGTGTATGTACGAAAGATACGAAAAACAGTAAACTATAAATTAGTGCAGAGAGAGAAAACCTTCTGGCAGAAGAGCATCGAAAAACAGGAACAACAGGCAGCAATACAACCGGACATCTGGCTGTAGCCGCCTGCCGGAGTGGGATCAGCGGCGTTCTCGCCCCTTTCTACCGGATACATTTCGCACAGCATGAAAAAAGAGGCTCACTTCTTTTCCTTGCTGCTTTCTTCCTCAAGCAGTGCAACCCCTTCCTGTGCCCTTGGGTGCGAAGAGGCGATCGCCAGTGCCCGGGTGAAGTTTCCCCGTGCCCTCAACGGGCAGCCTATCTTCAGGTAAACGTGTCCTATCTCAGCGAGTATATCGGGGCTATTCGGCACCATCTCGAACGCGTGGGTCAGTGACTGCAATGCCTCTTTCAGTTTCCCGAGATTTTCAAGCCCCCAGCCGTAGTGAAAATGATACTCAGGCCTCGAACTGTCAAAATAGATAGCTGACGCAAACAAATGCACCGCCTCATCAAACTTCTTTTTTCTGAACTGGGCCTTGCCCTCTTCATATTTGCTCCGGGCTATCCCGGCATTAACGGCAAAGTCAGTATGGGCCACCCCCTCCTGGCCACTGCGCCCGGAGGGGAGAACAGCATCAGCAGCAGAGTCCTCAGGTGCTGCAGGAGTACCAGGAATTCCAGTTGGCGTCTTACCCTGTGACAGGTCATATGCCATCCTTTTTTCATAGTCTTTCAGGGTCATATACGCATTGTTGATACATGAGAAAATATTGACCAGTTTTTCTTTTATATCATAGGGAAGGCCGATATGCATGTCCGGATGAAAGGCCTTCGCCGCGCTGAAATACGCCTTTCTGATCTCTTCAGGACTCGCCTCATGACTCACCTCCAGCAGGCCATAATAGTCAATCCGGCTGGATTTTAAGTACATGCCATCTATTTTATCTATAATTTCACAGTACAGCTCCTCCTCCCCGCTGCTTACCAGGTGATCAGAAACTTCCGAAAGGGGTTTACCCGAATCTCTTGTCTCAAGAATTCTCGCCTCGAGAAGGGCATAAAAACACCGCAGGGTTTCTTCCATACTCAGGGAATATGCCCTGATAATGTCCCTAATCGTCGTCCTGCCATCCACATGCGACAGGATGGCCCTGTCAGCTGCATCGAGGTGTATATTCTGGAACAGATTAAGCGGGGTGGAGGAGAAATCGACGATACTGTCGGGAAGATATTTTTTCAGCAGTTCTGTATCAGCGCCCTTTTTCACCTCCCGGTATATGAGTTCAGCTACGGCCAGTTCCAAGGTTACCGGTGGCTGCACGGAAAAACCTGCTTCAAGGAACTCGAACTCTGCATCAGGCAGGGTGAAAAGGCTCTCGACAATCCTCACTGCCTGAAGCGCTGCAGCCCCGAGCAGTTCAGAGGGCCTGAGGAACCCTGATGAAACAAGGATCGAAACGTACCGCTCATGAGAACTCTCTTTTCTCTTTGCAGTCCGGGTATATTGTTCCGGTGAAATTCTGCCCTCTCTCAAAAGAACATCTCCGAGCCGGTCCTCATCCTGATTTGATTCCGCGTAAACAATATTACCGTTCTTTATATAAATCTTCTTGCTGACCGTTCCGAAATGAATATTCAATACACCGTTTATTAGCGTACGCTGAAACCCGATAAGCAGATCCGACAGCCGGTAAAGCCCGAAGTTGCCGGTAAGCATCCCCTTTTTAACAATACCGGCACGGATGGTATCAGCCTGACTTTTTGCCCAGATCACCTCCCCCTCCTGATGGATATTGAGTGCCTCGACATTAAGGACAACGCGGTCTCCTGCATTCAGTATCCCGACTGCCTCGACAATAATCCCCAGGCTGTTCAGCGAATAATCGGTCGTTTTTGCTCTGTACGAACGCCCATTGATGAGCAGCTCAAAAGCCGCATCGAAAGGGTATCTCCTGAAGACCCTGATGTCGATATCTCTCTCAATCATACCTGCTCCTGCTGATCAGTCTAAATCGGCTCATGCCTCAGATCGCCCATCGCCGTGATGCATTCAAGCAGTACGTGGCAGCCATCGTAGAGGTCCTTGAGCAGGATAAACTCATCCGTGGAGTGGACCTTCTGCATGCCGGTCGAGATATTGACCGCATAAATACTGTTCTGATTAAAGATATTGGCATCTGAGCCCCCACCCGTCAGGGCAGGGACAGGTTCGATGCCGCATCGTCTGAACGCAGCCTTCAGCAGTTCCATGAACGGCCCCTCAGAACTCAGGCTGAAGGAGCGGTATTCTTCCCGTTCCCTGATATCCAGGGTCGCCTTATACCGGTCGGCAATCTCCCGGGCTGTCCCGAAAATCCGGTCTCTCGTCGCCCTGAGAACTGCCTCCTCGTGACTTCTTATTTCACCGTGCAGTACAACCTCCTTCGGCACGACATTGGTGGCTGTTCCCCCGCTGATGAGGCCGATATTGGCCGTAGTCATCGGATCGATCCTGCCGTCCGGGACAGCGGCAGCGATAGCCCCTGCCACCCTGATCGCACTCAGTCCGAGTTCAGGCTCTATGCCGGCATGTGCAGGCCTGCCAACTATCCGCATCTCATACGTAATATGGGTCGGCGCTCCGACAATTATTTTTCCGACACTGCCTGAGGAATCCAGCACAAGCGCCTGCCTGCTCCTGATCCTGCTGTAATCAAGATTCTTGGCCCCGAACAACCCCCGCTCCTCAGCTGAAGTGAAGACTACCTCAATATCGCCGTGCGGAAGGTCCTGCTCCCTGATTACATCAAGCGCCTCCAGTACCTGGGCAATGGCACTCTTATCGTCAGAGCCGAGCACCGTGTCTCCGGTCGACCGGACCATCTCCTCGTCGATCGAGATCCTGATGCCTTCTGTCGGCTCTATCGTATCCATATGGGCGCTCAGGAGCAGGGGCTCTGTTTCAGGCCTTGTGCCCTGCTTCAGACCTATGAGGTTGAAAGACTCCTGATACTCCTGCACCAACACCCTGCAGCCTGCCTGCTCCAGCCTCTTTATCAGAAATGCGCCTATATCTCTTTCAGAGAAGGAAGGTGAATTTATCTCTGCAAGTTCGAGAAAAGTCTTCAGCAGTCTCTGTTCATTTATCAGGTTTTTCATAACCGTGTCATGTTCATGCTGCCGGCTGTTTTTTCATCCGGGTAAGGAGGTTGTCTTTAGCAAAAAGCCAGAAAAGACTCCGGGCACTCCTGGCAGCAACCCTGACGTCATTGAGGCTCCTGAGTTCAAGGACCCGCTTCAGAATAAAAGAGGGACGGGCATAAAACTTTTTGAACGCCAGCTGCCTCAGCTGAATAATCTGGTCCCGTGTCATGGTATAGGGGACGAAGGCAGCCCCCTGATACGTATAGTCCGTGAGGTCAGTCGAGAGCGTGCCGTACTGCTCAAGGTTATCGTAAAGGTGCGTACCGGGGAAAGGCGTTATGGCATGAAAATTTGCAATGTCCGGGTTCAGATCAATTGCAAAACGGATCGTTTCAAGACCTTCTTCAAAGGTCTCTCCCGGAATGCCGAACATAAAGGGCGTGCTCACCTTCAGCCCGACCTCCTGGGCAGCCGTGACCGCCTTCCTGATCTGCTCAAGTGTGGTGCCCTTGCGTATGGCATTGAGGTTCTTCTGTACGCCGCTTTCAGCCCCGAAGAGTATGGCCCAGCAGCCCGCGTCCTTAAAGGCCTGCAGGAGCGGTTTATCAACCTGGTTGACGCAGGCTGAAGCGAACCAGGTAAAATCGAGCTTCCGGTTCTTTATTTCCCTGGCCAGCTGCATGGCACGGTCATAATCACCGGCAAGGGTATCGTCGATGAACTTGATCTCCCGGTACCCCTGGCTGAGGCAATGCTCGATCTCACTGAGGACATTTTCCACACTCCGGAAACGTATCCCGCTTTTGCGGTCCTTGTCGATCTGAAAGCAATAGATGCATTTCCGGTTGCACCCGCGTGAGGTGATCAGGACTGCCACCGGTTTTCTCTTGTACGTGGCAGGCGGAGGAACATACAGACCGGCATCTCCAAGCAGATCACGCGCCGGAAACGGGAGCGCATCGAGGTCCTGGATCAGCGGCCGCTCCGCATTGACGATAATCCGGCCACCCTCCCGGTATATGGCCCCGGCCACGGACTCAAGGGTTCTGCCGGACTCAAGCCGTTCAATAATCTCAAGAGAGGTCATTTCCCCTTCACCATAGATCACCGCATCAAACAGGGTCCCGCTGTCCTTGAGACAGGCCTCTTTCACTGCCGTGGGATAAGGCCCCCCGCAGCAGATGAAGACTGACGGACCGAGCAGCGTGCGGATGTCAGCAGCCGCTGTCTTTGCCCTGTCCCAGCCGAAGGTCGTGGAATATATGCCGGCAAAGGAGGGACTGAACTCCTGCAGTTCGTCGAGCAGCGACTGATGAGACCTGAAAGCCCCGTTGAGGAACCTGACTTCATGCCCGGCCCTGCGGAGCATTGACGCCACGTAGAGAGTTCCGAGAGGCTGCCAGTAGTTGATCTGTGAAGCAGAGGTCTTTTTCGAAAAGATATCTTCAGGTGTCCAGGCAGGAATGATCAGTGCGCATTTCATCTGCTGCTGCCGACGAGCTCTCTCTCCCCGTCGTCATCCCCAACCTTTTCAGAGCGCTGCAGGCGCTCCAGAATCGTTTCTGCTGCACTGATGCCGGAGCCGATTGCATGGTCCATATTATAGTATTTGAACAGACCTATTCGGCCCGCCAGGTGGAGGTTTTCGAATCTGCCGAGATAATCCATAATGGTGGCGCAGTTTTTTTCGAACCCTACCTCAAAGAGCGGATAGGCCCTGCTGGCCCTGACTACAACACTGTCAATCACCTCTTCCTTGCGGATAAAGCCCAGCCGGACAAGGTGGTCCACGGCAGTCGCCACAAGGCCCGCATCAGACTCGTTCCAGAGGGCATCTCCCCGGGTGCTGAAGAATTCAGTCACCAGCAGCGTCTTGCCTTCAGGGGCCATTTTCGGGCTCCAGTTTGTCGGTTCATGGATGCGGCCAAAGGGAATATTCTTTTCAGGAATATATATCCAGGTCTGATCCGTGACACGGGGACGGTCAAGCATTATGGTCACCACAATCAGGTCCCGGAAGGAGAGTCGTAAAGCAGCCTCCAGCACCTCTGCCGGCGGGGCCGGGTTCAGCATCTGGACAATGCGGGGAAGTGGTATGCTGGCGACAAACTGATCTCCCTTCACCAGCCCCTCGCTGACGTGGTTTTTCACATAAACACTCTGTATGGACTGACCGTCATGATTGATCTGCTCTATCCCCGTATTCGTATACACCTCGTTATGCAGCTCAATCTCTTCCTGCAGTCGCTCGGCAATGCGGCCAATCCCCCGGTCGGGATAGAAAAACCGGTCGGTGAGCGTCGGCAGGTCCCTTCCACTGAATTTAAAAAATGCGTTCCGGATCGCGGTTGAGAGTGAAAGCCCCCGAATGCGCTGGGCCACCCATTCAGCACTGATGCGGCTGCAGTCTATGCCCCAGACCTTCTCACTGTATTCCTTGAAGTATATATTGAACATGGTCCGGCCGAAGTTGCTGACGACCCAGTCCTCAAGTGAGACCTTCTCTTTTTCCATGATAAGCCCCTTCACCTTCTCAAGGCCATAATCAGCAACCGCTCCCAGCGTCGTCATAAATCCAAGGCCGAGCAGGGCATTTACAGGCTTAAGGGGATAATCGAAAAATTTGTTGCGCAGATAGATTTTGCTTGAGCGGCCAACCAGTATAAGTTCATCCGATATAAGGTCTTTTACAAAGGCATTAATCTTTGGATCCGTGGAAAAAAACCGGTGACCGCCGAGGTCAAACCTGAAACCATTATGGACGATCGTCTTCGAAATTCCCCCGACCTCGATAGCCCGTTCAAATACTCTTACGCGCTGCCCTGCACGAGAGAGAACGCAGCCGGCAGACAGGCCGGTCAGCCCTCCTCCCATGATAATTGTTCCCTTATGGCCGTCAGGATTCTTGAACATGACTTACCGGGCACAACCGCAGGTATTCTCTGTAATGCGTAAAATAAAAAGATCCTCTTTTTTTTCGATCTCGACCGGGCACCCGGACATCGAGGCAAACGTTTTCACCCTTTTTGCGGTAACCTGGTCGTACACAAGGACCTCGATAGATTCGTTGCTGCCGCACGACGAAAGCATCTGTTTCAGTTTCCTGAACAGTTCTTCCGGCTTCAGGCCTCGTGCGTCAAGCTTCATGGTATAGTCTAAAAATAATGGGGTTGTTTTTTCCAGCTATTATAAAGGCATCTAATAATGGTAATTAGAGGCTATCGCTATAATTCCGCTTAAAAAAAAGCCTGAGGGAATCCGGTTTGATCCCCTCAGGCTTTTTCCGGTCTTTATAAAGAACCTATTCCATATCATCCATCGGTTTGATGAACTTGAAGTAAACCATAGTCCAGTTGCCGAGTATGATAAAGAGCGTCGCAACAATAGACCCGATCGAAAGCGTGGTAAAGCCGGTCAGCGCCTGCCCTACATTGCAACCGCCTGCAACCGAGGCACCAAACCCCATAATGAAACTTCCCGCCATAACCGTCAGCATCTCCTCTGCCGGAGGGATCTTCCACTTGAATTCACGCATAATCTTGGCGCTGATATAGGCACCGACAGGCACGCCGATATAGAAAAACTCTCCCCAGGTCACCTTGAACTTCCAGAACGTAAACATAGGAAAAAACTTGGAATGAGCATCACCGGTAAGCCAGGTGAACATGGTCTCCCCGGCAGGGGTCGTAAAGTTCATGCCCCGGGCAAAACCCGGAGAACCCCAATATTCTGAGGCCCAGAAGGTCACCAGACCCATGACACCGATAAGCGCTCCGGCAACAGACCAGAAGAAACCTTTCTGCTTTCCGAAGGCAAACGGCTTGCCCTTCAGTACGAAGGAGAAGCAGATGGCACAGAATACCACGATGACGGCCCATTTGACCATCGGCGTATTTCCGATAAAACCGTAGAGCGTATACGGAGATCCATCCGCAGCAGCATACTTGATGCTCCGGAGATGATCATATACAGGCTTCATCACCCCGTTTGTGGTGGCTCCGATACCCAGGACAAAACAGAGTACGGCCACAATCGAGGCCATCTGGCCTTCACCAACCCTGTAGATAATGCCGCTGCCGCAGCCGCCGGCCATAACCATGCCGATGCCGAAGAGATAGCCCCCCAGAATATTGGCCATGGGAAAGAAAGACTGGGCCCTCAGGTGGATGATCCCCATATCTGCCAAGGCATTCCCGCCTATCAGCATGATTATGAGCGCGATCAGGTAGGCCTGAAATACGTTATACTCCTGTATGAATACGATATCTCTGAAGGCGCTGTTCATGCAGAATCTTCCGCGCTGGAGAATCAGTCCTACAAGCCCTCCGCACAACAATCCTGAAACAATGAATGCGAATGTTGCGCTCTGCAATACTTCTGTTTCCATGCCTTACCTCCGGGAAAAATTTTGTTTAACATATCATAGCGGTTTTCATTTGTCAACGCCGGATCTATTAATTTTGCTTATAAGGCTATTTATAACTTTTTATTATAAGCCGCACCCGATAGTGCAGACCAGAGGAAGCTCAGAAAAGGGTCAGTTAAAGTAAACCTTCACGAAGGTTTTAAACTCAAATTCGTTCTCGTCCTGACCAAAAACCCTCACGTTACGGTACGATTTTGTCTTTTGTAAAAGCTGGTCAGGGATTTGCTCCTCACGCCTGCCCTGGACGATAACCACCGCGGCATCCTTATGCCGGTCCCCGGTCGGTGCATAATAGTCGGGATTGACATATTCCCAGGTAAACCTCAACGATGATGTCCGTACCTCCGCAGAGTCCAGATTGCGCTTTACCGCGTCATGATACGCAAGCCTCTTCGCGGTAAAGAGGTCCAGCAGTGGGACCACCACCGCAGGCCCTGCAGGAGAATCCTCTGCGTAGAGCGTAAAGACTTCTGCCCCGGTTGCGTTGACTGTATTCAGAAGTTCCGCGGCCTGCTTCAGATTAACTGCACTGGTGGCATTCAAAAAAGGCCGGAAGGCAAACACGGCGACAAGCACCGACGACACCACGACCGCCGAGATGCCATACCGCCTTACCTCTCCCTGCCGTATCTGCATCAGGCCATAGGCGGCCATGAGGCAGAGCAGGGGAAATACCGGCAAAATATACCGTATCCTCATGAGCTGCAGGACAACAACCAGCAGGGGCAGCCAGCAGACAAGAATATATTTGACATCCCATTTTCTGATGGCGGCCCAGAGAGAAAAGAGTGCGGCGAGGGTAACCGCCGGGTGGATCTGAAACAGAAAGGTAGAAACAAAGCTCTCTCCCCATCGTCTCAGTCCGGGTCCCTGGTAATCCTTCAGCAGCGTTAGCTGAGAAAGAAACACCCCGGACTTCAGCGTCCAGACAAGGCCGATGAGTAGCGCTGAGAGGAGAAAGACCATTCCACCCCGCAGCATATACTGTTTAGTCCGGGCATGGCCCTTACTGAGCCCATCACCCCTGATAACATATGCAGCGAAAACCACGAGTATTTCTGACAGCATAAGCCATGCTGAATATTTTGCAAAGAAGGTAACACAGAGCGATGCAGCAGCCAGGGGGACCATCACCCCTCCCCGCTCCAGGGACAGGATAAAGCCATAGACCGAAAGGAGCAGAAGAAACATGAGAGGCACGTCCACCAGCATCAACGGCACCTGCGAAAACAGATAGGGGATACCGAGCAGGAGCAGGCCGGCGGTAAAGCCGGTTTCCTCATCCCACAGCTTTCTTCCGAGCCAAAAGGTGAGCACGGCGGTCATGGCAAAACAGAACGTCGTGAAGATCTGGATAAAGACCCTGCTCTCGCCAAAATAACGGAAGATGACCCCGTATATAAACGGCAGCACCGGCATGTCCGTCCAGGAGAATATCTCTTTTCCCCACTCCCGCAGAAAGAAAACAGGACCTGAAAGTTCCAGGTGCTTGGCCTGAACAAAATATCGCGAGGCATCCAGGATCAGTTCAGGCTCATTCCAGAAGAGCATGCCGAGACCATATGAACAAGCGAACAGCAGGATCGGCCGATATCGCCTCACTGACAAAAGCCGGGAGAGCGGCCAGGCAACGATCATACCGAGGCAGATCAGAAATAGCACCTGCCGGAAATCAGCAAAGCGGAAAGCAGGTTCCCAGCTGGACAGGCGGTTGTCGTCAAAAGCCCTGAAATAATACTGGAGAAGAAAAGTCAGAACGAATAAAACACCGAGGGATAAGAAAGAGAAATATTTCCTCTTACCGGACATACAGAAAACCGGTCACCACGAAATCACCCGCTCATGCGAAAATATGGCATCGATGATTTTCTCATACGACAGCTCTGCCTTCGACAGATCAATAACCGTAACGTCGTGCTCCCTCGCCTGGAGACCGATGACCTCGGATGATAGGCTGTCCGGACCGTCATTGAGTATATGCAGTATCTTCATCTGTTTCCGGTATCCTCCTGCCTAAAGCACAATAACACGGTCAGCCGCATGGACCATCCCCGCATTATCGTACTGGCTGCCGCAGGCGAGGGCAGCGGGAAGCTTTCCCTTATCGACCTTGCACTGCTCTGCATTCAGATCGCAGTAGCTTATGCTGACATTCGGGAGGCTGCAGAACCGCCGGAAGATATCCTGCTCCAGAAGCCTGGCACCCTCGTCCATCACAAAAATGATGACCTGATGGCCCCGGGCCACAGCTGCCTGCACAATGCCGGCAAGATGGTCCGCGTGCCGGTCTGTATTCACCAGAATACCGAGCTTCATCAGGCCAGAAGCCTCTGCGTCTTCTCAAAGACCATTTCCGGCGTAATATCCTTCATGCACTGAACATTATCACAGCGTCGCTTATAACAGGGAGCACAGCCCCTTTCACTCCTGAAAATGATATGGTTTCTCCCGTAGGGTCCGGTTCTGACCGGACTGGTCGGACCAAAGATCGCCACCACCGGGATACCGAGTGCTGCGGCGATATGCATCGGCCCGGAGTCATTTGTTACTACCGCGCGCGCAGTCCGCATCAGTTCAACGAGTTCCGGCAGGCTTGTTTCTCCAGCAACAGATACTGCCCTGCCGCCGGAGAGTCTGACTATCTCCCCTGCCCGCTCCCGGTCTCCGTTGCCGCCGATCACCACCGACTTCAGCGGAAGCATCGAGGCCAGTGTGCCGAAGCTTGCAGGTGGCCAGATCTTCGTATCCCAGCGCGCACCAGGGACAAGTACCATATAATCTCCGAGGCTGTTGCGGACCTCTTTCACTTTTTCTGCTATGCCTGTTGACGGAGGCAGAGGGAAAACAATATCTTTCGTGTCGCAGCCGAGGGCAGCAGAAATCTTCAGATACCGGTCGACCGCATGAACGTCCCTCCCTCCCCGGACCGTGCGGGTATAGAAATACCTGCTCCCTTCCCTGGCCTCAGAAAATCCGACGCGCATGCGGGCGTTGGTTGCCCGGGAGATCAAACCGCTTCTGAGGAGTCCCTGCAGGTCCACTACCAGATCATAGCGCCGGGCCTTCAGAGTACTGAAGAGGTCTTTCAGCTCTCCCAGTGTATCAGCAGCCCGGGAGATCTGGCGCCAGCGGTCTTTATCAATAATGATAAGCCTGTCGAGCATCGGATGACCTTCAAGCAGTCCTTCGAGGCCTCTGGCAATAACCCAGTCAATCGCGGCAGCCGGGAAGCAGGCGTGCAGCGAGTTCAGAAACGGAAGGCTGTGAACAACATCTCCCAATGAGCTCGGCTTGACAATCAGGATCCTTTCAGGCGACTGCCTCAGGCGGATTTCCTGTTCATCAAAGCACTCAGACATGTATAAGCCTCACAACCTCTTTCAGGTCAGAGGCGCTCTGCTCAGCCGCCGTCGCCTGGCCCTCCTGGCCCGTCCTGACATGTATCCCGGTCGCACCTACCGACGCAGCCAGGAGCATATCAATATTCTTGTCTCCGACCATAAACGATTGCTTCAGGTCGATGGCATAGTCGGCGCGGGCCTCATAAAGCAGCCCGGGCTCGGGCTTTCTGCAGGAGCAGTGCTCATCAGGATGATGCGGGCAGTAATAGAAAGCATCAAACCCGTATCGCCTGATAAAAATATTATTAACATCACGGACAAAATCTTCCTTCACCCTGCCCCGGGCAATGCCTGACTGGTTTGTGATACCGATCAGCCTGAAACCCCTGTCTTTGAGCAGTCGAAGTTCATCCATGCCCGGCAGCAGTTCAAAATCCTCCATGCGAGCAAGGTAATGGGCATCCCGGCAGAGCGTCCCGTCCCGGTCAAAAAAAACCGCCCTTTCAGTTTTTATTAGCTTCAGCCCTGCCTCATAAACTTCTGCAGCCGATATCATCTCCATGCACCGGAGATCCTTGCGCCGGCATTTCCGTTCAAAACACGGTGAACAATCAATATCTTTTTTCAGAACAGCAACATCCCTGCCGACAGGGCCGGTATGCTGTGGTGAAGTCGAACCGAAGATGGCCACAAGAGGGGTTCGGACCGCATAACCGATATGCATCGGACCGGAATCATTTGTTATCAAAAGATCTGCTTCGGATATCAGCGCCGCCAGTTCGCGAAGTGTTGTCTTCCCCGCAAAGTTAATCACAGGAATTTCACCGGTGCCCGATGGACCAGCGGCTGAAAGAAGCTGCCGGATACCCTGCTCAATCTCCGCGGCTATGGCAGTCTCCTTCGGGCCCCCGAGAATAATGATTCCGGCATTCTTTTCCCTGATGAAGCCGCTGGCCACTTCTGCAAAGCGAACCGGAGGCCAGCGTTTGGAAGAACCATAAGCCGCACCTGGGTTTAGAGCTATGACGGGCCTCCGGAGAGCCTGCAGTTTCTCTCGTGCAGCAAGGCGTTCCTCAGGCAGCAGATATATCCAAGGCAGCGACGGGACGGGGTCCATTCCAGATTTCCTTAAAAGATTCAGGTAGTAGTCGATATGATGCAGCTCCTTTGCCGGCGTGTCAAAAGCAATGCCCCTGGTTAAAAGCAGCTGGCGGCCGTCTCTCTTGTACCCCACCCTTTCAGGAATCTTGGCAAGGAAGGCAGTCAGGGCCGCGTCAAAGGCATTCTGTAACAGGAAGGCCCGGGAGAAACAACGCTGTTTAAGCAGGCGCGCAAGCCTGATTCTTCCCGACAGGCCCTGGTATTCATCACCATAGGAAATAATTTCATCGACATTGGGATCATGTTCAAAAAGGGGAGAAACTGCCGGCTTAACCAGCAGGCTTATCCGTGCATCCGGAAAAGTCTGCCTCACCGACCGGAGGGCCGGCATGGTCATGACTGCATCGCCGACCCAGTTGACGCCTCTGATGAGAATATTATCGCACTTTTCCGGAGTCACGGTCCGTTGCGATAACATCATCAAGCCAGGAGAGTGCTGCAGAGACTGTCGGAAACCCGATGGTGCTCGTCAACAGCAGAAGGGCATGATACAATTCATCCGGAGAAGCCCCTGCCTCAAGAGCCCTGCGGGCATGGGAGTGCACGGCGCCTTCCGAGCGGATTGTCGCTGCCGCGGCCAACTGGACCAGGTGGGAAGTCTTCTCATCAAGAGGACCTGCCTCCCGTGCAGTCTTTCCGAGATTATTCAGTGCGGTAAAGTACTTTTTATACCTCTTTCTGAGTGCAACATACTGGCCTGGCAGTCTTGACATACATACCTCCCATTATTCTTTTCTGTTTATTCCTGATTCTATATTCTCTATTTTTTTCTCGGCCTTTTTTTCGTTCAGCAGAATGCGGTCCCTGATGCCCTTCACCTTTTCCTTTGATTCCCGGGTAAGCTCATCCGCCTCCTCATAATTGCTGATCACATGAGGCGTCACCATCAGGATCAGCTCTTTTCTTGAAAGCGAGTCGGTCGTCGTACCGAAGAGATACCCGATCAGGGGGAGGTCACTCAGAAACGGCAGTCCGGACCGCACCGTGTCCTTCCGCTCAGTGATAATACCACCAAGGACAAGGGTATGGCCGTCCTGCACAATAGCGGTCGTGTTCGCCTTCCTCGTCCTGAAGCCCTGGTAGTCCTGGCCGCCGATCGGCACCTTGGACCCAATCTCACTGGCCTCCTGAGTGATCTTGAGTGTCACCTGTTTTTTGTCATTGATGTGAGGCGTTACGGTCAGAATCGTTCCGGCTGACTTGAACTGTACCTGTGAGGTCGCTGTCACCAGATTGCTGCCGCCTGCAGTCGGCTGAGTGATAGATGTCGCCACCGGGACCTCATCGGCTATCTCGATCTTCGCCTCCTTGTTGTCCAGGGCCAGCACATGAGGACTGGCCAGTACATTAAGCTTTCCGGTCGATGCCGCGGCTGAAAGCAGAATGTCGAATTTCCTGGGAGCAATGATGGCTGCAAAAACATTGGCCGGGTGAGAAAGTATGGCGCTTGTGGCAGCCGTTGTAGCTGCAGTAGCGAGCGTCGAGGCAGCAGAAGTAGAACCGGGCAGGGTAAACATGCCCTGGGCGGTATCATACTGTAGATTATTGGCATTGCCGGCAGTACTGAAGCCGCCAATAACGTCAAAATCATAATCCCTGTTTTTGGTCTGAATACTCTTCTTCATAAGCCACTCGACGCCGAACTGACTTTCACTGTCGAGGGTTATTTCGGCAATCAGAACCTCAATAAGCACCTGTTTCGGCTGTATGTCCAGCTTTCTGATCGTCTCAAGAAGTGACAGGTAGGCCCTGGGTGTCGCCTTGATAATAATGGCATTGATATCGTCATAAGACTCGATCAGGACTTCACCCTCGATATCTCCTGCAAGCCCCTCCTGCACAGATGCCGGAACAGCCGGCGCAGGCCTTGCCGTCGTCCGCTGCTGAGCTGTTGCCGGCTGAGAAGAGGAGGGCACCGGAGAAGGAGAAACCGATTTCACCGCCGGGGTCTGCGTTTTCTTCGACGTATAGACATTTTTGAGGATCTCCGCCAGTTTCTTGGCCTCGGCATTCTCGACATTATACACAAAGGTCCTCACCGCGTCCCGGTCGCTCGCCGGAATATCTATTGCTTCAAGCAGCTTCAGAAACTTGGCTATCCCTGAGGGCTGGGCCGTAACAATGAGCATGTTCGACGGTTCGTAAACCACAATATCAGTCCCGCGCGGCATCAGGTTCCGTACGATATTGGCAACATCATTCGCCTTAACATACTCAAGAGGAATCTGCTGCGTGACAAAGCCGGCATCCTTGGTGGCCACCTGCGCTTTGCCGGACTCAATCGGTACCGGCTGCTGCTTGGCCTGGTCGATCGGAACTATCCGGTAGAAGCTTCCATATTTCACCGCAGTGTAGCCGTTGAACTCAAGAATCGTCTGAAACGTGGAAAAAAGTTCGCTGATCGGGATCTTGTTGTGGGACTGTATCGTGATCTTGCCCGCCACCCCGGGCGCCACGATATAATTTATTTTGAGCATCTCGCCGATAGTTGAGATAACCGTCTCAATATCCGCGTTCTCGAAATTCAGCATGATATACTGCTCTTCGGCCTTCTTCTCCAGAGGCTGCGGGTCTGTCTTTTTGACGATAGCCTTGTCCTGGACCGGGGGCAGTTCAGGCAACTTCAGCGTTTCCTCCGCCGACTTTTGAGCTGCTTCATCCGGCAGCACGGCCTGCTTTTTCACGCACCCTGGCATCAACATTGCCAGCACCATAAATATCAGGCCTGCGCAGAGTTCAGAAATACGCGGCAGGCGCCTCACCGAACCGCCTTCGGGTTTTCAATAGTCTTTATTTTGTCCAGGCTCAGGTTCATAATTTCGCTGTTCCATTTTAACACAGCCTTCCTGCCGGATATATCAATTAATTCGATATTGTCGGTTTTGTCGCCTTTCCGCATCGGAACAGATTTTGCCTTGTCCACCTCAATATAGGCCACATATTCACCGAAGGAATCAAGGATGACCCCCTTGAGTACTACCTCCGGCCGCTTCGGGGGCTCAACCGGAACAAGTGGTGCCGCCACGACCGGCTTCGGCTCACGGTATGTTCTGGAGGGACTGAAAAGATTTTTTTCATGGATATCAGCAGACCAGCCCGGCTGGAACGCAACAGGGGCAGCAGCCTGAGCTGCAGACCCTCCGGCCTTCTGTTTCACCTTCACGGCAGTATATTCGGCATAAGGATCATGCTGCAGTCCCCTGGCATAAAAATGCCATACTGCAAAGAGCAGCAGCAGGCCAGCAAAACCCGCAGTACATCCCCGGCGTATCATATTTTGGCTACCCCTGAAACCTGCATCTTAAACTTAAGCTCTTTGGGGTTCTGAATATTGGTAATGCCAATATTCAACTTGTCTACCTTTATCAGCAGAGTCCCTGACTCCAGCTCTTTCAACAGATCACTCACCTGTTTAATCGTCCCGTTGCCCTCAAAATACAGCGGGATTGCCAGATAATTACCGAGTTTTGCAGATGGCAGAGACCGCGTCGTCTGGATCCGCAGCCCTGCCTTCCCCGCCATCGTGGATACGTCATCCTGAAGTCTGACCGAGGCAAGAAATTCGGTCTTCTCGCGTATCATTCTTTTTTCCAGCTGGCTGATGGCTTCAGCCGCGGCAGCTACATCCTTTTCAGGCACCAGTGCAGTCCTGATGAACTGTTCATCCTTTTTCAGGCCGCCGCTGGCCACAGTAAGCTCCTCCCGCATTGACTCAGCCTTCGGCATCAGGAAATACCGGTCAAAAGCAATAATCGTAACAGCCAGGGCAATTCCCAGAAGAAGATAGCGTCTATTTATCACTGACGGCCACCTCCAGCTTAAGGGCAAACCGTTCCTCACCATCTTTGGTAATAATGGGGGCAGTATACGATACATTCCTGAACAGGTGGGACTTCTCAAGGGCCAGGATCAGCGCTGCGGTTCTGTTCGTAAAACCCTCGATCTCAATCGCGCCTTTGTCGTCAATAGTCAGACTGACCAGCCAGGCCTCTTTTGGAATGAGCGCGCTTAAGCTGCTCATCACTGTTGCCGCCGTCGTGCTGCGGCCGAGAAAATCGGACAGGACCTGACGGTCGCCCCCCAGCAGGTCGAGCTTCTTTTTCGCCTCAAGCATGCCCGAGGCCCTGCTCCGGATCGCCGCCCGCTGCTCCTCAACATGCTTCAGTTCAGTATAATCTTTATAAAAGATCAGAAATCCGGTAAAGAGATAAAACAACAGGGCGCATGAAGCAAGGCCGGCAACAGCCTGCGGATAGTAGGCTAACAATTTTCCCTGCTGGACTTCGGCACTCAGGAAATTAAAATCAAAGCGGGTCTGCTTTATGGCTGAGGCGGCCAGCAGATGCGGTATCCTCAGGTGGACTTTGGTCAGCGCAAATCTGTTGCCCAGAAAAGTATCATCACTCCCCGAAAAAAAGATCCTGCCCGGATACCGGGCTGCCAATCTCTCCATGGTCACGAGGAGTTCAGTATTTATTGGAAAGGACTTCAGGTAGACCGGGACCGCATGGGTGAGGGCCGCTACCTCGACGGCATCTCCTGCGGCATACACAAAGAGTCCGTTGAGGTTCTTTTCACCGTGTACCTCAGCCAGGCCCCGCAGGGCAGACAGAAACGAAGACCGCACGGCCAGGACCTCGAACCCTGCATCCCGCGACAGACGCACAATATCGTCAACCGCCTCTTTCCTGAGTGCGAAGACCGCGGCCTTTGTTCTCCCCTTTTCTGCCGGCATGGTCATGAAATCGAAGTAATATTCCTCAACCGGCAGCGGCAGGTATTTCTCGAGTTCAAAGAGCAGCGCATTGCGCATATCGGCCCTGCCCATGGATGGCATATCAATGAGCTGACAGGAAAAGCCCTGAAGTGGCAGCCCGATAATTATTCCCTCAGGCAGCCCCCCCGGTGGTCCTCCCGGCAGGTCCGTAGTCCCCGACTCTTTTTTCCAGCGCTGAAATACGCCGGCGATGGCCGTGTTTCTTTCAGCCGGGTCGGCCGGCAGCTGCATATCTTCCTGCCTGACCGGTTTCATTGTCCTGAACCGCAGGTCGGCTATGCACGCGCCCAGACTGCTCTGTCTGATGTTAACCCCTGCTATTCTCCGCATATTCTCTCCAGTATAATGTCCGAACCTTGAACCCCTTGCCGGCCGGCTGCCGGTTCACCACGGCCACTACCTTTGACAGCAGGGGGCTGCTGCCTGACCTTCCGGAGACCTCAATCCGGAGGTTGTTTGAGGCAATGGCCTGGAACCCCCTTGCGGCAAACTGCTGGGGGATAACACTGAACCCGCCTGACTCCACATTGCGCTGTTTCAGAATAGCCTCAATCTCAAACTTGTCCAGTCTCATATAGGTCATAAAATCATTGGATACTGTATTGATATTCAGCGCCCCGGTGCCAAACGTAGTAATAAGAGGCAGTATCGGGTGTATGTCTTTGCCTCCGTATAGATATTCAGACTTCATACCTTTGACCAGGAGCAGTTCCTCCGGCACGTCAAAACGGCCATGCTTCGCTTTGTAAGGGTCAGGCAGTCCCTCATAATAACTGTCATCAGCTCCGGAGAGCCGGTGACCTGCCCGGGAAGGGTCTTTCCAGTCAAGAATGGAATCAACCACCTCTGCGATGCGATCCTCAGCCAGTCCGGCATGAATAAATAGACTTTTCAGGTTCTCCTCTGTCGCCAGGTTGATATTGATCTTCGTGTCCTCATCCGTGATCTGTATATCAACCTCACCCTCAGGAGTTATCCGCTTCCCGGTCACGACCGGAGTCTCACGGTCCACCCGGTAATTACCAGAAGGGTCCCGGTAGTCCAGGGAAGGGTCTTTGTCAGACATCAGGTAATGGACCGCCTCGTTATAGCCGGACAACGCCATATAGCGGGCAAGTGTCTCTTCCTTCATGTTCCTGGCTCCGGCAGTATTCCAGCGCGTCGAACTCAGATGGTTCAGGGCCAGGATACTCAGCAGCACCAGGATCCAGAGCACCATCATCAGGGCTATACCGGCTTCACTCTTCAACAATACACCTGCCCCGTGGGCCCTGTCCCGAGCAGTTATTTTCACAACTCCACCTGGGTCACCCGCAGTACCTCATCGATCGTGGTAACACCGCGGATAACCTTTTGTATGCCGTCTTCCCGCAAAGTCCTCATACCGAGGGATATAGCCATGTCCTTGATCTCCTTGACCGTCGCCCGCTGCATGATCAGGTTCCGGATTTCATCTTCGACCGGAAGCATCTCGAATATCCCGATCCGGCCGCGGTAACCGGTGCCGGCACAATGCTCACACCCTCTGCCGGTCCATATCCTGTCTATGCGCTCATCCAGCTTCTTCACTGCCTCTCCTGAGGCCGGACGACTCTCGGCGCAATGCTCACAAAGCCGCCGGACGAGCCTCTGGGCCATAACACCTATGAGCGTTGAAGCGACCAGATAGTTTTCGATCCCCATGTCCATAAGTCGGGTGACTGCCCCGGGAGCGTCGTTCGTATGCAGCGTACTATAAAGCAGGTGTCCGGTGAGGGCCGCATGAATAGCTATCCCCGCGGTCTCCATGTCCCTGATCTCCCCGACCATAATCACGTCAGGGTCCTGCCGTACGATATGCCGCAGTCCGCCGGCAAAGGTAAGTCCGATCTTGGGCCGGACCTGGATCTGGTTGATGCCGGGCATCAGGTACTCGACCGGTTCTTCAATCGTGATGATCTTCTTCTCAGGGGTATTGATCTTATCCAGTGAGGCATACAGTGTCGTGGATTTGCCGCTCCCGGTCGGACCGGTAATCAATATCATGCCATAGGGTCTCTTGATCATCTGTTCGTAGATATCCAGGATGACCCGGTCAAAACCCAGGTCTTCCAGTGTGACGAACGAGGAGCCCTTGTCCAGCAGCCTCATGACGATACTCTCTCCGTGTATCGTCGGAAGCGTCGAGACCCTTATATCAATCTCTTTCCCGGGAAAGGAAGCCTTGATCCTGCCATCCTGGGGAAGCCTTCTCTCAGCAATATTCATCTGTGCCAGCAGTTTTATCCTCGAAGAGATGGCCGAATAGGTACGCATCGGGAGCACCTCTTTCTCATACAGTACCCCGTCAATCCGGTACCGGGCCCTGACCGTCAGCTCACCCGGCTCGATATGGATATCACTGGCACGGTCCTTCACCGCATTTTCGATGATGATATTGACCAGCTGGATGATCCCTTTTTCCTGGGCAAGGTCTTTCAGGTGGCTTATCTCTCCGGTAATCTCCGGACCTGTGGCCTCGTCTTCAGCAGCGTCCTCGATCAGGCGCTGCATCACCGCATTCCTGGACCCACGCTGCAGCTGCAGGCGCTCGAGGATGTCCGACTTGTTCGCCAGAAAAAGCTCGACGTCATATCCAAAGGATGACCTGAGGGCATCCACCCCTTCGGCATGCGTGGGATCGGCTATCGCCACCGTGAGGATATTGCCCTGGAGTGTCAGAGGCAGAAGGAGGTTGTTTTCAAGAAAGCTGAACGATATCTTCTCCAGGGGAACCTCTTCAGCGTAATCCTTCAGGTCAGCGACAGGAAGCCGGAACTGTATGGAGAGGGCCTCAAGCACCTTGGCCTCGGAAGTCCCCTGTTCAACAGCGATTTCCCCGAACCTGCGGCGCACCCCCTCAGATTTCTGTATTTCATGCATCCTGCCGATTTCTGCAGCAGTCAGAACACCCATCTCAAGCAGGATCTCTCCGATCTTCTTATGCATGACCGGAGTTCCTGCCTTCACGTCCGCTGCTGTATCCTGCCGAGATCAATTTATGTACTCTTTCTTCGCCATATTTCCGAGAGATGTCAGGATCTCATAGGGGATCGTCCCGGCACGACCCGCCAGTTCCGCCGCACTGATAGTCTCTCCGCACTGCTGTCCGAGGACAACCACCTCATCTCCTTCAGCAGCACCGTCGACACCAGTCACATCGATCATGGTCAGGTCCATACAGACGCGGCCGACAACCGGAACGCGCACGCCCCGCACCAGCATCACGCCATTGTTCGAAAAATATCTGCTGAAGCCGTCGGCATAGCCGATCGGGACAACGGCAATAATGCTGGGCTTCTTCGTCACAAACGTCCTTCCGTACCCCACCGGAGAACCTGCTGCAAGGTTACGTATTGCGAGGACCTTTGTGCTGAGCTTCATCAGAGGCCGGAGACCGCACTGCGTCTCCAGGGGAGAATAACCGTAGAGGAGGAGGCCGGGTCTGACCGCGTCAAAGCCCTCAAGAGGAAGTGAGAGTGAAGCCGCACTGTTGGCCATATGGCAGATAACAGCCTTACCAATACGACCCGAGAGTTCCTGCCTGATCTTCTGGAAAATCCCGATCTGCTTTTCAGCATAGGACCGGTCCGCAAGATCTGCTTCGGAAAAGTGGCTCATCAGACCGGCAATCTCAACCCCCGGCAGTTCGACAATAGAAAGAACGTCAGAAACCGCCTGATCCGCGCTGAGCCCGACCCTGCCCATGCCGGTGTCTATCTTCAGATGCACCGGCAGACGACACCCTCTGCTCACTGCTTCATTCGAGAGCCGCAGAGCTGTCCGACGGTCATGTATCACCGGGGTCAGGTCAAAGGCAAAATAATCCTCCATGTCACCGCGGTCAAAAAGCACCAGAATCGGGACTCTGATACCGCCTTCCCTGAGTTTCCTGGCTTCGCCGGTAAAAGCCACCGCCAGCATCGCAACGCCTGCATCCTGCAGTCGCTGAGCAACGGGAACTGCACCGTGGCCATAGGCATCTGCCTTAACAACGGCGATAACCGGCTTTTCGCTGGTGATATTCCTGAGGATAGAGAGGTTATGCTGCAGAGCGGAAAGGTCTATTTCAGCTATAGGGCCCCTGTTCACCTTAGGCTTTTTCGTCGCCTCCCTTGGGCTCTTCTTTTGTTACGCCTTTCTTGGGAGTGACGTCAATCTCATCAGCATCACTTGTCGCCTTCTTGAAATTCTTGATGGCCTGGCCGATCCCCTTCCCCATCTCGGGCAGCTTGCTTGCACCAAAAAGAACCATAACAATAACGAGAATGATCAGAAGTTCAGGCATTCCTAATCCAAACATGGCTTACCTCCTTTGTTGGTAAAACGCCTCATGCAGGGTAATCTATGGTTACCATAATCCCTGCATAATCAATGCTCACGTATTAGTTTATTCAATATGAGCATTCAATAACAAGCTAAAACGTGTCGGTCTGAAAGAATTTTCTCTTGCTGAAACACCCCCCGTTCTGCTATAAATATAGTTAGGAATAAATCGGTACGTAAAGTACCTGCCCTGTAGGTGATATGTGAAAAAGTTGATCCGGCAAATTAGATCTTTTGGGAGCCAGCGTGAGCTGCTGGTGTGCATGTTGCTCTTGCGGCAAAAGCCTGAAGGCATCTCTATGGCACCCACCTATACCTTAATAGGCGGATCTGATTCTTCACATACACGACAGGGCGGGGTCTTCATATCATTTTTCACTACTCTATTACAGCTGGCATCTATGGGTTCAGTCCTTTTGGAAGAGAAGATCGGTCGTTACAAAGAAAAAAGTGCAAGCAGGCCTGCAGGGTCGGGCCTTTTCATACATCCTTATCAACCGTTATTGTACATTTTTCGAGATTTCTCGCATCCAAAAGTCCTGTCCGTAGAATAGTCCGGCACGGGACTATTTACTTGGAACTGTTTAAGACTGAAAAAGGGACACCCCCGCTTGCCTGGCGCATGCAGCCGGAGGATTTTGCTGATTTTCTCGGCCAGCAGCATCTGCTTGGCCTGCATAAACCGCTCCGTCGACTGATCGATGACGACAAGCTTGTCTCGATAATCCTGTACGGTCCTCCGGGTACCGGGAAAACAGCCCTTGCCCATATCATTGCCAGAAAAACCAGGGCTGATTTCATCTCCCTTAACGCTGTTACCGCCGGAATCAAGGACATCAGGGATGCCGTGGCCTCGCACCGCGGCAGCAGAAAAGTCCTTTTTATCGATGAAATTCACCGCTTTAACAAGATACAGCAGGATGCACTTCTGCCGCATATTGAACAGGGAGAGGTCATCCTTATCGGGGCCTCGACCCAGAACCCATTTTTTGCCCTTGTTCCCGCGCTCTCTTCACGGTCGCAGATATTTCAGTTCTCCCCGCTTTCTCCTGAGGATCTCAAAACGCTCCTCAGCCGGGCAGTCAACAGTTCGCGCGGCCTCGGCAACAGCAGGGTCCTGATCGATGAAGAAGGGTCCGCCCTCATCGCCTCGCTGGCGGGGGGGGATGCGCGCAAGGCCCTCAACATACTTGAACTCTCTTTCCTTGCCTCAGCCGGGCCTGATGCAGATGCCTGCCACATCACCGCAGCGCTCATCCGTGAGGTATCACAAAGCAAAGCCCTGTATTATGATGAAGACGATCACTACAACACTATTTCGGCCTTTATCAAAAGCATGCGTGGTTCTGATCCTGATGCAGCCGTCTACTGGCTCGCCCGCATGGTCGAGTCCGGAGAAGACCCGCTGTTTATCGCACGGAGAATCGTTATCTGCGCCGCTGAAGACGTAGGCAACGCCGACCCCCAGGCCCTGACGCTCGCAGTCTCGGCCATGCAGGCCGTGGAACGGATAGGCATGCCGGAAGGACGCATTCCCCTGGCCCAGGCCGCTATCTATATCGCAGCCGCGCCGAAAAGCAACGCTGCCTATTTGGCTATTGACAGCGCCATAAGAGAAATTAAGACCTCCCCGCTTCAGGAAGTCCCGGCACATCTCCGCGATGCCAGTTACTCCGGGGCAAAGAGACTCGGGGCGGGGGTTGGTTATCAATATCCCCATAATTTTCCCGGGCACCATATCGCACAGAATTATCTGCCTGTGGCACGTTCATTTTACTCACCCAGTACTGAAGGTTATGAAAAAATCATTCAATCAAGGCTGCACAAAAGGAGGACCAACCCAGATGTTAAATAACATGGAGTATCTGCTGATAGCGATCGCTGTCGGCGTTGTAACCGGTCTGCTTCTGAGCCTTTTCTACAGGAAGGCTTTACAGGGCCAGAAGGAAACCATTGACCGGGAAAAGAAAAGGGCTTCCGAAGATGCGCTGAAGGAATCTGAAACGCTGCGCAAGGAAGCTGCCCTTGAAGCAAAAGACATCATTTACCAGGCCAAGACTGACGCAGAAAAAGAGCTGAGGGAGCGCAAGACAGAACTCAATCAGCTCGAAAAAAGACTGCGGCAGAAGGAAGAGTCAATCGAGCGGAAGTTCGACCTGATTGACAAACGCGACCATGAACTGAGCAGACGTGAAAAAGAGACCGGCGTACGTGAAAAGGCCACTCAGGACAAGGAGGCCCGGTATACCGAACTGGTCAGTGAACAGACGGCGCTCCTTGAAAAACTCTCCGGGATTACGGCTGCCGAGGCAAAAGAGGAGCTCCTCAGAAGGACCGAGGAGGAGGCCCGCTTTGAGATCGCCAAGGTGATCAAGAGGATTGAAGACGAGACCAAAGAAAATGCCGAAAAAAAGGCGAAGGAAATCATCGGTACTGCCATCCAGCGTTACGCCAGCGACTATGTAGCAGACGCCACGGTAACAGCAGTGAGTCTTCCGAACGATGAAATGAAGGGCAGGATCATCGGCCGCGAAGGCAGGAACATCCGCGCACTTGAAGCAGCCACCGGGGTTGACCTGATTGTTGACGACACGCCTGAAATGGTCACCCTTTCTGGCTTTGACCCCGTCAGACGCGAGGTAGCCCGCCTTTCACTGGAGCGGCTGATCACCGACGGCAGAATCCACCCGACACGGATTGAGGAGATCGTCGAAAAGGTGAAGAAGGAAGTCGACAACAATATCAGGGAAGAAGGAGAAAAAGCGGCTTTTGACCTGGGACTCTCCGGTATCCATCCGGAACTTATCCGGGTCCTCGGCCGCCTGAAATACCGGACCTCCTATGGGCAGAACGTGCTGGAGCACTCGCGCGAGGTCGCCTATTTTGCCGGCATGATGGCAAGCGAACTCGGGGTGGATCCGAAGCTCGCAAAGAGGGCAGGCCTGCTCCACGACATCGGGAAGGCGGTTGACCACGAAATCGAGGGCACGCACCAGGAAATCGGTGCGAACCTTGCCCGGAAATTCGGAGAGAACAACAAGGTCATCAACGCCATCATGGTCCATCACGGCGAAGGAGACCCGATTACCGTCGAAGCAGCGCTTGTCGCTGCTGCCGATGCGCTCTCTGCTGCACGTCCCGGCGTCAGGCGTGAAAGCATCGAACATTATCTGAAGAGGCTTGAAGAGCTTGAGAAGATGGCCCTCTCCTTCAAGGGAGTCGAGAAGTGCTACGCCATACAGGCAGGCAGGGAGATCCGGATCATCGTTAAGCCTGAAGAAGTCAACGACGAACTCTCGGCGATGGTCGCCCGCGATCTCGCCAAGAAGATAGAGGCTGAAATGTCCTATCCCGGCCAGATAAAGGTCACGGTAATCAGGGAGTCCCGTCATGTGGAGTATGCCAAATAAGCGATGAAGATACTTTTTATCGGCGACATCGTCGGCAAGACCGGCAGGAATGCTGTCAAAGCACTCCTGCCGAGTCTTGTCGATAAATATAAAATCGGCGTGGTCATAGCCAATGCCGAGAATATTGCAGGGGGTTTTGGCCTGACCGAGCAATTGGTCGCTGAACTCTTCAGGATGGGGGTGCATGTCATCACCACCGGCAACCATGTCTGGGACAAAAAGGATTTTGTGCAGTATATCGTAAAGGACAACCGGGTCCTCAGGCCGATGAACTATCCGCCGGGGGTGCCCGGGGCCGGAAGCATTGTCGTTAACACACCGGGAGGCATCAAGATAGGTGTTATCAACATCTCAGGGCGGGTCTTTATGATGGGGATGGACTGTCCATTCAGGACTATTGGCCCTGAGATTGAGAGAATGACACAGGAGACGAATATCATTATTGTCGATATGCATGCCGAGGCCACCTCTGAAAAGATAGCGCTTGGGTACTATCTCGACGGGAAAGTAAGCGCGGTAATCGGCACGCATACCCATGTACAGACCGCCGATGAAAAAATACTGGCAAACGGCACCGCCTATATCACAGACGCCGGCATGACCGGGCCGGCACATTCAGTAATCGGCATGGAGGTAAACCAGATTATTCAGCGCTTCCTGACAAGTATGCCGGCCAGGTTCGAGACTGCTCCGGGTGGGGCAATTCTCTCAGGCGTCGTGGTTGAGGTCAACGATGAGACCGGCAGATCAACGGGGATACAACGGGTGCAACTCTCTCACGAATAGTAAGGTCCCGGCCTTTATCCCGGATACCCTTTTGATATTTTCCGGGTATCCACCCCGCGATATCTTCCGCCCCTGAGCTGCTCAACCAGATTTTCAGGGGTGACCGGAGCGTCGAATTCTGTATAGCAGGCACCGACATCAGCCGGCTCATGCGCATCAGATCCCCCCGTAAAGGGAAGACCCAGGGCACGGGCCGCTTCAATTGCCCTGACGTTATAGCTCGCCATATTGCAGCCGTTATACCCTTCGACAGCGCAGATGCCTTTGACCTGCCGTATGCCGTCCCCGAGGCTGTTTCCGAGGCGATAGGGATGCGACGGGATTACCACACCGCCGGCACGGACCACAGCCCTGACCACCTCCCCGGCAGAAAGGCCTTTTAGTCCCATGCCATCAGTGTTGACCCCGAAAACCAGGCAATGCCCATCAGCTGTGGAAAATTCCACCCCCCTGAAGATGACGATCCGGTCTCTGTATTTCAGGCACAACTGTTCGGCAAACTCAGAGGCTTCGTAGTAGTAATGCTCGGTGAAGGCTATCCCCTGAAGGTTGCGGCCGATCGCCTGAACAACAGCCTCCTCGGGGTCCGCACTGTTGTCCCCGCTGTGGCGTGTATGGACGTGAAGATCAAGTTTAAAGGGTGTCATCAAAAAAAACAGGCCCTCCCCGCAGCAGCGAAAAGGGCCTGAATCCTGAATAGTTTATGGGTCAAAGAGAGTCGTTGTCCCGCTGATGTTGTCGAGGACTGCAGTTATTATGGTAAGACCGACCAGGTGGTCGGTCAGTGCCAGCCCCTTCGTCCCCGGGGTATTGCTGATCGTGGCTATCTCCGGTCTCGAAGAACTCCAGGCAGCCAGTTCCGTTATGTTGCGGGTAGAACCGTCAGAGTACGTACCGGTTGCCGTATACTGAATCGTCGTACTGAAACTTGCCAGGAGGTCAGCCGGGGTAACCTTTATTGACACCAGGGTCACCGATGGTGGCGGTGGTGGTGGCGGTGGCGGAACTGTTACCGTCAGGATTGCTGTGTCTGACAGCTGACCTGACGTTGCCGCAACAGTGGTCACTCCAGCGGCAACAGCAGTGGCACGCCCCCTTGTACCCGCAGTATTACTGATCGTGGCAACAGCCTCAGTCAGGGAACTCCAGGTAACAATTTCGGTTAAATCCAGTGTCGTATCATCTGAATATGTTCCTGTTGCCGTGAACTGTTGGGCAGTTCCTGCCGCGAGTGTCTGAGTCTGCGGCGTTACCACAAGCGACACGAGGTTCGGCACAACGGTCAAAGCAGCGGTACCGGAAATGCTGCCCGAGGTTGCTGTAATGGTTGTCGCGCCCGTAAAAATACCGGAGGCCCTTCCTTCTGTGCCCGTGGCGTTGCTGATTGTTGCGGCAGTCTGCTGTGAGGAACTCCATGTCACCAGCTTCGTAAGGTCCTGGGTTGTGCTGTCAGAAAAAGTCCCGGTCGCCGTATACTGCTGAGTGGCTCCCATCGCAAGGGTCTGAGTCTCAGGGGTAACGGCAATGGAGACCAGCGACAGATCACTGCCCCCGCAACCGCAGCCTGCCAGCATCACCGGCAATAGCAGCAGCGCAATCACTGCCAGAAAATATCTTTTCATCACTCTACGTCCTCCTTATGCAAGTTCACTGAGGTCCCGCCCCATCCGTGTAAAACTCCCCAATCGGATCTGTCAGATATAATAAACTTCAGTACCAACAGAGTCAATAATAATCAGTGAACGAGATGAAAAACAGCGAAGCCCTGCATTTTTTTCTTGACAGAATATTCCTTTCAGGATAATATCAGTCCTGTATAATGGAAATTACCCAAGAAACGGATTATGCAGTCAGGTGCATCCTCTATCTTTCGAGATATGCCGGCGAAACGCCGATCATGATCGAGACGATCTCGGAGGAGATGCGCATCCCCCGCAGCTTTCTGGCAAAAATACTTCAGCGGCTGGCAAAGGCAGGAATTGTACAGTCCTTCAGAGGAGTGAAAGGCGGCTTTCAATTGAAACGCCCTCCGTCTGCCATAAGCCTGCTGGATGTGGTGGAGGCCATCGAAGGGCCTGTCGCCATGAACCGCTGCACCATAGATCCTCAGCGGTGCGACCTCAGCGGTGCCTGCACTGTCCACCCGGTATGGCAGACCCTGCAGGCACTTGTGGTTGATTATCTTGGAAAGACCACATTCGATACCATGATGCAATGCAGGAAATAATGTGCTACAACTTATTTAGAGAAATAATCATTCAATACTTTTCAGGAGGAGAGAAACATGAGCGATTATCAGTACGATAATCAGACAGTAAAGGGTTTTATCGTTTCATCTATCTTCTGGGGTGTGGTCGGGATTGTCATCGGGCTTCTCATCTCTATACAGATGTGGAAACCGGAAACCAATTTCGCACCGTACTTCACCTTCGGAAGACTGAGGGCAGTTCACACCAACGGCCTTGCCTTCGGACTTGGCGTGGGCGCAATCTTCGGGCTCTCGTATTACATCATCATGAGGCTCGCCAAGCGCCCGCTGCTGTTCCCGAAACTCGCACGGTTCCAGCTGTATCTCTTCAACGTCGGGATCCTGCTTGCGGCAGTCAGTCTGCTGATGGGTCAGACACAGTCTCTGGAGTATGCGGAACTGGAATGGCCTATCGACCTTGCGATAGTCATCCTCTGGGTGATGTTTGCGATCAATGTCTTCGGCACGATTATCAAACGCAAGGAAGAGCAGATGTATATATCGCTCTGGTATATCATCGCGACCACTATTGCGGTGGCGGTGCTCTATATCGTAAACAACCTTTCTATCCCCGCGGGGCTGACTAAGTCATATCACCTTTTTGCCGGTGTCAACAGTGCCAACGTCGAGTGGTGGTATGGTCATAATGCCGTCGGCTTTGTCTTTACCACTCCCATACTGGCAATGTTCTATTATTTCCTGCCGAAATCAACCGGCATACCCATCTACAGTCACCGTCTGTCGATCATAGCCTTCTGGTCCCTGGTCTTTGCCTATCTCTGGACCGGGGCTCACCACCTGGTGTATACGCCGCTTCCTGACTGGATACAGACGCTCGGGATCGTCTTCACGATATTCCTGATTGCACCGTCCTGGGGGTCAGTGGTCAACGGGTATTACACCGTCGGGACTGACTGGTCGAAGATGAACACGAATTACCTTACTAAATTCTTTATCATGGGCATCACCTTCTACGGGCTCCAGACTGTCCAGGGACCGACCCAGGGGCTCAGGATTGTGAGCCAGCTGATCCACTATACCGACTGGGTCCCTGGTCATGTTCATATGGGAACCATGGGCTGGGTGACAATGACAACCGCAGCCTCGATCTATTACGTCATCCCGAAGATTTACCATACCGAGATATACAGTGAAAAAGTGGCCAATATACATTTCTGGCTCGTACTGATCGGACAGCTGATCTTCTCGATCACCATGTGGATAACCGGGATACAGCAAGGGGCCCTCTGGAAGGCAACCAATGCAGATGGCAGCCTGAAGTATACCTTTATCGAAACGCTTACGAAAAACTATCCTTACTGGCAGCTCAGAACAGTCGGAGGGCTTATATTCACGGTAGGCATGCTCTTCTTCATCTACAATATTTACATGACCATCCGCAAGGGATCCCTTGCGGAGGCCAAGGCTTAGGGGGGCGCCATGGGAAGCGGAATCTACAACAAACCGATAGCTTTTGCATTGACCGCAACCGTCGTAATCCTGATAGGCACGGTCGTGACCATGTTCTACCCGATGCTGACACCTGAGATGCATCCGAAGCTCGAAAACCTCAAGCCCTTCACAGCCCTGCAGCTGGCAGGACGCGATATCTATCAGCGCGAGGGCTGCGTCAACTGCCACACACAGACCGTGCGCCCTCTCAAGACAGAGGTCCTGCGGTACGGAGAATACTCAAAGGCGGGAGAGTTTGCCTATGACCGGCCCTTTCTCTGGGGGTCCAAGCGGACCGGGCCTGACCTTGCCCGCATAGGCGGCAAGTATCCTGATGCCTGGCACTACAAGCATTTTGAAAAACCGCAGGGCATGTTCCCGCAGACAAACATGCCGGCCTATGCTTTTCTTGCAAAAAACAAACTTGACCCGGCGGAAGTTGAGGCACACATGAAGGCCCTTGATTTCCCCTACACCATAGAGGAGCTTTCAGCTCTCGGCAGCAAGACCGACATGGATGCGCTGGTGGCCTATATGCAGGTCATCGGGACTGCAGTAAAGAAAACCGCCCCTGTTGCAGCTGCCGGAGGTGTTAAAGAGGTCCATTTCCCTAACCCGCTTGCAGACAACCCGCAGGCAATCGCGAAGGGCAAAGACCTGTACGCCAAGAACTGCGCCTCGTGCCATGGTGATAATGCCAAGGGTGACATAGGGCCGAGCCTGGTGGATGACGAGTTCTTCTACGAAAAGGGCGATATGCCTGATGACGACTACTTTGAAGTGACCAATAACGGGACCTCAGAAGGCTATGTCGAAGACGGGCGTACCGGAAAGGGAGGCATGCCCGGGTTCAAGGATTCTCTGAGCAAAGACGATATCTGGTCAATCGTTGCCTACCTGAGATCGATTAAGGGAAAATAGGAGGATATATGGCTGAAGATCTTGATAACATCGACGCATTTGAGGCAAAAGAGACGTCTCATAAATTGCCGGTCGGATGGCTGATTCTCTTCTGGGGGCTGATCATCTGGGGCGTATATTATTTTGTAACCTACAGCCCTGCGATAAGCGGATGGACCCAGACAAAAGCCTATGAAGAATCGGTAAAGAAGTAACAGCTATGCAGGGCCGGCCTGCAGCCGGCCCTGCATATAAAAACTCTATGAAACCTGTATAAAAATGGAGAATATACTATGGACATGTCAATTGCTGCAACCATCGCTTTTACGGTACTGCCGACTCTGGCAGCGGTGTATCTCTTTTACATGGCAAGCAGAAAAAAGTAACCGGGCCTGATTATGAGCTCACAGGGAATAGCCTATTTTATTTTTGGCCTTACGCTCGTCATCCTTTTTGGCGTTATCATCGTACACTATTACTCCAAGAAACATCGCAACAAGGTTGAAAAAGCAAAATTCACCATGTTAGATGACGACGATTAGGGGGTTCCAGCCTTACCGGCGCGCTGCCCTGGTCCTTCAGGCTGTCATAATCCTTGGCCTTCCTTTTCTGAAAATCAGAGGGGAGAGCGCCGTCCGTTTTGACCTGCCGTCTCTGAGACTGCATTTTTTCGGGAGGGCGCTCTGGATACAGGAATTCTTTGTTGTTCTTATCGCCCTGCTCTTCTTCACCTTCCTGATCCTCCTGGTAACGCTGTTGTTTGGCAGAATCTGGTGCGGCTGGCTCTGCCCCCAGACTGCCTTGACTTACCTGACAGAGTTTGCCGGCCAACCGGCGGCGAAAAACCTTATCAGAAATATTGCTTCTTACGCAGGAGTATTCGGGGTCAGCCTGCTGGTCGGAGCAAACCTGATCTGGTATTTCGTGACTCCCGCAGAATTTTTCACAAGACTGCTCAGCGATAATCTTGGCCCTGCCATAACCTGGGCCTGGTCCCTTCTTACCATCGTACTTTTTGCGGACCTGGCTTTTATACGACACCGGTTCTGCGCCACGGTCTGCCCGTACTCAAGGATGCAGAGCACGCTCTTTGACAGCAGAACAATGGTCATTGCCTTTGATATGCAGAGAAGCGCCGAGTGCATGGACTGCGCTGCCTGCGTGCGCACATGCCCCGTGGGGATAGATATCCGCAAAGGGCTCAGTCCCGCCTGCGTCAGTTGCGCGCAATGCGTTGATGCCTGTGCTGAAAGACTGGCAAAAAAAGACAGGCAGGGATTGATAGGGTATTTTTTCGGACTTCCGGGCCAGGGTATCGGTTTTATGCGCAGAAACGTGCTGCTGGTCTCGGCCGTGACACTTTCTTTGATGGTCTTTCTCGTACTGCTCGCCTCGGGAAGGCAAACCCTTGATATGACGGTAATGCCGGCGCACAACTTTCCACCCCGCATCACCACCGACGGGAAAATCATAAACGCCTATCTTATTGCCTTCGAAAACAGGGGCAGCAATGCATTGCAGGTACACCTGTCAGCGCTGCCAGCACCGGCGTCACAGACTTCAATTGCACTGAATCCTGCGACAATCATGGTCAGGGCAGGCGAACATAAAACAGCAACCGTTTTTGCAGAGATGCGGGACGTGCCTCAGCATAACAGCACGGTCACATTCACTCTGTCTGCAGACTATGGGGCTGCCGAACAAAAGCCCTTGTTGCGCAAAGCAGTCTTTGCCGTTCCGGGGAAACCATGAAAAAAATCATCGTCTTTGTGACCCTGGCCGCTCTGGCTGCCGTCGTAGGGGCTATCGTCGTAGGCAGCCGTAACTTTGAAGGCCTGGTCACCGACCGGCCCTACGAAACAGGCATTACATGGGACAAGACCCGGAACGACAAAATAGCCTCCGGGTGGGATGTTGTTATCACCCCGGGGGATTTTCAGGTTGGAGACAGCGAGCTTCTGCTCAGAATCACCGACCGGAAAGGGAATCCTCTGGCAGACTCTGCAGTGGCTGTGCGTCTCAGCCGGCCGCACACAAATGCCAGCGACAGTGCAGTCGCTACCCGGAAAACCGGACCCGGATTATTCAGTGCCGCTGTAAATTTTCCGGCATACGGTTACTGGGACATTAAAATGACTGTATCCGGCGAGGGAAAAAGTGTATCATTTGATAAGAGGATATTTGTAAAAAAGACAGGAGAAAAATAATGAGAAAATCAGCAGCAGTTGTAGCAGCTATCTCTTTACTGCTTTGCGCCGCAGCGGAACTGTCGTTCAGTGCAGAGGCAAAGACCAATAACCCCTATGGGGGAAATACGTCAGTCCTGAAGGAAGGCAAAAGGATTTATGAAAGCAACTGCAAGAGTTGCCATGGAGACGGGGCCAAAGGTGACATCTGCCCGGACCTGACGACCAAAAAGAAGAAGTTCGGCAACACTGATGCGGATGTATATACCACCATCTCAAAAGGAAGGCCGGCCGGTATGCCGAATTGGGACAATACGCTCGGCTCTGACAAGATCTGGAAAGTAATCGCATACCTCAGGAGCCTCGAGAAATAATCAAAAGCAGCGTCTGTGCATCGTGAGTTAATCAGGAAGACTGTCATTCCACGACTTGATCGGGGAATCCATTGTTTTCAAAATATTCTGGATCCCCGGGTCCCTCCAATAAGACGGCGGGCCTGCAGGCCCAAGGATGACAACTTTATGTTTTGCACACAGACAATATGCGATCTGAACGGAGTAAAGGGTCTGTTTCTTTTCATGCTTCTCCTGGCACTTGTCTCCTGTGGAAACGATAAAACTGCAGTCCAGGTCGATTGCAATCTCGATGCAGGGCCGTGCACAAAAAAAATCGCTGCTAATGGGGCGGTCACCGTAACTCTGGATATCAGTCCCCGGCCTCTGTCAACCATGAAGCGGCTTTTGTTCCGGGTAAAGGCTGAGGAAAAGGATTCTTCACTCAAAGACGCTGAGGTCTTCATCACGCTTACCATGCCGGGCATGTCCATGATGGAAAACAGGATACAGCTCAGGCAGCAGGAGGACCACAGCTATCAGGGTGACGGAGTGATCGTCAAGTGTTCCAGCGGAAAGAAGATCTGGAAGGCAGATGTCCTGATAAGCCGCCCCGGGAATTCCTCTTTCAGCAGCATAAACACCTCTTTCTTATTCAGGGTCGACCGGTAGTGGAAACGGGCTATATCCTCTCGCTGACGACCGGTCTGCTGGGCGGTTTTGGACACTGCCTGGGTATGTGCGGGCCTCTGGTCGCCTCCTGCACTCTCTCTGCAGTGCCCCGGAAACTTTCCCAAAGGCATTCAAATGGCCCTTCGCCCGGCGTCATGGCCGGCCAGCTGATCTTCCATGCCGGGAGGATCACCACCTACACCTGTATCGGGGGTATGGCCGGCCTTACCGGCTCTTTCATGAATTCCGCTGGAAAACTCGCCGGGATCCAGAATATCGTCCCGATACTTGCCGGTCTCTTTATGATCTGGATGGGGCTGGGCATTGTCGGCATCACGCATTCCACTGCCGTGCTTGAAGGCCGAAATAATCTTGTCATTAAAGGCGTCAGGGAAATCCTCCAGGGAGACAGTGTCTGGCGTTTTTATCCGATCGGGCTGCTTCTGGGATTTCTCCCCTGCGGGCTTTCCTATTCCGTATTCATCGGCGCGGCCGGATCAGGCGGCCTGCTGCAGGGTCTGCTCTTCAGCCTGCTTTTCGGTTTGGGGACTATACCAGCGCTGCTTATGGCAAGTTCCCTGGCCGCAGTTGTGGGACAAAAGGTGCGTGGTTATTTTTACCGGGCCGGCGGCCTTCTGATCATAGTAATGGGGATACTCTTTCTCCTCAGGGGCATACGTTCCTATGCCAACATGTAACCACTGCCTGAGGGAATTTCCTCAGGGTGAGATCGTCAGGGAGTCGATAGCAGGGAAAGACCTGATCTTCTGCTGCCGGGGCTGCAGCGGGATATACCAGCTTATTCACGCCGAAGGACTCGACAGCTTTTACCAGAACCGGAAATGGGAAGAAACCGGCATCGAAATTTCTTCTCTTGAAAAAGAGCTCGAGGCCGGCGCCTTTGAGGAGGCCTCGCGGGAGCTGGGGGATGGACTCAGGGAGATCGATATCTATATAGACGGTATCCGCTGCTCCTCCTGCGTATGGCTGAACGAAAAGGTCCTGACCCGTACCCCTGGGATTGTTCAATGCAGGGTCAACTATGCAACGCACCGTGCGCGCATACACTGGAAACCGGGGGCCACTACCCTCGCCGAAATTCTCAGGAGGATCCAGGCCATCGGCTATGTACCGAAACCCTATTCAGAATCTGAGCAACTTGCGGCCCGCAAGGCAGAGTCCCGTGATATGCTCGTCAGGCTCGGGACTGCAGGCTTCGTCTCCTCCCAGATCATGATCTACAGCACGGCCCTGTATGCAGGGTATTTTCAGGGCATGGACAGCAGCACCCGTTTCATACTTGAGGTGATTGCGATGCTGCTGACCATACCGGTGATCTTCTATTCCGGAGGTCCTTTTATCAGAAGCACTCTAAACGGGCTGAAGCACCGTCGCTTCAATATGGACTCGCTCGTTGTTATCGGGACCGGTTCAGCCTTCGTCTACAGCATCTATGCCATGTTTCGGGGCATGGAGGTCTATTTTGACACCTCGGTAATGATCATCACGCTGATACTCATTGGCAGATACATTGAGCTTCAGGCTAAAGGCAAAGCGTCCGAGACACTCAGAAAACTGGCAGCTCTGACACCACGGAACGTCCGCAAACTTGCAGGTTCTTCCACGGACAGCTCCGAAAGAATATCGACCCAGATCGAATCCGTCGGCAAAGGCGACCTTATCGAGGTGGTCCCGGGGGAGCGGATTCCACTAGACGGTATTGTTATCAAAGGCAGTTCAGAGGCTGATGAATCAGTGATCACCGGAGAGGCAAAACCTGTAGGCAAAGAAGAAGGCTCTACCGTGATCAGCGGCAGCATCAATCTGTATGGCACCATTATTTTCGAGGTGACGCACACCATCAGCGAAACCGTACTCTCCGGCATTATCAGGGCAGTCGAAGATGCCCAGGCAACAAAACCGAAGATCCAGGCCTTTGCTGACCGGATCGTCGGCATATTTGTGCCTGCCATACTCCTGCTTGCAGCTTTGACGGTCTTCTGGTACCTGGTGTCAGGAGCGCCTCTGCACCGCGCGGTAATGACCGGCATTTCAGTCCTGGTCATTGCGTGTCCCTGCAGTCTGGGACTCGCAACCCCCCTCGCCGTCCTGGTCTTCACAACCCTGGCCTCGGGCCGCGGCATCCTGATAAAATCCGGAGATATAATTGAAAAGGCGGCACAGATCACCGAGCTGCTCTTTGATAAGACGGGGACGCTGACCCGGGGGAAACCGGTTCTCAAAAAAACCCTGGTCTTCGACAGCTTAATCGATGAAGCCAGGATCATCAGTATCGCCGCAGCGCTTGAAAGACTTTCAGAACACAGCCTTGGAAAGGCCATTACTACTGCAGGCGGTCTGCAGGTGCCGGCACCGGCTGTTGTCCGTGATTTCCTGGCGGTGCCGGGACGTGGCATCTGCGGCATGGTCGACGATCTGATAGTCAGCATCGGCAACAGGGCCTTCATGCAGGAGCGTGACTTAGCCGGCTCAAAGGAGGCCCTGCAGTCAGGAGTCGCGTTTGAGAGCGCAGGAGACACGGTGGTGTATATCGGCTGGGACGGCCTGGTGCGGGGCCTCATGGTTGTTTCTGACGTTATGCGGGACGAAGTACCGGCAGTGGTCAACGCCATCAGGAAGGACGGCATCGGCATTACGATGATCAGCGGCGACA
>PNOC01000022.1 GCA_013824615.1 Thermodesulfovibrio sp.
TGAAAAGAAAGCGCTGGTTACCCATGGCGCAAAGGTATTCAGAGCGGATATCCTCTGCTCCGTTTTCCATATTAAAAAAAGAAGGGCAGAAACCACAGAGACTCTTTCTCTCGCAGCGGGTGCAGGCTGACGCTTCTGCCGCTATCTTTTCCTTTATCCCGGATATTACATCGCGCCAACCTTGCAGAAAACTTCCTTCAAGAAGGTTATAGGAAATGCCTGTCGTCATGAGACAGGGCAGAAGCCTGCCGGAGGCATTGATATGGAATCCGGTAAGCCCGGCCCCGCAGCTGTAGAGGCTGCCTGAAAACGGCAGGTTCTGAGTTTTATTGAAATACTCTCTCCAGTGCATTGCCCGCTCCCTGTCAGAGAATTCCTTTTCCACGGCATCTGCAGCAGACACCCTCAGCCCGAGGGGTGATCTGTCCCCGTCTATAGCAGGGAATATTGCAGCATCAAAGCGAAATTTAACACCAAAGTCCTTTGCAAGTGTTTCCATATCAAAAAATTCATGACTGTTGCAGGTCATCAAAATTGTTTTCAACCTGACGGGAACCTTGTTTTCGAGAAGTCGCGTGATCGCTGCCAGACATTTTTTGTAAGAGCCTTCAACCCCGGTAATCTTCTCATACGTAGCAGCAGTGGCACCGTAAAGACTTATCTCAACAACATAAGGCGGCAAATCCATCAGCAGTTCAAGGTCTTTGTCACTAATCAAGGTGCCGTTCGTAAAAAGGGTCAGGATCAGCCCTTTCATCTTGGCATGACGGTAAATATCCTGAAAGTCAGGCCTTAGAAGGGGTTCACCTCCGGTCATCAGGAGATAAAGGCACCCGGCGTCAGCGAGTTCGTCAATGACAGAACATATCTGCCCGGCAGTCATTTCAGGCAGGGTGTCATCCCTGCGACTGGTTCCGAGATAGCAGTGAAGACACTTAAGGTTGCAACGGCGGGTGAGATCGATACTTCCGGATATCGGAACCCGTAGCTCAGCGGATTTTCGGTTGAACTCGCTCAGATACTCCTTATTGCTCAGCATGCCAATACCCATGGTCGATAATCATCGCAAAGCCTCGGGGCTGATACTGTTGTCTCATCTTCAGGGGTCATCACCATCTCATTCACCGATGATCAGTTCGGCTGCCAGCAACTCTCCAATAAATTCCTGGATATCAGACTCTGCACTCTCCCGGGACACATCAAAGTCTGAGGCAACCAAGCTGCGAATTTCAAGCAGGTTCTTATTCCCATCCAGTTCCTGCCAGATGTACTGTCCAACCGGATTCAGGGAAAATATATGCTGCATATCTGCCATGCGCCCCCTTATCGGGACAAGAAAAAATTCCCCTGCGATACTGCGGGAAACAACTTCCGGATTTTTCCGGTAAACCCTTTCACCAGTTACGGAACCGGCGGTTCCTTTGAGTTCCATTATCTTATCCTCAAAGCAGGATCGCCCTGCAGATTGTACATATCCAGCATAAACCGGGTGGTGGTCCCCGTGCCGTAAACTCCGCCATAATCCCTGAAGGCCTTTAGAACAGAATCTCCCAGTACTGCCCTGTCATCTCTGAAAGCGCTGGCGTAAAAGGCCCTGTTGAGCGTCGCGGACAAGGCATTGTAGGACTGGCCCGAAGGGGCCCAGACAGCCACGGCACCTCCGTTCTGATGCAGCAGCAGCACCTCGCTCAGGGAATCATACCCCGGCACGGCAAACTGTCCTGTCATACAGGTCATGGCGGTCAGGACAAAAACTTTATTCTGCATGGACTTGACATCGCTTACGCGCAGCAGCCCTTCCTGAGCGAGCCGATCAATTCCGGCATGGCCTATATAGTTGAGCATAAACGTGTTACTGCTTAGCCCGGTCAGCAGTTTCTGACGGATTGAATCAAGCGGCTGAGACGGGGACAAGTAGAACTTCTCCACAAAGTAATTCGCAGGGATTAGAGCAGCTATGTTATCGCTGTCAGCAGGGAAGTCGCCCCCTTTGTCAGGGTTATCGGCGGTCATGACAACCAGGTTGCCCGGACTCTTTTCATATGTGATGATCTTTTCAATAAGGGTCTGCAATTCACCAGCGGTCAGCACAGGGAGTCTGCCGATGGCCATATCAGGTACATGATCCCCGTCAACATCCGCGAACGCGTTGTCTGACGGAAAAAGCCCCAGCGGCGTCTGGACAATCATCGTGGGGATAAGATTGTCACCGAACCCCTGATTATTCTTGTAGTCATACGTGCCTTCTCCAGCAAGAACAACATACCGGGGAGGTTTAGCCCAGTTGTAATAGGCATAGGCAAGAAAATCCTGGATGGCACGGGGACTGGATAGACCGTAATTAAACTCATCCATGATATCTTCCAGCTCAACAACCATGGCTTTCAACCCCTGCTTCTGCCTGTAGTCAGCAAGTGAGCGGGCAGTTGCGGCAAGGGCCCCTGTCGTAATCACGATATAGTCTGCCACATTCTTCTTCGAGGAAAGGGTTGAGGAGTCATCGACCCAGGCATTACTAACCGTGGCTGCAGCGTCGGCCGTCGTGGCCATGTAGCGTGCCCCTGGTGAAGGAACAAAGCTGGCACTATAATTCCCGCCTGCCCCGTCAACAGCTGTTGCCAGGTTAAACATCGGCTTGCTCGGGTCAGTTATATCGAAAACATATATGTCAGGATTCGTAAAGCCGTAGATGGTCAGCGGCTCGGAACTCTCAGCCCTGAGGAGCAGTACATTCCCGCTGGCCTCGTACAGTTTCCTGTAGGTCAGATCGAACGAGTCAACATAAAAAGAGCTGTACGGCACGCCGGGATCTATAACCGCCTCCACCATGACCGTATTGGCACCGCTATGGAGCAGTTTCTGGTCGAATTGAACAGCAACTGCTTTTGCTTCGGTTCCATCCATCCACGCCTCAGCAATAACGCTGTTATTGAGACTGATCCTCGCATGGTGGCTTGTACTGGTGAAGCCTTTGAGGTTTACGGTCAGTGAAGCCTCGGCAGATATATCTGCCACACTGTCGGCCTCTATTGAAAAGGACCTGATTGCAAAGTCTGTATATCCGGGGGTCACGAACAGATACTCCCAGAACCAATAGTCCAAATCCGGTTCCATATCCGGTGTGGCCAGGATAACCTTGTCATCTTCAGCATGTACTGTTTCCGAGAAACTGCCCTGCCCCACTGGAGCGGGAACGTCGCCATCCATGCTCCTCATCTGAAGTCCCCTGTCTCTGTTTAACCAATAGATATTATCTCTTGTATATAGGCTTTCTATCCCCTGGCCGTAGAAGAAGATGCCTTCATAATTTCCAGCCGGCAGATAGGGGACACTGCTCCCCTTATTGCTTAATGCCAGGCTGGTTGTCTTAATAAGCTGTTTTATCCTGTCCAGCGGGATACCCAGCAACGGCGAAATCTCGGCCGCATCTAGATAATAGAGCCCTTCTTTATTCACCGATATCTTTGCCTCGCTGCCAATCCTCTTGCCTCTCAGCAGGCGGGCTCCTGCTTCTGCCTCTTTCATGGAACTGATACGTGCCTTTTTGGCGGCAGATACCGGCCTTGCCTTCCGAACGTAGTCTGATACCTCGTCAGCAGCAGCGTTCACAGAATTTGCTGAAGACTTGCTCCCCTTATAGGTAACGACAAGGGTCCCCTCACTGTCCAGATACTTTGTTATCTTGCCGGAAGTGCGTACTGCTGGACTGCCTGTTGTTCTTGTAACATTATTATCGAGAAGCCTTCCCGGGTCTGCCGTGCCTGAAGTGTATTGGGCCTCTGCAGCATTACCTCCGCCGGCAGTGACGGTGAAAGGACCATAGGCTGTTCTTGTTCCCTTGCCTTCAATCTCCACAAGAATATAGGTATTGCTTCTCGTCAAGAGTGCGCCGTTGTCAACGAGACTGTACGTGCCGCCCTGCTGAGAGGTCATCAGGGCAGGCAGGAGGCTGCTGTTAATCTGCCGGTATCTACCTGTTTTTTCATCAAGCCGGAACAGAAAAAATCCTGCGGTGTCCGTCTCGGAAGAGGTGGACCAGCGGATAATAAACCTTTCCTTGTCAACATACCCTCTGAAGTCCGACAGAGTAACCAGCGTCGGGTAGACTATAAGCGTATCGGACGTAGGCCCCGGGTTATTACCCAGGGTTGTCTGGAGAGCGCCTGCAGAAATGGTGTTGACATAGGTGGCAATAACAGTGCCTGTCACCCCCACCACAATGGTGCAGCCTCCCGGAGGAATCGCTGATCCGCTGGCGTAGGTTATCGTGCCTCGCGGGCCTGCTATATTCGCCGTAGTAACCGTGCCGGTGCAGGTGCCGGTGATACCGGCGCCAGGGGTTGCAATCAGAAGGTTTATCGGGAAGGTATCAACCAGATCAGCGGTAAGCGTTGCCGTACTTGCATTAGTATTTGAAAGGGTCAGCGTCAACTTTGATACTATGCCGGTGTCGTCAAAACCAACTGCATCGAAGGCCTTCGAAACAGTCGGCGGAGTAATAGCTGTCACAGTCAGAACTGCTGAGGCAGGGTCCGCATTATTGCCACCGGTGGTCTGAAGATCCCCGGCAGGTATTGTATCCGTATAAATGCCCGAGACTGCCGCTGTCACGTCAACGCTGAGAGTGCATGAGCCGGGTACCTCGAAGGTACCGGCAGGGATGATCGCCCCGGACGAAAGGGTCACATTATCCGCTGCAGTCGTGCCTGCCGTGCCTCCTGAACAGGTAGTGGAGAGGTTAGGGGTACCGGAAAGCACCACCCCTGCCGGCAAGGTATCAGTGAAGAGCGACGTCAGTGAGATCGGCACCGCATTGGGGTTCTCAAAGGTTATAATCAATCTGCTCGTTCCGCCGGCATTGATCGTTGCAGGCAGAAAGGTCTCGGTAACCAGAGGGCCGAGTTTAGGTATGGTCAAAGAAGTAGAGGCAGCGGTTGCATTATTCCCGGCATTCGTCTGCAACGCCGAGACTGCTATTGTATTTGTATATATCCCGGCTGCGCTGGCCGTTACATTTACGGTGAACTCGCAACCGCCTGCAGGGATGCTCGTGCCGCTCGGTATCCGGACTCCAGCTGTCCCTGTGCCTGTATAGGTATTAGGCTGAAGAGCCAGGCCAACAACGCCATATCGCTGAGCAGCAGACAGGGTTATATTGGTGCCGGTTTCTGTACCGTCAGCAACAATTGTTTTATACCCGCCCTCCACACGGAAAGCATTTCCCGCATCCGAGGTGTGATCAAACATTTCTGCGGTAAAGCCCGCTGGTATGGTCGCAGTAGTAGCACCGGTGTTGAAGATCGAAAAATACATTGCCCGGCCGTTGTTTTTCACTGTCAACGGAGTAGCCCCAAAATTAAACGCAGCTGCCGCTGTGTCATTGAAGTTGGCAACATACTGATTCCCGCCCGGGTCCGGGGATGAGGTGAAGGGTTTTATCTGGTTCACATTACTGAAAACACCTGCCTTCATGAGAGTCCAGGTCGGCGCTACTCCATTGGTCAGGCTAACGGTAAGTGTCGTAGAAAGCGCCGCGGCTATCTCTTTCTCCTTCAAGTATCCGACATATATCCGGTTTAAAGTACCGGCAGGCGTCATATAGAGCTGGGTCAGGTTCTGACCGCCGTACGTGGCGGTATTTACGGTTACCGTATTAGCTGCTGCAGTAGTCTCAAGTTCAACAACAACAAGCAGCAGTCTGGATGTGCCTGCAGGAACAACAAAAGCACCGGACAATACCTGATTGATTGAACCTGTGGCTGAAGCAACATTGCCAGCCCCAAAGTCGGTAAGCACCCCAACAGGAGAAGCAGAGGGGGCATAAATCAGGCTTGTGTCTGTTGTAAGATCCGAATCCCATACCGACAGATCGCAGCTATTGTTCGTGACAAAGCCGTTTGCCAGCGTCATTGTCCCCGGACTGGTGGGGAAGAGGTCAGTAAAACTCGCCGTGGTGGTTATCGCTGAACTGTTAGGATTGTCAATGCGTATTGTAAGCTGGTTTGTTGAGCCTGGCGCCATGTATGCGGCGCCAAACGATTTGCCAACAGAAGGCGCGGTCTTGACCTCGATCGCGGCCTCGGCAAAGTTGCCAGTCTGGCCGGTGGCTGTTATCTGGCCGGTCCGGTTTACATAGGGCCCTGCTGCAGTACCGGTCACGGTCACGTTGAACGAACAGCTTCCTCCGGCAGCAAGTGCCCCGCCCGTAAGCGTAATAGTATTGGAGCCTGTTATTGAATAGGTACCACCGCAGGCAGCAACCGGCACCCCGGTATTTACAGCGCTGAGACCTGCCGGCAGGACGTCAGTGAATGCTATCGCTGCAGCCGCAGAACCGGCCGGCTTAGTGATCGTAAATCCGAGAACCGAAGTCGCACCCACATTTATCGTAGCCGGGGTAAAGGTCTTTGAAAGCTCAATAGGTCCGGTGCCGGTGCCGGTGGAAATTGTTGCAGAATCACCGGGCGAGGTTCCTGCATTGGCTGTAGTAACAGGTCCGGTTGCATTGATCACCGAGGTGTTCGCAGCCAGCTGAACGTTGACGGTAATGCTGCACGTTGTGTTCGGATACATCATTCCGTTTGAGAGATCCAGGAATTGGGGCGCCGCACTCGCGGTCAACTTGGCACCCGTTCCGAGGCAGTTAGCGGGACTGAACTGCGGGTTGGGCGTCCCGGTATTCGTAAGATTAGCCGGGTAGGAGTCTCTGAACGTAATATTCTTTACGATATCAGGATTCGGGTTTGTCAGTGTAATTGTCATTACCACGGGTGTAGCAGCAGCCGGACGGGAGTTCGCAAAGGACTTGGCAACCAGAAGGGGCTGCATGATCTTCAATACCGCTGTGGCAGCAACACCTGTGCCGCCGTTGGTCGAAGTCGGCGCCGATGTCGTGTTGGTGTTGTTGGTTGCAGCCGTCACAAGCTGCGTGATCATGCATGAACCGCCCGGCAAGATTGAACCCCCTGAAATCCCGACAGTCGTGCCGGGAAAGGCACCGCCGGTCAGGGTCGCAGAAGAGCCTTCGGTGCAGAGAACCGTCCCTGCGGCAGCATTCGTCATATTCCCCGTGTATGTGTCCGAAAGCGCAACCCCCGTAAGGGTTGCGGCATTGGAAGCCGGGTTGCTGATGATGATCTGCATGCCTGACTGTCCGCCATTTGAGATCAGATCAGGGCTGAAGACCTTTCTCACCTGAGGAGGGAAAAGCACGTTAAGCGTAGAAGATGCTGAAGGCGCAGTCCCTGCGTTTGTGGTTGTAACGGCACCGGTGCTATTGGTGTAGCTCCCGCCTGAGGCTGCCTCCACATTCACCGTAACGGTACATGAACTGTTTGCAGGTATTGTCGCCCCGGTACCTCCGACCGCCAGGCTTGTTCCGCCGGCTACAGCGGTGAGTGTCGGGCCCCCGCCACAGGAGGTTGCCGGAGAGGGTGTTCCTGTATTTACCAGGCCTGTTGGATAGGTATCCGTAAGAGATGCCCCGGTGACTGCAACGCTGTTAGGGTTGGTCAGAGTTATACGCAGAACTGTTGCCGTAGCTGTTGCAATCGGGTTTGTCACAAAGTCCTTGTCAACCACGATGGGTGCCATCACCCGGAGGGTATCGCTGGCCCTGTTGCCGGTGCCGGTATCTCCGACCACCTGGCCGGAGGTGTTCTGATAGAGCCCCGGATATCTGGCTGTCACATTCACATCAATCGTGCAGGAGCCGCCTGCCGGGATCGTCCCGTTGGTATTAAGGGAAATATAGTTTGTCGCTGCAGCTGCGGTGACTGTCCCGCCGCAGCCATTGGATAGCCCGTTGGGAGTAGATATTACAAGCTCAGTCGGCAGGGTATCTATGAAGCCTGCTGAGCCTATCGCAGTTGCAGGGTTCGGGTTAGTCAGCACAAATCTTAAAACAGAGGACCCTCCTGTCAAAAGAGGATTTGTCAGGAAAGACTTTGTCATCGAAGGCGGCATCAACACGTTAGGCTTCGTCACATCACCGACGAGAAGTGAAGCAGTTGCCGGTGAGATGTTGGTGCCGCTGCTGCTGCTGATTGCCCCGGCAGGGACGGTATCTACATAAATACCCTTCGTCGGAGCCGTAACCGTTATGGTGACTGTACAGGAGCCACCGGCAGGTATGGTAAGCCCGCTCACCGTGAAGGATCCGGAACCGTCAACTGCTGTATAAACCGGAATTCCTCCACAGGTGGTTGATGGATCATCCCCAGGGGCAGCGGTATTGACAAGAGTCATGTTGCCGGGCGCACCCTCTGCTGTTGTCGGAAGTGTGTTGGTGAAACCCAGGGCTGTAATCGTTGAAGAATTTGGATTATACAGGGTCATGGTAAGTGTTGTGCTGGCCCCTGTCAGAATAGATGTTGCCCCAAAGGCCTCTGATATCGATGGCGGCGCAAGCACGGTCACATCCTCGGCTGTTGAGCTGCTCGGGTTATACGTTATGGATTTTGTACCGGTCGTTGTCGTGCGCTCCGGGTTAAGATAGGTCGCTGTGGCCGGGTTCTGATAGGTTGTCGGAACCGTTCCGGCCGGGACCGTGACATTAAAGGTAACAGCGACCTCACAGGCTTCAGGGATATCCCAACTCGACCAGGCAGGATTGGATATACCTGTCAATGCGTCCGTCGTTGATGTCCTCGAAGTATTGCACGGGGCGGAGTTCGGTGTGTAGGCAATACTGGTCGGCGGATTTGAGGCGTTGGTAAAGAGCGCCGGGACACCCGGCAGGGCATCCGAGATCATTACCTGCTGGGCAGTGCTTTTACCTGTATCGTTTGCCACTCTGATGGTGTAGGCTGCTGTACCGGGCAGGCCTGATATGATCGGCGTTGTCGTTGATTTTGAAACGGTCAGCACCGGCAGACAGGCTGCCCCGGATTTCGGACCCGAGACAGTCGGGCTTTCGAATATAGTTATGCCGCCGTCGGACGAGGTTGTCCCATAATAATCGGTCAGTGTCGTTGTCTTGCCGTTTATGCCGCCGTCAATCGTTGCAAGCACCACAAGTCCGGACTGCGGAGAATAGGCCAGGAACCCGCCGCCACCGCCGCCGCCAGGTCCGTGGCGGTCTGCAAGAGTAGCCCCACCGTTTCTCCAGGCATTACCACCGTCGCCGCCCCTGACAGATGCAGTCACCACGCCGCCGAGCTGGGAATCAAGCACAATGCTTCCGCCTGCTCCCCCGCCGCCTGCGCTGTCGTTGCCGACGTTATATGCGTCACCGCCCTCTGCAGTCACAGATCCGTTGCCGGTAAACGCCTTGGTCCTGAGGATAACAATGCCACCCCCAGGAGCGCCGCTGCTGCAGACCCCGTTGCCAAGATTGCAGGCAAGGCCAGGAGGATTCGTGAACGTGAAATTTTCGCTGGTCGCATTATTTGTGGATCCTGCACCGCCACCGCCGCCCAGCACCACACGGTTATAGGCTAGGCCTGTAACGTAACTTCCACCTTCACCACCTACATTGATATTCGATTGCCAGGAGTTCCCGCCTTTGCCGCCCCAGCCATAGTTTGCGCCGCCACCGCCGCCTGAGTTCTCATCATTTGCAGCAGCATTTCCGTCTGTACCGCCTCCGCCCGCATTCCCGGGTGCACCGCGGCCGTAGGACCCGTTAGGGTATCCCTCAACAGTCGTGTCAACCTGGGCCGGTGCCCCATTATAGGCAGCCGGCTGGTTCACATAGCGGGGAGTGCCTGCGACGCCCTCTCCTTTGCTGGCGTGAGCCCCCGCTCCAGGAGAAGCAGACGAAAACCGCACGTAATCGGTATTCGCATAGGCTCCATTACCACTATGCACCCTGCCCATGCCGCCGCGGAACCCTAAGCCGTTAACATCGATCGTACCATCTATAGTCAGCGTGCCAGCAATATCCATGACAACCACGCCACCGGTGCCGCCGTTCCATACAGGCGCGGTTACTGTGGTTGCTGCTGCTATCGTTGATGCCGAATACTGGGGAACACGAATTACCTGAAACGTACTCTGGCCGTTTGTGCCTGCTACATAAGCACGCGTGCGGAAGCTGTTTACCAAACCATTGCCTGCGCCCGAGCCCTGGATCGGGACTGATCCGGCGGCAACAGGACCTGTAGCAATAACATACTCATAGAGACCGGTTTGGTTCAGCGCTGTATATCCTGACCCGGCATTCTGACCGTCGCCATACGTTGCATTATTAGAAGCATTGATGTCTGCATCTTGCATCTGGATCACAAGAAGCAGGTCACCTGCACTGATGGCAGTACCCGAACCCCGAGCATCGAGTGCTCCAACCGGGATAGAGGTTGCGCCTGCGGCAGGATTGCCATTTCCAGGGTAATAAGTATTGACTATACCCGCGATGGTGGCAGGACCGTCCTTGCCCCCGTTGGCGCAGCTCTTGGTATAGGTTCCCAGAGTCCAGGTCACTGTATTGTCTGTGCTGGTTGATGCCGTGCTGTTATTCCCGGCAGGGTCCTGGACAGCATTTGCAGCTATGCTGACGATCACGGTACCCGAAGCAGACATTCCTGAGACTGCCGCATTCCAGGTGATGTTGTCTGAAGTCGTAAGAGTGACCGCAGTAGCACCCGCTGTGCCGGCAAGAGTAACGTCAGATCCGGTAAACGTAGCCGGATTAATCGCCTCGCTAAAGACGACCGCAAAGTTGATAGGGGAGGAGCCTGTCGGGTCTGCCTGGCCAACGGCCTGATTAATCGTCACAGTGGGGGGCGTATTGTCAACAAGCGGATTAAGAGAAGCCACAACAATAGCGCTTCTGCCAGAAGCGCCGGTAAAAACGATATCAGTACCTGCGGGAAAGTTACCGGCTGTTGCGTTGGTTACCTCTCCGGTAGAGGTTGATTGGTCTGTATTATTAGGGGGGAATGAACTGGCTACTATTGTAAAGCCGTCGTTCTGAGTAACTGCTGTGGCAACATTTCCGGCCGATGCTAAAAAAGTTGTCATTGAATTTGCGTTATGGTCCACTTGACTGCCAAAAGTGACAGTTGCGCTTCCTGCATTGTTATATGCCCAATCAGTTACCGGCGTTGTCTGATCCACACCTGCATAGGTAGCGGCCCAGATATGCACTCCGGTAATAGTGCTGGCCGACATCGTCATGGTCAGATATAATGCATGCGTGCCGTTAGATACCGATGCATCGGGCAGCCACCCCATGTAGCACTGCTCGCGCTGTCCTGTACCGGAAAGGGTTCCAATCTGTGTAAGCGGCGTGCCGCCCGCGCCATCCAGTCTGACAGTGATCGATGATATCGTCGCATTAGCAGCCGTTTCGACGCAGACTCCTGCCAGGGTTACCCTGTTTGTACCTGTAATCCCCTTCGTAAAAAGGTTCGTCGTGGTCGTCGTATATCCTATGGTCCCGGGATTGGTATTCTCTAATAGGTTCGTCCATGCGTTCAATGAAGTCACTGCCGCATCAGCCTGCCTCGCAGGGTAAAACCCACCACAGATGAAAATACTGAAGGCCATGGTTAAGATCAGCAGAAGTCTGACTTTTGATATCCAGTTCCCGCCGCTGAGCTTATTCGCTGCTAACCTTGCCATATTTTCCTCACCTCACTCAATATAGATTCAGTGCCTTACACAAGACACTGAACTCATGAGAAGCCCCTTATTTAGGGCTTCTCTTCCGAAAGCTTCCCGGCTGTCCTCTTCTGCCCCTGTACAGAGCAAAAAGCATCCCGTTTTTCAGGCAGTGTTATTTTATTCTCATTCCGATATCATCGCCAGATAATGCATTAGCACCCCGACCGGTGTCGACTGTACCGTCTGGTCCTGCAGAGAGTATCCAGACCGCAGCCCCATCGGTCAAAAATTCCGATGCATTGCTGAGATAGGCATTGCCCCACGGATCGGCATTAACGCTCGCCATGTACGGACCTTTCCAGGCACCCGGCCAGCAGCCGTTGTCATCAGTGCTTATATAGTTGCTAAAAGAATTGAAACTGGATTGATCCCAATTCGCAGCAATGGAAAATACAGGGATGGCGCCGCTGCCATTCAGTAAGGTCACGGTCGGAACGCAGCCTGCACTAACAGGCCAGGAGCCCGTGTCCTTCTTGAGAACCATTATCGCCGTTGAAATAGACTTGACATCAGCGTTTGCCCTTGTAATCTTGGCCTCGTCAATCTCCTTGAATATGATAGGCACGAGAATGCCTGCCAGCACAGCAATTATTCCTGCAACAACAATCACTTCAATGAGCGTGAAACCTTCCTTTGACTTGATCCTCACCTTGTCCTCCTTAGATTAAAACCGAAATTGCACAGCCATAATGCTTAATTATTCTTAATGATTATTATAAAACCTATATATAAATAAAGCCAGTTCACATTTAATGTAAATAGCAATTAATGTGCCAAATTCAGATACTTGAACCCAGCCTCGGGCATATTGGGGATGAAAACTTCCCGTGGTTTATTACACACTATACCTGAACATAAATCCAGCCCGCACTAAATATAAGGAAAGGCCGCCGGGGCGCATTGACTCCATTGTCGGTTAGCTTATATAATTTGAAGAATACCATATGAAAAGAATTGTTTTTATTATAATGGCAATCATACTTTCTGCTTTTTTGTTTTCCTGTGCTTCCGGCCGCAATAATCATCAGGCACCCGGCAGCGATGCCTCTATGGGCGTCATCCCGAGGGGTTGGTTTGTCATGGGCTCGGATTCCGGCGAATTAAACGAAAGGCCGGAGCACGAAGTCTCACTGGATACCTTCAGACTTGACCGGTATGAAGTGTCGGCAGGGAAGTTTGCCGAATTCTTAAACGCCAACGGCAACCCGGACAATAAATATTTCACGCAGGGCACCTACTCTACAATAATGGTCGTAACGTATACTAATGCCGGCGAGGAAACCAAAGCTGCATTAAACCCGCAAAAATATGTTCCGCGGCAGGGGGCTGAAAAATACCCGGCGAATAATGTCTCCTGGGTTGGGGCTGATTCCTATTGCAGATGGCTAGGCAAACGCCTGCCCACAGAAGCCGAATGGGAAAAAGCTGCAAGAGGTGTAGATGCAGATTCAGGTATCTATCCATGGGGTGATAGTCTGCCTGATCCTCTGAAGGCACGCTACGGGCAGAAACTGCAGGAGAGAGGTTTGCAGGTGATGGTCCCTGTTGATTCCCTTCCTTCGGGGGAATCACCTTATGGCATGTTCAATATGGCAGGAAACGTAAGGGAATGGGTTGCTGACTGGTACAGGCAGAACTACAGTGATTTCTGTGACCCGGGCGGCGATGAATACAACAGTTCGGCTGCAGAACTCCTGGACATAGACCAGCCGGACCCGAAGAGCGATGCAGCTGCGGATATCCCTCCTAACTACAACTCAAAGGGTCCCGTGATCGGAAGCTTCAAGGTCGTGCGCGGTGGGGCGTGGAGTGATGCTGAGGAACCGCTATTGAGAAGCACCATCAGATATTGGCTTGATCCTCTGGAACGATATGTTAATGTGGGTTTTCGCTGTGCCGATTAACTGCCGGAGATAAAAACTGTTTTCTACAGCACGGCAGATGGTGTAAGATATGCGTATGAATATGCATTTAAACATTAGACTGATTTTGAGTCTTGCTTTATTAACCTGTATTCTTTTTCCGGCAAGCACGGTCTTTGCGGAAAACAATGCAGGAGATGATGCTACGCTGGCCTTCCGTTCTCAAAAGATAAAGGCTGCCTGCGCTGCTATCGCTGAAAATATCAACAAGCCTGCAAATATAAAGAAACTGGTAAAGACAAGTATCCTGATGGGATATTCTGCCTGCCCCATAATAAAGTGCTCAATTGAAGGTAAGGGGAACCTGGAACAGATACTTACCGGCGCAATTGAGGCTGGGGTGAGTCCTGACGTTGTCTCAAAATGTGCCCTTATCGCCGGAGCCAAAAACGGAGATATTGCCACTATTTTGGCTGGTGCAGCCGCACCTGCAATCTGTTTTATAATACCGGGAAAGCAGGAGATACTCACGATGCCTGATGTCCCGGTGATAAGCCCTGTAAGATTTTAATCACTCTAATCTATATATTAAAAGGAATAACAAACCGCGTGCGGGGCTTACCAACACCACATTACCGGCAAAGAGTTTACAGCACTATTTTTGCAATCTTCCTGTTGCTCTGCTGCCCGTATTTCATCCTTACTGCCCATGCAGAAAATATCACGGTTACCGTTGAAAAAACCACCTCCCTGATTGCGCTGATAGAAGAGGAGGGCTATTCCCTTGAGGATGACCGGATAGAGGAATTTTTAAGAGCCTTTGTTGTCCTGAACGAGGATGTTCCACACATCGGGCATATACCTTCAGGAAGCACGGTTATACTGCCAACAGAGCAGCTGACTAAAAGAGAAACAGACAGCAAAGGCCTCGCGACTGCAGGAGCAATTGTTCTGCCCGTGACTCCTGGTCCGGCTGCAACAGGCAGCCCTGTTGAAATGCCCGGGGGGCCAGCTGCCGGCCGCGGCCCTTCTGACGCTGCGCCTGCCATAGCACTGTGTGATAATAAAGACGCAAACCTGAAAGAGGTAGCGACTTTCAAGGATAGGGAATCCGCAGAAAAATTCACCGAAGAGACCGGAAAATTCGGGTACAAGCTGCATCTCTGCAGGCATCTGACCGAAGATAACCGGTCGCTGTATCGGGTTTCACTGGCACAGGACAGTCCGCTGAAAGATGGCCTGCAACAGGCATCCGAAGTAAACAGCATGAACGAGGGTACTGTCTCCGGGGATATATTCGGGAAGAGTACAAAATTCTATCACCCCTTCATCTCCATGACAGCCTTTTTTTCCGACAATATCTTAAATACCGGCAAAGCAAAAAAGAGTGATTTTTTTGCGGTGTTATCTCCCGGCATCTGGCTTGAACTCCCTTACGGGAAGAAAACATTGAGGCTCCTTGATTCCTCAACCAAAGCCCCTGGCGGTTATATTATAGAAATGCTTGCGGATGACGTTTACCGGCATGTTACTGCGTCTCTGTTTTATCAGGCAGATATAGATTTATTCTCAAGGTATTCTTCTGAAAACACGGTTAGACACCGGCTCGAAGGCGCGGCGAAGTATAAATTCAACAGAAGTCTCTCCCTGGCTGTGAACGACCAGTTTTTATCTTCCCACGATGTCAGGGGGGTAAGCGCATCGGAGGGGCTCGATAAATACCGCTCGAACCTGTTCGACCTCGTTGCCGCCTACAACACAGGAAGGAAAACATTAATCAGGGCCGGCTATACCAACTTTTTTGTGGACTACACCTCACCCCGGAATGCCTTCAGAGACCGGGTTGATAATGCCTTCACCGGGGCTTTTTTCTATAAGACTGGCCCGAAAACCTCTTTGTTCGGAGAGTATCAGTTGATCAATATCAGTTACGACAGCAACAGCAAATCTGACAGCAAAGAACATCTGTTCTGGCTCGGCCTTGATTGGAATGCTACGGCCAAGACAAGAGGGATAGTCAAGGCGGGATACGGAAACAAGCACTTTGCTTCCGTGACCGGCAGTGGTGGCGGGGAGTTTATCCTTGAGGGTAATGTGGAACATACGCTGACTTCAAGGATGACCCTTACGCTCAAGGCGTGGAGAAAGACCAACGAGAGTGACAGCGATGCCTTCAGATACCTTATAGCAAATAGCCTGAGCGCAGGACTTACGCGGCAGATTACACCCAAGCTCTCAGGCTATGTGAATCTTGTGTATTCCAGGAGTTACTACAGAAATCCTCTGCTGGTCGGCGCAGATGTAAACGAGCGAAGCGACAGCTATTACAGCCTGGGGCTGGGTGCGCAGTACCGATACCAAAAGTGGATGACCGCTGAAGCCGGGTATATGTATTACAACAGAAATTCGAATTTTGCCGCTTATGACTATTCCAGCAACGTGTTGTATTTTAAGTGCAATCTGTCCCCCTAGGTACCTTTCCAGGGCCTTGTGAAGAGATCTGGCAATAACTCCCGGCAATACGATAAAATATTCCATGAAGAAATACGTTCTGCCGGTGCTGATGCTTTTATTCTTCTTGCATGCAGTGACCGCCTCTGGTGCTGAGGATTATGTTGTAAGAGAAGGGGATGTACTAAAGATAACTGTCTATGATCATCCCGATCTGACCACGATTGCGAGAATCAGCGGCAACGGGATGATTACCTTTCCCCTGATCGGGGAACTCACGGTGGGCGGCATGACCGTGTCCCAGGTTTCACAAAAAATCGCTGGGCATCTTGCAGCCGGATACATCATTAACCCGCAGGTATCGATATTTCTCGAAGATTACAAGGCCAGAAAGATCTATGTCACCGGCGAAGTCAAAAAGCCTGATGCGTACAAATATGAAGAAGGCTCAACCGTCATAATAGTCATTACGATGGCAGGCGGTTTTACGGATAAGGCCGCTCCCGGCAAGGTAAAGATAATGAGAAAGATTAACAATAAAGTGGCAGTTTTCGAAAAAGTTGCCATGGACCAGCCTATTCAGCCGGATGATGTGGTAGTCGTCCCTGAAAGCCTTTTCTGATCATGGAAGAAAAGGTTATACATTTAAGAGATTATTACAGGGTCCTGGTAAGAAGAAAATATGCGGTTTTTTCTTTCTTCATACTGGTGGTCGCCTATACTCTGCTAGCCACCTTCTCGGCGACTCCGGTTTATATGGCCACAACGAAGGTCCTTATTCAAAAAAATGAGTCTTCAGGTCTGACTGCCCTGAATTATTACGTCTTCCCTTACGACCCTGAATTCTATGAAACCCAGTATCAGCTTATAAAAAGCACTTCCGTTGCGCAGAAGGTGGTAAAGTCTCTTTCGCTCGACAAAGACTATGATTCTTTCTTTGAAAGCAGGAGAAAAGGCTCCACGATCACAAGCAGCACCGCGATGTGGTTCCGCAACTTGTTTGCGGCAACCGGTGGTTCCAGGTCAACAATCAAACCCGAGACTGCCGGGGAGACGCCTGAAGCGCTTGCGAAAAAGACGGAGGCGCTTACAAAGATGGTCAGCAATGCAATTATCGTGCGGCCCGTTAAAAACACGAAGCTGGTCAACATCTCATATGAATCCACAAATCCGGAATTTGCCGCGCTGATTGTCAATGCCGTAGCCAAGGCCTATATGGACGACATGCTGGAAATGAAAATGGCATCTTCGAGAAACGCCATGAGGTGGATTGCTGAAAAGGCTGATGAGGAAAGGTCAAAGCTTGCAAGATCTGAAAAAGCCCTGCAGGAGTATATGCGCAGCAAGGACATTGTTACCCTCGAAAACAAAATTGCCCTGTTGCCCGAGAGACTTTCAGGCGTTGCCAGTAAAATAGCGGAGGGAGAGGTAAAGAGAAAAGAGCTTGAAGCCTTGTACAGCCAGGTCAAGGAAGTCGCACAGGACCTCAGCAAGGCCGAAACCATGCCGGTCATAGCTTCTGACCCTACGGTCCAATTGCTGAGGACTCAGATCATGAGCGCTGAGCAGAACGTGGCTGATATGTCTAAAAAGTTTGGGGTAAAGCATCCCTCCATGATCGGGGCTACTGAGGCCCTTAAGGCGCTTAAGACCAAGAAAGAGCAGGAAATCAGGAGGGTGATAGACTCCATAAAGAATCAGTACGAACTGGCAAAGGCCAACGAGGAAAGCTTCCAGAAAATGGGAACTCAGGCAAAAGCGGAAACCCAGAGTCTCAGCCAGCGCTTCATACAATACGAGTCCCTGAAAAGAGAGAATGAGACGAACAAGCAGCTTTTCGAGCTTATCGCAAAGAAGATGAAAGAGCAGGATATAACCCAGGATATAAAAACAGTTGACCTCTGGGTCATAGAAAAGGCGGAAGTGCCTCAGTATCCCCGCAAGCCGAGAAAACTCTTCAACATCCTCACAGGGCTGGTGCTGGGACTTCTGGGAGGGGTGGGCATGGCCTTTTTTGTGGAATATCTCGACAACACGATCAAGTCATCTGAAGATATCGAAACCAGGCTGAAAGTTCCTGTTCTCGGGATAGTCAGTCTGTTTAAACCCGGAGAGAATACTATTGAGAATATTATCCTGAAAGAACCGTTCTCGGTAGTTGCAGAGCATTACAAGGTAATCCGGACAGCGGTGCTGCTTTCCTCTGCCGTCACTCCTCCGAAGCATGTGCTTATTACCAGCATAGCTCCCGGCGAGGGTAAAACAGTCACTTCGGTAAATCTTGCCGTCACTATTGCACAGTCTGAAAACTCGGTATTATTGATCGACGGCGATCTGCGAAAACCGCGAATCCACAAAATATTCGGACTGGATAATTCCAGCGGCTTAAGCACCTATCTCGCCGGTGCGTCCGAACTTGACATCGTTCCTGCGGGCCTGGTGAAGGGGCTGAGTATTTTGACTTCCGGCCCGATACCCCCCAACCCTTCCGAACTGTTGGGTTCGGCCAAGATGAGCGAGCTTTTGAAAATGCTGGACGAACGGTTTGATATTATTATCTGGGATTCTGCCCCGATTATGACGGTTACAGACAGTCTTATACTAAGCAAAATACTCAGTGGAACAATACTCGTTGCCAAGGCAGGCAGTTCTACCTTTGACGGCCTGGGCCGGGGACTAAAAGCTATGCACGACATAGAGGCCCACTTTCTCGGTATTATCATTAATGGTCTCGATATCAGAAAAAGCGATTATTACTATTATCGAAATTACAGCTACCAGAATCCTCCGGGAGACAAGTCATAAGAGAAAATCATTTTATTTATAAAATTTTTCTCTTCCTCCTGATTTTCTCTCCTCTCGCCTTCGGCACCGTGGAAACCTGGTCGCTGACCATCATGGAAACGCTGTCCCTTTCAGCGTGCACCCTTTTTTTACTGAGGGAGACCCGTCGCACAGAACCGGAGATTTATGAGGTCCCCGGTGTCATTCCGCTTTTGCTCCTGTTAGGTTACATGCTCGTGCAGGTAGTCCCCCTGCCCCCGACATTCATAAAGCTGCTGTCACCAGAAACGTATTCTTTATACGCCGGAACAACCGGAATTACCGGGGCTGCAGAATGGTATTCGCTCTCGATCCACAAGAAGGCGACGCTGGCCGAATTTTTCAGGATTGCTGCGTATACAGCCTTCTATATTCTTACCGTGCAACTCCTGACCAAAAAAGACCTGTTCAGCAAAACAGTGGTGGCGGTGGTGGTTTTTGGCGCATGCGTATCTATTCTGGCTCTCCTGCAGCATATTTTCTTTAATAATAAAATCTTCTGGATTCGGGAATTAACTCTGGGGGGGAACCCCTTTGGACCCTATGTGAATCGCAATCACTACGCGGGACTGATGGAGATGATCTTCCCGATTGGCCTGGGCATGTTTTTTTATTATAAACCGTATTATACTGGCGGCCCCTTTCGTGCATGGATTGCCGGTATCTTCAGCCGCAGGATGACGAGCTTGTACATCCTTGCCGGACTTGCTGTTTTACTTATGGCGACATCCATTTTTCTGAGCCTATCAAGGGGTGGCATTCTCAGCTTATGCCTGTCGCTGCTGGTGTTTGGCTCCGTACTTGTCAGAAAATTTGGTGAGGTCAGAAAGGGCGTCTTTATTATCCTGCTTTTTATGCTCATTCTTTACACGGTCGGTTGGTTCGGATGGGAACCCATATTCAAAAGATTCGCAGGCATCGGGGACGCCGTCGGCGTGTCCGAACTCAGACGCAATATTTTGAATGACGGGATGAATATCATCAGGGCATTCCCTTTAACCGGGACGGGGTTCGGTAGTTTTTCAGATATATATCCTAAATATAGCTCAAGTCCGGTACATATGATCCTTGAGCATGCCCACAATGATTACCTCGAGCTGCTCGCAGAGGGCGGTTTCATTGGCAGCCTGCTTTTTTTCTGGTTTCTTTCTTCTGTCGTAGTCTCATCGCACAGGGTCTTCATGAAAAGGCGGAACCTGTTCTCGGTGTATCTCTACACCGGAAGCCTTGCCGGTCTGATAGCGATATTGCTCCACAGCCTGACTGATTTCAACCTGCATATCGGAGCCAACGGACTATACTTTTTCTTTCTGGCCGGGCTGGCTGTTTCAGCAGCTCACACAACAACAGGCAAAGGAACTGACAGTACGTATCTTCATAAAACACGCTCCCCCCTGCTGAAGTATGCCGGTATCTTCGCAGCAGTTGTTACACTAGCATGCGTGGTCTTCAACACCGGCATACTCACTGCCGATTATTATGGATCAGCTTCAGGCAAGGGCAGGAGTGCCGGAAACATATCTGAGAAGGACCGGAGGACCTCTGTGCACAGGGCATCATATTTTGACCCCCTGGAGTCGAAATATCCCTACGCGCTTGCCGGCATGGAATGGAGTTTATCAAACAGGGCTCCCGCAATAGGCGCATACGAAAAGGCGGTAAGACTTACCCCAACCAAGGGGGAATATCTTCAGGGCCTGGGATGGGCGCTATCAGGCCCTGACAAGGCAAAGGCCGCCCGGCTGTTTCTTGCCGGGATAGAATATGACAGGCAAAATCCTGCACGTTACAGCAGATACGCAGCGTGGCTGCTGGAACAAGGGGACAGGGAAGCGGGGATCGGAAACTTCAGCAAGGCAATATCTCTGGAGGTCGGGAAGACCAGAGAGTATATTGCACTCATGGTGCTGCACGGATTAAGCGACCGGGAGATTAAGCTCGCATTGCCCGACCTGGCCGGGCCGCATATGGACTTTGCAGACTATCTCCACAGCACACAGCAGGAAGAGATGGCCGGGGAAGAATATCTCAGCTCGCTCAGCTATATACAGAATGGAAAAGAGCCGGGATTCTCTTTTTTTTATCGAGCTCATAAATACTATGCAGAAAAAAAACAGTTTGACAAGGCCCTTTCGGTTATGCAAAAAGCCGTCGCAGCACTGCCTGAAGACGCTCAGATACGATTGAAAACTGCACAGACCTATGAAGAAGCAGGGCTTGTCAGCAGGGCAGTCGGGGAATACAAAAAGGTGCTTATTTTGGATCCGGGGAATAAAAGCGCGCTCAAAAAACTGGATGAGCTGAAATGAGTGGCTGCGGGAGCACCTATCTTTTAAGCAGTCTGTAGACAGAGAGCAGACTGAGGAGCACGGCCGAACCAGCGGCAACCAGCGAAGGGGTCTGATTCCCCATCAGTGCAAAAAAAAGTCCGGCTGTTGAGGCATTGACCGTCAGAATCACGAGGAGCAGAACATCTGACACCGACGTAAGCTGCGTCGCAATACCCTTCATATCCCCCTTCCCTATTCTGAAGGAGAGTTCCCCCCGGTTCGCCTTCCTGAGAAAGGCATGGGCCTGGGAAGGAAGATCCACGAGCTCCGTCAGCTTATTTTTCAGGGAAACAAGGATATGATTAATGCCATCTTCCCGGGTCCCCATGAAGAATTCCTTGATGTATGGCCTGGAGATCTCAATTATGTTCAGGTCAGGTTTTAGACGGTATGCCATGCCGTTGAGCATGCCCACTGTCCTTAAAAGCAGCATGAAATAGTTGGGCACCTGAAAATTATGGATAACACCCCGGATGTTATTGATCTCCTCGGAGATATCGTCAACATCCAGTGCCTTCAGTTCTTCCGGCGTGCTGTACCGGTACTTATCAATCAGGTCCTGCGTAACCTCTGTTATCAGGCTATAGTCGGCATCCGCTATCAGAAACCCCATCTTTTCAAGCGCTTCCACAATAGCTGCCGCATCATTGTCGACAATGGCATTGGCGTACCTCCTCAGATTCCTTCGTGTGGCATCGGTGATCGCCTGTACCATCCCGAAATCGACAAAAACAATTGTCGGCCCTTCACCCACGAAGATATTTCCGGGATGGGGGTCGCCATGGAAAAAACCGTGGACAAATATCATCCTGGCGTAGGTCTCCACCAGAAGATTAACGATCAGCCCGCAGTCCATGCCCGTGGCCTTAAGCGCCACACACTCGGTTATCTTGATGCCTCCCACGAATTCAAGGGTCAGGACCTTGCCGCGAGAAAAGTCCCAATATACCCGCGGGATAATGATACGGGGGTCAGCGCTGAAATTCATTCTAAACCGCTCTGCGTTTCTTCCTTCCTGGGTGTAATCCAGTTCAGCCCGTATAATCTTCGAGAACTCGTCGTGGAGCACCCTAAGGTTGATCCAGCCCAGCCTGCCGCGCATCAGCTTTATGAGTACCTCGAACATCTTGATGTCTGTTTCGATAATCTTTTCTATGCCGGGATACTGGACCTTGACCGCCGCTTCCCTGCCATCCTTCAATACAGCCCGGTGCACCTGGCCGAGAGACGCCGCTGCAATAGGTTCTTTTGCGAACTCGGAAAAAATGTCCTCCGGCGCTGAGCCAAGCTCGTCAATTATCCGCTGCCTGATCTCAAGGTAGTCATGAGGCGGTACCTGGTCCTGCAGTCCGGAAAGCTCCTCGATATATTCATCCGGCAGAAAATCCTTGCGTGAACTGAGGAATTGACCGACCTTGATCATGACGCCCTTCATGACTACGGCCTGCTCCCTTATGAGGACTGCGTTTTTCCTGTGAAGCCGGCTGAGCCGGGCTTCCCTGCGCTCGCGAGAAAGGAGCATACCGGTAACTCTGGCCAACCGATATGAAACAAGTATCCTCAGTGCTATAAACAGCCCCTTCAGGAACCGCTTTTTGTAGTGGATTATCGCCATATTTCAATTAGACTGTAGCGGAATTCAGGCGGAAAAGCAATCAGGAGATCTCCCGGAATCCATATCTGACAACAGCCCCAGCCCCGAGATAACAGATATCAGGATAAAATATATGCTGACATTGCCCGAAATCCGTGCCACAATATGTATAAGCATTCTTAATATACTCATAAAGAAGCATCGAAAGGATAAACAATGGAAATGGCAGCGCCGAATAAGCCGCCCGCTACACAAAGATCTGGGGGAACCCCCGGGGCACTGAGCAATACCCCGCAGAGGGACACCTTTATCAAAGAAATATTTGCAGCCATTGCCTCAGACATCGATTTCCTGAGCACGTTTTTCAGTTTTGGCCTTGACCAGGGTTGGCGGAGAAAACTTGTCGCCCTGCTGAAACTGCGTGGAGGCGAAAAAGTACTCGATGTATGCACCGGCACCGGGAAACTGGCCTTTCTGCTTTCAGACAAGGTCGGCCGAACCGGCTCAGTCGCTGCCGTCGATTTCAGTCAGGAAATGCTCGGCGAGGCAGAGAAGAAGCTCGGGGCCTCTGTATCGAACATAACCTTTGGCCTCTCTGACGCAAAAAACCTCGGCTTTCCCGAAAATTCTTTCGACGCAGTGACTGTTTCCTTCGGCATGAGGAATATTCCGGATACAGCCGGAGCCCTGCAGGAAGCCTTCAGGGTCCTGAAACCCTCGGGCAGATTTTTCTGCCTGGAGCTTACTCCCCCAAAAAACCAGTGGGTCAAACCTCTCTATACCATATACTGTTTCAGAATCATGCCGTTTATAGCCATGAAAATCCTCAAAACAGCTATCCCCTATAATTATCTGCCCAGGTCGATCAAGGCCTTCCCCTCCTCCGAAGAGTTCAGTGGCATACTGAAATCCTGCGGCTTCACTGACGTCGCGGTCCATTCAATGTCTTTCGGCATCGCAACTATTTTTGAAGCCCGCAAAGACCTGCAACGGGTATCCCCTGATTAGATCTCACAACTCACAATTATGGAATGAAGTATTGCCTCTGACGATGTTTAGTTCTCCGCCAAATGTACATCAGCAGAACCAGAGCACGATTGCGACCACTGACCTGCATCGTTCAACAGTCAACCACAAAGAAAGACCCTTTTCACGTCCTCACTTTCGAGCAGATTTTTTCCGGTATCTTCCTTGAATTTAGAACCTCCAGAATGAGTTTCGAATTTTATTCTTTAAAATTATACTCACATTTTCCATCACAAGGCAAAGATAATTTGCCTAAAGTGAACATATCAAACACCCTTCGCGTTCTTCCTCTTCATCTTCAAGTCCGCCTAAAATATGCACAAGTGTTTTTTTCTCAGGGTTTTTTCTTGCTCGCAAACGATCCTCAGCCCATTTCTGCTTTATCTTTTCCATCCGCTCAGGTTTTTCGAGTTCTTCCAAAGGCTCGGTAACGTTCCAGTAGAATGGGTTGCCGTTCTTTTTGTTGGCATACTCGTATTCTTTCGCCTTTTCAAAAAGGTCGGGATATCGTTCTTTGAGTCTTACCCATTCGATTCTTTTCTGGAAGAAACAAAAGAAACATCCAGAACGACTTCGGCCCCATTCAGTATATTTCGGTAGGCCGAGACCGGATTCCTCAAGGATTCTAATAATATCCGCATATTCCAAGCCATCATCCCAGAAGGGATGCACCGCCTTAATGTTCGCTTTGCTGCTGATGTACCCTTCCCTGTGTTCGTCGGCCCTGAGGCCGACATAGTTGATGACAGGGTCATTGCCGACGTATTTTTCAAACGGTATAATTTTGAGATATTTAGTGCACCACCGCCGCTGAGGCGAAGGAATCATCCCCCCAAAGACCGCAAGCCATTTATCAAAACTCTGTTCAGCCGTCGTTCTCGTAACTTTTTTCCCAAGAATGGCCTCAAGACGATTTAAATAATCATACGTCTCCGGCAGCTCCTTGTCTGTGTCATGGAAAATATATTCCATGTCAGGCACACGATCGCGCATGTATATAGCCAAGGCGGCGCTATCCTTGCCGCCAGATAGACTCAATATGTGACGTACATTGTTATGCATCCTGTATATTTAACCAAAGCGGTCCATTAGCTGTTTGGTAATTTCGGCCCTCAATGTTGGTTTGCCCTCTCGTTATATAAAATAAATTATCTTTTGTCTCACCATTTTCCTTTGGTGCATTGAATAGATGCGATAAAGAAAGCTGCTCCTTCTCATTTGCCAAGAGCGCTTCAAGTTTTTCCTTGTTCTTCAAAAGATGCGTGTAGTCCTCGTTCTCTACATCTCCGCCGTCGCACAAAGACTTTATTCTAGCATCAAGGTTTTCAATGGCTGCCTTAAGAGTACTAAGTATATCTAAGATAAATTCATTCTTTAGAACGAACTTGTATTTGCCTTTTAAATAGAAAAGATACGCCGAATTACTTGACAGAGGAAGCAACTGTAACGCTTTGCCGCTTTTATCTTCCGTAAACAACTCGACATCGATAGGACTAAATATTGGAGGAGCTGCCGGAACTCCGATCCTTGAAATACTTGAGGAAAAAGCATTTTGAATCTGCAGAGCAAAGGGCAACTTCAAGCGAGCGACTCTTTTAAAACCTTGCGACGAAAGCCCGTCAACAAACGAACCAAATTGCTCACTCGATATTCTTTTTAAATACCAAGCTATCCTAAACGATTCTTTTTTACCCTCTGCAATAATTTCTATTAACTCCGTTCTAATGCGCGGCTCCGAGCCTTTGGGGTCAGCTTTTGCATGTGAGAAAAGTTCTCCATGTAAAAGAACAACCGATTGCACCTTAGGTATACTTCTAACTAAATCACATTGTGGGGTTACTACTAGGCGGACTTCTTGATCCTTTACAAATAGATCGCCGAAATCCACCGGACTATCTTCAAGAATAGTCTCGAAAATTGCCCCTTGGTAGACTTCTGTTAATGTTGGTGATGGCAAAAATTGCGACGACGGTAACTGAGCTAAATGTAGACTATTAACTTCATTGCGCTCCGCTCTCAACTTTGAAGCAAGAAGACTAGCAAAATATTCACTTAACAACCATAACATATAATCACCAAATGGATGTCCTTCTTCCTCCAAACTCAATTTTTGAATATAGGCATAGTCAAATATATTCAGTTTACAAATGCTATTCTCAAAATCGGTAATTGTATCGCTCACCTTGAGTTTGAACGAAGATATAAAACTTGCGATTTTGCTAGAAGCTTCACGCGATCTTAAAATTGTATATAATTCAAGCGTCAGCCTGTCTTTTTCCGGCATATAAGACTTGGGAATAAAATAAAACATACCTCCAACAATATTTGCTTCTCCACGAAAATGATCTTGCATAGCCACAGTAAGACCTGAATGGGATGTCATTAGTATGATTAAAGGTTTGCTGGGTCCATATTTTTCAGCAAGTTTTCGGGCGATAGAAATCGACTTGCCAACAGCTTCTTTTTTTAAAGATTCTGTTTTATCAGGCCCCAAATAATAATCGATGAAGACAATCTCATAAATATTATCAATTTCAACATCCTGAGGTCCAAAACAACGATAAGAGATAGAACGTTCATCTAAGTAGTTACATAAGTCTTTAAGGGCGGGTTCTTCTTTCTCGTCTTTAATTTTCTGAATAAACTCTTCAAAGGGTTTACTTAATTTATTCAGAGACTCTTTTTTCTCCCACAATATCTTAAGCTCGTCGTTTCCAATGCCGTCACTATCATCAGCAGCTATGCCAAGCTCTTTTAGTTCCTTTCTTGCATCCTTATCAGGTTCTATTGCTTGCCAAAAGCCCTCTATCTTGTCGTCATTGTCACCTCTGACAGGGGGATCGAAAGAATCGTCAATAATTGCAATCTTGTCGCAACCCACCAGTAGGCTCTTGATAGTCGGCATTCCTGCTTACTCCATTTCTAAAACAAACGTATTAAGATTACCAGAATCATCGTTAATCTCATCGGATAGGTAAAGCTTTGAATTATTGTATTCTGCAATTTCTTTGGAAATATACAAACCTAACCCCCTGCCCAATTTGAATGGTTTCGTTGAGAAAAAGGGTTGAAAAACTTCTTCTCTTCTCTCAGGTGAAATGCCTGGCCCGTTGTCAGTAAAAAAAAGCTTGGAAGTATTTGTGTCAATTATTACAGTTATCTCAGGTTTAAAATTCCCAAAGTCTTCTTTATGAGCCTTAAGCCAATAAACTGAATTAGCAATAAGATTCTCCATTATTTGGACAATCATACCCTTGACGGCTTTAATGTAAAATTTCTTTTCGCCTTCAGGCACAACAATTAACTCAAATCTTATAGCATGTCGTTTGAACTGCGCTTTATGGGCATAGAGTATTTCATCTATCCAATTAACAAGGTTAAAAGTTTCCTTGACTTGCCGACCTCTGGTACTCACAGGGTCAATCATTTTGAGTCGCTTTTGTAGCGTCTTTAACTGCCATTCAAAAGTTTCGAGCTTCTTCTCTAAGGACGCCGGCATCTTTTGTTTGTCTATGTCTTTCAATTCATTTAGTATGTTCAATGATGCCCTACTAAGTTCATGTGCAATAATTTCTGCCATCAACCCAATGCCAGCCAAGTTTAGATATTTTGTTCTGTCGTCTTCGTGGATATCAGCAAGATCTTTTGCCCTATTAAAGAGCTTAATTATATCAATTTTTGTTTCCTCTAATGCTTTTAACGCTGGATTTTGTTTTGGGATACGAAATTCTCCGACGAGTTTTGAAAGATTCTCTTCTAACCTTTCCTCCTCATCCTCCAAGCGTTTTTCAAGCGTTCTAAAACTTAATCGTTCTTGAAGTTTCATTTCGCGGTCAATATTTAATGTAAATAGCTTGAATTCATTGAAGAGAACGATTTTAAGAAGAGTAACAAAAGTTTCTTTCTCATCATTCCTGACAAGTCCTTCCCTGTTTGTTTGATCTATTAGCATAGGGTTACGTATTGAAGAGATTGTTGCTTTTCCAATAACTTGCTGGCGGTTCAATTTAAAACCAGACGAGCCCCATGCTTTCTTATCTAGATCCAACCAGTCATTGTCGGCTCCACCATACGGCAAAACCCTGAAGCCATCCCTGAAAACCATGATCCCCCCAGCCCATTGATTGATGAGATCTCGCAGTTCGATTTGCGTCCCCCATCCATCAATTCCCTTTATCAAGCGCTTATTGTACCAGTAAAACATTAGCTTAAATGGCCCAAGAGAACGCAACACAGATGGCGATTCGAGGTCACACAATTTTTTCAGATCACTGAAATAATACTTAAACTTTTTTTGCTTTTTATGTAACAGATAATCGATCTTGCCAGAGAGCATAGGTCCCTCGTTTTGATCAATTCGGAACTCAGCTGAAACACGCGCATGCGCCATTTCATAGAGAAGTTTATCAAAGCTACGCGTTTTGACTTCTTTATCATTGAATTCGAGCAATATAGGATATTTCGATTCTTGGGTAAAAGGATCAATAAGCTTTCGAAATTCTTCTGTTGAGATTTCACGCAGTTTATCTGTCGACCATCTTGATTTCAGTGCGGAAACAGTAATGACAGTGCCCGAAGAATCTGCATCGTTCGCCTTCTTGTCATCCTTCCACGGGGCAACACTTATATCCTCCACGAATAAATCAGATTCATGCGAAAACCGAGACCAGTCAATTTCAAGAAAGTTCCAATATTTTTCCCCAGCTTTCTTTGTGCGCACGCGTAGGCGATCCCCGAGCCTCATCACGGAAAGACGGCCCACCCCTTTTTCTCCAAGTACCGGCTTAATAGATTCCTCAATTGATTCCTCCGCATTGCTAAGATATTCAGTCCGCAGTTTTTGTCTTTTTAGATAGCGTGATCGGGTACCTATTGTTAGATACACATCCTGAAGGTCCTTTAGCGACATTCCTTCCCCGCAATCCTGAATGCGAATATAATTTGCAGAATCCAGAGCTCTTTGTAAATTGTCCCAGGACTTTGCTGCCTCAATCTTATCTTGAAGTCGTTCAAGTTTGGGCGAACCTGGCGCGATTGCTGATATGATATTTTCTTTTGCTTCTTGGATAGATAGATTGCTCTCTCTATTAGTCATAAGGGCTTTCAATTCCCTGTATTTCGAATAGGGAATTCGTTCAATAACACTTATTCTTACATCAGGAGAATCCGCATCAAAGGCATTTTTGATTAACTCATAGAATGCAATAGCATCAGAACTAATAAGCTCAGCCCCCAGCTGTAAAATTGTTCTTGCAGCGATTTTAAAACCCATTTATATAATCACCGTTCTGAACACATCATTTCTCCTTGTCAGACATCATCTTCCAAAAAACCCTCGAAGCAGCAGCCAACCCAACTCTTTTACCTTTCTTTATTACCGCAGTTACCTCAGCCTCTATTTCATCCGCCTGTGCCTCCTCATCCTTCGACAGATATACCACCTGTTCAACTTCTGTCCCGTCAGACTGGGTAATCGCTATTCGAATGGCAGAGCCTATATTATTTTTTCCTTTCGATTTAAACGAGATACTTTCCACACGCTTGAACCTCGAAGCCAGCAGATTCGTCTCATAGGAAAACAAGTCTTCATCTGTGTCATACCACCTTGAAGGAGGCTTGGAGCATATCAAGCTTCCCATCGATTCCAGCCACTCGGATTCAGACAGTTTACTGTCCGCCAGGCGCATGCAAAACGATTTCAGGCGGGGTTCAGTGATCGTGACAAGTATAGTTTCGGAGATCTCCGCCAATGCGGTCCGTACTTCGCTGAAAGTACCTGGCATCTCGAATGACTTCATGATATGAGACTTCATCCTTTCCTGAAGTTCGGGAAATGCGCCTTTCAATTCGTCCAACGCATTCTTGAGCGTAGAGATGAAGGTTTGCACCTCTTTCTCACTTGCATTTTTTTTATCAGAAAACGCATCGCAGCCGCAGGCCTTTGGAAGATCGTGAAAGAGCAGATTCGCAGGTTCTTTCGCAGCCAACAATGCCGCTCTCACAGCCAGAGCAACAGGCGACAGTTTTTTCGTCTTATGGGTATACGATGGTAGCTTTGCAGTGAACTGACAGAGGGGCTGGACAACATCAAGGATGTCTGCCTTCCGTTTGCCTGGCTGCTGTAACTCCAAAATATTAAGAAGCTTGTCGAACAGGTCGGCACGAACCCCGGTTATCCTGCAGTACTGCATTTCAAAGGTCTCAGGGGCTTTCACGATCCGCTGGAAGTCATCGCCTTCTATATGCCGCATGAATGCGCCGTTTTCATAGAATGCGAGGTCATGCTCGTATACCTTCGCAAACACCGCAAGTAAAAGGGGCACTATTCCATCACGAACTCCGTAAGGTTGTTTGCGGAGTTCCATGAATATATCCGAAATCTTGATCCGGCTGTCAGGATTTTCCTCCATGAGCTGTTTGATCCGCTCAAGGCTGGGACGGACAATGCAGATATCTTTTTTCTCTTCTGGCACTAAAATTCTGCAACTGTCGCCTGATTCCTGATGCATTCCCGCCTCTCTGAGCACAGAAAGGTAGATCGACATTTCAGGAGGTTTTTTTGTCTTATCCATGCCAAGCAAAGGCTCAGAGGCATATTTAAAGATACGCTCTATCAGCCTCATCCGCGCGCCAACTGCCGCTGAACTGAGTGACCTTCTGTTGACAAGCTCATTGTGAATATGCGGGGCCATGCCGTAAACAATATCGCAGCTGTCCGAAAGACGAGAGAGAAGATCCCTGCCATTATTGATGACAACCGGGGTACCCTGGCAAAACCACTGTAACGTTGTCCTCTCCGCAAACTGCCTGAGACCGATAAAGCTCTGTATCCGTTTTTCAAGGGTCTTCCGTGATGCCGTGATCTGTCTTGAGACTTCTTCCGCAGCGTAACGGTCGTCATTCAGTTCCGTTGTATTTTTTTCAATCCATTGCCAGCGTTGGGCCTCCTGCACGAGCCCGGACAAACTGCCAAGTGGTTCAGGTATCGCTACCAGGACCTCTGGACGGTCAGCCAGCGCAATCGATTTTGCAAACTTCAATGCCTTTCGTCTCTCTTCATCGGTTTCACAAAGAGGAATTACAATCAGTCCGTCGGATGAATCAGAATTATCAAACAGAGAATTACTGAGGTCGGCTGCCCCAGCATATCGCACTTCAAAATGCCTGAGATTTCCGGTTTTTATATAATGACGCCGGGCAACGAGTGGACGGGTCTCAAGATACTCCGCAATTATTGAAGAAATGCGGGGTGCGATGGGCAGGGCTTTGGATGCATCGTCGTATATCTTCTCGATGTTTACGCTGGTATGAGGCCATAGGCAATAGCCTCCTGATGCTCCGCGGTTATAAAGGACCTTCTTTACCTTCTGAAGCTTCTGCAGAACAGCCTTGGCATGGCGTGTATCAGCCGCGTTTTCGCCTGTCAGTGCCATAAGCACAGCCTCTTCCGAGGCCAAAAGGTTGCTTGTATCCAATAAGTTTAACAGCCCTACTGTCTTTAAAATCCGGAGTTCAATCTTGTCAGTGGGATGAAAGCTCTCTATTACCGAATCTATATGGTTCCAATGGCTTCGATAGCTTTGAATGCTTAACCTGTGTCCAAAAGCAGTCCGGGCATAATCGTACAAATTATAGAGCCTGTAAAAACTATCTTCACCTATAGACCGACTGGCAAAATCCTGAAGTCCAAAGGGCTCATTTGAGAGAAGAAAACTGAAGAGTGACCTTTCGTTCTGTCCGAACCTGCTAAAGAGTTTCACGAGCACTGGTAATACAGAGGGATGAAGAGGATAGAGACTTGCCGCATTCGCAATCATCGTCTTTCGGTTGAACGCAGATCCATACCATCCCAGATTGAGTGCAGACTCCATATCAAATTCTGCCTGGGCTGCAAGATCACGCGGCAACTGTTTTATTTTTAAGTTCAGGGCATTGGCAACAAGCCCTGCCATCTGTTCAAGCGGCTGATCAAAAAACAACTCCTCGAAGCGGCCTGCAACCTTCTCCCATTCCTTCTGTGCAGATTGCGACATTTGGTCCGCATAGGTATTAAACCCCTGATGGAGCAGGCCAACAATAAAAAGAGGGTTCTTACCGCTCCGCATCGCAGCTTCTGCCAGTTTTTGGAGGAAGTAAACATCCTGGCGGTCGGGATGGAGCGACGCAAATTCAAGAAACTTACCCAGTTCATCGAGGATTATTAAAAGCCCGGCACCCTTGCCCGACTCCTTCACATAAGCATTTGCCTCTGTGATCAGCTCGACCACATTATCATCAGAGTCCACGATGGTTGCTCTGTCAAGCTGTACCTGAATCTTATCAATGACCTTAGGCAGCCTTCCACGCTCGGAATAACGCTGCAATGCATTTCGCAAGGACCGGAGCAGGGCAATACTAAGGGGCTCTCGTGAGCCAGTGACCAGAACGGGCAAAAAATGGGGGACGGATACGCCTATTTTATTGAAGTCAATTATTTTCTTGATCTTGGGTGACAGACCTTCATAACGTCCGGCAAAGAGATGTGCAAGTACCAGGGCAAAGGATGATTTCCCTGAGCCGTAGTCGCCTGTAATTCTCCATGCCCTCTGACCCGAAGTCTCAGCTAAACCAGCAGCCATACGCTCAAGGTTGTTTTTTGCATAATCAGTAAGAACATAGCCCTGAAGGGCAGATGTATCCGCAAAATCCCTCTCCAGATGGACGGAACGGAGATAGCGGCTTTGGATTTGGAAAAGATCAGCAATCCTGTTTTCAGGCATAAGCAGCCTCTAAGGTGTAAATCTCTGATAAAAAGTGCCTTCCTGATGTATTGAGGCGGGTCACCTGCTGCAAAGATGCGGATTCCTGATAAGAAAAAGCTCCCTTTGAATCCTTTTCTATTGTTTCAAGGCGTTCCCTCAGATCCCGTTCAGGAAGTTTAAATATCTGACCGGGGCTGCCGTGTCCCACTGATACGTCCCGGAAACTCAGGGTCTTTTCATTGGGGAGTCGCTTATTCCAATAATCATCCAGACAATAGATAAACAGCTCTGACGTGATCTCAGATTTTTCCTCACGGCGGAAGGCATAGATCGATTCTCTTTTCCCGGTTTTATCTATCCTGCGCTCGCCTGTCTTCTGTATAAGTTCCAGTTCAACCAGTGGGCAATCAAGATTATCTTCCTGAATCTCGCCTTTTCTGCCCCTTGTAGGCACATAGGTATGGAGAAAAATATCAAAATGCTGTTCAATAGTTACGGGTGAAAGTTTGCGTTCGTACCGGTCTGCCTCTTTCTGGAAAGCTGACAGAACCTCTGTTCGACTTATCTCAGGATGCTGCCAGTGGTTCAGGAGAAAATCCCAGGCAAAAAGCGGCTCTTCAATCTGAGTTGAAAATTTCCAGTGGATAAGCCATAACGTACGAATGTCCTCCAGGTATGGATCGAATCCATCATGAGAGAGGAGCGCCTTTCCGAAATCGGTCAAAGTATATCCTCCACCTTTGGCAGGTTCTGCGATATCAGCCGCCTGCGCCCAAAAGCGAATGGCCCGAACCATATTCTTGCCAACACCCAAAGTTACCATGGCCTTTTCTTCATCCGCAAAGGCTTTAGAATCGGAATCAAGAGCGAGAAAGGCTTTTGGCAGCCAAGTGTAACGGCAGGGGAATGACTCATGACCGGAAAATTTATACATCTTTCGGATATTTAGCTCCCCTCAACATGTCGTTAAAATAGCACAGGGATTTCATAGCGGTCAATCGGCAATTACGCACCATTTTGTGCCTCTATCATGCTGAAATTATTTGATATTATAGAATATTTCTTCGCATTAGAACAGAAATTAGTGATCCTTACCCTCAGACCTGCGACTTTCCGGAGGAAGGCCTTACGGGCAGGGCAGCCATTGCGGGATAAAACAAACATCATTGGCGAGAAAGCTCCTTCTGCGGCTTTAGGGAGAAGGGGCTGGAAATGCATTTAGAGAGAACACACATCCACCCCTCTGCTAGAATATAGTGATGAAGAAGTATTTCCTGCGTCGCGGTCCATCGGCCTCTAACGTTGACTACGAACATGAACTGAACCCTCAGCAGTATGCCGCCGTCATGCACCGGGACGGGCCAGCGCTGGTCCTGGCAGGAGCAGGGACCGGGAAGACACGGGTGGTAACCTACCGTGTGGCCAGATTGATCGAATCAGGGGTCAGGCCGGAAAATATACTTCTGCTGACATTCACGAACAAGGCCGCCCGGGAGATGATGCGCAGAGCTGAGCTTCTGGCAGGCCGAAACACTTCCGGACTTTTCGGCGGGACCTTTCACCATATTGCCAACCTCATACTCAGACAGCACTATATCCTTGCGGGCTACCGGCAGGGCTTTTCGATTCTCGACCGGGAAGACACGAAAGAGCTTTTCGAGGCATGCATTGCAGAAATCTACCAGAAGGATACGGTGCTGCCACAGGGATCTGTTCTCCTGGAAATCTGCAGTCTTTCAAAGAATACCAACAGGACTCTGGACGAGGTGATCGCCCTGAGGTTTCCGCATTTCATGGATGCAGTTGAGGAGGTGACCAGGATAGCCTCGCAGTATGAATCGAAAAAGCAGTCCCTGAATCTGATGGACTTTGATGACCTTCTGCTCCTTTGGAAAAAGGTATTTGCCGAAAATGATAAAATCCGTGAGTACTACTCCCTCAAGTTTAAACATATCCTCGTCGACGAATATCAGGACACCAACCGGCTGCAGTCGGACATCATTGACCTTGCGACCGGAGGGCCTCAGAATTTGATGGTGGTAGGAGATGATGCACAGTCGATCTATTCCTTCAGAGGGGCGGCCTTCGAAAACATTCTGAAGTTCCCCGAGCGTTACCAAAATACCGTCATCCATAAACTCACGACAAACTACCGGTCAACGCCAGAAATACTCCACCTCGCCAACAGTATCATATCCCGGAACAGGAACCAGTTCAGCAAAGAACTCACGGCAGTACTGCCGCCGGGGGGACTGCCGAATAGCGTACCCTTGAAGGACATTTTTCAGGAGGCGGAGTTCGTCGCCTCGGTCCTTACCGATATGAACGCAGACGGGACAGCCTTTGATGACATCGCAATACTCTACCGTTCTCACTATCAGTCAATGCAGCTCCAGATGGAACTCCAGAGACGGGGCATTCCTTTTGAGATTAGGTCGGGGCTGAAATTCTTTGAACAGGCACATGTCAAGGACATCCTCTCGTATCTGAAAGTGATCATCAACCCCTTTGATGAAATCGGCTGGAAAAGAGTTCTCAAGCTGGTCAAGGGAATCGGCAATATCTCTGCAGGCAGGATCTGGGACACTATCAAAAAAACTGACAACCCTGCCGAGGCCATACCGGAGGCTGGGAAGCATGTTCCCGGGAAAGCGACAGAGGGCTTCAACCGGCTGCTGGATGTCATCCGGGAGCTTAAGGATGCACAGTATCTCACCGCACCCTCGGCTGCCATTGACCATGTTCTGCGCCACGGCTACGAGGACCACCTCTACAACATCTACCCGAATGCCGAAGTCCGGATCGAGGACATCGAACAACTGACACGTTTCGCCGCGAAATATGATTCGCTGGAGGTCTTCCTGAGCGAACTGGCTCTGCAGGGAATTGTTGAGCCTGACGCCGGTGGTGAAGAGGCTCCTGAAGGCAGGGTCATCCTCTCCACGGTTCATCAGGCCAAAGGGCTCGAGTGGAGCACGGTCTTTATCATCGGAATGAACGACGGAAAATTTCCGTCTGCCAAATCGCTGAAGAGTGATGATGAAGAGGAAGAGCGGCGTCTTTTTTATGTTGCGGCAACGCGGGCACGCGAAGCCCTCTATATCTGTTATCCTATCGTATCAGAGGATTGGAACAGCATGGGCCTGCTGAGGCCGTCACGTTTCATCAGTGAACTCCCGCAGGATTCTTTTGAGGAGATCAGGGTCGAGGTTGTATAATAAAAAGATGAGCTACTCGGAAACAATCAAAAACGGCTTCAGGATAATCAACAGCAGATGGCAGCTGATCGCTGTTCAGGCGGTCATGATGCTGCTGAACTGCGTCGGCTTTTTCATTATTGTCGGCATACCGCTCGGCATCGCTTTTATAATCTTCGGTCTGGATCTCACCGGGCTTGCGGAGATGAAGGATATCCTGGCGATAATCAAGAATCCCGCTGAGCTGGTCTCGAAATATTTCGGCCTGATCCTGATCATCATCGCCTGTTTTCTGTTTTATGTTACTCTGGTCACCACGGTTGGACTCTATGTCTTCAGCGGCTCAATGGGAATAATAGGACGGGGCATCATTGACCCCGCCTCAAAATTCAGTTCAAAGAGTTTTTTCAGCGAGGCACGACGGCTTTTCTTTCCGATGATGTGGTATTCCCTGCTCGTCGGCCTTGTCTTCCTCGGCATCACCTTCCTCCTGGGACTTTTCGGGGGCGGTATAGCTGCAATCGTCTCGGCCGCCCGGAGTCAGGACTCAACCCTGGCCCTCTTCCTGGGGATATTTTTCTCGCTGATTCTGGTGCTGACAGGACTCAGCTTTATCCTCGGAGCTCTGGCGGTGACAGTTTATGGAATAGCAGTCCTCTACTTCAAAGGGGGCGGGGCCGCTGCTTCATTCAAAGAAGCCTTCCGCTTTCTCTGGGGCAGGCAGCAGGCTTTCTGGCTGTATGTGGTCCTTTTGGCCAGTTATGTGCTGCTGAGTTTTTTTATTATGCTGATCGTCTATCCTTTTAACCTGATCCCTATCATCGGAACGATCATATCCTTTCCGTTTCAGATACTTTCATATATTGCTCAGAGTTATCTCGGGCTCGTTATCCTGGCAATTATATTTAACTACTACTATGAGGCCGAAATCATGCCTGCCCAGCAGCCTGCTGAGTCCGCCGCCGCGACGGCAGCTCCAGATTCCATGAATCCTGAAGATACTTCTGCTTCAGAAATACCTCTGTCTGCTGAACCTCAGCCCGAGACAGAGAAGACGCAGCCAGACGAACCGCAAAGCGGGCCTCAAACGCAGCAATAAGCGCGTCTTTCAGCCGGCCTTCATCCAGGTCCGGCAGTTCCTCCCTGAGGCCGGTCATGCTCCGGCGGAGCTCCTCCCTGCTGATCCTGCAGATTTTCAGCATCAGTTCTTCATTATGCTCATAAGGAAGAGAACCCTGCTGCAACAGCCCGTCCGGCCAGCGTTTCTGCGCTGCTCCGACTATTTTCCTGTTGTGCAACAGCATCTCTCCATATGAGCTCGATTGAAAGCAGAGCGGGCTGCCGGCAAGAACGGCCCCTTTTTCCCGCTCCCTCCTGGCATCGGCCTGCAGGCCGCAATGGAGCAGCGCCTGATAAAAGGCCACGCTGATGCTCCGGTAGCTGTTGATAAGCCCTCCTGAAAAAAAAGACAGGTCGGTCCTTGCAGAAAAACTGTAGGTCAGCTCAGCGCCGTGCAGAACGGCCCTGCCTCCGGTGGGCCTTCTCACCACCGGAACCTTCTGCTCCAGGCAGTACTCCAGGTCAATGTCAGCAGTCCGCTGAAAACATCCGAGGGTAACCGAGGGCTTCTTCCATCCATAGAACCTGAGGACCGGAGGGGAACTGCCCTGGCGGACAGAGAAGGCCAAAGCTTCGTCCAGTGCCATATTGAAGGCCGCCTCGCACGGGCCGGAATCGATCACCCTCCAGGTCTGTTTCATGGTTCGAGGTTTGTTGCCAGTTGCAGGCTCAGTAGCCGCTGCCGAAGAAAACCGTCTTCATTTCAGGCTTGAGCCCATGTTCGGTTAGCCGGTCGTACTCGTCATTTTTCGCCTTCACTGTCCTGACGAATTCGTGCCCTATCCTTGCCGTTGCAGTCTCAACCGCCTGCTGGACCAGAGAATCCGGAGCGATTCCCGGCTCAGCCGGCACCAGAACCTCCCTGATCGCAAGCACTTTTTTTACGGCCTCGCCGCGGGGGAAAGGCTCCCGTACAATTCTGACATGGTCGTGCTCGTGCTCAACGAGTTTTGTCATGAACCCCTGCCACTGTTGAAGATCATGGTAGCCAAGCTCGGCATCAGGACTCAGCATCGGCAGCAGAACAGCAATGTCTGACCGGTATTGGATGTCACTGATCGTGACCACGGCACGGAAATTATCTCCCTCCCTCGTATAGGTGGAACCAAAGGCGTAGGACCAGCCGGTCGCCCATCTTGTCTGGCCTGCGTAGCGCCGGTTATCGCCTGAATCATACGGTCCATTTGCCTGGACTGAGCTGAGGACCTCTCCGAAACTCCGGCCAAAGACCGGATAGTAGTCATACTGCACATCATCCAGCAGGCTGAGAGTTACCTGCTGATCTTTTTTAGGCTTATAGGTATTTAGAGGCTGCGCTGCACGGGGGCGTTTCAGTCTAAGCGGATTGTCTGTAACAATGAGGGTTCCTTCATCATCAAAATACTGGAAGACCTCAGCATAAAGAGGAGCGGCAAAGACCACAAGGACAATGCAGACAAGGACCGCAGTGCGTGACCACATAACAGGAGAAATGTTCTTCATGCTATATCCTCGTAAGATCGCTAACCGTGATTATTTCCCGGCCCTAACCGTCGGCAATGCCGAGTTTTTTGATCTTGCGGTAAAGGGTTGCCAAATCAACCCCGAGTTCCCGCGCAACCGCTTCCTTGTTTCCGTCATGTGTCCGGAGGCCGTCACGGATGATCTTCTCCTCGTAGTATTCAAGCCTGTCCTTAAGAGTCTGGGCGCCCCTGATACCCTGCTGCTCCTTTATCTTCCCCGCCAGTTCGGCAACCCCTATCCGGCTTGAGTTGGTCAGCACCACAGCCCGTTCGATAACGTTCCGCAACTCCCGGATATTACCCGGCCAGGGATAACTGTTCAAAGCTTCAAGTGCCTCATCGCTGATATCCGATACGGTCTTGTTGTTCTCCTTGCTGAACTGTTCGACAAAGTGCCGGGCAAGAACCGCAATGTCCTCTTTCCGCTCACGCAGGGGGGGAACCGTCACTTCAATGACATTGAGACGGTAGTAAAGATCTTCCCTGAACAGCCCTTTTTCGATCTGCTCCTCAAGATGCTTGTTCGTCGCTGCGATGAGCCGGACATCGACAAAGAAGGACTTCGTATCCCCGAGGGGCTGGACCTCTCCGGTCTCCAGCACCTTAAGCAGTTTCGCCTGCAGGGGCATCGGCATATCCCCGATTTCGTCAAGGAAAAGGGTCCCCTGATCTGCCATCGTTATCAATCCTTTTTTGTCCGCAGCAGCGCCGGTAAAGGCGCCCTTGCGGTACCCGAAGAGCTCGCTTTCGAGAAGATTTTCGGGAATAGCAGAACAGTTGATCGCAATGAAGGGCTTGTCTTTTCTCTGGCTGTTGGAGTGCACGATTTCGGCGATAACACCCTTGCCGGTGCCGCTTTCGCCGAGAACAAGGATATTGCTCCGGGTCGGGATAACTTTCTCCAGCACCTCAAAAACCTTATGGATCTGAGGTGAACCGCCCACAAACTGGCGGCTGCCGAACCTCTGGCTGAGCTGTTGCCGCAGCACCAGGTTCTCCATCAGGACCTTCTTATGCTCCAGAAGACGCCTGACCGTCATCTTGACATCCTCATTGATAAAGGGCTTGACAATATAATCGCTTGCGCCTTTTTTCATCGCCGTGACCGCAGATTCGACCGAGGCAAAGGCGGTCATCATAATCATGATCAGGTTGGGGTTCATGCCGAAGGCCCGGTCGAGCAGTTCCATGCCGTCAATCCCCTCCATCTTCAGGTCCGTGATCACCAGATCAAAATCATCAGTCTCGATCTTTTTCAGCGCATCCTCGCCGTTGTAAGTCGTAACGACTTTATAGCCTTCCCGTGTCAGCAGAAATTCGAGCGCCCGGCAGATGTCCCGCTCGTCGTCAACAACCAGTATTTTATATTGATTAGCTTTCATAATATGGCAACCTCACCCTGAATATCGTCCCGCCTCCCGGCCGGTTTTCGACCAGGATATCCCCCTGATAGCTTTTGATTATATTATAACTTACCGCAAGCCCCAGGCCGGTACCCATCTCTTTTGTTGTAAAAAAGGGGTCGAATATCTTTTCAATGTATTCCGGAGAAATTCCGGTCCCGGTGTCTGCCACCGAGACTTCCAGTTCGCGGTCCATTCCCTGGGCAGCAATATCCAGAGCACCACCGCCCGGCATGGCGTCCGCTGCGTTCAGAATGATATTCATCAGCACCTGAATCAGCTGGGTCTCGTCGACCGATACGCCGGGAAGACCGCCGGGGATATCGATGCCTATTTTGATATGCTTCATGCGCTTGTCGTATTTGACCAGGTCAAGGGTCTGCCTGACCACATCCTGAATGTCTATGCGACGCAGATCAGGGGTCCTCGTCTTCGAAAAACTCGACATCTGGCGGACAATATCCGCAATCCGGTTGATATGCTTGGCGATTGTATCCAGACTCTCCGTCGTAAATTCGTCGTGGTCCATCTCCCGCAGGATCTGTACATAGGAAGATATCGACGTAAGGGGATTCCCGATCTCATGGGCAACGCCGGCCGAGATTCTTGCCAAAGCCGAGAGCTTTTCGGAGTTCATCATGCGCTCTTCCATACGTTTCATCTCGGTTATGTCCTGGATCAGGACCAGCGTCTGCGTCTGACCCTCGGAGGCAAAAATCGGGGTAGAGGTGATCTGGAAATAACCCTTGCGGTTTACAAAATCACGATAGACCACTTCCCGGAATAACTGATTATCGACGATGGCACTGTGCAGGACACCGCCGCCATAGATGTCCTCGAGAACAATTTCGACCTGCTCTTCTTTTCCCAGCCAGTCCCGCATGGTCCTGTTGACCCAGAGCACGGCTTCGGTACTCCGGTCAACGACACAGAGCCCTCCTTCAATAGCACTGACAATTGCATCCAGCTTCTCCTTTTCCCCTTTCAGTTCATCAGTACGGGTAACCACCATCTCCTCAAGCTTCAGGGCGTACTCGTGGAGCCTGGTCTTAAGTTTGACTTCTTCGGTAACATCACTGCTCGACAGGATGATACCCTCAATCGCGCCATGGATAACCAGAGGGTTAATGCTGATATTCAGATAAAGCAGCTTATCTCCCTTTCTGTAGAGATAATTGCTGAGCCGGTGGCTTTTACCTTCGAGACATTGCGCAAGTACTCCCCGCAGCATGTCCAGGTCCTTCTCCTGCTCGACGGGAAAGACTTCGAAGAAACTTTTGCCGAGCAGCTCGTTCTTCTCTGCTCCGCAGAGCCTCTCCTGGGAAGAGTTTACTGTCTTGATCCGCGTGTTCAGGTCAAGGACCATGATCTGGGACTCGGTGCTTTCGAGCAGGTTTTCGAGATATTCCTTTGCCTGGAGTATCTCCTTTTCGAGCTGCTTCTGTGTTCCCAGAAATTTTGCCTTCTCCTCTGCCTTGACCCGCTGCCTGTTCATCGAAACAACAACAAGGGCGAAGGCAAGAGTTGTGAGGAAGATCGAGATGGCAAGGAGAGAATGCAGTCGCATGCTCTTTCTGATGCTGAAGGTCACTTCTGAATATGGCATCGAGACGCAGACAATCCAGGAGATCTGCGATATTTTAGCACGGGCAAAGGCAATGATTTTATCCTCTCCGCGCGGGGCTATATATGAACTGAACCCCTTGTCATCACTGCTCAGTATCTTTTTCTCAAGGTCAAAAGACTTGTGGCACTCAAAGCAGGTCTTGTCAGCACGATAAATATTTTTCCCGACCATGCCGGTCTGGGTCGGGTGGTAGAGCAGGGTACCGTTGCCGTTCATCATCCAGGCGTAACCGCGGGTGCCTACCCTGATCGGTTCAAGAAATTTTTTGCTGATGGCATCTGTCGATATTTCCAGCAGGATGTAGCCTTTCGTCTGGCTTCCTTCCCGCGCCACCGGAGTGAGCAGGACAAGCTTGCGCGCTTCTTCAACCATGTCGTGAAACTGCACAGACCCGGGCTTGACAAGCTTGGCAATTTCGAAATGTTCCAGATCATCCTTGTCAAGCGCCCGTCCTGTAGAACTGTAGACAACTTTCCCTTGACGGTCAAAAATCTTCAGCGTCATTCCCGTGTCCTCGGCAAGCTCGGAGAAAGTATCTTTAATAAACAGCTCTATTTTGTCCGGAGAGAGCCCGCGCGTGTAGAGCAGACGGGCAAACCTGGTTGCTTCTTCTTCGAGGTGTTCAACGTCATCGCTGATATTTTTTGCTATGGATTTGGCAATCAGCTGTTTTTCATTGCTGAACTGCTCAGCCATCTCGCCCTGATAACTCTGCTGGAAGAAAATGTTCAGCGTTATTATCACGGAGATAACGAGGAGGATCAGCCCGAATAGGGTAATGTTAGTCTTCAAAGCACCGTCCTGACACCATCGCAATAAACTCCCTGGATACCTATTAGGCGGCCTGCAGGGCTGCCGTGGTGAGCCGTCATAGCACACGCTACATGATAACAGATGGGGCCCTGAAAAGAAAAAACCCCCTGAGGTCCTTGAAGGGACCCCAGGGGGCTCGGTATCAGGAGCTGCCTACTCTTCTACTGCAGGTGCAGAGAAGAACGGTTTCAGTTCGCGCTTAACAAAAGTGTTCTTGTATTTTATCATGCCGGTTCCTGCAGGAATGACCCGGCCCATGATCACATTCTCCTTAAGCCCACGCAGCTCATCGACCATCCCGTTTATCGCGGCCTCGGTCAGAACCCGTGTCGTCTCCTGGAACGATGCCGCGGAGACAAAGCTGTCTGTTGTCAGAGATGCCTTGGTGATACCCAGCAGCAGCGGCTTACCCTGTGCAGGCGCTCCGCCTTCAGCCTTGACCCTGGCATTCTCCTCCTGGAAGAGCATCCGGTCTACCTGTTCACCGATCAGGTAGATGGTATCTCCGGCGTCCTCGATGCGGACCTTCCGCATCATCTGCCTGACGATTACCTCGATATGTTTATCATTGATCGAGACGCCCTGCAGCCGGTATACCTTCTGCACCTCGTCAACCAGATAACTCTGAAGCTCCTTTGGCCCGAGGATATCAAGGATGCTGTGAGGGTTGACCGCACCATCCATCAGCGGCTCACCTGCCTTGACCCAGTCGCCTTCATGCACACTGACATGCTTGCCCTTGGGGATATCGTACTCCTTTGTTGTTTCCCCGCCCTTGACAACAACAACCCTCTTGCCTTTCTGGGCAGCCTTGAACTCAACAATACCGTCAATCTCAGAAACAAGGGCCTGCTCTTTCGGCTTGCGGGCCTCAAACAGCTCAGCAACCCTCGGCAGACCTCCGGTGATATCTTTCGTCTTGGTGGTCTCACGCGGAATCTTCGCCAGGATGTCGCCGGGGAAGACCACGTCATTCTTATCAACAAGAATGTGGGCCCCTGATGGCAGCACGTAACTTGCCGGGTTATTCGTTCCGGGGATCTTGAAGGTTGATTTGCCGTGCTCATCCTTGATCGAAATACGCGGCCGCATGTTCGTCGGATATTCGATGACAACCTTGTGAGACAGTCCGGTCGTCTCGTCCACCTCTTCCTTGAACGTCATGCCCTCGACAATATCGCCGAGTGCGATCTTGCCGCCAAGCTCGGTAAGGATCGGTGTTGAGTAGGGATCCCACTCAACCAGACGCTGTCCTGCCTCAACACGCTTGCCCTCAGCCACAAGCAGTTTCGCACCGTAAACAACCGAGTACTTTTCGCGCTCGCGGTTCTTCGCGTCAACGATAGCGACGCTGCCGTTCCTGTTCATAACGACCAGGACGCCTTCGCGGTTTTTGACGGTGTTGATATTTATAAACTTGATCGTGCCGCCATGCTTGGCGTCAAGAGCAGTATTTTCAACGACTTTGGATGCCGTACCTCCGATATGGAACGTACGCATGGTCAGCTGGGTACCGGGCTCGCCGATCGACTGTGCTGCAATAATTCCGACTGATTCGCCGATCTCAATCGACTCGCCCCGGGTGAGGTCTCTGCCATAGCACTTGGCGCAGACACCGAACTTCGACTGGCAGGTCAGCACTGACCGTATCTTCACCTTGTCGAACCCTGCCTCAATAATCTTGTCCTTCTGTTCTTCCTCGATTTCCTGATTGCGCCTGACAGCAAATTCCTTGGTATCCGGATCTTTAAGGTCTTCAACCGAGAATCTGCCCAAAATCCTCTCTTCAAGCGGCTGTATAATCTCGCCGCCTTCAATAAGGGAGACAACCGTTATACCGTCCCTGGTCCCGCAATCATCCTCGGTTATCAGGACATCCTGGGCCACGTCGACAAGACGGCGCGTCAGGTAACCCGAGTTTGCGGTCTTGAGTGCCGTATCGGCAAGACCCTTACGGGCACCGTGCGTTGATATGAAATACTGGAGCGGCGTCAACCCCTCCCGGAAGTTAGCGGTGATCGGTGTTTCGATGATCTCGCCGGACGGTTTTGCCATCAGGCCTCTCATACCGGCCAGCTGACGGATCTGGGCAGCGCTGCCTCGCGCACCGGAATCCGCCATCATGAAGATGCTGTTGAAGAGCCGTTTTTCCTGAAGCTCCTCCTCAGTGGCAACATGCTCATCATCAGCGCCGAGTTCAGCCATCATGTCCTTGGCAATCTCCTCGGTGACATTTGCCCAGATATCGATGACCTTGTTGTAGCGTTCACCCTGAGTAATGAGACCATCTGAATACTGCCTCTGAACGGCCATGACCTCCTGTTCAGCCTCATGGATCTTGCCGGGCTTCGTTGAAGGGATATGCATGTCAGCCATACAGATAGATATGCCTGAAATCGTGGCAAAGTGGAATCCGAGTTTCTCGAGATTGTCGAGGAAAACAACGGTCGCACGCTTGCCTGCAATTTTATAGGAAAATTCAATAATCTTCGAAAGCTCCTTCTTGGTCATATCCTTATTGATCATCGCAAAGGATATCTCAGCGGGAACTATCTCAAAGAAGATGACTCTTCCGGCCGTAGTTTCGACGAACTCATCGTTCATGCGGACCTTGATTCTGGCATGCTCGCTGAGCTGGCCGGCATCATAGGCGATCCGGACATCCTCAGGGCTTGCAAAGCTCTTCCCTTCGCCGAACGCGTTCTTTCTCTCTTTCATGAGATAGTAGATGCCGAGAACCATATCCTGTGTCGGCACCACAATCGGCTTGCCGTTTGCCGGAGACAGTATGTTATTAACCGACATCATCAGCACGCGGGCCTCTATCTGCGCCTCGATCGACAACGGTACATGCACTGCCATCTGGTCTCCGTCAAAGTCTGCGTTAAACGCTGTACAGACGAGCGGATGGAGCTTGATCGCCTTGCCTTCGACGAGCACAGGATCAAACGCCTGAATGCCGAGCCGGTGAAGGGTCGGGGCACGGTTCAGAAGAACAGGGGTTTCCCTGATCACTTCTTCGAGTGCATCCCAGACCTCCGGGGTCTCCTTCTCGACGAGCTTCTTGGCTGCCTTGATGGTTGTTGCGTGACCCTTTTCTTCAAGCTTGCTGAAGATGAACGGCTTGAAGAGTTCCAGCGCCATACGCTTCGGGAGTCCGCACTGATGCAGTTTCAGATCAGGGCCGACAACAATAACTGAACGGCCGGAATAGTCGACACGTTTGCCCAGCAGGTTCTGCCTGAAACGGCCCTGCTTACCCTTGATCATATCGCTGAGGGACTTCAGCGGCCTCTTGGTGGCTGTCTTGAGGACCTTGGAGCGGCGGCCGTTATCAAAAAGTGCGTCAACAGCCTCCTGGAGCATCCTCTTTTCATTCTTGATGATAACGCTGGGGGCCTTCAGCTCGACCAGCCTTTTAAGCCGGTTGTTCCTGTTGATCACCCTGCGGTACAGATCGTTGAGATCTGACGTAGCAAAACGCCCGCCCTCAAGCGGGACCAGCGGTCTGAGGTCCGGAGGCAGGACCGGGATAACGTCCATGATCATCCAGTCAGGCTTGTTCTCGGATTTTCTGAAGGCTTCGACTACTTTCAGTCTCTTGGTCAGTTTCTTCTTGACGCCAATCGAGACCGCCTCTTTTATCTTCAGCTTGAGCTCGGTCGCCAGGACTTCAAGATCTATAACCTTGAGCAGTTCCCTTACCGCCTCGGCTCCCATGCCTCCTTTGAAGCGGGTGCCGAACTCCAGAACTTTTTTCTTGTATTCTTCATCGCCCAGGAGTTCTTTTGCCTTGAGCGGCGTATCACCGGGATCAATGACAATATAGCTTTCAAAATAGAGTACCTTTTCCAGATTTCGCATCGTCATGTCGAGCAGCGTCCCGATGCGGCTGGGAACACCCTTGAGGAACCAGATATGGGCCACCGGGGTTGCCAGTTCGATATGCCCGAGTCTTTCGCGGCGGACCTTTGACTGGATAACCTCGACCCCGCACTTGTCGCAGACAATACCGCGGTGCTTCATCCTCTTGTATTTACCGCAGATGCACTCCCAATCTTTGATCGGGCCGAATATCTTTGCGCAGAAGAGGCCGTCCCTCTCCGGTTTGAACGTACGATAGTTTATCGTCTCAGGCTTCTTGACCTCACCGTACGACCACTCCCTGATTCTCTCGGGAGAGGCCAGCTTGATCCTGATCGCCTCGAAGTCTGTAGGATTTTTTGGTTTTTGGAATATGGCGTAAATGTCTTCTGCCATTCTATTCCCCCTTCTTCTTTTTCTCTAGGAGCTCAACGTCAAGACCCAAGCTCTGGAGTTCTTTGATTAATACATGGAACGATTCGGGAACACCGGGCTCTAATGTTGCATCGCCCTTAACAATCGCCTCATACATCCGTGCGCGTCCGGTTACATCATCGCTCTTGACCGTCAGGAATTCCTGGAGCGTGTATGCTGCCCCGTAACCTTCCAGTGCCCAGACCTCCATCTCGCCGAGTCTCTGCCCGCCGAACTGGGCCTTGCCGCCGAGCGGCTGCTGGGTAACCAGGGAATATGGCCCTATGGACCTTGCATGTATCTTGTCATCAACAAGGTGATGCAGCTTCAGCACATAGGTGTAGCCGATGGTCACCGGCCGTTTAAAACGCTCACCGGTCTTTCCGTCCCGGAGCTCAATCTGCCCGGGAGGTGGTTCCTCTGCCTTAGTAGCGTCCTCCTCGATATTATCAAACCGCGTGTCGCGGCCCGGTATCCGGGTGGTCATGTTGGCCTCTTTCAGCATCTTCCTGATCTCAGCCTCTTTTGCCCCCTCAAAGACAGGGGTTGCCACATGCAGGCCGAGTACCTTTGCCGCCAGCCCGAGATGCGTCTCCAATATCTGTCCAACATTCATACGTGACGGAACGCCGAGGGGGTTCAACACAACATCCACCGGGGTGCCATCAGGCAGAAACGGCATGTCCTCTTCGGGCATTACCATGGCTACGACACCTTTGTTTCCGTGGCGTCCGGCCATCTTGTCCCCAATCTGGACCTTCCGCTTCATCGCAATATACACCTTGATCAGCTTGTTGACACCGGGAGGCAGTTCATCTCCCTTCCGTACCCTCTCAACCTTTTCGTCATACTTTGCTTCGAGTTTCTTTATATAATCATTCGTATTGCTGTTTACCGCATCGATTTTGTCCTGAACATCAGAGTTTTCCACCTTGATGCGCAGCAGATGTTCGTCCTTGACGTTCTCAAGATGCTTTTCAGCGATCAGCTTCCCTTTCGTGACAATAAACTCCTTCGTCTTGGGATGCTTGAATTCATCGGCTGCGCGCTGTCCAGTCAGCAATTCACGAATTTTCCTGAACTTCTCCTCCTTGATGACCTTAATCTCTTCCTGCAGGTCGCGCTGGAGTCTCTGGATATCTTCTTCTTCAATGCTCTTGGCGCGCGCATCCTTACTGATGCCTTTGCGGGAGAAGATGCGGACGTCCACAATGGTCCCCTCAATTCCGGGGGGAACATAAAGACAGCTTTCCTTCACTTCTTCAGCCTTCTCGCCGAAGATCGCCCTCAGCAGCTTCTCCTCTGGGGTAAGCTGCGTCTCGCCCTTCGGTGTGACCTTGCCGACGATAATGTCACCGGGTTTCACCTCGGCGCCTATCCTGATGATGCCGCTATCATCGAGGTCCTTCAGGGCCTCTTCACCGACATTCGGAATATCGCGGGTTATCTCTTCAGAACCCAGCTTGGTCTCACGGGCCTCAACCTCAAACTCCTCGATATGCACCGAGGTGTAGATGTCTTCCTTGACGAGTCGCTCGCTCAGGAGGATTGCATCCTCAAAGTTATATCCGCCCCACGGCATAAAAGCAATCAGGACGTTCTGACCCAGGGCGAGTTCCCCGAGGTCTGTCGACTGTCCATCGGCAAGGATGTCACCTTTTTCGACAACATCCCCAACGTCCACAATCGGCCGCTGGTTGATACAGGTTGCCTGGTTCGATCTCATGAACTTGAGCAGGTTATAGATATCGACGCCGCTTTCACTGCCCGAAACCCTGACCACGATCCTGGAGGCATCAACGCTCTCGACCGTGCCGGCCCGCTTGGCCATCACCAGGGCACCGGAATCTCTGGCTGCAACATGCTCCATCCCTGTCCCCACGATCGGTGCACTCGGTTTGAGGAGCGGAACCGCCTGCCTCTGCATGTTCGAACCCATCAGGGCCCGGTTGGCATCGTCATTTTCAAGGAAAGGAATAAGGGCCGCAGAAATACCGACAACCTGCTTCGGCGATACGTCCATATACTGGACTTCCTGAGGGGTTACCATTCTGAAGTCGCCGCCCTGCCTTGCGGAAACAGAATCACCAATGAGAAAGCCCTTTTTATCGATCGGCGACGTCGCTTCTGCAATAATATATTTCTCTCCGTCTATCGCGGTGAAATGCTCTACTTTTTCGGTTACCTTGCCGTTTTCGACCTTCCGGTACGGGGCCTCGATAAAACCGTAATCATTCACACGTGCATAGGAAGCCAGGGAGGTTATGAGACCTATGTTTGGTCCTTCCGGAGTCTCAATCGGGCATATTCTGCCGTAATGGGTCGGATGGACGTCACGCACCTCAAAGCCTGCCCTCTCTCTTGTCAAGCCACCGGGACCAAGGGCTGAAAGCCTCCGTTTGTGGGTGATCTCGGACAAAAGATTCGTCTGGTCCATAAACTGGCTAAGCTGGCTCGACCCAAAAAACTCTTTGATCGCTGCCATGACCGGCTTTGAGTTGATCAGGTCATGCGGCATTGCCGTCTCCAACTCTGTCAACGTCATTTTTTCCTTAATAGCCCGCTCCATGCGGACCAAGCCGATCCTGAACTGGTTTTCGAGCAGCTCCCCGATGCCGCGGATTCTGCGGTTGCCGAGGTGATCGATATCATCCACTTCTCCCCGGCCTGTCCTGAGACTCAGAATGTACCGGACGATCTCGATTATGTCCCTGTCGGTCAGCACCTTGGTCTCAAGAGGTGTGTCCAGTCCAAGACGCTTGTTCAGCTTGAGCCTGCCGACCGGGGAAAGGTCGTACCTCTTCGGATCAAAGAAGAGACCGTTGAAGAGATCGCGGGCTGCCCTGATCGTGGGCGGCTCGCCAGGTCTCAGTTTTTTATAAATTTCGATCAGTGCCTCTTCCTGGTTATGCACCTTGTCTGTCAGGAGCGTATCGCGGAGCGATGACAGGTAGTGGACGTTGTCAATAAACAGCAGGTTCAAAGTATCTATTTTAAGTGCAAGGACTTTTTCGAAAGACTCTGCGCCCAGGATTTCGTTCCCCTCAAGAATGACCTCTCCGGTCTTCGGATCAACGATATCCTTCAGTGTAATCCGGCCGACGATCTCCTCTTTGGTGATCGTGATGGCCTTGATGCCGGCAGCCTCCATCTTCTTGATGGCGCCCTTCGTGATCTTGCTGCCCTCCTTGACAATCACCTCTTTATTGTCAGGAGAGACAATATTCTTCAGAGACTTCTGCCCTACCAGTACCTCGCTGACCAGAATAGAAAAATCATTATTGGCCTTCAGGTTGATCGTGTCTACATGGTAAAACGTCTTCAGCAGGTCCTCGTTCGAATAGCCAAGGGCCTTCATCACGATCGTCGCCGGAAGTTTCTTGCGGCGGTCTATCCGGACATAGAGAATGTCCTTGCTGTCAAATTCAAAATCCAGCCAGGAGCCGCGGGAAGGAATAACGCGCGCGGAGTAAAGCAGCCTGCCGCTCGCATGGGTCTTGCCTTTGTCATGGCTGAAGAAAACGCCGGGGGAGCGGTGCAACTGACTCACCACCACGCGCTCGGTGCCGTTGATGATGAACGTACCCGTGTCGGTCATCAGCGGCATTTCGCCTATATATACCTCCTGCTCTTTGGCCTCTTTAAGCCGTTTTTTGCCGGCAGCGTCAGCCTCGAACAGGTTTAATTTCACGCTTATTTTAATCGGGGCAGCAAAGGTCGTACCCTTCTGCAGGCACTCCCTTACGGTATACTTCGGCTCGCCGACGGTATACCCCATAATCTCAATCTCGGCCGTCTCATTGTAGTCGGTAATCGGGAAAACGCTCTGAAGCGCTGCCTGGAGCCCGGTATCCTCGCGCTGGCTCCCGCCAACATCCTTCTGCAGAAATTTGTCGTAAGACCGCTTCTGTATCTCAATAAGGTTTGGCACTTCAAGGAATTGAGGAACCTTTCCAAAACTCTTTCTTTCTCTAAGCACCCTTGCCATATGTCTCCTTCTTTTTAAAAAGATGCGGGGAAACGATAAACCGGGGACAAGAAGAGGTGTACTCTCCTTATCCCCGCTCTCCGGTTTATCGGTTGTTCGCCGAAAAACTATTTAATTTCGACGGATGCTCCCTGCTCTTCGAGTTTCTCCTTCATGGAAGCAGCCTCTTCTTTGGATACGCCGGTCTTCACCGGTTTCGGTGCGCCGTCAACAAGATCCTTGGCCTCTTTGAGTCCAAGTCCGGTCAGTTCCCTGACCACCTTGATCACCTGAATCTTCTTGTCGCCTGCGCCGGTAAGGACCACATCAAAGCTGGTCTTTTCCTCAGCTGCGGCTGCTGCGGCTGCGGGAGCTGCGGCTGCCATAGCGACAGGGGCCGCTGCAGTAACGCCGTAGCGCTCCTCAAACTCCTTGATGAATTTTGACATATCAAGGATAGTCATGGTATCAATAAATTCAAAAACCTGTTCCTTTGTGATAGACATATAGTTGAAGCCTCCTTGGTAACCTTAATTATTAATTTGTTGTTTCGTTTTCTTTTTTCTTGCTCAGCGCATCAAGGGCATACGCAAAACTCGTAACCGTTGCATTCAGAGAACCGGCAAGCTTCGTAGCCGGGGCCTGCAGAACACCTGCAAGCATTGACAGCAGTATTTCCCGCGACGGCAGATCAGCGATCTCCTTGACCTGCTGCGGATCACAGAACCTGCCCTCTACCACAGCACCCTTCACCTGCAGCTTGTCATTGCCCTTTGCAAACTCCAGCACCTTCTTGACAACAAGGACCGGATCATCATAGCCGATCGCTATTCCGACCGGACCCTTGAACGAGTCGGCTGCTACAGAAACTGCTGTTTCCTGCGATGCAATCTTCGCAAGGGTGTTTTTAACAACACCGTAATCGAGGGAGGATTTTTTGAGCGCCCTTCTGAGGACCGTAAGCTCAGCAACAGACATCCCTTTATAGTCGGTTAGAACAACCGCCTTTGCCCGTGAAAATTTCTCCTTAAGGTCAGCGATTAGTACTCCTTTTTCTTGCTTATTCAGTTTTGACCTCCTTTCCCAGAGACACTGGTTAGAGAAATGGAAACAGGAAATAAGAGAAAGGCGGGAGGAGCCGGTTCAGGCTTTCTCAGCCAATCTCGTACTTCTTACGTTCACATTAGCCTCGGCAGGCCCGGCTGCTGCATCTGTGACGCCGGATTAAGTCAGGCACCTGCTGTCTCTGACTAATTGTAAAGCAGGCATAATGCCTGCTGTTTTAAAAAATTATTTCCCTGATGCGAGCGAGGTGACGTCGATCCTGAGGCCCGGCCCCATCGTCGAAGAAACACAGAGCTTTTTCAGGTACTTCCCCTTGCTGGTTGAAGGCTTGGCCTTGCTCACGGAATCGATAATCGCCCGGGCATTCTCAAGCAGCTTCTGTTTATCAAACGAGACCTTGCCGATCGGGACGTGAATGACCCCTGCCTTCTCGGTCTTGTACTCGACTTTACCGGCCTTGATGTCCTTGACCGCCTTGGCAACATCAAAGGTGACCGTCCCAAGCTTGGGGTTAGGCATCAGGCCCCGCGGTCCGAGCACTTTACCCAGCTTGCCGACCACGCCCATGATGTCCGGCGTTGCGACAACTTTATCAAAATCATACCAGCCCTTGCTGATCTTCTCGACCAGATCGTCAGCACCGACATGATCAGCACCGGCGTCACGGGCCTCTTTTTCCTTCTCGCCCTTGGCAAAAACCAGCACCCTGACGGTCTTGCCGGTCCCGTGAGGAAGAACCACCGTGCCCCGCACCATCTGGTCGGACTTACGGGGATCGACTCCAAGGTTAAAGGCCAGATCGACTGTTTCGTCAAATTTGGCATAGGAAGCTCCCTTGACCAACGTCATCGCATCGTCCAGGGTATACTCCTTGTCCTTTTCTATTTTTTCTGCTGCTGCATTCATCTTTTTTCCCATAACAACCTCCGATTAATCTACAACGTCAACGCCCATGCTCCGGGCGGTCCCCGCAATAATCCTGGCAGCCTCGTCCACGGAATATGCGTTGAGGTCAGGCAGTTTTGTCTGCGCTATCTCGCGGACCTGTGCTGAAGTAAGCTTGCCCACCTTGTCCTTGTTCGGCGTACTCGAACCCTTAACAACACCGGCGGCCTTTTTAATGAGCTCTGATGCAGGAGGGGTTTTGGTGATAAACGTGAAGGTCCTGTCTGCATAGATCGTCATCACGATCGGTATTATTGTATCGCCCAGGCTCTGTGTCTGAGCATTGAACGCCTTGCAAAACTCCATAATATTTACGCCATGCGGACCCAGAGCCGGACCCACCGGAGGCGCAGGAGTTGCTTTCCCTGCTACTATCTGGAGCTTTACCTGGCCAACAACCTGTTTTTTTCCCATCTTAATTAATCCTCCTGCCTTTTTCTATCCGCGTAACCTAATTTTTCTCAACCTGGAAAAAGTTAAGCTCGACCGGTGTCTGTCTGCCGAAAATACTAACCATAACCCGTAATCTGCCGTGGTCCATATCAACATCATCGACAAACCCGTTGAAATTGCTGAACGGCCCGTCAATAATCCTGACGCTCTCATTTTTCTGGAACTGGGTCTTGACCTGCTGCACCGGTCCTTTCTCGACCTGCTGCCTGATGATCTCGACTTCTTCTTCCGGTATCTGCACCGGGTGCTGTCCACCGACAAATCCGGTCACACGCGGCGTACTCTTGACCAGATGCCAGGTCTCATCGTCCATCTCCATCTCGATGAGTATATACCCCGGGTAGAACTTCTTGTCGCTCTCTTTTTTCTTGCCGCCCTTCAGTTCGACAACCCGCTCGGTCGGAATGAGGATTTTGGAAATCCGCTCCTGAATCCCCAGAACCCCGACCTTCTCCTCGATCGACAGCCGGACCTTTTCCTCAAACCCGGAATATGTATGCACCACGTACCAGTTTTTTGGCATGATATTACCTGAGTGCCACGCCGACGAGCTTGGTAAGCCCAAGATCGACCAGGCCGAGGAACACCGATATCACAATAACCGTGATGATAACAACCCACGTGGACCCGATCAGCTCTTCCCTGTTTGGATACACGACCTTCTTGGTTTCCACCTTAACTTCCCTGAAAAACTGTTTGATCTTCTCAATCATATTCAGCAATCCTCTTTCAAAACTGGCAGGCCAGGAGGGATTTGAACCCCCATCCCTCGGATTTGGAGTCCGATGCTCTAGCCGTTAGAGCTACTGGCCTATATGCCTGATTAAATACAAAGTGTGAACCGTTTATGGCAACCGGCTATTCACGCTTCGCGATTATTAAGCCTTTGTCTCCTTGTGAGGAGTATGGTTCCTGCAATGCCTGCAATATTTTTTCCTCTGCAGCTTGTCTGTCGTATTCTTCTTGTTCTTTCTCGTTGAATAGTTCTTGTTCTTGCACTCGGTACACTGAAAAAGAAAAATTTCTCTCACGCTATC